>NZ_DASTNG010000067.1:0-30717 GCF_035721105.1 Arenimonas sp. | reverse complement strand
GCAGTTCTACAACGAGCAGCGGCCACACAGCGCCCACGGCTACAAGGCCCCGGCCACCGTTCGACGGGCCTGGCTCGAGGCAGATAATATCCACCCCGGACTCACTGGCTGATTGGCTACAAGATCCGTACGCAGGTCACTACCCTTGGCGCACGTCCAGGTGCGAAGCGAGTACCTGACCGCCGTGGGGACCGAAGAAGCCTTGGCCGTCCTGGATGGCCTGATCCCCGAGTTTGGCGAAGTTTCTGGTCCGGGGACGCTGAGCCGCATCGACTTGTTCGTGGACTTCACGACTGACTTGGACTTCACCTCCCTCCCTGGAGACCACTGGGTAAAGCGGTGCAGGAAGCGGGATATCCATGAGGACCGGGACTATGTAACTGGAATGGCGTTCGGAGCCGGGAACGAGGTCAGCGCGAGGCTCTACGACAAGACGCGGGAGCTTTTGAAGTCGGGCAAGGACTATCTCAAGCCGCTGTGGGCCGCCCAGGGCTGGGAGGAGGGGCAGACGGTCTGGCGCATGGAGTTCCAGGTTCGCCGGGAAGGTCTGCCGGACGAGCTCAAGGGCCCGGCCTTGGACGCGGTACCGTTGTTGGGTCTGCTGTGGCGCTACTTGACCACCGAGTGGCTGCGGCTGGCGATTCCTTCGGACTCGGATGACACCCGCACCCGCTGGCCGGTTCACCCTCTTTGGGAGGCGCTGGCGGGGGTGTTCGATGTGCCGCCTGAAGCCTCGCCCCTGGTCCGGGTGACCAAGACACGCGCCCCGGGCGATGACGCCATCTTCAAGGCGGGCCTGTGGGGGCTGACGTCCTTTATGGCCCGCGAGGGCATCACCCAGCTCGATCACGGCTTGGGCGAGTTCCTCCAAGCCTTGAAGGTCTACCACGACGGCCCGGAAGCGGCAGAAGCGCGGCACCTGGCCCAGTACCTGGACCGCAAGGCACGCGCCAAGGCGCGCCGGTACAACGTGCGGATCAAAGACCATGAAGAGGACTAAGCCATGCGCCCGCTCGACCTGCACGAAGCCGCCGCATGGCTGCGCATGTCCCCCGCTGTGCTGCGCTTGCACGCCCGCCAAGGCCGCCTCAAGGCCGCGAAACCGGGCAAGCGCTGGGTCTTCCTGGAGGAAGATCTTGCTGCGTATCTCGGTCAGCTTTACGCTGCCCACAGGCAAGCGCCGTTAAGTGGCTCCAACGAGGAGAAATCTTCATGGGGCTATCAAAACGGGGTGACGTCTGGTGGGTCAGCTTCACCACGCCGAACGGCGAAAGAATACGCCGCTCTGCTGGGACTTCCGACCAAACCGCTGCCCAGGAATACCTCGACCGATTGAAGGTCCGGTACTGGGAAGAGCAGCGGCTAGGCGTGAAGCCTGATCGCAGCTGGCAGGACGCTGCTGTGAGGTGGGTGAAGGAAACCAGCCACAAGCGATCGCACGACAAGGATGTGGCCAACTTGCGTTGGCTGCATCCCTTCCTGGGGCATCTGATGTTGAGTCAGGTGACACGGGAGGTGGTCGAGAAGATTGGCGAGAAGAAGGCGGCGCAATCCAGTCCTTCCACCGCCAATCGAACCCTCGCCCTGGTGCGTTCGATCTTGCGACGGGCAAAGGACGATTGGGAGTGGGTGGATCACATTCCCAAGGTCCGGCTCTACCGGGAACCGAAGAAGCGCATTTGCTTCCTTTCCCCGGACGAGGCGCGGCGACTTCTCACGGAGTTGCCGCCCCATCTTCGGGAAATGGCGCAGCTCGCACTCACGACGGGGCTCCGGCAGCGCAACGTGTCTTACCTGCGGTGGGACCAGGTGGACATGAGCCGTCGTGTGGCGTGGATCCATCCAGACGAGGCCAAGGCCGGCAGGGCCATTGGCGTTCCATTGAACGAGGACGCGCTCGACGTACTGCGTCGGCGTCTGGGAGGGCATCGGGAGTACGTGTTCGCCTACCAAGGCCAGCCCGTCGCCCGGTGTTCGACCAGGGCATGGAAGCAAGCGGTGGAAAGGGCGGGTCTCGACCCCGGCTTTCGTTGGCACGATCTGCGGCACACCTGGGCGTCCTGGCACGTCCAGAACGGCACGCCGCTGCAAGAGCTGATGGAGCTGGGAGGGTGGGCGAGCTACGAAATGGTGCTTCGGTACGCGCATTTGGCGGCCGATCACCTGCGGGGCGCGGCCAGCCGCATCGATGGCACGTTTTTGACACACAAACAAAAGCCGCAACTCGTGCGGCTTTCGTAAGTGCTTGAAGAATATGGTGGCCGAGGACGGAATTGAACCGCCGACACGGGGATTTTCAATCCCCTGCTCTACCAACTGAGCTACTCGGCCAGGGTGCTGGCTTTCTCGCGGGTCCGGCCGGGCCGGGGCGAGCGCGAGATTCTATCGGAAGCCGGGCGGGCGAGGCAAGCCGGGGCTGGCCTTGCCAGGCGATGAACGCCCGGCCGGCGCGCATGCCGCCTTCGCGCGCCCGGGTGTAGGGTGGGAAGTGCCGAATCTGGCGATTTCCACGGGAGTCCTGGCCATGTCCCTGCGAACCACTGCCTTCATCCTGTTGGCCGCGCTGGCGGCCACCGCGGCGGCCGAGGCCCCGCCGTCCGGGCAGGCCGAGCGCCTGGCCCTGGCCACGGCGCACGCCGGCGAGCCGGTCCAGCGCGTGCGCTTCCTGCGCCCGATCCATCGCAGCGAAGTGCTCGACGAGAGCCACGTGCTGGTCTGGGAAAGCCTGTCCAAGGCCTGGCTGCTCGAGCTTCGCAACGGCAAGCCCTGTCCCGGGCTGGACTGGGGCTTCGCGGTGACCATCGAAACCCAGTCCGATTCGATCAACGTTGACAACGGCTACGTGATCTCGAAGAACGACGTGCGCTGCCGCATCACCTCGCTGCGCGAACTCGACGTGCCGGCCTTCCGCGCCGCCGAGGCGGCTCAGGCCTCCGGCGGCACGTAACCCGCGGGCTTCTCGGCGCCGCCGGCGAACAGGAACTTCTCCATCTCGGTCTCCAGGAGCGCCCGGTCCTTGGGGTTCATGGGCGAGAGTCGGTTCTCGTTGATCAGCATGGTCTGGTGCGCCAGCCACTGCTGCCAGGCCTCGCGGCCGATGTGTTCGAACACGCGCTTGCCCAGCGCGCCGGGCCAGGGCACGAAGGCCAGGCCCTCGCAGTCGCGCTGGAGTTTTTCGCAGAAGACGGTGCGGCTCATGGCGTCAGGCTTCCCAGTAGTTTCTTGACGGGGGCGGGCAGGCCCACCTCGTGCAGGCGGTCGACGGGCTGCCAGCGCAGGCCGGCATCGTCGGCGGTCGCGGGCGGGGCGTCGGCCAGGCGCCAGCTCATCGGTGCGATGTGCAGGCGGTAGTGGCTGAAGGTGTGTTCGATCAGCGGCAGCCGTTCGGCGGCGTCGTAGTCCACCGCGTGCGGGCGCAGGAAATCGCGCGCCTCGTCAGGGTCGCCTGCTTCCGGCAGCGACCACATGCCCGACCACACGCCGGTATCCGGCCGGCGCGCCAGCAGCACCTGGCCGCGGGTGTCGCGCAGCAGCAGCATCAGGGTGCGGCGCTCGGGCAGGGGCTTGCCGGGCTTGGCTTCGGGCAGCTGCTCGACGCGGCCCTCGCGGCGGGCCACGCAGTCGTACTGCAGCGGGCACAGCACGCAGGCCGGGTCGTGACGCGTGCACAGCGTGGCGCCGAAATCCATGATCGCCTGGGTGTAGTCGGCCAGGCGCGCGTCGGGCAAATGGGTTTCGGCCAGCGCCCACAGTTTCTTTTCCACCGGGCCGCTGCCCGGCCAGCCTTCGATGCCGTGGAAGCGCGCCAGCGTGCGCTTCACGTTGCCGTCGAGGATGGCGTGGCGGTCGCCGTGCGCCTGCGCCAGGATCGCGCCGGCGGTGCTGCGGCCGATGCCGGGCAGGGCGGCCATGGCGTCGAAGTCGCGCGGCAGGTCGCCGTCGTGCTTCTCGACGCAGACGCGCGCGGCCTTGTGCAGGTTGCGGGCGCGGGCGTAGTAGCCCAGGCCCGCCCACAGCGCCAGCACGCGGTCGCCGTCGGCGGCGGCGAGGTCGGGCAGGGTGGGCATTTCGTCCAGGAAGCGCAGGTAGTAAGGAATCACCGTCTGCACCTGGGTCTGCTGCAGCATGATTTCCGACAGCCAGACGCGGTAGGGCGTGCGCGGATGCTGCCAGGGCAGGTCGTGGCGGCCGTCGCGATCGAACCAGTGCAGCAGCCGGGCGGCGAAGTCAGTCATCGCTGGTCGCCGTGTCTTCGGGCTCGGCGGTGGCGGCCTCGGCGGATTCGTCCTCGAGCGTGATGCGCAGGCCCTCGAGCGTGGCGCCGCCGACCACCAGGCGGGGCGTCGACAGTTCGCCGTTCAGCGGCGGCAGCGGGGTCGCGGTGTCGGCCTCCAGCCAGGCCAGCAGGTCGGGCAGCACCAGGCGCGTGTCCAGCCGGGTGTCGTCGCGGCGCAGGCCAAGGTCCAGCGGTGCGGTCAGGTCCGTGGCGCCGTCGTAGGCCAGCGTGAAGCCGAGCGGCGAGGTCGCGGAAGCCATGGGCTCGGGCAGTGCCGGCCAGCCGGCCGGCCAGCGCGGGAGTTCGCCTTCGAGCTGGAGCACGAGCGTGTCGCCGAGGTCCAGCCGGCCGCTGGCCGAAAGATCGGGCAAGGGCGATTCCGAGCGCCAGTCCACCGACGCAATCGCCAGCCGGGTGGGCGGGGTGCGCGCGTCGAGCGCGGCATCCAGGGCCAGCGACCAGGGCACGTCGACTTCGCCGCTGCGCAGGCGCCCGCTGGCGTCGAGGTGCAGCACGGGATCGAGCCCGGCGCGGTCGGCATCGAGCCGTCCGGCGAAGACCAGCTCGCGATCGGACTGCAGGAACCGGCCGGAAAGCTCGGCTTCGGCCGGCGCCCCGGGCACCAGCGCCGGCACCGCCAGCGCCAGCGATTCCACGGACCAGTCCTGCCCGGAAACGCGGCCCTCGGTGATCACGACGCCTTGGGTGAAGGTCGGCAGTTCGAACGGCCCGGTGCTTGCCGGGCGCGAAGCCTGCCAGGTGGCCAGCGCGCCGAGGTCGAGCTCGGGCCGCTGCAGTTCGACGCGCGTTATCACCAGCGCGTCTCCGCCGGTCAGCGTGTCCCAGGGCAGCGAAACTTCGGCGCGCTCGGCGCGCAGGATCCAGGGCGCGGCGGCGCCGGGCTGGCGCACCTTCAGTCCGGGCAGCACCAGCCGGGGCTCGGGCCGCAGCGCGTACTCGGGCGTGCCGTCGATGCTGAATTCCAGGCCCAGGGCGTCGCCGGCGCGGGCCAGCACGGTAGCGGTGAGTCGGGTCGGCTCCAGCTGGCGGTCGACCCAGAACGCGGCCACGCCCGCCAGGACGGCGAACACCGCCAGGACCCACGGCCAGCGTCGCTTGCGCTTCGCGTCCGCCATCAGTTCCCGAGCGTGCCGGGCAGCAGCGCGTCGACGAAGCCCTCGGGGTCGAAGACGCGCAGGTCCTCGGGCTTCTCGCCCAGGCCGATGAAGCGGATCGGGATGCCGAACTCGCGCGCCAGCGCGAAGATCACGCCGCCCTTGGCGGTGCCGTCGAGCTTGGTCACCACCAGGCCGGTCACGGAGACCGCGGCGTGGAACTGGCGCAGCTGGTTCAGCGCGTTCTGGCCGGTGGTGCCGTCGATTACCAGCAGCACTTCATGCGGCGCGCGCGCGTCCACCTTGCCCAGCACGCGGCGGATCTTCCCAAGCTCGGCCATCAGGCCCTGCTGCGTGTGCAGGCGGCCGGCGGTGTCGGCGATCAGGATGTCGGCGCCGCGCGCCTTGGCCGCCTGCAGGCCGTCGAAGGCGACCGAGGCCGGGTCGGCGTCCTGGCCTTGGGCGATGACGGTGACGTTGTTGCGCTCGCCCCAGATCTTGAGCTGCTCGACCGCGGCGGCGCGGAAGGTGTCGCCCGCGGCCAGCATCAGCGTGTGGCCATCGAGCTGGAAGCGGCGCGCCAGCTTGCCGATCGTGGTGGTCTTGCCAACGCCGTTCACGCCGATGGTGAGGATGACGAAGGGCTTGGCGGCCGGGTCGATCTCCAGCGGCTTGGCCACCGGCTTGAGCATGGCCAGCAGGTCGTTGCGCAGCGCGGTCAGCAGGGCCCGGGCGTCGGCGAAGTCGCGGGCCTTCATGTGCTTGCGCATGCGCTCGACGATCTCGCGGGTGGCGGTGACGCCGACGTCGGCCGTGATCAGCGCGGTCTCGATCTCGTCCAGCAGGTCTTCGTCGAGCCTGGGGTTGCGCGAGAACAGCCCGCCCAGGCTGCGCGCGAACAGCGTGCCGCCCAGGGTGCCGCGCATGGCCTCGCGGCCCTCGGCGCGTTCGGCCTCGAGCCGGGCCTGCTTTTCCTCCTGGTGCACGGTGAAGGCGCGGGCCAGGTCCTCCGGGCTGAAGCCGGCGCGCGCGGGCGCCTCGGCGGGCTTGGCCGGCTCGGGCTTGTCGGTTTTTTTCTTCAGGAAATCGAACATCGCGCTGCTTTCGCGGACAATGCGCGGATGTTACCACCCGGCCCCCGGACTCCCCGATGAACCTGCGCCCGCCTGGCTCCGTCCGCATCATCGCCGGCCACCTGCGCGGCTCGAAGCTGGCCGTGGCCGACCGCCCCGGCCTGCGCCCCAGCAGCGACCGGGTGCGCGAGACCCTGTTCAACTGGCTGCAGGCCGTCACGCCCGGGGCCCGGGTGCTGGACCTGTTCGCCGGCACCGGGGCGCTGGGCTTCGAGGCGGCGTCCCGAGGCGCCGCCCGGGTGCTGATGGTCGAACGCGACCCGGGCCTGGCCGAAGCCCTGCGCGCCAACGCCGCGCGCCTGAAGGTGGACGTGGCCCGGGTCGAGGCCGCCGACGCCCTGGCCTGGCTGCAGCGGGTGCCGACCGAGGCCTTCGACCTGGTATTCCTGGACCCGCCCTTCGACGCCGCCCTGTGGCAGCCGGCGCTGGACCGGCTGGGGCCCTGGCTGGCGCCGGGAGCGTGGATCTACCTCGAAAGTCCGCTGAAAACGTCGCCAACGGTGCCGGAGGGCTGGCGCCTGCACCGGGAAGGGAATACCCGCGACGTGCGCTTCGCGCTGTTCCAGCGCGGGAACGGCCCCGGCCAAGCATCCGCTGCTACACTTGCCGACGATTCCAATCCGAAGGGCGAAACCCCGGAATGAGCCTGGCCCGAAACCGTGTCGCGCTGTACCCCGGCACCTTCGATCCGATCACCAACGGCCACATCGACCTGGTCGCCCGGGCCTCGTCGCTGTTCGACCGGGTCATCGTCGGCGTGGCCGAGAGCCCCGGCAAGGGCCCGGCCCTGCCGCTGGCCGAGCGGGTCGAACTGGCGCGGCTGGCCCTGTCCGAATTCGCCAACGTCGAGGTCGCCGGCTTCAACTCGCTGCTGGCCCACTTCGTGCACGAAATCGGCGCCGGCGTGCTGCTGCGCGGCCTGCGCGCGGTGTCGGACTTCGAGTACGAATTCCAGCTCGCCAGCATGAACCGGCACCTGATCCCCGACGTCGAGACCCTGTTCCTGACGCCGGCCGAGCAACACAGCTTCATCTCGTCCAGCCTGGTGCGTGAAGTCGCGCGCCTGGGCGGCGACGTGTCCGGGTTCGTGCACCCGGCCGTCGCCAAGGCCCTGTCGGCCCGTTGGAAGCGTCCCTAGAGACCCACTCAAAGAAGAGGCATCACCATGAACCGCATCCTTGCTCCGCTTGCCCTGCTGCTCTCGCTCACCGTCCTCGCCGGCTGCCAGAAGGAAGAAGAGGCCGCGCCGGCCCCGGCCGCCCTGGTCGCCCCGACCGACGGCGACGACATGGCCTGGAAGGAATACCTGGGCAAGGTCGTGGCCCAGAACCAGGCCGGCGTGACCGACCGCATCTTCCCGTACTACCTGCCGGCCAACAGCGACACCCTGACCGAATCCGACCAGGACGGCCGGACCCAGTACGCCCGCCAGCTCGAGAACGTCACCGCCGTCGTGCTGCGCACCGTGCTGCCGGGCAACATGCTGGCCTTCGGTTCGCCCGACAGCGCCAAGATGGCCGACCTGATCACCACGGCGTTCGCCGACGCCGAGCCGACCGCGCTCAAGGGCTCGATCGTGCTCTTCATCGGCACCCAGGCCGACAGCGAGCGGGTCAAGCCGGTGGTCGAGGCCGCGGGCGCCACCTACGTCTTCGTCGAATCGAAGTAAGCCAACGGCGCGCGTCCCGGCCCCTGGCCGGGACGCGCGTGGAATGCCATGTCCCTGCTGATCAACCAGCTGTGCATCAACTGCGACGTCTGCGCGCCGGCCTGCCCGAACGATGCCATCAGCCAGGGTGAAACGATCTACGTGATCGACCCGCGCCGCTGCACCGAGTGCGTCGGCCACCACGACGAGCCGCAGTGCGTCGTCGTCTGCCCGGTCGAATGCATCGACCCCGACCCGGCCCATCCCGAATCCCACGAGCAGCTGCTCGCCAAATTGCTGAACCTGCAGCAGGAGTCCGCCGCGTGATCCGAGCCTTCCTTCTTGGCCTGCTCCTGGCCCCCGCGCTGGCCCTGGCCGACGCGCCGGCGGCCAAGCCGCGCCAGGCCGCCATCGCCAGCGCCAATGCCTACGCCACCGACGCCGGCATGGAAGTGCTGGCCAAGGGCGGCAATGCCTTCGACGCCGCCATCGCGGTCAGCGCCACGCTGGGCCTGGTCGAGCCGGAAAGCTCGGGCCTGGGCGGCGGCGGCTTCATGCTGCTGCACGTGGCCGGCGACGACCGCGACGTGTTCGTGGATGCGCGCGAGCGCGCGCCCTTTGCCGCCACCCGCGACATGTTCCTGGACGCCGAAGGCAACGCCAACCGCCGACTGTCGGTGGACGGCGCGCTGGCCGCCGGCATCCCGGGCCTGCCCGCGGGCCTGGACCACCTGGCCAAGCGCTACGGCCGGCTGCCGCTGTCCGAGTCGCTGGCGCCGGCCATCCGCCTGGCCCGCGAGGGCTGGAAGTTCGGCCCCAAGAACGCCGCGATGATGGGCTACCGGCGCGACGCGCTGGCCGCCAATGCCGCCGCCGCGCGGCTGTTCCTGCGCGACGGCCAGGTGCCGGCGCAGGGCACGCTGATGCGCAACGAAGACTACGCGCGCATGCTCGAGGCGATCGCCCGCGACGGCGCCGACGGCTTCTACCGCGGCGCCAACGGGCGCCGGCTGGTGGCCGGCGTGCGCAAGGCCGGCGGCCTGTGGACCGCGCGCGACCTCGAGGAATACCGCGTGGTCGAACGCGCGCCGATCCGCATCCGCCACCGCGGCGTCGAGATCGTCACCGCGCCGCCGCCGTCCTCGGGCGGCGTCGCCATCGCCACCATCCTCAACATCCTCGACGGCTACGACTATCCGGCCCTGGCCAAGGTGCCGCGCACCCACCTGGTGGTGGAAGCGATGCGCCGCGCCTACCGCGACCGCGCGATCTACCTGGGCGACCCGGACTTCGTGCAGGTGCCGGTGCCGCTGCTGGTGGGCAAGGACTACGCCGCGGGCCTGCGCGCCGGCATCAATCCCGACCGCGCCACGCCCAGCGACATGCTGCCGGGCGTCACGGTGTCGCCGGCGCGGCCCGACACCACGCATTTCTCGATCATCGACGCCGAGGGCAACCTCGCCGCCGTCACCCAGACCGTGAACCTGCCCTACGGCAACGCGGTCGTGGTGCCGGGCACCGGCTTCCTGCTCAACAACGAGATGGACGACTTCTCGGTGAAGCCGGGCGTGCCCAACGCCTTCGGCCTGGTCGGCGAGGACGCCAACGCGATCGCGCCGGGCAAGCGCCCGCTGTCGTCGATGACGCCGACCTTCCTGATCGGCCAGGACCGCGTGGCCGTGCTCGGCACGCCGGGCGGCAGCCGCATCGTCACCATGGTGCTGCTGGGCCTGTTCGAGCTGATGGACGGCGAGGGCGCGCAGGCCGCGGCCGATGCGCCGCGCTACCACCACCAGTACCTGCCGGACCAGCTGTCGGCCGAACCGGAGGCCTTCACCGCCGCCGAGATCGAAGCGCTCAAGGCACGCGGCCACGACGTGCAGGTCGGCGACCGCAGCTGGGGCAACATGCAGGTGGTGCTGTGGCGCCGCGACACCGGCGAAGTCGAGGCCGGCACCGATCCGCGCTGGAAAGGCGTGGGCAAGGGCAGTTCCTCCGACGAGTCCGCCATCTACCGCTGACCCCTGTAGGAGCGCCTTCAGGCGCGAATCTTTTCGCCGAAGGACTTCGCGCCTGAAGGCGCTCCTACCGGGAGAGGGCAAGGAGTAGGGATATGAAGCTTTGGTCGATCATGGGTAATTCGCAGCGCCTCGATGGCGGCGCGATGTTCGGCAACGCGCCGCGTGCGATGTGGGCCAAGTGGGTGCAGCCGGACGAGCACAACCGCATTCCGCTGGCCTGCCGCGCGCTGCTGGCCAGCCCGCTCAACGGCAAGACGGTGCTGTTCGAGACCGGCATCGGCGCGTTCTTCGAGCCGAAGATGCGCGAGCGCTACGGCGTGGTGGAATCGCAGCACGTGCTGCTTGAGTCGCTGGCCAAGGCCGGGTTCAGGCACGAGGACATCGACGTGGTGGTGCTCAGCCACCTGCACTTCGACCACGCCGGCGGCCTGCTGGCGCCGTGGAAGGAAGGCGAGGCGCCCTCGCTGCTGTTCCCGAACGCCACCTTCGTGGTCGGCGCCGAGCACTGGCAGCGCGCGGTGGACCCGCATTCGCGCGACCGCGCCAGCTTCATCCCGGCGCTGGCGCCGTTGCTGGAAGCCAGCGGCCGGCTCGAACTGGTCGACGGCCCGCACTGCCGCGCACTGGGCGACAGCGTGCGTTTCCACCTCAGCCAGGGCCACACGCCCGGCCTGCTGCTGGCCGAGATCGTCGGCGCAGCGGACGCCAACGGGCAGCCGCACGGCGGCCTGGTGTTCTGCGCCGACCTGATCCCGGGCCGGCACTGGGTGCACGTGCCGATCACGATGGGCTACGACCGCTTCCCCGAGATGGTGATCGACGAGAAGCGCGCCTTCCTCGAGGACAAGCTCGCCCGCAACGTGCACCTCTATTTCACCCACGACCACGAGTTCGCGCTGGCGCAGGTGACGCGGGACGAGAAGGGCCGTTTCGGCACCACCCACGAAGTCGCCGAACTCTCGGCGCGATCCCTGGCCGCCTGAGGAAGACACGATGAAGACGATGCTCGGAATGATGCTGCTGTTCGTCGCCCCGGCCGCCCTGGCCGCCAACTACGGCGACGCGATGCCGGCCGGCGAGCCGGTGGCGGTATCGGCCGCCGACCCCGCCGTGCACGGCGATGCGCCGGCCAAGTTCAGCGGCCGCATCACCCAGGTCTGCCAGAAGCAGGGCTGCTGGATCGTGCTCGAGGACGAGGGCCGCAGCGCCCGCGTGATGGCCAAGGACCATGGCTTCGAAGTGCCCAGGGACGCCAGCGGCCGCGCCGTCGCCTACGGCGTGCTGCAGGTCGAGCCGCTCAGCGAGGAACACGCCCGTCACCTGGTCGAGGATGACGGCGCGCAGGCGCCCGGCGAGCGCGAGCTGCGCATCGTCGCCACCGCCATCGAGATCCTGGACTGAGCCGGGCGCTGTCACATCGCTGATACCTGGCGCTGGTGGAATAGCCGCCTCTGGTCCCGGGCTGACGCGATGGAATTTCGAAACGACGCTTCGCTGGCTTCGCGCCGCCGCTGGCTCAAGGCCGGCGGCCTGGGGCTGGGCGCCGCCGCACTGGGCCTGAGCCCGATCGGGCGACTGCTGGCGCAGGCCGGCGCGCCCGGCGCGGCGCATCCGGGCTACGGCCCGCTGCACACCGTGCGCGACCTCAACACCGGGCTGCCGCTGCTGCAGCTGCCGGCGGGCTTCAGCTACACCACCTTTGGCTGGACCAACGAGCCGATGGCCGACGGCCAGCGCACGCCGGATTCGCACGACGGCATGGGCGTCGTCCGCGCCGAGGGCAGCGTCGTCACCCTGGTGCGCAACCACGAGGTGAAGGCGGCCTGGGGCAGCTTCGCGCCGGCGTCGGCAACCTATGATCCGCGCTGCAGCGGCGGCACCGCCACGCTGCGCTTCGACACCGCGAGCGGCCGCCTGCTGGAGTCGCGGCCGTCGCTGGGCGGCACCATCAACAACTGCGGCGGCGGCACCACGCCCTGGGGCAGCTGGCTGAGCTGCGAGGAGTTCGTCAGCGTGGCCGGGACGGTGACGCTCTCGGGCGCCGACCACGTGCTGTCGCGCGACCACGGCTTCGTGTTCGAAGTGCCGGCCGACGGCGCCGCGCGCGCCGAGCCGCTGCTGGCCCTGGGACAGTTCAAGCACGAGGCGGTGTCGGTGGACCCCGCGACCGGCATCTTCTACCTCACCGAGGACACCGAGCCGGAGGCGGGCTTCTACCGCATGGTGCCGAAGGTGCCGGGGCAGCCGGTCCGCGGCGGCCGGCTGCAGATGCTGCGCGCGGTCGGCGTGCCCGACCTGCGCACGGGGCGCCGTCCGGGCGAACGCCTGAAGGTGCAGTGGGTCGACATCCCCGATCCGGTGGCCGGCATGGATGCCGACGGCCTGGGCCTGGGCGTGCTGCGCCAGGGCCTGGCGGCGGGCGGCACGCGCTTCACGCGGCTCGAGGGCGTGATCGTCGGCGACGGGCGCGTGTTCTTCACCGCTACCAACGGCGGCGACGCCGCCTGCGGCCAGGTCTGGGCCTACCATCCCGGCGCCGAGGTGCTGGAGCTGGTGTTCGAATCGCCGGACCCCTTGGTGCTGGACTACCCGGACAACGTGGTGCTCAGTCCGCGCGGCGGCCTGGTGGTTTGCGAGGACTCCGAGCAGCCGGTGCAGCGGCTCTACGGCATGACCCGCGAGGGCGGGTTGTTCGAGTTCTGCCGCAACAACGTCCGGCTGGACGGCGCGATGGGCTTCGCCGGCGACTTCCGCGAGGAGGAATGGGCCGGCGCCTGCTTCTCGCCCGACGGCCAGTGGCTGTTCGCGAACGTCTACGCGCCGGGCTTCACCGTGGCCATCACCGGGCCCTGGCGCAACGGCCTGATCTGATCGCGGGATTGCGGTCGGCGTGCCCGCCGGCGGATCATGGCGGCCACGCCCACCGGATGCGCCGACCATGATCACCCTGCTTTACGCCGCGCTTTGCACGCTGTTGGTCCTGGTCCTCGCCGGCCGCGTCATGGCCTTCCGGGTCAAGCACAAGGTCGGCCTGGGCGACGGCGGCCACGGCGAGCTCAACCGCCGCGTGCGGGCGCACGCCAACGCCGTCGAATACCTGCCGCTGGCCCTGATCCTGCTCGGCGGCATGGAGCTCAACGGCTATCCCGATGCGCTCATCCACGGCTTCGGCGCCACCCTGCTGGTCTCGCGCATCCTGCACGCCTGGGGCCTGAGCCGCAGTGCCGGCACCAGCCCGGGTCGCTTCATCGGCATCCTGCTGACTTTGCTGCTGATGATCGCGATGGCCGTGTTCGCCATCTTCGGCTACCTCCAGCCCTACCTCGCCGCAGCCTGAATCCCGAGAAAAAAGGGGTCAGAGTGATTATTCGTTTAAAACGAATAATCACTCTGACCCCTTTTTCAGCGGCGGGGTGGGGCTAGTAGCTCTTCGCGGCTGAGGTAGCCGTCGCCGTTGGCGTCCTGGCGGTGGAACTGCGCGGTGAAGCGCTCGTGGTGCTCGGCCAGGGTGATCGTGGGCGCGTTCGGGATGTGCTGTTCCCCCGGTTCGAGCACCTGGTCGAGGTTGGTGTCCATCTGCCGGAAGGCGAAGCTCATGCGCTCGAGGAACTCGGGCAGCGAGACCCGGCCGTCGCCGTCGGCGTCGACCTGGGTGAAGTAGTCGCCCTGCGCCGCGGCCGGCATGGTCGCGGCAAGCGCCAACATCGACGCCAGCGCCAGCCGGGGCCAGCGCTGCGCGCGGGCGCGCTCAGCCGGCATAGACCGTGATTTCCTCGCGGTCGTGGTAGAGCTGCTTGGCACGCACCGTCAGCGGCCGGCCGGCCCGGTCGACGAAATGCTGAAGGCAGTCGCGGGTCTCGTCCCAGCGCTTCTTCATCGGCAGCTTGAGGTTGAAGATCGCGTGCTGGCACCAGCCTTCGCGGAACCAGGTGGCCATGCGGTTGGCGACCTTGCGCGGCGACTCGACCATGTCGCAGACCATCCAGTCCAGCGGCTTGGGCGGTTCCCAGCGGAAACCGTCGGCGCGGATGTGCTCGATGATGGGCATGGCCATCGCCGAAGCCGCCATCGGACCGTTGTCGACCGCCATCACGCGGATGTGCTGGCGCGCGAGCACCCAGCTCCAGCCGCCGGGCGCGGCGCCCAGGTCGGCGGCGAACATGCCGGGCTGGATGAACTCGGCGCGCTCCTTGTCGGTCATCAGCATCATCAGCGCTTCCTCGAGCTTGAGCGCCGAGCGGCTGGGGGCGTCGGCATGCGCGCGCAGGCGCGGCACGCCCAGCGGCCAGGGCGAGGCGTCGCGCGGATCGGCGCTGGCAAGCAGGGCATGGTTGCCGGCCAGCATCAGCACGTGCAGGCGCGGCAGCCGCAGGTCTTCCTTGTCGGTCAGCAGGCCGCGCTGGCGCAGGGCCGGGCGCAGCGCGTTGCCGAAGGCGCGGGCCAGGCCGGCGAGCTGCTTGCCTTCGTCCGAATCGGGATGCTCGACCCAGAGGTCGCCGTAACGGCCGCGGCCGCCCAGGGCGTCCATGATCGGACTGATGCGGTCCTTGGGGTCCATGCCGGGCAGGTCGGCCAGCAGGCGCATCTTCTGGCGCGCGAAG
The DNA here is from genome assembly GCF_035721105.1 of Arenimonas sp. GTDB lineage: Bacteria > Pseudomonadota > Gammaproteobacteria > Xanthomonadales > Xanthomonadaceae > Arenimonas. The sequence goes on along the minus strand of NZ_DASTNG010000067.1, from coordinate 15,923 downwards.
ATCAGCGTCGACCAGGGCAGGGCCTTGGCCAGCGCGGCGCCGTCCTCGACGCCGAGGAACTCGACGTAGCCGCTGTTGCGTTCGGTGCGGGCATAGCCCGGGAAGCCGGCGAGGGCCGCGCGCTCGCCCAGTTCGGCGGCGAGCTCGGGCTCGAAGCCGGGGCGGCAGTAGGCCAGCAGGCCATCAGTAGACAAGTCCGGATTCCCCGTAGTCGCGCAGTACGTCGCGCGCGTGGTCGCGCATCAGGTCGGTGTGCACGGCGATGCCGCGCTTCTCGAGTTCGCCCTGCCAGTCGGCGGGCAGCGGGCCTTCGTCGAAGCCGGCCAGGGTTTGCACGTCGTCGGCGCGGGCGGCGATCAGCAGTTCGTCGATGCCGGCCCAGATCAGCGCGCCGTAGCACATGCTGCAGGGCTGGGCCGACGTGGCCAGGGTGATGCGGCCGCCGCCCTGGTTCAGGCGGAAGCTCTGCATGCGCTGCTGGCTGGTGGTGAGCGCCATCACTTCGGCGTGCGCGGCCGAGCAGTTGTGCGGCACCACGCGGTTCACGCCGACGCCGATCAGCCGGCCTTCCTCGTTGAACACGGCGGCGCCGAACGGGCCACCGCTGCGGTGGTCGACGTTGCGGCGCGAAAGCTGGATCGCCAGCGCGATGCGGCTGTCGGCGTCGGGGTAGCGACGCTGGGCGTCCACTTCCTCGTGGACCCAGGCCGGCAGGGTGAGGTGGAGCTGCGCGTACAGCACGTCAGCCGCCGGCCTTCGCGGCCCAGGTGTCGCGCAGGGTCACGGTGCGGTTGAACACCGGTCGGTCCGGCGCGTGGTCGCGGCGGTCGGCGGTGAAGAAGCCCAGGCGTTCGAACTGCACCGCGGCCTCGGGCGCCAGCGTCGCCGCGGCCGGCTCGAGCCAGCCGCGCACGACCCGCACCGAGTCGGGGTTGAGGTAGTCGCGGTAGGTCTTGCCGGCCTCGTCCTTGTCCGGGTCGGGCACGCTGAAGAGGCGGTCGTACAGGCGCACCTCGGCCGCGACCGCGGTGGCGGCGGCGACCCAGTGGATGGTGCCCTTGACCTTGCGGTTGGCGCCTTCCATGCCGGCGCGCGAGTCGGGGTCGAGCGTGCAGCGCAGTTCGACGACGGTGTCGCCGTCCTTGGCCACGTCGTCGCACCGGACGATGCCGACGCCGCGCAGGCGCACTTCGCCGCCGGGCACCAGGCGGTGGAAGCCCTTGGGCGGCACTTCCATGAAGTCCTCGCGCTCGATCCAGACCTCGCGCGAGAACGGCACTACGCGCTCGCCGAAGCTTTCATCCTTCGGGTGGTTGGCGAAGCGCAGCGTCTCGGCGTGGCCTTCGGGCAGGTTGGTGATCACCAGCTTCACCGGATCGACCACCGCCATGCGGCGCGGCGAGGCCGCGTCCATCACTTCGCGGATGCAGCCTTCCAGCACCGAGAAGTCGATCAGCGAATTCTGCTTGCTGATGCCCACGCGGTCGGCCAGCAGGCGCAGCGCCGCCGGCGGGCAGCCGCGGCGGCGCAGGCCCTGCAGGGTCGGCATGCGCGGGTCGTCCCAGCCGCTGACCAGGCCTTCGTTCACCAGCGCCAGCAGCTTCCGCTTGCTCATCACGGTGTAGTTGATGTTCAGGCGCGAGAATTCGATCTGGCGCGGCTTGGCGGCCGGCACGCTGAAGCCGGCATCCACCAGCGGCTGGTAGAGCGCCGGGTGGCGCACCAGGTCGACGTGGTCGACGCACCAGTCGTACAGCGGGCGATGGTCCTCGAACTCCAGCGTGCACAGCGAGTGCGTGATGCCTTCGAGCGCGTCGCTCAGGCAGTGCGCGTAGTCGTACATCGGGTAGATCGGCCAGGCGTTGCCGGTGTTCTGGTGCTCGACGTGCTTGATGCGGTAGATCGCCGGGTCGCGCAGGTTGATGTTGCCGCTGGCCATGTCGATCTTCGCGCGCAGGGTGCGGGCGCCGTCCGGGAACTCGCCGGCGCGCATGCGCTTGAACAGGTCGAGGTTCTCTTCGACGCTGCGCCCGCGGAACGGCGAGTTGCGGCCCGGCTCGGTGAGCGTGCCGCGGTACTCGCGCACCTGCTCGGCGTCGAGGTCGCAGACATAGGCCTTGCCGTCCTCGATCAGCTTGAGCGCGCTGCGGTAGAAGACCTCGAAGTAGTCGGACGCGTGCCGCAGCTCGGCCCACTCGAAGCCCAGCCAGCGCACGTCCTCCTTGATGGCCTCGACGTACTCGGGATCTTCCTTGGCCGGGTTGGTGTCGTCGAAGCGCAGGTTGACCTTGCCGCCGAACTCACGGCCGATGCCGAAATTCAGGCAGATCGACTTGGCGTGGCCGATGTGCAGGTAGCCGTTGGGCTCGGGCGGGAACCGGGTCCGGATGGACGCGTGCCGGCCCGTCGCCAGGTCCTCGCGGATGATCTGGCGGATGAAGTCGTTCTTTTCCGGCGCGGCGGCGTCGGCGGGGGTGGGCGTGGCGGTCATGCGTCCGGGGCTGGTCTGGCTGGGTCGCCCAGTTTACCGGCTCGGGCGTCCGGGCGTTCCCGGGGCTGAACGCCCGGGCCGGGGCGAGTATAGAATCGGACCGGCCGGGGGGCGCTGGGTCTTGTGAAGGGGAGTCTGAGCTTGCGCTATCTGCTGGCGTTCCTGATGGCATCGCTGCTGGCCTGGCTGCTGGCGGCGCCTGCGGTGGCGGCGGCCGAGCCGGCGCCCCGGCTCGACCTGGCGGTGATGGAAACCCCGGTGGGCACCACGCTCGACGATATCCTCACCGGGCGGGCCCAGCCCGGATTCACGCCGCTGCTGACGCCCGGTTTCCCGTTCGCCGCCCGCGACGGGCGCGACATCTGGGTGCGCATCCGCACCGAACTGCCGGCATCCGGTGGACCCAACTGGCAGCTCGTGGTCGTGCGCAGCCCGCTCGATCGCCTGCAGCTGAAGCTGCTGCCCGATGGCCGCGTGGTCGCCGAGGACAGCTTCTTCCACGCCAACGACGAAGCCAATCCATGGCCCGCCAGCTTCCAGCTGCCGCTGCCGGCCGAGCTGGCCGGCACCACCGAGTTCTACCTGCACCTGCAGGGCAAGGTGAACGGCGGCCTGCACCTGCGCCTGCAGGACCCGGCCACGGCGCGCGCCCAGGAAGACCTCGCGCGCAGCTTCTTCCGCTACACCTATGGCCTGCTGCTGCTGGTGGCGGGGCTGTCCCTGTTCCGGCACGTCGAGGACACCCGCTCGGGCGCCGCGGCGGTAGGCGGGGCCGCGGTCGGCATCTGGCTGGCGCTGCTGGGCATCAACGGTCACCTGTATTCCTTGCCCGAGCTGTCGCTGCTGGCCGAACGCGGGGCCACCGTGCCCCAGGCCTTGCTGCTGCTCTGCGCCGGCCCGCTGGTCCTGGCCACCCGCTACTACAGCGGCCTGGGCAAGGCGGCGCCGGGCCTGGTGCCGTGGGCGCGCGGCCTGGGCTGGGGCCTGGTGCTGCTGGCGTTCTGGGGCCTGCTGGGCGGCATGCTGTCGCCGCTGCAGATGCAGTGGACGGCCTGGGTCGGCAACGGCCTGGCGCTGGCGGCCTGCCTGCTGATGCTGCTGCTCGACTCCCGCAGCTACCGCTGGGCGCCGCTGCTGACCCTGCTGGCGACCGCCGTCGCCGTCGTCGTGCGGGTCCTTGCCGACCACCAGGTGTTGCCGGCCACCCTGCTCAATCTTTACGGCTGGCAGCCGCTGCTGGCGGTCACGGTGGCCCTGTACCTGGCCCTGCCGTGGATCCGCGCGCGCCTGCAGCGCTGGGCCATGCGCAAGCGCGTCGAACCGGCCGAGCCCAGCGCCGCGGAGAAGATCGCGCTGGCCCGTGAACGCCTGCTCGAAAGCCTGCAGGCCGGCCTGAAGTCGGCGGCCGATGGCGACCTGAAGTGGATCGCGTTCCGCCGCCTGCTCGATGGCCTGCGGCCGGTCCTCAGCCAGACCTCGGCGGCCGTTGTGGCCATGCACTTCCACGGCGAGGACCTGGTGCAGGTCGAGCCGCCCGAGGCGGAGGGTCGCTATCGCGAGCTGCTGGCCCAGCGCAGCACCCTGCTCAAGAACCTCAGCCGCCTGCGCGCGCCACAGCAGATCGGCATCGACTTCGACGGTCCCGACGGTCCGCTGGAGCAGGTGCAGCTGGCGGTGATCCCGCTGCCGATCCCGAAGCCGGGCTGGGGCGCGCTGCTGGTCGAGCGCGAGGCCGACGTGACCTACAGCGACGCCGAGCTGGCCCTGTGCGCCGAGTTCGCCGCCATGGCGATCCTGGCCGGCGAGGAAGCCGCGGGCGCGGTCAACGAACAGAAGGTCGCCGACACCGATCCCGCCACCGGCGTGCTGCGCACCGAAGCGATGCTGCAGCGCCTGGACAAGGCGATGGAGAACGCGCGCCTGAAGCAGGCCCCGCTGAGCGTGCTTTGCCTGCAGCTCGACCAGGCCGCGGCGATGCGCGAATCGGGCGGCGAGGAGGCCGCGGCGGCGGGGCTGCGTCCGATGGCCGAACTGCTGCTGGAAACCATGGACCACGGCGACCTGCTTGGCCGCGCCGGCCCGGACGGTTTCCTGCTGGTGTCGTCGGGCAAGCGGCTGCTGCAGGCGCGTGAATACGCCGAGCGCCTGCGCGCCGCGGCCAACCGCCTGCGCATCGATCCCCGGATCGCCCCCAGCCTGAGCCTCAGCGTCGGCGTGGCCCAGGCCGGCTCCGACGAACGCAGCCCCGCCGGCATCCTCGAGCGCGCCACCCGCGCCGCCCAGATCGCCACCAAGAACGGCGGCAACCAGATCTTCAGCTGAGGTCCTCGATGTCCACCACGCTCGTGATCGGCAACAAGAACTACTCGTCGTGGTCGCTCAGGCCCTGGCTGCTGCTGCGCCAGGCCGGCATCGGCTTCGACGAGGTGCGGCTGCCGCTGGATACGCCGGAGTTCCACGCCCAGGTCGGGCGCTGGTCGCCGTCCCGGCGGGTGCCGGTGCTGCACGACGGGCCGCTGGCGGTCTGGGATTCGCTGGCGATCTGCGAGTACGCCAACGAGCGCTGGCTCGACGGCAAGGGCTGGCCGGAGGACGCGGCTGCGCGCGCCATTGCCCGCAGCGCGGCTTCGGAAATGCATTCCGGCTTCGGCGCCCTGCGCGCCCAGCTGCCGATGAACCTGCGCCGGCAGCCGCGCGCCCGGCACTGGGACGCCAGCGCCGACCACGACATCGCCCGCGTGCAGGGTTTGTGGCGGGAACTGCGCAGCCGGTTCGGCGCCGGCGGCCCCTTCCTGTGCGGACGGTTTGGCATCGTCGACGCGATGTTCGCGCCGGTCTGCGTCCGCTTCCGCGGCTATGGCGTGGAGGTCGATGCGACCGCGCGCGCCTTCATGGACGCGGTGTTCGCGCTGCCGGCGATGAAGGAGTGGGAGGCCGCGGGCCTGGCCGAAACCGAGCGCGTCGGCGCGGACGAGGCCTGAGCCGGTGCCGCCGTTCGCCGCGCTGGTCCGCGAGATCGTCGATTTCCCCAAGCCCGGCATCTGCTTCAAGGACATCAGTCCGCTGCTCGCCGACGGCACCGGCTTCGCCGCCGCGATCGCCGCGATGGCCGGGCCCTGGCGCGACGCCGGCCTGCAGGCCGTGGTCGGCATCGAGGCGCGCGGCTTCATCCTCGGCGCGCCGCTGGCGCGCGAACTGGGCATCGGTTTCGTGCCGGTGCGCAAGCCGGGCAAGCTGCCGGGCGCGGTGATCGAGGAAAGCTATGCGCTCGAATACGGCAGCGACCGGCTGCAGGTGCATCGCGACGCCCTGCCGGCCGGCGCCCGCGTGCTGTTGGTCGACGACGTGCTGGCCACCGGCGGCACCCTCGCCGCGGCCGCGCGCCTGATGGCGCGACTGGAGCTGCAGCTGGTCGGCGGCGCGGTGCTGATGGAGTTGGCCGCGCTGGGCGGTCGCCGGCTCTGGACCGCGGACGCGCCGCTGCTGGCGACCCTTCGCTACTGAGTCACCACGACTCCAGCGTGCAGACGTAGATCAGTTCGCAGCCGCCGTCGCCGCTGTCCTCGCGGCTGAGCGAACTGCGCCAGTGCCAGCCGTCCTCGCCCTGGACTTCCACCAGCCAGCCGGCCAGGCGCACGGTCTGGTCGGGACGCACCCGCGAGATCGCCGCCGCGACCTTTTCGTCGGCGGGGATCAGGTGCATGTTGGCGCTGCTGCGGATGATTTCCTCCAGCGGCAGGGGCGGCCCCTCGCTGCCCCAGCGGTAGTGGTACCAGCGGCCGGACTGCGAGATGGCGAGCGCGCGGTAGTGCTCCTCGCGCGCCATGCGGCCCCAGCCCAGCGCCAGGTCGGTCGGCGACAGCGCGGCGCCGCGGTCGAACCGGTAGTCCTCGCGCCCGAGCACCCGGGCCTCGATGGCAAAGCCCGCCAGCGGCGTCACCGCGTGCGGGCCCAGCCGGAACGGCGGCATCGCGGCCGTCGCCGGGGTCTGGAGCGGCGCCAGGATGTCGAACTTGCCCGGCGGCGGTTCGCAGCGGATCGGCCCGTCGCCATCGACGCGTGCCGCGATCGGCGCGGAGGCGCCGCGGCTGCCGGCCCAGAGCAGGGCGCCCAGCGACGCGGCCAACAGGAACCAGAGCCAGCGCGGCATCAGTCGAAGTCCCTGGCCAGCGCCTGCCGCGTGCGCGCATCGAGATCGACGGCGACGGCCATGCGCGGATCGTCGATGGCCAGGCGCAGGCCGGCGCCGGCACGCAGGGCGGCGATGGCGGCGGGTGGGAATTCGAAGCGCAGGAAGTGCACGGCCGCGGTCTTCCCGCCGACGCTGCGCGCAAGGTCCTCGTCCGCGATCGCGGCGATCGGTGGCTGGCCCTCGACGCAGGCCTGCACGCGATGCTCGATGCCGCCAAGGATCGCCAGGGCGCGCCGGCGCTGCTCGGCATCGGTGTATTCGAACAGCAGGGTCGCCTTGAGGTTGCCGCCGTCGGGCACCAGCGGGTTGTAGGCGGCGAGCTCGGCGTCGATCGCGGCGGCGTCGGACAGGCGTTCGATGCGCAGCATTTCCTGTACCTGGTGCTGCACGGTCAGACGATCCTCGAACAGCAGGGTGGCGTGTTCGCCCAGCGCCACCCGGCGCGCCTGCTTGTGCGCGATCACGCGCGCGCGCCAGGCCGGGCGGGCCTCGGCATAGTCCCCGGGCGACAGCAGGTCGGCGCGACTCAGTCGTTGCATGGCGTGCGAAGGGGCGTGCCGGTGGGCGTCGCGATCAGGACTCAGCCCGCGCCGCCAGTTCGTCCAGGGTCTTCTGGAACCGGTTGGCGTGCGAGCGCTCGGCCTTGGCCAGCGTCTCGAACCAGTCGGCGATCTCCTCGAAGCCTTCCTCGCGCGCGGTGCGCGCCATGCCCGGGTACATGTCGCTGTACTCGTGCGTTTCGCCGGCGATGGCCGAGCGCAGGTTGGCGACGGTGTCGCCGAAGGGCAGGCCGGTGCTCGGGTCGCTGCAGGACTCGAGGTATTCGAGGTGGCCGTGTGCGTGCCCGGTCTCGCCCTCGGCGGTGGACCGGAACACCGAGGCCACGTCGGTGTGGCCTTCGATGTCGGCTTTCTGCGCGAAGTACAGGTAGCGACGGTTGGCCTCGGCCTCGCGGGAGAAGGCCAGCTTGAGGTTTTCCTCGGTGCGGGAACCCTTGGGCGTCATCGTGTCACCTGGTCGCGGGGCCCGGGAGCGGCCCGGAGGCCCCGACTATTGCCGCGTGCGCTCAGCGATGCAAGACGTCGGCCGATTCCGGCGGCGGCACCACCGTCACCACCCGCAGCCGGAGCGCCCGGCCGCCCGGCGCCTGCCAGTCGATGGCCTGGCCCACGGACAGGCCGAGCAGGGCGCTGCCCACCGGCGCCAGCACCGACACCCGGCCGGTCACCACGTCGGCGTCCTGCGGGTAGACCAGGGTGAACTGGTGCTTGTCGCCGCTGACTTCGTCGACGCAGGTGACGCTGCCGTTCATGGTCACCACGTCGTCCGGCACCTGGCCGGGCGGCAGCACGTTCGCGCGCTCGAGCTCCGCGCCCAGCGCCTGCGCGGCGGGCAGTCGGCGCAGCGCCGGCGATTCGAGCAGCTGTTCGAGCCGGGCAAGGTCGCGGCTGCCCAGGGTGATCGGCGGCAGGGAATGGGGCGAATCCATGGCTAACTCCAAAAGTAAACGGGCGGCGCGCATGGCGCACCGCCCGGGGTTTCACGATTTGTCCGGCTACCGTAGCCCGCGGACGGGTGGGGTTCAAGCCCCGGCGCGGCGACGCGTGCGCGCGGCGGCGCTGGTTTGCCGCGGTGGGTCGAGCAGGCCGGGCGGCAGGTCGCGCAGCACCGCGGCGAGTTGGTGCAGGAAGCCGGCCATCGCCGAACTCTTGCGCCAGGCCAGCGCCAGTCGTCGCGTCGGCGGTGGATTGCCGAATTCGAGCAGGCGGATGTTCTCGGACGGCGATACCGGCGGCTTCACCGCCAGCATCGGCAGCAGCGTCACGCCGACGCCGGCGGCGACCATCTGGCGTAGCGTTTCCAGGCTGGTGGCGCGGAAGCCTTCCTTCTCGCCGGCGCCGGCCAGGCTGCAGACGGCGAGTGCCTGGTCGCGCAGGCAGTGGCCTTCCTCGAGCAGCAGCAGGTGCTGGTCGCTCAACTCGGCCAGGCGCAGGTCGCGGTGGCCGGCCAGCGGGTGGCCCTCGGGCACGGCCAGCATGAAGGGCTCCTCGAACAGGAACTCGGTCTCCAGCCAGTCCTCGTGCAGCGGCAGTGCCAGCACGGCGGCGTCGAGCTTGCCGTCGCGCAGCAGCTGCAGCACGACTTCGGTCTTTTCCTCGACCAGCAGCAGCTCCAGCCGCGGGAAGCGGGCGCGGATGCGCGGCACCACGTGCGGCAGCAGGTAGGGGCCCAGGGTCGGGAAGAAGCCGATGCGCACGCTGCCGGCCTCGGGGTCGCTGGTGCGGCGCGCGGTCTCGCGCATCTGGTCGACTTCCGCCAGCACGCGGCGCGCGCGCGCGGCGATGTCATGCCCGGCCGGCGTGAGCATGACGTGGCGCGGCGCGCGCTCCACCAGCGATACGCCCAGCTCGTCCTCGAGCTTCTTGATCTGGGTGGACAGCGTCGGCTGGCTGACGTGGCAGGCGTCGGCGGCGCGCCCGAAATGCCGCAGCTCGGCCAGGGCCACCAGGTATCGCAGGTCGCGCAGGTTCATCGGGATGGACGCCGCCTATGGATGCGGCGCCAGTAATGCGCCAAGTAAATGGCATTGTCGAGCAAGTTATAGGCAAAAGCTATCGTAAAGATAGAATCAATCTACTTTTCACATCAATAGGTTTTGCCTAACATGGCCCCAACTTCGATTCACCCTCCCTCCCAAAGGAAATCCCCCATGTCCCTGATCAATACCGAAGTGAAGCCGTTCAAGGCCCAGGCCTTCCACAACGGCAAGTTCGTCGAAGTGACCGAAGCCAGCCTGAAGGGCAAGTGGTCCGTGCTGATCTTCATGCCGGCCGCCTTCACCTTCAACTGCCCGACCGAGGTCGAGGACGCCGCCGAGAACTACGGCGAGTTCCAGGCCTCCGGCGCCGAGGTCTACATCGTCACCACCGACACCCACTTCTCGCACAAGGTCTGGCACGAGACCTCGCCGGCCGTCGGCAAGGCGAAGTTCCCGCTCGTCGGCGACCCGACCCACCAGCTGACCCGTGCCTTCGACGTCCACATCGAGGAAGAAGGCCTGGCCCTGCGCGGCACCTTCATCATCAACCCGGAAGGCGTGGTCAAGACGGCGGAGATCCACGACAACGCCATTGCCCGCGACGTCACCGAGACCCTGCGCAAGCTCAAGGCCGCGCAGTTCATCGCCGCCAACCCGGGCCAGGTCTGCCCGGCCAAGTGGAAGGAAGGCCAGAAGACGCTGGCCCCCTCGCTGGACCTGGTCGGCAAGATCTGACCCCCGGCGACAGGCAGGCGCGCCAGGCCCGGGGCCTGGCGCCATCGTCGCCCCGGCGCGGGGCCGGTCTCCACCGGCCCCGCCGCCACCGTCCATCCCTCCCGAGGGTGTTTTCGCGCGCCGCCCGGCGCCCCCAGGCCGCGCGCGAAAGCCCCCCTGTCCACGGAGTCACGCCATGCTCGACGCCACCCTCAAGACCCAACTCGCGGCCTACCTCGAAAAGCTGCAGCTGCCGATCGAACTGCGTGCCTCGCTCGACGACGGCGAGGCTTCGCGCGAGCTGCAGGACCTGCTCGCCGAGATCGCCTCGCTGTCGGACAAGATCACCTACGCGCGCACCGACGACGATGCGCGCCGGCCTTCGTTCGAAATCCTGCGCAGCGGCACCGACGTCTCGGTCCGGTTCGCCGGCATCCCGATGGGCCATGAATTCACCTCGCTGGTGCTGGCCCTGCTGCAGGTCGGCGGCCATCCCTCGCGCGAGTCGCAGGAACTGCTGGCGCAGATCGCGGCGCTCGAGGGCGCGTTCCGGTTCGAAAGCTATTTCTCGCAGTCCTGCCAGAACTGCCCCGACGTGGTGCAGGCGCTGAACCTGATGGCGGTGCTGAACCCGGGCATCGAGCACGTCGCGATCGACGGCGCGCTGTTCCAGGCCGAGGTCGAGTCGCGGCAGGTGATGGCGGTGCCGACGGTCTACCTCAACGGCGAAGTGTTCGGCGCCGGGCGCATGAGCCTGGCCGAGATCGTCGGTCGGCTCGATACCGGCGCCGCCAGTCGCGAGGCCGCCCAGCTCGATGCCAAGGCGCCGTTCGACCTGCTGGTGGTCGGCGGTGGCCCGGCCGGGGCCGCGGCCGCCATCTACGCCGCGCGCAAGGGCATCCGTACCGGCATGGCGGCCGAGCGCTTCGGCGGCCAGGTGCTGGACACGATGGGCATCGAGAACCTGGTCGCGGTCGCCGAGACCGAGGGCCCGAAGCTGGCGGCCGAGCTCGAGCGCAACGTGCGCCACTACGAGGTCGACCTGATGAACGGCCAGCGCGCGGCCAAGTTGCTGCCGGCGGGCGACGACGGCCTGTTGCGGGTCGAGCTGGCCAGCGGCGCGGTGCTCAAGTCGCGCACCGTGGTGCTGGGCACCGGCGCGCGCTGGCGCCAGATGGGCGTGCCGGGCGAAGACACGTACCGCAACAAGGGCGTGGCCTACTGCCCGCACTGCGATGGCCCGCTGTTCAAGGGCAAGCGCGTGGCGGTGATCGGCGGCGGCAATTCCGGCGTCGAGGCGGCGATCGACCTGGCCGGCATCGTCGCCCACGTCACGCTGGTGGAGTTCGATGCGAAGCTGCGCGCCGACGAGGTGCTGCAGCGCAAGCTGCGCAGCCTCGCCAACGTCACCGTGCTGGTGAACGCGCAGACCACCGAGGTGCTCGGCGACGGCGGCAAGGTCAACGGCCTGGCCTGGCGCGACCGCCTGCTGGGCACCGAGCACCGGCTCGCGCTCGAGGGCATCTTCGTGCAGATCGGCCTGCTGCCGAACACCGAGTGGCTCCAGGGCACGGTCGAGCTGTCGGCCCGCGGCGAGATCGTCATCGATGAACGCGGCCAGACCTCCGTGCCGGGCGTGTTCGCCGCCGGCGACGCCACCACGGTGCCGTACAAGCAGATCGTGGTCGCGATGGGCGCCGGCTCCACCGCGGCGCTCGGGGCCTTCGACCACCTGATCCGCGCGCCGCTGCCGGCGGCCGCCGGGAAGCTCGCGGCGGCGGCCTGAGCCCGGTCCTGCGCCGGCCCGCGCGGCCGGCGCTATGATGGCGCGGTCCCGGAAGGATCGCGCCCCATGCCCCCCGCAGAAATCCCCCCGCCGGCCGAGGTCTCGAAGCTGTTCGCCGCCGTCCCCGAGCGCAACACCGGCGACACGCTGCTGCGCACGATGCAGATGCACCACGTGCAGCTGTCGTCGATGGCCGACACCAAGGCCAACATCATCATCACCATGTCCTCGATCGTGCTGACCCTGGTGCTGGGCCGGCTGACCGACCCGGTGCTGCGCACCGCCTCGCTGACGCTGGCCGCATTCACCCTGCTGGCGCTGCTGCTGGCCGTGCTGGCGGTGCTGCCCAAGTACCGGCCGCTGAAGCTGGTGGACGACAAGATCCCGCCCCAGTTCAACCTGCTGTTCTTCGGCCATTTCGCCGAACTGCCGCGCGAGCGCTTCCTGGCCGAGATCGCCGGTGCGCTCAAGTCCGACGGCTCGGTGTACGAGACCATGGCGCGCGACACCTATGCCCTGGGCTGGTACCTGGCGCACCACAAGTACCGCTACCTGCGCCTGTCCTATCTCTTCTTCCTGGCCGGCTTCCTGCTGGCCTGCGTGGTCCAGGTCGCCAGCCTGCTGGCGGCCTGACGTGGCCACGCTCGCCAATGCCCTCCGCGACGCCGCGTCGCGCCTGCCCGGCGACGCCGCGCGGCTCGAGGCCGAGCTGCTGCTGGCGCACGCCCTGCAGCGCCCGCGCAGCTGGTTCTACGCCCATGCCAGCGACGTGCTGGCGGCCAGCGACGCCGAGGCCTTCGAGGCGCTGGTGCGGCGGCGCCTGCACGGCGAACCCGTGGCGCAGATCACGGGCCACCGCGGCTTCTGGTCGCTGGACCTGGCCGTCACTGCCGACACCCTGATCCCGCGCCCGGAGACCGAGCTGCTGGTGGAGCTGGCGTTGGACCGCATGCCGCGCGGCGAGCCTCTGCGGGTGCTGGACCTGGGCACCGGGACCGGCGCGATCGCGCTGGCCGTGGCCAGCGAGCGCCCGCTGGCCGACGTCACCGCCACCGACGCCAGCGCCGGCGCGCTGGCCGTCGCGCGCGCCAATGCCCGCGAGGCCGGGCTGCCGGTGCGCTTCCTGCCGGGCGATTGGTTCGATGCCGTGCCGCGCGAGTCCTTCGACCTGGTGCTGAGCAATCCGCCCTACCTCGCCGACGACGACCCGCACCTGGTGCAGGGCGACCTGCGCTTCGAGCCGCGCACGGCGCTGGCGTCGGGGGCGGACGGGCTGGACGCCATCCGCCGCATTTGCGCCGGCGTGGCCGCGCACCTGGCGCCGGGCGGCTGGCTGCTGGTCGAGCACGGGCTCGAGCAGGGCGGGGCGGTGCGCGCGCTGTTCAAGGCGGCCGGGCTGGAACAGGTCACGACCGAGCGCGACCTCGAGCACCGGGACCGCGTCACCGTGGGCCGGCGGCCCCGCGACGCGGGCTGATCAGCCGGCCTGCACGACCCGCGTCGCCGCCGCGGCCAGCTCGGGCCAGCGCGCCAGCAATGCACGGCGGATGCCTTCGGCGTCGAGGCCGGCCTCGGCCAGCAGCTGTTCGCGGCTGGCGTGTTCCTGGTAGCGATCGGGCAGGCCCAGGTGCAGCACCGGCAGGGTGATGCCCTCGGCCGCCAGCAGTTCGGCCACGCCGCTGCCGGCGCCGCCCATGATGGCATTGTCCTCCAGCGTCACCAGGGCATCGTGGCTGCGCGCCAGCTCGAGCACGAGCGCCCGGTCGAGTGGTTTCACGAAACGCATGTTCGCGACGGTGAGGCCCAGGTCGCCGCCGACCTTTTCCGCCGGCGCCACCAGCGCGCCGAACGCGAGCAGGGCCACGCGGCTGCCGCGCTTGCGCAGTTCAGCCTTGCCGATCGGCAGCCCGTCCAGCGTCGGCTGCACGGGCACGCCCGGGCCGCTGCCGCGCGGGTAGCGGACCGCCGCCGGGCCGGGATGCCGGAAACCGGTGCTGAGCATCCGGCGGCATTCGTCCTCGTCTGCCGGCGCCATCACCACCATGTTCGGGATGCAGCGCAGGAAGCTCAGGTCGAAGCTGCCGGCGTGGGTGGCGCCGTCCGGGCCGACCACGCCGCCGCGGTCGATCGCGAACAGCACGTCCAGGCCCTGCAGGGCGACGTCGTGCACCAGCTGGTCGTAGCCGCGCTGCAGGAAGGTCGAATAGATCGCGACCACCGGTTTGGCACCCTCGCAGGCCATGCCCGCGGCCAGCGTCACCGCATGCTGCTCGGCGATGGCGACGTCGAAGTAGCGTGCCGGGTATTCCTTGCTGAAGCGCACCAGGCCCGAGCCTTCGCGCATCGCCGGGGTGATGCCCATCAGCGAGGCATCGGCCGCGGCCATGTCGCACAGCCAGTCGCCGAACACCTGGGTGTAGGTCGGCTTGGCCGGCGCGTTCTTCTTGACGATGCCCACGCTGGGGTCGAAGGGGCCGACCGCGTGGTACTCGATCTGGTCGCCTTCGGCGAGCTCGTAGCCCTTGCCCTTGGTGGTGATGATGTGCAGCAGCTGGGGGCCCTTGAGGCCCTTGAGCGTCTTGAGCGCCGCCAGCATCGCCGGCACGTCGTGGCCGTCGATGGGGCCGGTGTAGTGGAAGCCCATTTCCTCGAACAGGGTGGAGGGCACGAACATGCCCTTCCAGTGTTCTTCCCAGCGGCGCATGAAGCGCGCGGCGGGCCGGCGCTTGTCGCCCAGCAGCTTCTTGCCGCTTTCGCGGATGGCGTTGAGCGTGCGGCTGCCCGACAGCCGGCCGAGCATGCGGGTGAGGCCGCCGACGTTCTCGGAGATCGACATGCGGTTGTCGTTGAGCACCACCAGCAGGTTGGGCTCCGGGTCCATGCCGCCGCCGTGGTTGAGCGCCTCGAACGCCATGCCGGCGGTCATCGCGCCGTCGCCGATCACGGCCACGACCTTGCGCTCGTCGCCGCGGGCCTGCAGCGCGATCGCCATGCCCATCGCGGCCGAGATCGAGGTCGAGCTGTGGCCGACGCCGAAGGTGTCGTACTCGCTCTCCTCGCGGCGCGGGAACGGCGCCACGCCGTCCTTCTGCTTCACCGTGTGGATGCTGTCGCGGCGGCCGGTGAGGATCTTGTGCGGGTAGCACTGGTGGCCGACGTCCCAGACCAGGCGGTCGACCGGGGTCTCGTACAGGTAGTGCAGGGCGACGGTGAGCTCGATCACGCCCAGGCCGGCGCCGAAATGGCCGCCCGACTGGGACACGGTTTCGATCAGGTAGGCGCGCAGCTCGTCGGCGACCGCCGTCAGTTCGGATTCCGGGAACTGGCGCAGGTCGGCCGGGTGCGTGATCTTGGAAAGGCGCGGGTAGCGCTGGGAGTCCATCAGGGCTCGGGCGTGGGAGTCAGGCCCAAATTGTCCGGCACCCGCCCCGGGGGAGCAAGGCGAACGCATGCGTGGCGTTCAGGCTGGGCGCGTGGCGGCGCGCGCTGGGACGCGGGCCGGTCCTGCGACCGGCCCCGGGGACCTCAGCGCCGGAAGCGGCCCAGCAGGCCGCCCTTGCCGGCATCGGCCGGCGGCGGCGGCGCGTTTTCGGGCTCGGCGACGCCGGTGGCCAGGCAGGCGTTGAGGTAATCGATCACTTCGGCCAGGCCGACGCCGCTCTGCTCGGCGATGTCGGTGAGCAGGGACGGGCCCTTCATCATCACGGTGGCGATGCGGAAGTGCTTGGGGAATTCCCGCTCGGTCTGCGGCCAGCGCAGCAGCTTGTACTTGTCGTTGAGGCCGAAGCCCGGCGCGAGCGCGCCGTTGCCGCCGCTCAGCGCGCACAGCCAGGCCAGCCGGGACCACGGCTGGCTGCCGCCCAGGCTGGCCGCCAGGGCCGGCAGGTCGGCCGCCGGCACCGGGGCCAGGTCGGATTCGTGGATCACCGCCGCGCAATAGGGCAGCAGCGGCTTGAGCGCCGAACCCGCCAGGTAGGTCTGGGTGCCCGGGTCGAGCACCAGGTCCGGGGCGCCGGTCAGCTGCAGCCGGACCGGGCCGGACAGGGCGCCGGGGCGAAGGTAGTCGGCCAGGCGCGGGTCGGCCGGCGGGGCGACGAAGGCAGGCTGTTCGACGGTGATGCGCGCGGCCTCGGGGGCCGGCGCGGCGGGCGCGGGCGTCGGGGCGGGGGCCGCCGCCGGGGCGACAGGCTCGGCAGCGGGA
>NZ_DASTNG010000066.1:0-46246 GCF_035721105.1 Arenimonas sp. | reverse complement strand
GAAAAGATTCGCGCCTGAAGGCGCTCCTACAGGGGGAGGGCGCGGCGTTCGTGGCGTGGCGTGCGCCGGGGGCGGGGTCGCGGGGTTCGTGGCGTGGTGTGCGCGGGGGCGGGGGCGCGGGGTTCGTGCCATGGCGTGCACGGGGGCGAGGGCAGCATTTCGGGATGGCCAAGACCTTGCGCAACCTGATCCTCGTCCTCGGCGACCAGTTGGACGCCGACTCGGCCGTGTTCGATGAGTTCGACCCGGCGCGGGACGCGGTCTGGATGGCCGAAGCGGCGCACGAGGCGACCCAGGTCTGGAGCACCAAGCCGCGCATCGCGATCTTCCTGGCGGCCATGCGCCAGTTCCGCGATGCGCTGCGGGCGCGTGGCTTCACCGTGCACTACCGTGCGCTGGACGAGCACGCGCACCCGGACCTGGCGACGGCGCTGGCCGCAGACCTCGACGCGCTGCAGCCGGCGAAGCTGCTGGCCGTGAAGCCCGGCGAGTGGCGGCTGGCGCAGTCGCTGCCGGCCGTGTGCGAGGCCGCCGGCGTGCGCTGGATCGAGCGCCCCGACCGGCACTTCTACTGCGACGCCGACGATTTCGCCGACTGGTGCGGGTCGCGCAAGGAGTACCGGCTCGAGTTCTTCTACCGCTGGCTGCGCAAGCGCGAAGGCGTGCTGATGCAGGACGGCGAGCCGGTCGGCGGGCAGTGGAACTTCGACCACGACAACCGCGGCCGCTTCGACAAGCGCGGGCCGGGCCTGCTGCCGGCGCCGCGGGCGTTCGCGCCGGATGGAACCACGCGCGGCGTGCTGGCCCTGGTCAACGAACGCTTCGCGGTGCATCCCGGCCGGCTGGACGGTTTCGACTGGCCGCTGACGACGGAACAGGCACGGGCGGCGCTCGACGATTTCATCGCCCACCGGCTGCCGCTGTTCGGCCGCTACCAGGACGCGATGTGGGAGGGCGAGCCCTGGCTCTACCATTCGCGGCTGTCGGCGGCGATGAACCTCAAGCTGCTGTCGCCGCGCACCGTGGTGGCGGCGGCCGAGCAGGCGTATCGCGACGGCCACGCGCCGATCGAGGCGGTGGAGGGTTTCATCCGGCAGGTGATCGGCTGGCGAGAGTTCGTGCGCGGCGTTTACTGGCAGCGCATGCCCGGCTTCCTGGACGAGAACGCGCTGGGCGCCGAGGCGCCGCTGCCGGACATCTACTGGACCGGCGACACCGACATGGCCTGCCTGCGCGACGCGCTGCGGCAGACGCTCGACCTTGGCTACGCGCACCACATCCAGCGACTGATGGTCACCGGCCTGTTCGCGCTGCTGCTGGGCGTGCGGCCGCGCGAGGTGCATGCCTGGTACCTGGCGGTGTACGTGGATGCGGTCGAGTGGGTGGAGCTGCCCAACGTGCTGGGCATGAGCCAGTACGCCGACGGCGGGCGCATGACGTCCAAGCCCTACGCCGCCTCGGGCGCTTACATCCAGAAGATGTCGAACCACTGCGCGGGCTGCCGCTTCAAGCCCGGCGTGGCGGTCGGCGCCGACGCCTGTCCGTTCACCACCCTGTACTGGGATTTCCTGGCGCGGCACGAGGCCCGCTTCGCCCGGCACCCGCGCACCGCGCTGCAGTGGAAGAACCTGGCCCGCAAGCCGGCCGCCGAGGTCGACGCCATCCGTGCCCAGGCCGCCACGCTGCGCGAGGCGCTGGCGCTGGATTCACGGTCGAAACACGGGGTGGACGGGTAGGGTGGCGCGGCTTCCTTCCTGACGGAATCCCCATGAAGACCTGCCTGATCACTGGCGCCTCCGGCGGCGTCGCCACCGCCCTGGCCGAACGCCTGCGCGCCAACGGCTGGCGCCTGGCCCTGGCCTCGCGTCGCGCCGAGGAACTGGCGCTGCCCGAGGGCGACCTGGCCATCGTCGCCGACGTGGCCACCGAGGAGGGCGCCGAAGCCGCCGTCGCCCGCGCCACCGAGGCCTTTGGCCAGGTGCCGGATGCCGTGGCGCACTGCGCCGGCGCCATCCTGATCGCACCGATCGGCCGCACCACCGAGGCGCAGTACCGCGCCTGCCTGGCGGCCAACCTCGACAGCGCCTTCTTCATCGCCAAGGCCTACGCGCCGCGCGTGCAGAAGGCGCCGCAGCCGGGCGCGCTGCTGTTCTTCAGCTCGGTGGCGGCCGGGATCGGCGTGGCCAACCATGCGGCGATCGCGATGGCCAAGGGCGGGGTCGAGGCGCTGGTGCGCTCGCTGGCCGCCGACTTCTCCGGCGCCGGACTGCGCACCAACGCGATCGCGCCCGGCCTGATGCGCACCCCCGCCACCGAGCGCATGCTCAGCAACGAGGCGGCGGCCAAGGCCATCGCCGGCCAGTACCCGCTGGGCCGGCACGGCGAGGCGGCCGACGCCGCGGCGCTGGGCGCCTTCTTGCTGTCGGACGCGGCGGGCTGGATCAGCGGCCAGGTGATCGGCCTCGACGGCGGCTTCCAGGCGGTGCGACCCTACGTCAAATCCGCCTGAGTCTGCGCCATGGCCAACGCCCTGATCTGGTTCCGCCGCGACCTGAGGCTGGACGACAATCCCGCCCTGCAGGCGGCACTGCGTGCGGGCCTGGCGCCGGTTTTCGTCTACATCCATGCCCCGGATGAAGAGGCGCCCTGGGCGCCGGGCGCGGCCAGCCACGCCTGGCTGCACCGCGCGCTGAAGGCGCTGGACGCCGACCTGCGCGCGCGCGGCTCGCGCCTGGTCATCCGCCGCGGCGACAGCCTGGCCGAGCTGGAAAAGCTGATCGCCGAGACCCAGGCCGAAGCCCTGCACTGGAACCGCCTTTACGAGCCCGCCTCGATCGCCCGCGACACCCGCATCAAGCAGGGCCTGAAGTCGCGCGGGCTCACGGTGGAAAGCCACAACGCCGCGCTGCTGGTCGAGCCCTGGACGGTGCAGACCGGCAGCGGCGATCCGTATCGGGTGTTCAC
Source organism: Arenimonas sp. (assembly GCF_035721105.1). Classification (GTDB taxonomy): domain Bacteria; phylum Pseudomonadota; class Gammaproteobacteria; order Xanthomonadales; family Xanthomonadaceae; genus Arenimonas. The sequence continues at coordinate 43,282 of NZ_DASTNG010000066.1, read as the reverse complement.
GCCGTTCTGGAAGAACGCCCGGCAGCGCCTGGACCCGAAGGCGCCGCCGGCCGCCCCGGCGAAGCTGCCCGAGCCGCCCGCGCGGCTGGCCGGCCTCGACCTCGCCGACCTGAAGCTCGAGCCCCAGCGGCCCGAGCCGCGCTGGGACGAAGGCTTCTGGAGCGACTGGCAGCCGGGCGAAGCCGGCGCCAGCGACCTGCTGGACGCCTTCCTGGACGGCGCCGCCACCGGCTACAAGGAGCAGCGCAACTACCCCGACCGCATCGCCACCTCGAAGCTGTCGCCGCACCTGCACTTCGGCGAGATCTCGCCGCGGCGCATCGTCTCGGCGGTGCTGGCGCGGAGCTGGCCGGCGGCGGTGCAGCCCGATGTCGACCATTTCCTGAGCGAGCTGGGCTGGCGCGAGTTCAGCCACCACCTGCTGTTCCACTTCCCGCACACCGCCAACGAGAACCTCAATCCCCGGTTCGAAGGCTTCCGCTGGGCCCGGCCCGATGCCGGCCACCTGCGCGCCTGGCAGCGCGGCCGCACCGGCGTGCCGATCGTCGACGCCGGCATGCGCGAGCTCTGGCACACCGGCTGGATGCACAACCGCGTGCGCATGGTGGTGGCCAGCTTCCTGACCAAGAACCTGCGCTACCACTGGAAGCACGGCGCCGAGTGGTTCTGGGACACCCTGGTGGACGCCGACCTGGCCAACAACACCCAGGGCTGGCAGTGGACCGCGGGCACCGGCGCCGACGCCGCGCCGTACTTCCGCATCTTCAGCCCGATCGCGCAGGCGCAGAAGTTCGACGCCGCCGGCAAGTACATCCGACGCTGGGTGCCCGAGCTGGCCGCACTGCCCGATGCGGCGCTGGCCGCGCCCTGGGAGGACCCGGCCCGGCTGCGCCGGCTGGCCCCGGATTACCCGGTCCGGCCCATCGTCGACCTCAAGGCCAGCCGCGAGGCCGCGCTGGAGGCCTACTCGGGCCCCAAGGGCAAGCCGTCCGCCCAGCGTTGACGCCTGCGCGCCGCAGGCGGCATCCTGCCCACTCAACGGGGAGGGGACATGGCCGAGGCGCGCACCAGGATCCGCAAATCGCCGATGTCGCGGGTCGACACCGCCTGGCTGCGCATGGAGCGGCCCACCAACCTGATGATGATCACCGGCGTGATGATGTTCGAGACTCCGCTCGACATCCGCACCCTGCGCAAGGTCATCGAAACCAAGTTCCTGGCCTACCCGCGCTTCCGGCAGAAGGCCGTGGACACGCCCACCGGCGCGTTCTGGCAGGACGACGCCGACTTCGACCTCGACTGGCACGTGCGGCTGACCGCGCTGCCCGGGCGCGGCGGCAAGCGCGAGCTCGAGCGCCTGACCAGCCAGATGGCCTCGACCCCGCTCGACAAGACCAAGCCGCTCTGGCAGTTCCACCTGGTCGAGAAGTTCGGCGGCGGCTCGGCCCTGATCTCGCGCATCCACCATTGCTACGCCGACGGCATCGCCCTGGTGCAGGTGCTGCTGTCGCTGACCGAGATGGGCCTCGACCCCAAGCGCAAGGCCGCACTGGCCAAGCGCTGGCTGAAGAAGGAAGAGCACGCCCCGGTGGCGCAGCGGGTCGGCGCCATCGACCGCTACATGCAGATCGGCGGCAAGATGCTCGAAAAGGGCATGGACTTCTACCGCGACCCGACCCTGGCCGCCGTGCTGGCGACCGAAGGCGTCGACATCGCCAAGGAAGTCGGCCTGGCGCTGTCGCTGTCGGATGATCCCGAGACCGTGCTCAAGGGCCGGCTGGGCGTCAGCAAGCGCGTGGCCTGGGCCGAACCGCTGCCGCTGGAAGAAGTGAAGTCGGTCAGCCGCGCGCTGCGCTGCACCGTCAACGACATCCTGCTGGCGTCGGCCAGCGGCGCGCTGCGCAGCTACATGCTCGAGCGCGGCGAACAGCTCGAGGGCATCACCATCCGCGCCACCGTGCCGGTGAACCTGCGGCCGCTGGAGCACGCCAAGCAGCTGGGCAACCACTTCGGCCTGGTGTTCCTGGAACTGCCGGTTGGCGAGGCCAATCCGATGCGCCGGCTCGAGCGCATCACCGCCTCGATGAAGGTCCTGCGCAAGTCGCGCCAGGCCGTGGCCACCTTCGGCGCGCTGGCGGCGGTGGGCATGGCGCCGCCGGCGGTGCAGGCTTTCGCGCTGGAGATGTTCAGCCGCAAGGCCTCGGCCGTGGCCACCAACGTGCCGGGGCCGCAGATGCCGCTGTACTTCGGCGGCAGCAAGATCACGGACCTGATGTTCTGGGTGCCGCAGACCGGCTCGATCGGGCTGGGCATCTCGATCCTGAGCTACAACGGCGCCGTCCACTTCGGCCTGATCGCCGACGCCAAGCTGATGCCCGACCCGGACTCAGTGATCCGCCGCTTCCGCCCCGAGTTCGAGAAGCTGCTGTACCTGGCGCTGATGGCCAAGTGGGAGGGCGAGTTCTGCGCCGAAGCCGCCGAGGCCCTGATGGTGGACCTGACCTGAGCCCGCGACGGGCGAGGCCGCCTTCGCGCCCGTTTCGCGCCGGACCCGCGATAGTGGCCTGCCCACCGGAGACCTGCCATGGCTGACCCGAGCTGCGAACTTCCCGGCGCCGGCCTGCGCGTGCCGCCGGCGCGTGTTCCCGATCCGGCCGTGGACGTGCCCACCGCCGCCGACCGCGGCGAGGCCATCCTCGCCGGCGGCTGCTTCTGGTGCACCGAGGCGGTCTACCGCCAGCTGGCCGGCGTCACCGAGGTGGTGCCCGGCTACGCCGGCGGCGACGCCGACACCGCCAACTACAAGGCCGTCTGCAGCGGCCAGACCGCCCACGCCGAGGCCATCCGCATCCTGTACGACCCGATGCAGCTCAGCTACGGCCAACTGCTGAAGGTCTTCTTCGCCGTGGCCCACGACCCGACCCAGAAGGATCGCCAGGGCAATGACGTCGGCCCGCAGTACCGCTCGGCCCTGTTCCCGCTGGATGCGGGGCAGGAGCAGGTGGCGCGGGCCTACCTCGGCCAGCTCGATGCCTCGGGCGCCTTCGCCTCGCGCCTGGCGACCCGCATCGAGCCGCTGGAGGCCTTCTTCGTGGCCGAGGCCTACCACCACGATTACGCCGCGAAGAACCCCGGGCAGCCCTACATCCAGTTCGTGTCGCTGCCCAAGGTGGCCAAGCTGGTGCAGGCCTTCCCCGACAAGCTGCGCTGAGTCAGCGCCGGGGCAGGGCGCGCAGCGCGCGCCGCTGGGCCGCGAGGTCGTCGACGTTGTCGAAGCTGCCCAGGTGCAGGGCCTCGGACGTGTTCAGTTCGTACAGCTCGCACGGACGGTTGGCCGGGCACACCCTGGCATGGGCGACTTCCGGCGGGCCGGCGCGCTTGGCCGGCGCGCCCGCCGCCTGCAGCTCCACCAGCGAGCGCTGGAAGGTGTTGAGCAGCTGGCAGCCGCGCTCGTCGCAGCGCCAGGTGGCGCAGACGCGTTCGTTGCAGGTGATGATGTAGCAGCCGTCGGTGCAGTCGTGGCTTTCGCCGGCGCGCGCCGGAGCGGGGGCGAGCGTGGCGACCGCGCCGACGAGGCCGGCGAGCAGCAGGGCGAGTCCGAATTTCATGGCGATCTCCTGGTCCGTGGGGCCGGCGCCGGATGGCGCGGGCTGGACTCAGGCTAGGCGCGGGCCGGCGCGGCGTAGTCAGCGCAATCGCGCGCCGACGGGTAGGAGTTCGGCCAGCGCCTACTTCATGGTCGGCATGGTGAACTCGGCCTGCGCGCGCACCCCGGTGGGCCAGCGCGCGGTGACGGTCTTGAGCCGGGTGTAGAAGCGCACGCCGTCGGGCCCGTGCACGTGCAGCGGTCCGAACAGCGAGCGCTTCCAGCCGCCGAAGCTGTGGAAGGCCATTGGCACCGGGATCGGCACGTTGATGCCGACCATGCCCGCCTGCACGCGATGCGCGAACTGGCGCGCGGCGTCGCCGTCGCGGGTGAACACAGCGGTGCCGTTGCCGTACTCGTGCGCGTTCACCAGCGCCAGCGCCGCCTCGAAATCCGGCACCCGCACCACGCACAGCACCGGGCCGAAGATCTCCTCTCGGTAGATCCGCATCGCCGGCGTGACATGGTCGAACAGGCAGCCGCCAAGGAAGAAGCCGTCCGGCGCCGCGGCAAGGTGCAGCCCGCGGCCGTCGACGACCAGCGTTGCACCCTCGGCCAGGCCGGCGTCGACATAGCCGCGCACCTTGTCGCGGTGTGCCGCGGTGACCAGCGGGCCCATGTCCGGCGCGCCCTGGTCGCCGGGTCCGACCACCAGCGCTTCGACCATCGGCTTGAGCCTGGCCACCAGCGCATCGGCGGTGGCCGCCCCGACGCAGACCGCCACCGAGATCGCCATGCAGCGTTCGCCGGCCGAACCATAGCCCGCGCCCAGCAGCGCATTGGCGGCGCCGTCGAGGTCGGCGTCGGGCAGCACCACCATGTGGTTCTTGGCGCCGCCCAGGGCCTGCACGCGCTTGCCGTTGGCGCTGCCGCGCGCGTAGATGTATTCGGCGATCGGCGTGGAGCCGACGAAGCTGACCGCCTGCACGCGCGGATCGTCCAGCAGCGCATCCACCGCGACCTTGTCGCCGTGCACGACGTTGAACACGCCATCCGGCAGCCCGGCCTCCCGAAGCAGGCGCGCCAGCAGCATCGGCGTGCCGGGGTCGCGCTCGGACGGCTTGAGCACGAAGGTGTTGCCGCAGGCCAGGGCCACCGGGAACATCCACATCGGCACCATGCACGGGAAGTTGAACGGCGTGATGCCGGCGACCACGCCCAGCGGCGCGTACTCGGTGTAGGCGTCGACGTCGCGGCCGACGTTCATCGAGTGCTCGCCCTTGAGCAGGTGCGGCGCGCCGCAGGCGAACTCGACCACTTCCAGGCCGCGGGTGAGCTCGCCGCGCGCGTCGGCCAGCACCTTGCCGTGCTCGGCGGTGATGCAGGCCGCGATTTCGTCGGCGTGCCGCTCCAGCAGTTCCTTGAACTTGAACAGCACCCGCGCGCGGCTGAGCGGGGTAGTGGCGGCCCAGGCGGGGAAGGCGGCCTGGGCGGCGGACACCGCGGCATCCACGTCGGCCGGCGAGGCCAGCGCGACGTGGGCCTGGACCTGGCCGGTGGCGGGGTTGAAGACGTCGCCGCGGCGATCGCCGCTGCCGGGGGAGGCCTGGCCGTTGATGAAGTGATCGATGCGCTTCATGGGGTCCCCCGGTGGAATGCTTCCCGTGGGAGCGCCTTCTGGCGCGAAGCTTTTCGGCGAAAAGATTCGCGCCTGAAGGCGCTCCTACAGGGGTGTTTCGTCAGCCCTTCAGGGCCTGCGCGGCGGGGACGTAGTCGTAGCCCAGGTCCTTGGCCACGGCCTCGTACGTCACCTTGCCCGCATGCACGTTCAGGCCATTGAGCAGGTGCTCGTCGTCGAGCATCGCCGCCGCGCCCTTGTTGGCCAGCCTCACCGCGTAGGGCAGGGTGGCGTTGGTCAGGGCGAAGGTGGAGGTGCGGGCGACGCCGCCCGGCATGTTCGCGACGCAGTAGTGGATGATGCCGTCCACTTCGTAGGTCGGGTGCTGGTGGGTGGTGGCCTTGGAGGTCTCGAAGCAGCCGCCCTGGTCGATGGCGACGTCGACCAGCACCGAGCCCGGCTTCATCAGGCCCAGCTGCTTGCGCGACACCAGCTTGGGCGCGGCCGCGCCCGGGATCAGCACCGCGCCGACGACGAGGTCGGACTGCGGCAGCAGCTCTTCGATCGCATCGATGGTGGAGTAGAGCGTGGTGATCTTGTCGCCGTAGAGCTCGTCCAGGTACTTGAGGCGGTCGAGCGAGCGATCGAGGATGGTGACGCGGGCGTTGAGGCCCATCGCCATGCGCGCGGCGTTGATGCCGACCACGCCGCCGCCGATCACCAGCACCTCGGCCGGCTTCACGCCCGGCACGCCGCCCATCAGCACGCCGGAGCCGCCCTGGGCTTTTTCGAGCGCGTGCGCGCCGGCCTGGATCGACATGCGGCCGGCCACTTCGCTCATCGGCGCCAGCAGCGGCAGGCCGCCCTTGCGGTCGGTGACGGTTTCGTAGGCGATGCAGGTGGCGCCGGACTTCACCAGGGCCCGGGTCTGCTCGGGATCGGGCGCCAGGTGCAGGTAGGTGTAGAGCAGCTGGCCGGGGCGCAGCATGGCGCACTCCACCGGCTGCGGCTCCTTGACCTTGATGATCATGTCGGCCTTGGCGAAGATTTCCTCGGCGGTGTCGACGATGCGGGCGCCGGCCTTCTCGTACATCTCGTTGGTCAGGCCGATGGCCTTGCCGCCGTCGCGCTGCACGACCACCTGGTGGCCGTGGGCCGTGAGTTCACGGGCGCCGGCCGGGGTCAGGCCGATGCGGTACTCGTGGTTCTTGATTTCCTTGGGGACGCCGATAAGCATGAAACTGCCCTCCCGGGGCGGATCTGTTCTTGTGGGGTCGGCCGCCCGGTCAGGCGGTGGCGCGTATGGTAGCGGCCAAGCGGTCGAAAATCCGGTCGATGTGCTCTTTTTGCAGGATCAGGGGCGGCGACAGGGCCAGGACGTCGCCGGTGCAGCGCACCATCAGGTTCTGGTCGTTGAAGGCGCGCTGGAAGGCGTCATAGCCGCGTGAACCCGGGGCGCCTTCGCGCGCGGCCAGCTCCACCGCGCCGATCAGGCCGAAATTGCGGATGTCGATGACGTTGGGCAGGCCCTTCAGGGCGTGGATCGCGTCCTCCCAGTAGCCGCCCAGCTCGATCGCCTTCTCGAACAGGCCCTCCTCCTGGTAGGTGTCCAGGGTGGCCAGGGCCGCGGCGCAGGCCAGCGGGTGGCCCGAGTAGGTGTAGCCGTGGAAGAGCTCGATCGCGCCCTCCGGGCCGTGCATGAAGGCGTCGTGGATCTTGCCGCTGGCGAACACCGCGCCCATCGGCACCGAGCCGTTGGTCAGGCCTTTGGCGGTGGTGATCAGGTCCGGGGTGACGCCGAAGCGCTGCGCCGCGAAGGCCTTGCCGACCCGGCCGAAGCCGGTGATGACCTCGTCGAAGATCAGCAGGATGCCGTGCTTGTCGCAGATCTCGCGCAGGCGCTGGAGGTAGCCCTCGGGCGGCAGCACCACGCCGGCGCTGCCGGAGATGGGTTCGACGATGACCGCGGCGATGGTGCTGGCGTCGTGCAGCTGCACCAGGCGCTCGAGGTCCTCGGCCAGCTCGATGCCGTGCCGTGGCAGGCCGCGGTTGAATCCGTTGCGGGCCATGTCCAGCGTGTGCCGCAGGTGGTCCACGCCCGGCAGCATCGGCCCGAAGAACTTGCGGTTGTTGACCATGCCGCCGACCGCGATGCCGCCGAAGCCGACGCCGTGGTAGCCCTTTTCGCGGCCGATCAGGCGGGTGCGCTGGCCTTCGCCGCGGGCGCGGTGGTAGGCCAGGGCGATCTTGAGCGCGGTGTCCACCGACTCCGAGCCGGAGTTGGTGAAGAAGACATGGTCCAGCCCGTCGGGCGCGATCGCCTTCAGGCGCTCGGCCAGCACGAAGGGCAGGGGATGGCCCATCTGGAAGGTCGGCGCGAAGTCCAGGGTGGCCGCCTGTTCCTGGATCGCCTTGACGATCCGGGGCCGGGCGTGGCCGGCATTGCAGCACCACAGGCCGCCGGTACCGTCGAGGATCTCGCGGCCGTCGGTGCTGCGGTAGTACATGCCCTCGGCGCTGGCCAGCAGGCGCGGCGTCTTCTTGAACTGCCGGTTGGCCGTGAACGGCATCCAGAATGCATCGGTGTGCTCGGGGGCGGCGGTGGCCTGGTGGGCAAGGTCGTCGGCAGGGGACATGGCGGGCTTCCGGAGGCGAATGCCGGCCAGCTTACCGCGTTGAATAAACTTTACAACTGGCCGGAAAACCCCGTTTTAATTGACCGAACCGGGGTCGGATGTTAAATATTCCACAACATCCGGAGGTGGGCGCATTGGATATCGGGATCCGGCTGCAGGCCGTTCGCAAGAGCAAGAACCTCAGCCAGCGCGAGCTGGCCAAGCGCGTGGGCGTCACCAACTCCACCATCTCGCTGATCGAGCAGAACAAGGTCAGCCCGTCGATCAGTTCGCTCAAGAAAGTGCTGGACGGCATCCCGATCTCGCTCGCGGATTTTTTCACGCTGGACCTGGCCGACACCGGCGACAGCCCGTTCTACCCGGCCGATGAACAGCCCGACGTGGGCAACAACGAAATCCACTATTTCCTGGTCGGCCAGCACCGCCCCAACCGGCAGATGTGCATCCTGCGCGAGGTGATGCCGCCGGGAAGCGACACCGGCGAGACCATGCTCAGCCACGACGGCGAGGAGGGCGGCGTGGTGATCCAGGGCCGCGTGGAAGTCACCGTCGGCGACCAGGTCCGTGTGCTCGGCCCCGGCGAGGCCTACTACTTCGAAAGCCGCCAGCCCCACCGCTTCCGCAACATCGGCCCCGACACCGCCATCCTCGTCAGCGCAAACACCCCGCCCACCTTCTAAAGCCCCTCTCCCCCCCGCGGGAGAGGGGTTGGGGAGAGGGGGAAGCCCCTTTCCCCCCCACACCACCGGACCCCCACCATGACCAAGCCCAAGACCCGCGAAGACTGGGAACTGCTCGCCAGCCGCCTCAGCCTCCGCCACCAGGCCTTCATCGACGGCCAGTACGTCGACGCCGCCAGCGGCAAGACCTTCGAGTGCCGCAGTCCGATCGACGGGCGCCTGCTGGCCCGGGTCGCCGAGTGCGGTTCGGTCGACATCGATCGCGCGGTCGCGGCCGCCCGCCGCAGCTTCGACGCCGGCCGCTGGTCGAACGCGCGCCCGGCGCAGCGCAAGAAGGTGATCCAGCGCTTTGCCCAGCTGCTGCAGCAGCACGCCGACGAGCTGGCCCTGCTGGACGCACTGGACATGGGCAAGCCAGTCAACGACGCCCTGCACGTGGACGTGGCCGCCTCGGTGCGCTGCATGGCCTGGACCGGTGAAGCCATCGACAAGGTCTACGGCGAGGTCGCGCCCACCGGGCACGACGAACTCGGCCTGGTGACGCGCGAGCCGCTGGGCGTGGTCGGGGCGATCGTGCCCTGGAATTTCCCGCTGCTGATGGCCTGCTGGAAGATCGCGCCGGCGCTGGCGATGGGTAATTCGGTGATCCTCAAGCCGTCCGAGAAATCGCCGCTGAGCGCGCTGCGCATCGCCGAGCTGGCAATCGAGGCCGGCATCCCCGAAGGCGTGTTCAACGTGGTGCCGGGCTTCGGCCGCGGCGCCGGCGAGCCGCTGGCCATGCACATGGACGTCGACGGCCTGGTGTTCACCGGCTCGACCGCGGTCGGCAAGCACCTGATGGTCTGCGCCGGCAGCTCCAACATGAAGCGCGCCTACATGGAGTGCGGCGGCAAGAGCCCGAACCTGGTGTTCGCCGACGCGCCCAACCTCGAGCGCGCGGCCAAGGCCGCGGCCAGCGGCATCTTCTACAACCAGGGCGAGGTCTGCACCGCCGCCTCGCGCCTGTTCGTCGAGCGCCGCATCCACGACGAGTTCGTCGCCAGGGTCGCCGAGTTCGGCCGCAAGATGCAGCCCCAGCACCCGCTCGAACCCGGCGCGGCGATGGGCGCGATGGTGGACGAGGCGCAGACCGAACGCGTGCTCGGCTACATCGCCAAGGGCCGCGAGCAGGGCGCGCGCGTGGTGATCGGCGGCGAGCGCCTGCAGACGGTGGACGGCGGCTGCTACATCGGGCCCACCATCTTCGACGGCGTCCAGGCCAGCCATGCCATCGCCCGCGAGGAGATCTTCGGGCCGGTGCTGAGCGTCATCGCCTTCGACACCGAGGACGAGGCGCTGCGCCTGGCCAACGACAGCGACTACGGGCTGGCGGCGGGCGTGTTCACCAGCGACCTCAGCCGCGCCCACCGCGTGGCGCGCAAGCTGCGCGCCGGCAGCGTCTGGGTGAACTACTGGGACGGCGGCGACATGACCGCGCCCTTCGGCGGCTACAAGCAGTCCGGCAACGGCCGCGACAAGTCGCTGCACGCCTTCGAGAAGTACAGCGAGGTCAAGGCGACCTGGATCAACCTCGACCCCTGAGGGTTCAGCGCAGCAGCAGCACCGGGATCGGACAGCTGCGCAGGACCTGGGTGGTGGTGCTGCCCAGGATCAGGGTGCGGATGCGGGAGTGGCCGTAGGCGCCCATCACCAGCAGGTCGATGCCGCGCGCGCCGACCTCCCGGGCGATCACGGCCTCCGGATGGCCGGGGAAAATGCCGGCATTGGGCGCGAAGCCCGCCGCCTCCAACTGCCCCTTGGCCCAGGCCAGGTGCTCGCGCAGGGCCGCGTTCTCGGCGTCGCCGACCATCATCAGCTCGCAGGCCAGGCCCTTGAGCAGCGGGCTGGCGCAGACCATCTCGACGCAGCGGCGGGTGGTGGCGCCGCCGTCGAAGGCGATCATGAAGTGCTGCGGCGGCCTGAAGGCGCGCGAGGCCACCAGCACCGGGCGGTGCACCGCGCGCAGCACGTGCTCGAGCTGTCCGCCAAGCTGGCCGCGATCGAAGTCGGCGTGCTCGCCGCGCTTGCCGAGCACGAACAGGCGCACGCCGGCCTCGAGGTCGAGCAGGGTGTCGGAAAGCTCGCCGTGGCGCTGGCGGACCTCCGCCTCGACGCCGCCGCTGCCGGCCAGCTGATCCCGCGTCTGTTCCAGCAGGATGCGGCCGTGCTCCTGCGCCAGCCTGGCGCGCTGTTCGTCCAGGTCGGCCAGCTGGGCCATCAGTGCCTCCTGGCCGCCCAGCGACAGGTTGCCGCTCAGGTCGGCCGCGGGCGGCGACAGGTTCCGCTGGATGGTGTGGAGCAGGACCAGCGGGGCCTCCAGGCGCCCGGCCGCCCAGGCGGCGAGCCCGGCGACGCTGCGGCCATAGACCGAGGGGTCGATCGCGGCCAGCACGTGGCCGTCGGCATGGATCAGGGGTTGGCGCATGCGGTGCTCCTCAGTGGCCGCCCATCAGGCGTTCGGCATCGGGCTTGTCGTGCACGCCGAGACGGTCGACCAGCGTGGCGCTGGCCTGGTTGAGCCCGACGACCTCGACCACGGTACCCTCGCGGCGGAATTTCAGCACCACCTTGTCCAGGGCAGCGACGGCGCTGAGGTCCCAGAAATGGGCGCCGGAGACGTCGATCACCGCGCGTTCCAGCACTTCCTTGAAGTCGAAGCCCGCGGCGAAGGCGTCCGCCGAGGCGAAGAACACCTGCCCGGTGACCGTGTAGGCGCGCGCCTTGCCGGCATCGAGTGACGCCGAGCCGATGTGCAGCACGCGGCCAACCTTGCGGGCGAAGAACAGGGCCGACAGCAGCACGCCCGTCAGCACGCCCTTGGCCAGGTCGTGGGTGAACACGGTGACGACGACGGTGGCGACCATGACGATGCTGGACGTGCCCGGATGCGTGGCCAGGTCGCGCACCGAGCGCCAGCTGAAGGTGCCGATCGAGACCATGATCATCACCGCCACCAGCGCCGCCATCGGGATCTGGCGCACCCACTCGCTGCCGAACACCACCATCAGCAGCAGCACCGTGCCGGCGACGAAGGCCGACAGCCGGCCGCGGCCGCCGGACTTCACGTTGATCACCGACTGCCCGATCATCGCGCAGCCCGCCATGCCGCCCATCAGGCCCGCGGCGATGTTGGCGATGCCCTGGCCGGCGCACTCGCGGTTCTTGTTGCTGGGGGTGTCGGTGAGGTCGTCGACGATCTGCGCGGTCAGCAGCGACTCCAGCAGGCCCACCACGGCCAGCGTGCCCGACACCGGCAGGATGATCCACAGCGTCTCCAGCGTCAGCGGGATGTCCGGGAACAGGAAGACCGGCAGGCTGTCGGGCAGCTCGCCCATGTCGCCGACGGTGCGGATGTCGAGCTTGAGCCAGATCGCCACGATCGTCAGCAGCACGATGGCCACCAGCGGCGACGGGATGGCGCGGGTGAGGTAAGGGAAGCCGTAGATGATCGCCAGGCCGGCGGCGCACATCGCGTAGACGGTCCACGGCACGCCGATCAGCTCGGGCAGCTGGGCCATGAAGATCAGGATCGCCAGCGCGTTGACGAAGCCGGTGATCACCGAGCGCGACACGAAGCGCATCAGCGTGCCCAGTTTCAGCGCACCGGCGATGATCTGGAAGACGCCCGTCAGCAGCGTCGCCGCCAGCAGGTACTGCAGGCCGTGGTCCTTGACCAGGTCGACCATCACCAGCGCCATGGCGCCGGTGGCCGCGGAAATCATGCCGGGGCGGCCGCCGAAGAAGGCGATCACCACGGCGATGCAGAACGAGGCGTACAGGCCGACCTTGGGGTCGACGCCGGCAATGATGGAGAAGGCGATGGCTTCCGGGATCAGGGCCAGCGCGACCACGAGTCCGGCGAGCACGTCGCCACGGATATTGCCGAACCATTCCTGGCCCAGGCGGGAGAAAGTATTCAATTCGATGATTCCATGGCCCGGGCCGGGTTGGCCGGGACCTTGAGCGTGAAGCCGCGCGACGGGGTGTCCCGTCGGGTCGAGGAAGGCGCTGCCTTGGCCTACGGTGGCGTCATCACTGGGAGAGGTGTCTCGTTGCGGGGCGAATGTCGCGGGGCGCAGTCTACCCGACCGGTCGTGACCCCGCACCCCGAGGGCTCACCAGAGCGCATCGCGCAGCTTGAACCAGGCCATGGCGGCCACCAGCATCGGGGTCCGCAGGGCGCGGCCGCCGGGGAAGTCGCGATGCGGGATCTTCGCGAACGCATCAAGACGCTCGGCCTGCCCGCGGATCGCCTCGGCGACGATGCGGCCCGCCAGCCCGGTGGCGGCGACGCCGTGGCCGCTGAAGCCCTGGGCGAAGTAGATGTTGTCGCCCAGCCGCCCCCAGTGCGGCGCACGGTTGAGGCTGATGTCGATCAGGCCGCCCCACACGCTTTCGAATTTCACGTCCCTGAGCTGCGGGAACACCCGCGCCATGCGCCGCTGCATCGTGCCGGCCAGGTTCGGCGGGGGCAGGGTGGAGTAGCTGGCCCGGCCGCCGAACAGCAGCCGGTGGTCGGCGCTGAGCCGGAAATAGTCCAGCGCCCAGTTGATGTCGGCCACGGCCATGTCGTTGCGGACCAGCGAACGCGCCAGCGCCTCGCCCAGCGGCGCGGTGGCGCCGACGTAGGTGCCGACCGGCATGATCTTGTCGTCGAGCTCGGGGGCGATGCCGTGGACCAGGGCGTTGCCGGCCAGCACGCAGAAGGCGCCTTCCGCCTCGCCCTGGGCGGTGCGCAGCACGGCCCTGGCCCCGCGCGTGAGCGACACCACCGGCGAGTGCTCGAAGATGCGCACGCCGGCCGCCGTCGCCGCCCGCGCCAGGCCCAGCGTGTAGTTGAGCGGATGCAGGTGGCCCGACGCCGGGTCGAACAGCGCGCCCAGGTAGCGCGGGCTGTCGAGCTGCGCCCGCAGCTGCTCGCGGTCCCACCAGGGCAGGGCGTAGCCGTAGTTTTCGGCCAGGTCGTCCTGCCAGGCCTTGAGTTCATCGATGTGCCGCGGCTTGATCGCCACGTGGGCGTGGCCATCGCGCCAGTGGGCGTCGATGCCGTGCGTGGCGATGCGCTCGCGCACCAGGCGCACGCCCTCCAGCGACCAGTCGAACATCCGCCGCGCCAGCGCTGGTCCCACCAGCGCGGCGATCTTCGGCTGCTCGCAGCCATAGCCGAAGATCACCTGGCCACCATTGCGCCCGGAGGCGCCCCAGCCGACGCGCCGGGCCTCGACGACGATCACGCGCAGGCCGGCCTGCGCCAGCTCCAGCGCGGCCGAGAGCCCGGTGAGGCCCGCGCCCAGGATGACCACGTCGGCGGTCTCGCGGCCCTGCAGGCGCGGGTGTTCCGGCGCCGGCGTGGCGCTGCGCGAATACCAGGAATCGACGTGCGCGGCGGGCGAGCGCACCGTCATCTCAGACCGTCCGCAGGTACCAGTCGTACTCCAGCGTGGTCACTTCGCGGCTGAAGCTGCGCAGTTCCTTGAGCTTCTGCTGGCCGTAGATGTGCCGGAACGGCACGCCGAAGTGGCGCGCCACGAACTCGCTGGCCTGGAAGTCGCGGATCGTGTCTTGCCAGAACAGCTCGCGGTGCTCGGTCTGCTCGTAGGCATTGCCGATCACCGGCGCGCCCGGGTCGCCGCGGTCGTCCAGGCCCTGCAGGATGCCGGCCAGCACGGCCGCGGTGACCAGGTAGGGATTGGCGTCGGCGCCGGCGATGCGGTGCTCGATGCGAGTGTTGGCCGGGTCGCTGTGCGGGATGCGCATGGCCACGGTGCGGTTGTTGAAGCCCCAGGCGTCGTTGAGCGGCACGAAGGCATTGAGCACGAAGCGGCGGTAGCTGTTGGCGTGCGGCGCGAACATCAGCATGCATTCGGCGCTGGCGCGCTGCAGGCCGGCGACGGCGTGGCGGAGCGCGTCGGCGGGCTGCTCCGGCGTGCAGGCGAACAGGTTGCGGCCGTCGGCGTCGAGCACGCTCACGTGCACGTGGGTGCCGCTGCCGGCCTGGTCCACGAAGGGCTTGGCCATGAAGCTGGCGATCATGCCCTGTTCGTCGGCGATGGCCTTGATCGCCCGGCGCAGCAGCAGGGCGTCGTCGCAGGCGGCGACGGCGTCGGCGCGATGCTTGAGATTGATCTCGAACTGGCCCGGCGCGTACTCGGCCACCGCGGTGTCGGCCGGGATGCCCTGGGCGGCGCAGGCGTCGGCGACCGCGTCGGTGAAGCCCTGGTAGTCGTTGAGGTCCTGCATGTAATAGACCTGCGTGCTGCGGTTGCGCTCGCCGGTGGCCGGGTTCACCGAGGCCTGCGGGCGGCCGTCGTGGGTCAGCTCGGCGTCGAGCAGGTAGAACTCCAGCTCCACCGCGACCACCGGCGTCAGGCCGCGTTCCTTGAACCGGGCCACCACGCGCTTGAGCACGTCGCGCGGATTGGCCTCGAACAGGCCGCCGCGGCCGTCCTCCATCTGCAGCAGCAGCTGGGCCATCGGCCGGTGCTGCCAAGGGATCGGGCGCAGGCTGCCCGGCACCGGCCGGCAGATCCGGTCCTCGTCGCCGATGTCGTAGCCCAGGCCGGTTTCCTCGACCGTGTTGCCGGTGATGTCGGTGGCGATGAGGGACATCGGCAGGCAGACGCCGTCGCGGTATACCTTCTCCAGCGCGTCGCGGGTGATGCGCTTGCCGCGCAGCAGGCCGTTCATGTCGGGCAGCAGCAGGTCGATCTGCTCGCAGTCCGGGAGCTGCGCGAGGACGTCGGCGTCGGCCGGCGGGAGGAGGGAGGAGGTCATGGGAACGGGCATCCGCTGGGGTCGGCGGAGTCTAGCATTCCGGCCCTGGCTGTAAAAAATAATCATCCCCCGTTGATGAAATCAAACGCCCGGAGTAAGGTCAGCCATCCCCTCGTGAGGCGTCCCATGCGTCAGCCCCCGCTGGTCGGCCTGCCTTCGGACCGGAAACAGATCGGCCACCACCCCTTCCAGGCGGTGGGGGAGAAATACCTCCGCGCGGTGGTCGACGGCGCCGGCTGCCTGCCCGTCATGATTCCCTCGCTGTCGCCGCCGCTGGACCTGCGCGCCGTGCTGGCGAACCTGGACGGGCTGCTGCTTACCGGCGCCTACAGCAACATCGAGCCGCACCATTATTCCGACGAGCCCAGCTACCCGGGCAACCTGCACGACCCGGCCCGCGACGCCACCGCGCTGGGCATCGTGCCGCTGGCGATCGAGCTGCGGGTGCCGGTGCTGGCCCTGTGCCGCGGCTGCCAGGAAGTGAACGTGGCGCTGGGCGGCACCCTGTACCAGAAGGTGCACGAGGCCCCCGGCTTCGACGACCACCGCGAGAACCCGGACGACCCGCTGGGCGTGCAGTACGCGCCCTCGCACCCGATCGACCTGGCGCCGGGCGGCCTGCTCGAGCGCATCGCCGGCGGGCCGGTGGCGCAGGTGAATTCGCTGCACGGCCAGGGCCTGCGCACGCTGGGTCGCGGCCTGGTGGTCGAGGCCACCGCGCGCGACGGGCTGGTCGAGGCCGTGCGCCTGGACGATCCTGGGCCCTTCCTGCTCGCGGTGCAGTGGCACCCGGAGTGGAGGGTCGGCGAGAATCCCTTCTACCTGGGCATCTTCCAAGCCTTCGCGGCCGCCTGCCGCGAACGCGCCAAGCAAAGAAGCTAGCCAATGTCGAAGAAGAAAGAACCCAAGCAGACCCCGGAAGAACAGCAGGAAAGCACGCTCAAGCGCTGGCTCAAGGAGCGCCGCATCACCGAGGTCGAGTGCCTGGTGCCCGACATCACCGGCAACGCCCGCGGCAAGATCATCCCGGCCGCCAAGTTCTCGCATGACTACGGCACGCGCCTGCCCGAGGGCATCTTCGCCACCACGGTCACCGGCGAGTACCCGGACAACTACGACGAACTGGTGTCGCCCTCGGACTCCGACATGCAGCTGCGGCCCGACGCCGACACCGTGCGCATGGTGCCCTGGGCCACCGATCCGACCGCGCAGGTGATCCACGACTGCTACACCAAGGAAGG
Organism: Arenimonas sp.; assembly: GCF_035721105.1. Classification (GTDB taxonomy): domain Bacteria; phylum Pseudomonadota; class Gammaproteobacteria; order Xanthomonadales; family Xanthomonadaceae; genus Arenimonas. Next base: position 26,708 of record NZ_DASTNG010000066.1, on the reverse strand, counting down.
CAAGCGCCACGAGCTGGCGCCGCGCAACGTGCTGCGCCGGGTGCTGGACCTGTACGAGGCCATCGGCCTGTCGCCGGTGATCGCGCCCGAAGTCGAGTTCTTCCTGGTCCAGCGCAACACCGACCCGGACTTCCCGCTGCAGCCGCCGGCCGGCCGCAACGGCCGCCCGGAGACGGCCCGGCAGTCGTATTCGATCGACGCGGTGAACGAGTTCGACCCCATCCTCGACCTGATGTACGACTACTGCGAGGCGATGGAGCTCGACGTCGACACCCTGATCCACGAGTCCGGCGCCGCCCAGCTGGAGGTCAACTTCGAGCACGCCGACCCGATGTCCCGCGCCGACCAGGTCTTCCTGTTCAAGCGCACCATGCGCGAGGCGGCGATGCGCCACGGCATCTACGCCACCTTCCTGGCCAAGCCGATGGAGAACGAGCCGGGCAGCTCGATGCACATCCACCAGAGCCTGGTCGACGCCCGCACCGGCAAGAACGTGTTCGCGGGGCCGCGCAAGGGCGTGCACAGCGATCTGTTCATGAACTACCTCGGTGGCCTGCAGAAGTACGTGCCGGCGGCGATGGCGATCTTCGGCCCCAACGTGAACTCCTACCGGCGCCTGGCCTTCGGCGAGGTCTCGCCCAAGAACGTGCAGTGGGGCTACGACAACCGCACCTGCGGCCTGCGGGTACCGCTGGACAGCCCCGAGAACACCCGCGTCGAAAGCCGCTTCGCCGGCTCCGACGTCAATCCCTACCTGGCCCTGGCCGCGACCCTGGCCTGCGGCTACCTGGGCATCCAGGAGAAGCTGGCGCCGACCCCGCCGCTGGCCGGCAGCGCCCACGCCAAGGGCTACGACCTGCCGCGCTCGCTGGAGGAGGCGATCGTGCTGCTGCGCAAGTGCAAGCCGCTGCGCGGGCTGCTGGGCGAGCGCTTCGTCAAGGCCTACACCTCGGTGAAGGAGAAGGAGCACCAGACCTACCTTCGCGTGATCAGTTCGTGGGAGCGCGAGTTCCTGCTTTTGAATGTTTGAAGCGCGGGACGCCCTGCTGCCCAACGCCCAAGGAGTGACCATGGAATCGATCGACATCCGCAGCCTGCAGCAGCTCGACGCCGCGCACCACCTGCACCCGTTCAACGACAACGCCGCGCTGGCGAAGAAGGGCACCCGCATCCTGACCCGGGGCGAGGGCTGCTACGTCTGGGATTCCGAAGGCAACCAGCTGCTCGACGCCTTCGCCGGCCTGTGGTGCGTGAACATCGGCTACGGCCGCCGCGAGCTGGGCGAGGCGGCCTCGAAGCAGATGACGCAGCTGGCTTACTACAACAGCTTCTTCGGCTGCACCACCGAGCCCACCGTGCACCTGGCCGCCAAGCTGGCCGAACTGTGCCCGGGCGACCTCAACCACGCCTTCTTCTCGAACTCGGGCTCCGAGGCCAACGACACCATCCTGCGCATGGTCCGCCACTTCTGGGCGGTGCAGGACCAGCCGCAGAAGAACATCGTCATCGGCCGCCACAACGGCTACCACGGATCCACCGTGGCCGGCGCCAGCCTCGGCGGCATGAAGGGCATGCACAAGCAGGGCGGCCTGCCGATCCCCGACATCCACCACATCGACCCGCCGTTCTGGTTCGCCGACGGCGGCGACATGGACGAGGAGACCTACGGCCGGCACTGCGCCCAGCGCCTGGAGGACAAGATCCTCGAGCTCGGCGCCGACCGCGTCGCGGCCTTCATCGGCGAGCCGATCATGGGCGCCATCGGCGTCTACATCCCGCCGAAGAACTACTGGAAGGAGATCGAACGCATCTGCCGCAAGCACGACGTGCTGCTGATCGCCGACGAAGTGATCTGTGGCTTCGGCCGCACCGGCGAGTGGTTCGCCGCCGACTACTACGGCTTCCAGCCCGACATCATGACCCTGGCCAAGGGCATCACCAGCGGCTACATCCCGCTGGGCGCGGCCATGTTCAACGACCGCGTCGCCGGCGTGCTCAACGCCAAGGGCGGCGAGCTGGCGCACGGCTACACCTATTCCGGGCACCCGGTGTGCGCGGCGGTGGCGCTGGAGAACATCCGCATCCTCCAGGACGAGAAGATCGTCGACACCTGCCGCACCGACACCGCGCCCTACCTGGCGCAGAAGTGGAAGCAGCTCGGCGAGCACCCGCTGGTCGGCGAGGCGCGCATCGCCGGCATGGTCGGCGCGCTCGAACTGGTGCCGTCCAAGCCCGCGCGCCGTTTCTTCGAGGACCGCGGCCGGGTGGGGCAGCTGTGCCGCGACATCGCCCTGAAGAACGGCCTGATCCTGCGCGCCACCTACGACTCGATGCTGCTGTCGCCGCCGCTGGTGATCAGCCGCGCCCAGGTCGACGAGCTGGCCGAGAAGGCCTGGAAATCGCTGGACATGACGGCCCGCGAGCTGGGCATGGCCACCGGGTGACCGGCCCGGCCCGCAGGGGGAGCGCGGGCGGGGCGCGTGTGTATGATGCTTTCGTGGTTCGACTGCCGTTCACCGTTTCATTCACCGACATGGGGAAAGAGATGAAGCACCGACTGACCGCACTCACCGCACTGATCCTCGCCGTCCTGGCCGCCGGCTGCAGCCGCGAGGCGGGCACCGACGCCGCGCCAGGCGCCGCCCCGGCGCCCGCCGAGGCCAGCAAGGTCCTGAACGTCTACAACTGGTCCGACTACATCGGCGAGGACACCATCGCCAACTTCGAGAAGGAGACCGGCATCAAGGTCACCTACGACGTGTTCGACTCGAACGAGTTGCTCGAGGCCAAGCTGATGTCCGGCAACACCGGCTACGACGTGGTGGTGCCGTCGCTGACCTTCCTCTCGCGCCAGGTCCAGGCCGGCGTGTTCCAGGAGCTCGACAAGACCCGCTTCAGCAACTACGGCAACCTCGACCCGGAATTCATGGCGCTGCTGGCGCAGAACGATCCGGACAACGGCCACGCCATTCCCTACCTGTGGGGCACCACCGGCATCGGCTACAACGTCGAGAAGGTGCGCGAAGCGCTGGGCGACGACGCCCCGCTCGACAGCTGGGCGATGGTGTTCGAGCCGGAGAACCTGGCCAAGCTCAAGGGCTGCGGCGTCGCCTTCCTCGACACGCCCTCCGAGATCATCCCGCCGGTGCTGCGCTACCTGGGCGAGGAGCCCAACAGCTTCGACGAGGCGGTGATCCAGAAGGCGGTCGACCGGCTCACCGAGCTGCGACCCAGCATCACCTACTTCCACTCCTCGCAGTACATCAACGACCTGGCCAACGGCGACATCTGCGTCGCGATCGGCTGGTCGGGCGACATCATCCAGGCCCAGGCCCGGGCCGAGGAAGCCGCCAAGGGCGTCGAGATCAGCTACGTCATCCCCAAGGAAGGCGCGCCGATGTGGTTCGACATGCTGGCCATCCCCAAGGGCGCCAACAACACCGACAACGCCTATCTGTTCCTCGACTACCTGATGCGCCCGGAGGTGATGGCCGGCGTGCAGAACTACGTGGCCTACGCCAGCGCCAACCAGGCGGCGCTGCCGCTGGTGGACGAGGCGATCCTCAACGACCCGGGCATCTACCCGACCGAGGAGGCCAAGAAGGGCCTGTTCACGCTGGCGGTGCTGCCGCCCGAGGTGGACCGCCTGTTCACCCGCCACTGGACCACGCTCAAGACCGGCCAGTAAACGGCCCCGCAATCGGAAGACCACGCATGGCAGCAGTACCCAACGGCGGTACCCCCGGGGCACCCAGGCTGGAAAAGCTGGGGGCCGACGATTACCTCCGGATCGAGACGGTGCGCAAGGAGTTCGATGGCTTCGTCGCGGTCGACGACGTCAGCCTGACCATCCGGCAGGGCGAGATCTTCGCCCTGCTGGGCGCGTCGGGCTGCGGCAAGTCCACGCTGCTGCGGGTGCTGGCGGGCTTCGAGAAGCCGACCAGGGGCCGGGTGGTGCTCGACGGCCAGGACATCACCGACCTGCCGCCCTACGAGCGGCCGATCAACATGATGTTCCAGTCCTACGCGCTGTTCCCGCACATGAGCGTGGAGCAGAACGTGGCCTTCGGCCTGAAGCAGGACGGCATGGCCAAGGCCGACATCGCCCGGCGCGTGCAGGAGATGCTGGCGCTGGTGCAGATGGAGAAGTTCGCGCGGCGCAAGCCGCACCAGCTCTCCGGCGGCCAGCAGCAGCGGGTGGCGCTGGCGCGTTCGCTGGCCAAGAGCCCGAAGCTGCTGCTGCTCGACGAGCCGATGGGTGCGCTGGACAAGAAGCTGCGCTCGCAGATGCAGCTCGAGCTGGTGAACATCGTCGAGCGCCTGGGCGTCACCTGCGTGATGGTGACGCACGACCAGGAGGAGGCCATGACCATGGCCCACCGCATCGCGATCATGGACGCCGGCTGGATCCGCCAGCTGGGCACGCCCGACGAGATCTACGAGCAGCCCAGCTGCCGCTTCACCGCCGAGTTCATCGGCTCGGTGAACCTGATCGAGGGCAAGATCAAGGACGACGAGAAGGACTTCATCACCATCACCAGCCCGGCGCTGGAATTCCCGGCCTACGTCGGCCACGGCGTCACCGGCTTCGAGGGCCAGGACGTGGCGCTGGCGCTGCGGCCCGAGAAGATCCAGGTCAGCGCCGACGAGCCGGCGCAGCCGCACAACAAGGTGCGCGGCATCATCGAGGAGATCGCCTATTTCGGCAGCCACTCGGTCTTCCACGTGCGGCTGCCGGGCGGCACCAAGGTCCTGGCCAACATGGTCAACAGCCAGCGCTGGGCCAGCGAGCGCTTCACCTGGAACGACGCGGTCTGGCTCAGCTGGGACGACCAGGCCGGCGTGGTGCTGACCTCGTGAAGCGCGCGCTGCGATCGCTGCGCAAGCGACTGCCCGGCCCACGCTGGCTGGTGATCGCGGTGCCCTACCTGTGGATGCTGCTGTTCTTCGCCATCCCGTTCGCGATCGCGCTCAAGATCAGCTTCGCCAGCGCGGCCATCGCCATGCCGCCCTACACCGACCTGTTCAGCTGGGCCGGCGACCGGCTGCAGGTAAGCCTGAACATCGGCAACTACCTGTACCTGGTGCGCGACAACCTGTACGTCAATGCCTACCTCAGTTCGCTCAAGATCGCGGTCATCTCCACCACGCTGTGCCTGCTGGTGGGCTATCCGATCGCCTATGCCATCGCGCGGATGTCGCCGGCCAACCGCAACATCGCCCTGATGCTGGTCATCCTGCCGTCCTGGACCTCGTTCCTGATCCGCATCTACGCCTGGGTCGGCATCCTCAAGAACAACGGCCTGCTCAACAATTTCCTGATGAACCTGGGGCTGATCGACGAGCCGCTGCAGATCTTGCACACGCCGGTGGCGGTGTACATCGGCATCGTCTACGCCTACCTGCCGTTCATGGTGCTGCCGCTGTACGCCAACCTGGTCAAGCACGACCACCGCCTGATCGAGGCCGCCAACGACCTGGGCGCGCGGCCGTGGAAGTCCTTCCTGACGGTCACGCTGCCGCTGTCGAAGGCCGGCATCATCGCCGGCGCGATGCTGGTGCTGATCCCGGTAGTGGGCGAGTTCGTGATCCCGGAGATGCTGGGCGGCGCCGACACGCTGATGATCGGGCGCGTGCTGTGGCAGGAGTTCTTCAACAACCGCGACTGGCCGGTGGCCTCGGCGGTGGCGATCGTGATGCTGGTGCTGCTGATCGTGCCGATCATGGTCTTCCACCGCTACCAGTCCCGGGAAATGGAGTCGCGACTGTCATGAGCCAGGGCCGGAACTCGAAGTTCACCCTGACGATGCTGGTGCTCGGCTTCGTCTTCCTCTACGCGCCGATCCTCAGCCTGATCGTCTACTCGTTCAACGAGTCGCGGCTGGTGACCGTGTGGTCGGGCTTCTCGGTGAAGTGGTACGTCGAGCTGTTCCGCGACCAGCAGATGATGTCGGCGGCCTGGGTCAGCGTGCAGGTCGCCTTCTGGACCGCCTGCGCCTCGGTGGTGCTGGGCACGCTGGCGGCGATGGTGATGACCCGGTTCCGGGACTTCCCCGGCAAGACCCTGTTCGGCGGCCTGATCACGGCGCCGCTGGTGATGCCCGAGGTGATCACCGGCCTGTCGATCCTGCTGCTGTTCGTGTCGATCGGGCCGATCATCGGCATCGGCGAGCAGCGCGGCATGCTCACCATCTGGATCGCCCACGTCACCTTCTGCATGGCCTTCGTCACGGTGGTCATCAGCTCGCGGCTGGCCGAGCTGGACCGTTCGCTGGAAGAGGCGGCGATGGACCTGGGCGCGAACCGGGTCAAGGTGTTCTTCGTGATCACCCTGCCGATCATCGCCCCGGCGCTGATTTCCGGCTGGCTGCTGGCATTCACGCTGTCGCTCGACGACCTGGTGATCGCCAGCTTCGTCTCGGGACCTTCATCGACCACGCTGCCGATGAAGGTATTCTCTTCGGTGCGACTGGGCGTGAGCCCGAAGATCAATGCACTGGCGTCGCTGATGATCCTGGCGGTCTCGGTGGCGGCGGTGATCGGCTGGTGGGTGATGACCCGCGAGGACAAGAAACGCCAGCGCGACATGCAGCTGGCCCTTCAGAAAGGCTGAAACCATGAGCGTCGACAACCGCGACCCCTGGACCGGCGAGATCCGCCGGCACCCCAAGCACACGGCCGCGGAGGTCGAACGCATCCTGGCCCTGGCCGACAAGGCCGCGCCCGGCTGGGCGCGGCTGGGCGTGGCCCGCCGCAGCGACGGCCTGCGCCGCGTCGCGGCCACGCTGCGTGCGCGCCAGGCGGCCATCGCCAGCGTGATGACGGCCGAGATGGGCAAGCTGCGCCGCGAAGCGCTGGTCGAGATCGAGAAGTCGGCCGCCGCCTGCGAGTACTACGCCGACCACGCCGCGCGCTACCTCGAGGACGCCAGCGTGCGCACCGAGGCGCGCCGCAGCTTCGTCAGCTACGAGCCGATCGGCCCGGTGCTGGCGATCATGCCGTGGAATTTTCCGGTCTGGCAGGTGTTCCGGTTCCTGGCGCCGTGCCTGATGGCCGGCAACGTCGCCCTGCTCAAGCACGCCACCAACGTCCCCGAATGCGCCGACGTCATCAAGGCGGTGCTGGACGAGGCCGGCCTGCCCGGCGGCGTGTTCGGCGTGCTGCACATCGACAACGAGCAGGCCGCCGGCGTCATCGCCGACCCGCGGGTGAAGGCGGTCAGCCTGACCGGCAGCGAGCGCGCCGGGCGCTCGGTCGCCGCCACCGCCGGCCAGCACCTCAAGAAGTGCGTGCTGGAGCTGGGCGGCAGCGATCCCTTCGTGGTGCTGGCCGACGCCGACCTGGACAAGGCGGTGGCCGCGGCGGTGCAGTCGCGCTTCGGCAATGCCGGGCAGACCTGCATCGCGGCCAAGCGCTTCATCGTGGTGGCGGCGATCGCCGATGAGTTCGTGCGCCGTTTCACCGAGGCCAGCGCCCGGCTGGCCCTGGGCGATCCCAACGACCCGGACACCGGCCTGGCGCCGATGGCCCGCGCCGACCTGCGTGACGAACTGCACAAGCAGGTCGAGGCCAGCATCGCCGCCGGCGCCCGGCCGCTGCTGGGCTGCCAGCCCGGGGCAGGGGAGACGCAGTACCCGGCGTCCATCCTCGACCAGGTCCGGCCCGGCATGCCGGCCTATGACCAGGAGCTGTTCGGCCCGGTCGCCAGCGTGCTGCGCGCCGCCGACGAGGCCGAGGCGATCGCGATGGCCAACGACACCGCCTTCGGCCTGGGCGCCAGCGTCTGGACCCAGGACCGCGACCGCGGCGAGGCCGCGGCCCGCAAGATCGTCGCCGGCGCCTGCTTCGTGAACGCCATCGTCCGCAGCGACGTGCGGCTGCCCTTCGGCGGCACCAAGGCCTCGGGCTTCGGCCGCGAGCTGGCCGGGCACGGCATCCACGAGTTCACCAACATCAAGACGATCTACGTCGACTGAGGCGCCGGCGCGCCGGCGTGAAAACCGGCTAGACTGCGCGCACCGGCGTGGTCCGTGGGGGCGGCCTGCCAGATCACCGGAGAATCGGCTTGGACAAGAAGGCGTCGCGGCATTCGGCCGCAGCAATCCTGGCGCTGGCGCTCTGCGCCGGCTCGATCAACGTGCAGGCGCAGGCGGGATCCCCCGACGACCTCGCCCGGGTGCAGGCGCAGCTGCAGGAAGCGGCCCAGGCCGTGTCCGCGGCGCGCGAGGCGCTGGCCCGCGGCCAGGCCCAGCTGGCGGCCGCCCGCGCCAACCTCGAGGCCGCCGAAACGGCGCGCGCCGAGGCCGAACAGAAGCTGGCCCGCACCGAAGCCCAGGCCGCCCGCGGCCGCCTCACCCGCAACCAGGTGGACCGGGACCGCAAGCTGGCCGAATCGGCCTCCGCGGCCGTCAACGCCGTGCGCGGCGAGATCCAGGCCGCCGAAGCCGACATCACCGCCAGCCAGGACACCCTGATGGCCGCCAAGGCCGCGGTCGACGCCGCCAGCGCCAGCGCCGCCGCCTACCTGGGCGATGCGCCGGCCGAATCGAGCGAGCCCGCCGCCGCGGAGTGAGGCCCGCGCCGGGCGCCGCCCGCGCGCCCGGGCATCAGCCCGGACCGGCCGGATGCGGTTCCCGCCGGGTCCGGGTGAATTCCACGAAGGCCGCCGGCTCCAGCGGGCGGCTGTAGAAATACCCCTGGATCTCGTCGCAGCCGCGCGCGCGCAGCAGCGCCAGCTGCTCGGCCGTTTCCACGCCCTCGGCGATCGTGGCCATGCCCAGGCTGTGGGCCATCTGCACGATCGCGCTGACGATGGCCTGGTCGTCCTGGCGGCCAGACAGTTCGCGCACGAAGGACTGGTCGATCTTGAGCTTGTCCACCGGGAAGCGCTTGAGGTAGCTCATCGACGAATAGCCGGTGCCGAAGTCGTCGATCGACAGCAGGAAGCCGGCCTCGTGCAGCGCCTGCATGGTCACGCGGGCGCCCTCGGGGTCGCGCAGCGCCACCGCCTCGGTGAGCTCCAGCTCGATCGCCGACGTGGCGATGCCGGCCTCGCGGGCGATGTTCGACACGGTCTCGAGCAGGCCGGGCTGGGCGAACTGCGCGGCGGCCAGGTTCACCGCCACGGTCAGGCCGTCCAGGCCCTGCGCCTGCCATTCGCGCAGCTGGGCGGCCGCGGTGCGCAGCACCCATTCGCCAATGGCCACGATCAGGCCGTTGGCCTCGGCCAGCGGCACGAATTCGCCCGGCGAGACGTCGCCCCATTGCGGGCTGCGCCAGCGCAGCAGGGCTTCGGCGCCGATCAGCCGGCCGCTGCCCAGCGAATACTGGGGCTGGTAGACCAGGCGCAGCTCGCCGCGGGCGATCGCCTGCTTGAGCGCGGTGGTCAGCGCCAGCGTGCGCGCACTGTGCTCCTGCATGGCGGGCGCGAAGAAGCGGTAGCCGTTGCGGCCTTCCTGCTTCATCCGGTACATCGCCGCCTCGGCGCAGGCGCCCAGGGCCGCGACGTTGCCGCCGTCGCCCGGGAACATGGCGATGCCGATCGAGCCGCTGATGATCAGCTCCTCGCGGCCCAGCGAAATCGGCAGCTGCAGGTCCTGCAGCAGCTGCCGGGCCAGCGCCGCGGCCTGGTCCTGGCCGGCGCCGGGCAGCAGGATGGTGAAGTCGTCACCCGACTGGCGCGAGGCCAGGTCCTGGTCGCCCAGGTGCGTGCGCAGGCGGTTGGCCATTTCGCGCAGCAGCAGGTCGCCCACGTCGTGGCCCAGCGTGTCGTTGACCGACTTGAAGTTGTCCAGGTCCAGCCAGAGCAGGGCGGCGCTGCCGCCGGACTTGCCGGCGGCGCCCAGCACCTCGTGGAAGCGCTGCTCGAAGTGGCTGCGGTTGGGCAGGCCGGTGAGCTGGTCGAAGTTGGAGAGCTGCTGGATCCGTTCTGCCGCGGCGCGGCGCGCGGTCACGTCTTCCTTGTGGGACATGAAGCCCACCACTTCGCCACGGACGTCGCGGATCGGGAAGATATGCGCCGCTTCGTGGTAGTCCACGCCATCCTTGCGCCGGTTGATGAACTCGCCCTGCCAGGGCTCGCCGCGCGCCAGGTGCGCCCACAGCGCGTGGTAGGTGGCGGCCGGCGTGCGGCCCGACTTCAGGAAGCGCGGGTTCTTGCCCAGCACCTCGGCGGCCTCGTAGCCGCTGATCGCGGTGAAGGCCGGATTGACGTACTCGATGCGGCCCTTGGTGTCGGTGATCACGATCGCCGACGGGCTCTGGGACACCGCCGAGGACAGGCGGCGGATCGCCGACTCCTGCCGCAGCCGCTCGGTGACGTCGCGGGCCGACAGGTAGGCCTGCTCGCCGCGCCGGCGCGCGCCCCACTCGATGTCGCGGTAGGTGCCGTCGCGCGAGAGGTAGCGGTTGGCGAACTCCACGCGGTCCTGGCCCGCCTGCAGCGCCCCGAGCGCCGCGAGCGTGGCGTCACGGTCGTCGGGATGCACGAAGTCGAGCAGCCGGCGGCCGGCGAGCCGCCCCGAGGGATAGCCCAGCAGCTGTTCCCAGGCCGGGTTCACGCGCACGAACTCGCCGCGCGCGTCGGCGATGCAGTACAGGTCGAGGTCGGAGGCGAAGAAATAGTCCATCTCCTCCTGTTTCTCGCGCAGCAGGTGCTCCTGCCGGAGCCGCGAGGTGACGTGCCAGAGCGCGTCGCCCACCAGCTGCAGGGATTCGAGCTCGCGCGCGCCGTAGTCGCCGTCCTTGTTGGCGACCAGCAGCAGCATCCGGCACAGGCGGCCCTCGAGCACCGGGACGGCCAGGGTGTGCCGCAGCGCCGGCAGTTCGCCGGGCAGGCCGGTCGCGTCGATCGGTGTCTCGGCTTGCGTGCGCACCACCGGGCGGTGCTGGCGCAGCGCGTCGGCCCAGTCGCCGGCGCGGGCCAGCGGGAAGGACGCGGCGCGGTCGCCGGCGACCGGTGCGGCGACGCCCTCGGCGACCTGGGCGGCCAGCTGCAGGGTGCCGGCGCCCTCATCCACCAGGTAGAGCAGGGCCAGCGGACTGCCGGTGAGCTGCCCGGCCACCGTCGCCCCGTGCGCCAGGTAGCCCGCCTCGTCCAGCGACGCGGCCTGGGCCGGGAACGCCAGCAGGGCCTTGTTGAGACGGGCCTCGTGCGCGATGGCCGCCTCCGTCTCCACCAGCTCGGTGACGTCGCGCGACAGCACCAGGAAGCTGGCCCGGCCGGGATCGGCGTGCTGCTTGCGGGCGATCGACAGCTCGAACTGGCGCCGGCCGGTGGGCACCTCGAGCGCGATGCGGGTGCCCACGCTGCGTCCGGTGCGACCTGCTTCCGCCAGCGCAGCCAGGCAGGCTTCGGCGGCAGCGGCGGGCATCACCTCGCGCAGGTTGCGGCCGGCCAGGTTCGCTGCCGGCGCCAGCAGGCGCTCTTCGCCATTGGCGTGGACGTCGAGGTAGTTGCCGTCGACGTCCATTTCGAACAACAGGTCGGGCAGGGTGTCGAGCGTGGCGCCGAGGTTGGCCCGGGACGTGGCCAGCTCGGCGTAGGGCGTGCGCACGGCCTCGACGAACAGCGCCCGGTAAAGGAACAGGTAGGCCACCACCTTGAAGACATGCCCGGCCAGCGCGTAGCCGTCGTTGATGGCGCCATAGCTGGCGAAGAAGTAGCCGCTCATGGCGCTCGCACCGGCCGCGCCCAGCAGGCCCGCCGAATTGCGTAGCCGCGGCTTTCGCAACTCCAGGACCAGCAGCACCACCGCCACTACGTTGGCCAGCACCAGCGCGTACTCGACGCCCAGCTTGGCGGTGGTCAGGCCCCGGCCGACTTCGAGCAGGACGGGCAATCGGTCCAGGCGCAGCAGCACCAGCGCGTGGCCCAGCACCACCACCGCCAACACCAGCGACAGCACGCCGGCCCGCGGCATCGCGGGGCGGCCCCGGTCGGGCAGCACGACGGCCAGCAGGATCGCCAGCGCCGCGAGGCTGCGCGCGAACAGCCAGAAATAAAGCGTCTTGTCGTGCGTGTTCTCGCCCAGGTAGGGCGGCATGCCGGTCAGCGTCATCGCATGCGAGAGATCGAACAGCGCCACGCCCAGGAACAGGCCGCCGGTCCAGAGCGTGCGGCGCGACGGGCGCAGGGACTGCGTGCTCCAGCCGAGCGCGAAGATCATCGCCGACACCGCCACGGCGAACATCTCCAGCGCGGTGTGCATCGGCAGGTAATGGACCAGGGATACGCCCGGCTCGACCAGGGGCAGGGCGCTGACGGCCAGCAGCACCAGCAGCAGCACCGACAGCGTGGCGAGGCTGGCGCCGGCTTCCGGGCGGTGGCTCGGGTGGATGCCCATGCCTAGGCGCCTGCCGCCGGCCGGCGCTCGGCCGGCTCCTCGAGCAGGCCCAGCACGGGGGCCTGTTCACCGTCGGTGGCCAGCGTCGCGTTGACGCCGATCCGGACGCGGCTGCCGTCCGGCCGCGGCGCGCTGAACTCGGCCTTCGCCGCCCGCACGCGGCCGCCGGTCAGGTCGGCCAGCACCCGGCCAATGCTGTCGCGGTGCTCGGGATCGGCGAGGTCATCGAGACGACGCCCGATCAATCCATCCGGGCCCGGCAGGCCCAGGATCTCGCCGGCGCGCAGGTTGGCGTAGCGGATCACGCCGTCCTGCATGATGAAGGCCCCGACGCGGGACTGCTCGACCAGCAGCCGGAAGCGGTCGGCGGCCTCGTTCTGCTGCCGGCGGAATGTCCTGGCTTCGGACTCGATGCCCAGTTTCTCGACGGCGAAGTTGACGTTCGAACCGATCTGCTCGACCAGCTGGCGGAGGTTGGCATCGCCCCAGCCGGTCTCGGTGGAGAACAGGCTGAGCACGGCGAAGGCCTCGCGCCCGCGCCGCAGGGGCAGGAACGCGGCCGAGCGCCAGCCGCGATGGGTCGCGGCCTCGCGCCAGGCCCCGGGGGGCAGGTCGGCCATCAGTTCGTCCACCCAGACCGGTCGCAGCTCGCGCGCCGCGGTGCCGAACGGGCCGCGGCCGGCCGGTTCGCCCGGGTCGGCCGAGGCCGGCAGCGCCGCGGCCTCGGCGGCCCCTTCGCCGCGGGCATGTCCGGACCGCACCGCGCCGGTGGCCGGGTCGAGCAGCCCGACCCAGGCGGTGTCGATGCCGCCGTGGCGCACCAGGACGTCGCAGACGCGCTCGAGCAGCTCGGGCTCGCTGGCGCAGTGCACGATCGCCCAGTTGCATTCGCTGAGCGCGGCGTACAGCCGGTTGAGCTGTTCGATCTGCCGCCGGGCCTGGTTGCGCGCGGTGATGTCGGTGGCGACGCCGTGGATGCCGGTGACGCGGCCCTCGGCGTCGCGCACCGGCTCGCCGCGGGCCAGCATCCAGCCGTGGCTGCCGTCGGCGCGAATCATCTCGAGCTCCAGTTCATAGGGCGTGCCGTCCGCGAGCAGCCGCTCGACCGCCGCCGACAGCGCGGCGTGGCTTTCCCTGCTGAAAAATCGGTGGTGGGTGTCGAAGGGCGGGGCTTTCCCCCCGGGATCGGGCGGCAGCCCGAGCATGTGGAACAGCTGCGGCGTCCAGGTGACCCGGCCACTGTCGCGTTCGAGCGTCCAGCTGGCGAACTCGGCGATCCGCTGGGCTTCCTCGAGTTCGGCCTGGCTGTGCCGGAGCGAGGCCTCGAGGGCCTTGCTGGCGCTGATGTCGGCGTCGGTGCCGATCATGCGCCGGGGCTTGCCGCCGGCGTCGCGGTCCACCACCATGCCGCGGCCCAGCACCCACACGTAGTGCCCGTCCTTGTGGCGCAGGCGGTGCTCACAGGAATAGAGCGTGGTCCGGCCGGCCAGGTAGTCGTTGGCCGCCGCCAGGGTGCGCTCGCGGTCCTCCGGATGGATACGCCCGGACCACGCCTCCAGGCCGTCGCCGAAGTCGTCATCGGCATGGCCGAGCATCTGCTTGAAGCGGCTGGAGTACCACACGGTGTCGTCCGCGAGGTTCCAGTCCCAGAGGCCGCTGCCGGAGCCTTCGAGCGCAAAGCGCCAGCGGAACTCGCTTTCCTCGAGCTGCTTCTCGCGACGCAGCACGGCCTCGGTGAGGGTGTGGGCCAGCTGCAGGCCGTGTTCGCGCGTGCGCGACAGCGAAACCAGCAGCCCGTAAAGCAGCCCGGTGAGCAGCAGCCCACCGAGGGCCGTGAGCCAGGCCGGCAGGTAGCTGATGCCGGGTGCCGCCGCGCTGCGGCTGAATTCCAGCCGCCAGGGGCGGCCGTGGAAGCGCAGCGTCCGGCGGGCGGCCAGGGCGGCGTCGCTGGCCGCCGGCGCAGTGGCCAGGCCTTCCTCTGCCGCGCTGTCGAACAGCAGGCTGGCCGGATCGATCGATTCGCCGTCGTAGATGCGCAGGTGCAGGTAGCGGCCGTCCTCGCTTTGCCAGCCCTGCAGCAAACCGGCCATCAGGTCGTTCATGCGATAGGGGCTGTAGGCCCAGCCGAGCAGGGCGTCGCGCCGCTGTTCCGGCGTATCGGTGGGGCGCGACGGGTCATAGACCGCCACGTACATCAGGGTGCCGGGCTGGACCTGGGCCTCGGTTTCCTGCACCAGCACCACCTTGCCCGACAGCGCGGCCTCGCCGGTGTCGCGGGCCTGGACCATGGCCGCCCGGCGCACCGGTTCGGAGTACATGTCGTAGCCGAAGGCGCGCAGGTTGCGGTCGCGGAATGGCTCGAGGTACAGGATCGACGTGTACAACTCGCGCGGCCCCTCGGGCCGCACGCGGTAGTCGGGGAATCCCTCGGCGCGCACCGCGGCCTCGTGCGCCGCCAGTTGGTCGGGCGCGATCGCGCGGGCGAAGCCGATGCCCTGGACGCCCGGGACCAGCGCGCTGGCCTGGAACTCCTCGACGAAGCGCCGCCAGTCCTCCCGGGACACGTCGTTGCTTCCCGCGAACAGGCCCGCGCCGCCACGCAGGATCATCTCGTAGGCGCGCAGGCGTTCGCCGATCTTGATGGACACCTGCTCGGCCGCGAAGCCCATCTGGGCCCGGGCATCACGCTCGATGTCGCGCTTGACCTGCCAGGCGCCGAGGGCGGTGGCGACCAGCCCGATCCCCAAGGCCAACCGGGCGATCACTGCGGCGCTGCGCGGGCCCTGGGGCATGTGGGGTGGTTCATTGGGCGGATAGCGGCAAGGTACCACCTTCCAGGCGCCACGCCATGCGCCAGATCAAATTCCTGCCGGGTCCGGCGGCCGCCGCAAACGACAACGCCGCCCGGGTGGGCGGCGTTGTCGTGTTTGGTGGAGGTGGGGGGAGTTGAACCCCCGTCCGAGAGCACGCCATCTCCGGTACTACATGCTTAGCGCGTTGTTGATTCTCGTACGACGGCAACACAACGTGCGAGGCACACCGTCGTCCACACCCGCTAAGTTCACTACCGGTTGGCGGGTCGCCGCCGGCAGCTGTTCCGTGATAATGACCCTACATCCACGAGCACGGGCACAAGTGGGTTCGGGGCTTACGCCTTAAGCGGCGAGAGCGTAGTTGTCGTCGTTGGCAACTAAGTTTTGCAGCTGGATTAACGAGGAAAGCTACCCCCTCGGCATGCACCAGTCGACTTTGCAACCCCCGTCGAAGCCAGGACACCCCCGGAAACGTTGGGAACACATCGATCAACCGATGCCCGAAGTATGGGGCCACTCCCCGGCGGCCACAAGGCGGAAGCTGAATGCTTCGCCGCCGGCCTCAGTAGTCGTAGACGTGTTCCAGGACCAGCGGCGGGGAGGCCGCGCGTTCCAGCAGCGGTCCGAGCTCGGCCACGGGCACGGCCACCGCGATCCGGTGCTGCGCGGGCCGGGTCAGCACCGGCTGGCGGAACAGCAGGGCATGCGGCCAGGCGGCGTCGGGCTGCCAGTCCGCCGGCGCCAGCGCGGTGACCAGGATTGCGTCGCGGTTGCCTGCGATCTCGATGAAGCGGCCGCCGTCGCGCGCCAGCGCCAGCGCCGCCGGCGTGAAGGGCTGGTAACGCGGGAGCGCCAGCAGTTGGCCGTCCGGGTGGTGCCCGACCCGGCGAACGTCCGGGGGCAGCGGCGCGTCGTCCGCCAGTCCGGCCACCAGGGCGAGCGTCTCGGGCTTGGGCTTGTCGAAGCTGGAGGCGGCGCCCCAGCCGATGAGCCGGGCATAGATCGCCTTGGCGGCGAACTCGGTGGTCAGGAAATAACGGCGCTCGAGCTTGCGCAGCATGTCCGGGCCGGTCCAGGGCGTGTCGGTCCACAGCTGGCGCAGGCGATGCCCGTAGTCGTACTCGTACCAGGGCTGGCGATCGAGGAAATCGACGTAGTCGCGCGCCACCTCGGCGGCCAGCCGGTCCTCGGCGGTCGGTCCGGCGCCGCGCGTGGCCTCGGTCACCCGGCCGATGGTGAGTTCATAGGCCGACTTGATCCCGTATTCGATCGACGTGCTGACGCCGATGACGCCGATCATGGTGTGGTACTCGCCATTGAACGCGTAGGCCTCCGCGGTGCGCGCGGCCAGCGCGCGGTAGGCCTGCCAGAACTGCACCAGGTGGCCGAAGTAGGGGAACTCGCTGGGTGGCCGGTCCTCGGCCAGGTAGTCGGCGTATTCGTCCGGGCTGTAGACCAGGAACCATTCCGGGTAGGTCAGGAAGGTCTGGTCCTCGCCGCGGCGATCGGCCTCGGGGGTCGCCGGCCCGGCGGCGTGCGCGAGGCCGCAGCACAGCGCCAGCAGCAGGGTCCATCCGAAGGCGCGCATGGCGTTCTCCTCAGTCCTTGGTGAAGGCGAGCAGGGTGTTGATCGACGGGTCGTTGTCCTGCAGCAGCCGCTGGCCGCTGTCACGCAGTCCATGCGCCGCCAGCAGGTCGATCCAGCGCTGCAGCGGCGCGAAGTAGCGCAGCTCGTCGCGGTTGACCCGCCAGTCGACGCCCAGGCCGGCGTTGAAGACCGTGTGCGCCAGCGCCACGAACTTGTCCATCGCCGGCGTGGCCACGTCGTGGTCGCGCAGCAGGAACACGCCGCCGGGCCGCAGCATGCGCGCGATCGAAGCCACGAACTCGTCCAGGGTGTCCGGCGGGCAGTGGTGCAGGCCGATGTAGCAGCTCACCAGGTCCACGCTGGCATCGGCCACCACGTGCGCGGGAATGGCGCGGTAGTCCATCGGGTGGAAACGGCCGGCCTGGCGCAGCTGGCCGCGCTCGACCAGGTCGACCGGCCCGTTGCCCGGCGCCACGTCGTTGACGATCACCACGTCGCCGGACAGCTCGAGCGCCCTGCGCAGGCTGCGGACATAGCGGCCGGTGGTGCCGATCTCGACATAACCATCGAAGCGCCGGCGCTCGCCGAGGATGCGCAGGGTCTGCTGCACCATTTCGCGCTTCTGCTTGGCCAGCGACGGCAGCGCGAAGCGCAGGTCGGCCAGGAAGGGCTTGATGCCCGGCAGCTGGTGCTGCAGCTGGCGGTAGATCGCTTCGTCGCCCGGGTGGTCGGCGCAGGCCTGGCGGATCAGGGTGTGGAAGCGGTCCTCCGGATAGAGGCGGTAGACGTTCTGCAGGAAGCGATAGAAGGCATCCTGGCTTCCGGTCTCGCCGTAGACGGCGTGGAATTCGCTGTCGGTGGCCACGGCCTGCGCCGGCGGCGGCAGGACGGTCGGCGCGTAGTACTTGTCCCACAGCACGTTCCGGAACCGGAAGCCGGGGTCCACCCGCTGCTTGAGCGCGAAGAACTCGCGTGCCCGGGGGTAGGCGCGATGGAACTGGTCGTCGGTGGCGTGGGCCTGGTAGGGCAGGTAGTGGCAGCCGCCGCATGCGATCGCGGCTTCCACGAGTTCACGCGTCCACACCGCGACGCGGTCGCGGGCGTTGGCGCGCACCCGCTGCTTGTAATAGAGCACGAAGGCGAAGCACTCCTCGCGCGCCCAGGACAGCAGCGTGCCGGGGTCGGCCACCGCATGCCGCACCGAGACGTTGAGCATGTTGACCCGGTGCCGGCGGAGGATCTCGCCCATCCTCGCGGTGAATTCGTCGAACCGGTCGATCGGGACGAAGTACTCCTGCAGCACGTAGGTGGTGAACAGCCGCGACGCCGGCTCGAGCTCGGCGACGTCGTAGCCGGCCTCGAAATTGCGCCAGCAGACCTTGCGCCCGGCGAACAGCAGCGGATCGACCAGGTACTCGCGCCGCCACTTCCCGAACGGTGATTCCGTGACGGCCCAGAGGAAATACTTCTGCAGCGGGTAGCTCGGCTGCGGCGGCATCAGGCGGCGAGGCTCGGTGGCTTCGTCCTCGGTCTGGCGCCAGGTGACCGCGCGCAGCCGGCGGTATTCCGGCGGATACAGGTCTGCGTTGTGGAAGATCGCCTGGCGGTCGCTGCGTACCTGGGCCCGGAAAAAGGCCAGGTAGTCGGCCGCCGGCATCTTGCGGCAGACCCGCTCCATGCGCACGTTGTCGGCGAGGTCGAGCTCGGCCTCGACGATGATGCCGATGCCGCCGTAGCCGCCGATGGCGGCATGGAACAGCTCGCTGTTCTCGCCCCGGCTGGCCTCCACGCGCTCGCCGTCGGCCAGGACCAGGGTGATGGCGCGCACCGACAGCACCACCGGGCCAAGGCCCATGTAGCGGCCATGCGCATTCACGCTGAGCGAGCCGCCGACGGTGAAGTTGGCGTAGCTCTGCATCGTCTTGACCGACAGCCCGTGCGGATCGATGAAGGCCTGGATGTCGCACCAGCGGATGCCGGCCTGGACGCGGATGCGCTTTTCCATCGGCCAGAAGGCCACGATCCGGTTCATCGCCCGCATGTCCACGTGCAGGCTGCCGGGGCTGGCGACCTGGCCCCCCATGCTGAAGCGTCCGCCACCGATCGAGACCGGGCCGCTGGCGCGGCGCACGGCGTCCTGCACCTCGGCCACGGTCTCGGGCCTGGCCACGGCCCAGACCGGCACCGGATTGAGCCCGGTGACGTCATTGATCAGCAGGGGATTGGACTCGGCCATGTTCAGGGCACCCGGTGGTAATCGTGGCGCCTGCCTTCGATCGGCGCGCCGAAGCGGTTGGTTTCGCGCCGGCCGCCGCGCAGCAGCAGTTCCACCGCCACCCACAGCGGCCCCAGGAGCGGGACCAGCAGGCACAGCAGCCAGGCGCCCGATCGCCCCAGGTCGTGGTAGCGGCGCACGCCCAGCCGCAGGGCCAGCCAGAACGCCGGCGGATAAACCAGCCAGGTCGCCGTCCGCCCCAGGGTGGCCTCGAGGGCCAGGAAGGCCAGTGCGAATCCGAGCGCGAGCAGCAGCGACTGCCACCAGAACGCCCCGCGGCCCAGGCGGCCGCGCAGCGAGAGCAGGGCACGCCAGTCCGGCCTCGGCATCGGCAGCCCTCAGGCGTCCTTGTTGTGCTTGCGCATCACGCGCTGCTTGTCGCGCTGCCAGTCGCGGTCCTTGCTGGCCTGGCGCTTGTCGTGGGCCTGCTTGCCCTTGGCCAGGGCCAGCTCCAGCTTCACCTTGTTGCCCTTCCAGTACACGGCGGTCGGGATGAGGGTGTAGCCCTCGCGCTCGATGTAGCCGATCAGCTTGTCGATCTCGTGCCGGTGCATCAGCAGCTTGCGGGTGCGGCGGTCGTCGGCGACGACGTGGGTGGAGGCCTGGCTGAGCGGGGTGATCTGCGACCCGAACAGGAAGATCTCGCCGCCCTTGACCAGCGCGTAGGCGTCGCCCATGTTCATGCGGCCGGCGCGGATCGACTTGAGCTCCCAGCCCTGCAGGGCGATGCCCGCCTCGTAGCGGTCCTCGAGGTGGTAATCGTGGCGCGCGCTGCGGTTCAGGGCGATCGTCTTGGGGGCGCCCGCCTTGTCCTTGCCGCTTCCGGTATTCTTGGCGTTGTTCTTCGACATGTTCCTTCCTTGGCGGGCATTGTCGCCCATCGCGGGCCGGCTGGGGGAGGGCACAGCACCCGAGGCCCGATGACGAGCATCCACCGACACGCCCTGGTCCGCCACTCGGCCCTGCGCATGTACACCCTGGTCAACGACGTGGCCAGCTATCCCGAGCGCTTCGCCTGGTGCGAGGGCTCCGAGGTCTTCGAGTCCAGCGACCGCCACATGCTGGCGAGACTGGACCTCACCGTGGCCGGGCTGCGCACCAGCTTCAGCACCCGCAACACGCTCGAGCCGCCGAACCGGATCGAGCTGCAGCTGGTCGAGGGCCCGTTCCGCAAGTTCACCGGCCTGTGGCAGTTCCACAGCCTGGCCGAGGATGCCTGCAAGGTGTCGCTGACCCTGGACTTCGACGTCGCCGGCGCGGTGCTGGGCACGGCCCTGGCCCTCGGCTTCCAGGGCCTGGCCGACAAGATGGTCGACGACTTCTGCCGCGAGGCCGACCGGGCGTGAGCGCTGCGGCGACGCTGCGGATCGAGGTGGTGTACGCGCTGGTGGACCGCTGCTGGCGGGTGCCGGTGTCGCTGGCGGCGGGGGCGCGGGTGGCCGACGCGCTGGCGGCCGCGGACCTGCCGGCGAAGGTGCCGGGGCTGGCGGTGGATCCGTCGATGCTGGCCATCTTCGGCCGCACGGCCACGCTGGCGTCGGCGCTGCACGACGGCGATCGGGTCGAGGTGCTGCGGCCGCTGGTCGCCGATCCCAAGCAGGCGCGGCGCGAACGGGCGAAGTCGGCGGGAAAGGCCTGAGCGGCGCGCGCGGGGCGCGTCGGACGGCGGGGTGGACGCACCGGGCGCCGAGGCGCCCGGTGGGAAATCAGTTGCCCTGCGGACGCGGCTGGCGCGGCTTGTCCTTGTCGCGGGCGAGGTTGCCGAAGCGGCGCATCTCGATGGCCAGGGCCTGGTCGGCCTCCGGGAAATACTCGCCTTCCCAGCGGGCGAGGGTCTCGCCTTCGAACCACAGGGTCAGGTTCTTGATCTCGGTGTCGCCGCGGCGACGGCGCTCGGTGGCGACGTAGTCCCAGCGATCCTGGTGGAACGGGTCGGCGACCGGCGGCGAGCCGAGCAGGCTGAAGACCTGCTGGCGGGTCATGCCGGCCTTCAGCTGCTCGACGTTCTTGGACTCGAGCAGGTTGCCCTGGAACACGGGCTGCCGGTAGATGAGTCCACAGCCGGTGAAGAACAGGGTGAAGACGAGGAGCGTCAAGGCCTTGCGCATTGCGTGCTGATCCGGATCGGTGACCGGCCGATGATACACTAAGCCCCGCGGCCGCCAGCCGGCCGCCGTGCACATCGCGACGGACAGCATTCAGGAGATCCCATGGAATCGACGGACCTGCGCAAGGCCGGCCTCAAGGTCACGCACCCCCGAATCCGCATCCTCGACGTGCTGGAGACCTCCAGCCCGCGCCACCTGACGGCCGAGGACATCTATCGCCAGCTGCTCGAGAACGGCGACGACATCGGCCTGGCCACGGTGTACCGGGTGCTGACCCAGTTCGAGGCGGCGGGCCTGGTGCTCAAGCACAACTTCGAGGGCGGCCAGGCCGTCTACGAACTCGACCGCGGCCAGCACCACGACCACATGGTCGACGTCGACACCGGCAAGATCATCGAGTTCACCAGCCCGGAGATCGAACGCCTCCAGCACGAGATCGCCGCCAAGCATGGCTACGTGATCGAAGAGCACGCCCTGGTGCTGTATGTCCGCGCCAAGAAAAAGAAGTAGTTTTTAGCCACGGATGAACACGGATAACCACGGATAAAAGCCAGTGGATCGCTGGCTGTTCCGGGTTTGTGCGTGGTGCGCGCGACTGGCGAACCCCGGCCAAAATTCGCTTTCGCTTTATCCGTGTCTTTCCGTGTCCATCCGTGGCTGAACCGCTCTAGCCCTGCTGGGCGCGGGAAAGCATCTGGCGGGCGTTGGCGCGGACTTCCTTGGTGATTTCGACGCCGCCCAGCATGCGGGCGAGCTCTTCCACGCGGGCCTTGTCGTCCAGCGGCAGCACGGCGCTGTGGGTGGCGTCGCCGGCGACGGCCTTGCTGACCTGGAAATGATGGTGGCCCTGGGCCGCGACCTGGGGCAGGTGGGTCACGCACAGCACCTGGCGCTCGGCGCCCAGGGCCCGCAGCTTCTGGCCCACCACCTCGGCCACGGCGCCGCCGATGCCGGTGTCGACCTCGTCGAAGACCATCGTCGGCACGGCGTCCAGGCCCAGGGCCGCGACCTCGATGGCCAGGCTGATGCGCGCCAGCTCGCCGCCCGAGGCGACCTTGCGCAGCGGCCGCGGCGGCTGGCCCGGGTTGGCCGAGACCATGAATTCGCAGCGCTCGGCGCCCGACGGGGTGGGACGGGTGCTGTCCAGCGGCTCCAGGGCGACGCTGAACACGCCGCCGCCCATGCCCAGTTCGGCCATCAGCGCGGCGACGCTGGCGCCCAGGCGCTGCCCGGCGCCGGCGCGGGCCTGGCCCAGCCGGGTCGCCGCGGCCTGCCAGGCCTGCGACGCCGTGGCCAGGGCCCGGGCCAGGCGCTCGCCCCGTTCGGTGGCGCCGGCCAGGTCGTCCAGCTCGGCCTGCAGCGCGTCGCGGCGTGCGGCCAGGCCGTCGAAGGGGACGCGGTGCTTGCGGGCCAGCTCGTGCAGGCGGGACAGGCGGTCCTCGAGCTGCTGCAGGCGGGCGGGGTCGAGGTCGAAGTCGTCGCGGATGCGTTCGAGCCCGGCGCCGGCCTCGGCCAGCTGGATCCCGGCCGACTCGAGCAGCGACACCACCTCGGCCAGGCGCGGTTCGTCGGCGCTCAGGCGGCCCAGTTCGGCGCCCACCTGGTGCAGGGCGCGGCCCAGCGACAGGCCGTCGTCGCCGGCCAGCCGCGCCAGCGCCGATTCGCAGCCCTGCAGCAGGCCGGCGGCGTTGGCCTGGCGGCGGTGCGCGGCCTGCAGTTCGTCCAGCTCGGCCGGGTCGAGGTTTTCCCCGGCCAGCTCGTCGACCTGGTGCTGCAGCCAGGCCACGCGCTCGCCGACGTCGCCGGCGCGGGCCAGTTCACCCAGCTCGCGGTCCAGGGCGGCCCAGTCGCGGGCCAGCCGGCCGACCTCGGCCAGCAGGGATTCGTGCTGGCCGAAGGCATCGAGCAGGGCCAACTGCTGGCCGCGGTCGAGCAGGGCCTGGTGTTCGTGCTGGCCGTGGATCTCGACCAGGCGCCCGCCCAGCTCGGACAGCTGGCCCAGGGTCGCCGGCCGGCCGTTGATCCAGGCGCGGGAGCCGCCGTCGGCGCGGATGACCCGGCGCAGCTGGCAGGCGTCGCCCTCGTCGAGCTCGTTATCGCGCAGCCAGTCGCGCGCGGCGGGCGCGTCGTCGAGCCGGAACTCGGCCGCCAGTTCGGCGCGTTCGGCGCCGAAGCGGACGATGCCGGCATCGGCGCGGGCGCCGGTGAGCCACATCAGGGCGTCGACCAGCAGCGACTTGCCGGCGCCGGTTTCCCCGGAAACAACGGTCATGCCGGGCCCGAAGGCCAGTTCGGCGGCGCTGACGACGGCAAAATCCTTGAGCGTGAGATGGCTGATCATGGGCCGGGCGATTTTGCCTGAATCCGCGCAGGTTTAGCTGCCCCCGTCGCCGGGTCCAGCAGTGGACCGCCCGGCGTGGGGTAGGCAACGGGCGGCTTGCGCCGCCGCCCGCCGGGCCTTATCTATGGCGGATGGACCTGAGCCTCGACCCCCGCGCCCGCCGCCTGCTGCGCACCCTGATCTCCCAGCACATCCGCGACGGGGAACCGGTGGGCTCGCGCACGCTGGCGCGCAGCTCGGGCCTGGACGTCAGCCCCGCCACCATCCGCAACATCATGGCCGACCTCGAGGAAATCGGCCTGGTGGCCGCGCCGCACGCCTCCGCCGGCCGCATCCCGACCGCGCAGGGCTACCGCGTGTTCGTCGACAGCCTGCTGCAGGTCAAGCCCGTGCAGGAGGCCGAGGTCAGCCAGATGCGCGCCAACCTGGCGGCCGGCGCCGGCACCCAGGCCCTGCTGTCGAACACCAGCGAGCTGCTGTCGGCGATGAGCCAGTTCGTCGGCGTGGTCACCGTGCCGCAGCGCGGCCAGTTCGCCTTCCGCCACATCGACTTCGTGGCGCTGGACGCCCAGCGCGTGCTGGTGATCCTGGTCTTCACCGACAACGAGGTGCAGAACCGCATCATCACCCCGCGCCGGGCCTACACCCCGTCCGAGCTCGAGCAGACCGCCAATTTCCTCAACGCCCACTTCGCCGGCCGCAGCCTGCACGAGATCCGCGCCACCCTGCTGCGCGACCTGCGCGACACCCGCAGCGAGATGGAGCGGCTGCTGTCGGCCGCGGTCGAACTGTCCGAGCAGGCCCTGGGCGAGCCCGGCCAGGACGACATGCTGCTGGCGGGCCAGACCCGGCTGATGGGGGTCCAGGAGTTGTCCGACCTCGACCGCCTGCGCGAGCTGTTCGAGGCCTTTGCCCGCAAGCGCGAGATCCTGCAGCTGCTCGAGCGCACCATCCACGCCCAGGGCGTGCGCGTCTTCATCGGCGAGGAAACCGGCCTGGCCCCGCTGGACGGCTGCACGGTGGTCACCGCGCCCTATGGCGCCAACGGCCGGGTCCTGGGCGTGCTGGGCGTCATCGGCCCCACCCGCATGGCCTACGAGCGGGTGATCCCGATGGTGCAGGCCACCGCCGACCTGCTCGGGGCCGCCTTGAATCCCGAAACCCCGGCCCCATAAGGCTGGGCGAGCCCGCGGGCCGCGCGGGGAAGCCAGTGGAAAACCATGCATAACGAGAACCCGACCCCGGGCGCGGAAGCGCCCGAAGACGACTACGGCCTGGACAACGAGCTCGAGCAGCTGCGCGCCGCCATGGCCAGCCTCCGCGAGGAAGCCCTGCGCGAGCGCGCCGAGCTCGACAACCAGCGCAAGCGCCTGGCCCGCGACGTCGACCAGGCCCGCCGCTTCGCCAACGAGAAGCTGCTCTCGCAGCTGCTGCCCGTGCTCGACAGCCTCGACGCCGGCCTGGCCGCGGCGGGCGCCGAGACCGGCCCGCTCAAGGACGGCCTGGAGCTGACCCTGCGCCAGCTGCTGAAGGTGGGCGAGGACAACGGCCTGGCCCAGCTCGACCCGCTCGGCCAGGCCTTCGACCCCGAGTGGCACCAGGCCATCAGCCAGATCGCCTCGCCCGGCCATGCCGCCGGCACCGTCGTGCAGGTGTTCCAGAAGGGCTATGCCCTCAACGATCGCCTGCTGCGCCCGGCCCTGGTGGTCGTGGCCGCTGAATGACGCCGTGACGGCCACTTGAAGGCCCGACCCGCAACCCCACCTTAGAACCATCCGCGGCCCACGCCGCAGTCACCAAGAAAATTACGGAGCATCCACATGGGCAAGATCATCGGCATCGACCTGGGCACCACCAACAGCTGCGTGTCGGTCATGGAAGGCGGCGTGGCCAAGGTCATCGAGAATTCCGAGGGCGACCGCACCACGCCCTCGATCGTCGCGTTCACCAAGGACGGCGAAGTGATCGTCGGCGCCTCGGCCAAGCGCCAGGCCGTCACCAACCCCAAGAACACCTTCTACGCCGTCAAGCGCCTGATCGGCCGCAAGTTCACCGACGCCGAGGTCAAGAAGGACCTCGACCTGGTGCCCTACGGCATCCTGGCCCACGACAATGGCGACGCCTGGGTCAACACCGCCGACGGCAAGAAGATGGCGCCGCAGGAAATCTCGGCCAAGGTGCTCGAGAAGATGAAGAAGACCGCCGAGGCCTACCTGGGCGAGACGGTCTCCGAGGCGGTCATCACCGTGCCGGCCTACTTCAACGACAGCCAGCGCCAGGCCACCAAGGACGCCGGCCGCATCGCCGGCCTCGACGTCAAGCGCATCATCAACGAGCCGACCGCGGCCGCGCTGGCCTACGGCATGGACAAGAAGGGCGGCGACCGCAAGATCGCGGTCTACGACCTGGGCGGCGGCACCTTCGACGTCTCGATCATCGAGATCGCCGAGATCGACGGCGAGAAGCAGTTCGAAGTGCTGGCCACCAACGGCGACACCTTCCTGGGCGGCGAAGACTTCGACGCCCGCGTCATCGACTACCTGGTCGAGGAGTTCAACAAGGAGCAGGGCATCGACCTGCGCAAGGACCCGCTGGCCCTGCAGCGCCTGAAGGACGCCGCCGAGCGCGCCAAGATCGAGCTCTCGTCGAACCAGCAGACCGAAGTGAACCTGCCGTACGTCACCGCCGACGCCTCGGGCCCGAAGCACCTGAACATCAAGCTGACCCGGGCCAAGCTCGAGGCGCTGGTGGACGACCTGGTGAAGAAGACCATCGAGCCCTGCCGCGTCGCGCTCAATGACGCCGGCCTGCGCGCCAGCGACATCAGCGACGTGATCCTGGTCGGCGGCCAGACCCGCATGCCCAAGGTCAAGGCCGCGGTGGCCGAGTTCTTCGGCAAGGACCCGCGCCAGGACGTGAACCCGGACGAGGCCGTCGCCATCGGCGCCGCGATCCAGGGCGGCGTGCTCGCCGGCACCGTGAAGGACGTGCTGCTGCTCGACGTGACCCCGCTGTCGCTGGGCATCGAGACCATGGGCGGCGTGATGACCAAGCTCATCGAGGCCAACACCACCATCCCCACCAAGAAGAGCGAGACCTTCAGCACGGCCAGCGACAGCCAGCCGAGCGTGGAGATCCATGTCCTGCAGGGTGAACGCCCGATGGCCGCCGGCAACCGCACCATCGGCCGCTTCCACCTCGATGGCCTGCCCCCCGCTCCCCGCGGCGTGCCCCAGATC
>NZ_DASTNG010000065.1:0-4312 GCF_035721105.1 Arenimonas sp. | reverse complement strand
GGGGCGGGCGCGGCCGGTGCGGTCGGGCGGCTCGGCGCAGCCGGGATCGCCGGGCGGGCCGGCGCGGCGGTCGGTTCGGAGGCCGGCATGGCCGGGCGCGACGGCACCGCTGGCGCCGGGCGCACGGGCGCCGCCAGGCCGTCGTCCAGCGCGGTGCGGGGCGCCACCGGGGCCGGCGCCACGGCCGGCCGCGTCGCCCCGGGGGCCGGACCGGCCGCGTCCGCCTCGGGGGCCAGCGGGCGGTTCTGCAGCCAGCGCGCGATGGTCGCCTCCAGCAGGCGGCGGTCGACCGGCTTGGACAGGTAGTCGTCCATGCCGGCGTCCAGGCACTTCTGGCGGTCGCCGGCCATGGCGTTGGCGGTCATGGCGATGATCGGCAGCCGCGGCAGGCCCTGGGCAAGCTCGTGCTGGCGCCACTCGCGCGAGGCGGTGTAGCCGTCCTTCACCGGCATCTGGCAGTCCATCAGCACCACGTCCAGGTTGCCCTGGACCATGCGCTCGAGCGCCTTCTCGCCGTTGTCGGCGGTCTCGCACTGCAGGCCCAGCAGGCCGACGAGGCGCTGGGCCACCATCAGGTTCACCGGGTTGTCCTCGACCAGCAGCACGCGACCGCGCAGGCGGCCGGAGGGGCGCGCGGCGTCCTCCGGTACATCGGCCACCAGCACGCGTTCGGGAAGCGACATCTCCGTGTCCTCGGGTTTGGCAGCGGCCTGCGACTGCAGGAAGGTGCTCAGGGCGCTGCGCAGTTCATTGCCGCCGATGCTGCGCGAGAGCATCAGCGAGTGCGGACCCTGGGCCAGCTCGCCGGCCACCGGCTCCTCGCCCTGCAGGTAGGCCACCCGCAGGTCCTCGAGCTCGGCCGTGCGGCGCAGGTTGCGGTGCAGGGCGATGGCGGTGCTGCGCACCGAGTTCAGGTCGACCAGCAGCAGGTCGAAGCTCCAGCTGGCGCCGCGGCTGAGCGCCGAGCGCAGGCGGGTCAGCGCGTCCTGGGTGGTTTCGACCTGGGTCAGCTGCACGCCCCAGTTGGGCGCGGCCTGGCCCATGCGCTGGCGCAGGCCGGCGTCGGTGCTCAGCAGCAGCACCCGGGCGCCATTGAGGTCGCTGCGCTGGCCCTGGATGTCGCCGGCGGCCTTGGTCAGCGGCACTTCGAACCAGAAGGTGGAGCCGCGGCCCGGCTCGGAATCGACGCCGATGCCGCCGCCCATCAGGTCGACGATGCGCTTGCAGATCACCAGGCCCAGGCCGGTGCCGCCGTACAGGCGCGTGGTGGAGGCGTCGGCCTGGCTGAAGGCGCGGAACAGGCGCGCGTCCTTGGCGATGCCGATGCCGGTGTCGGTGACCTCGAAGCGCAGCTCGTGCTGGGTGCGGCTTTCGCCGCGGCGGGTCACGGCCAGGGTGACCGAGCCGCGCTCGGTGAACTTCACCGCATTGCTCAGCAGGTTGGTCAGCACCTGGCGCAGGCGCACCGGGTCGCCGCGCACGGCCAGCCGCACGGCCGGGTCGACCTGCAGGTTCAGGCGCAGGCCCTTGCTCTCGGCCGGCTTCTCCATGAGGCGGATCACCGAGTCGAGCAGTTCGCGCAGGTTGAAGCTGGTGGTCTCGAGCTGGACCTTGTTGGCCTCGAGCTTGGAGTAGTCGAGGATGTCGTCGACGATCCGCTGCATCTGCCGCGCCGAGGTGTAGGCGGTGCGCACGATGTCCTGCTGGTCGGGCTGCAGGCGCGAGCTCAGCAGCAGGTCGAGCATGGGGATGATGCCGTTGAGCGGGGTGCGGATCTCGTGGCTCATGGTGGCCAGGAATTCGCCCTTGGCCATCATCGCGGCCTCGGCGGCCTGCTTGGCTTCGGTCAGCTCGCGCTCGAGCCGGCGGTGCAGGGCCAGCTCTTCCTGCAGGGCGTTGACCTCGCGGTCCTGCTCGCCGCTCTGCTGCGCCACCGCCGCCAGGGCGCGGTTGCGCAGGTGGAAGGCGCGCCACAGCCCGGCGATGCCGGCCACCGCCAGCAGCGAGGCGATCATCGCCACCACCTGCCACAGCCAGTTGTCGCTGAAGTAGCTGATCGACACCGCGATCGCCGCGCCGGCCGCGCCGGCCAGCGCCAGCCAGCGGACGATCAGGGCATCGTTGGGCTTGAACGGCAGCGGGTTCACAGCACCGCCTGCTGGAAGTCGAAGTCCATGTCGCGATCCGCCTGCTGGACCAGGTTGCCCTGGATGAAGTCGATGCCGCTCATCCACAGCGTGGCGGCCGACTGCGCGTCCTCGACGCCGTGGCCGATCACTTCCAGGCCGCGGCGGTGCGAGCGTTCGATCAGCACCTTGAGCTCGTCGCGCAGGTTCGACGACAGGCTGTTGGTGGTGTACTTGCGCGCCAGCTTGACGAAGCTGAGCGGCAGCTGGTCGATCAGGCCCTCGGCGTGCTGGCCGGCCTCGAACTGGCTCAGGCAGAACTGCACGCCGTCGTCGATCAGCGCATCGCAGAACGCGCGCACGGTGCCGGCATGCACCGCCGCGTCCTCGAGCCGCAGCTCGATCACCAGCGAATTGCCGGGCACGTCGTGGGCGGTGAGCTCGGACTTGAGCCAGGTGGCCTGGGCCGGGTCGGCCAGGGTCAGCGCCGACTGGGTGACGAACAGGCGCAGCGGCCGGCCTTCGGCGCGGCGGTCGCGCACCAGCTTCAGCGAGGCCTGCAGCACCCAGCGGTCGATGTCGCCGATGAAGTCGCCGCGCTCGGCAAGCGGGATCACTTCGGCCGCCGGCAGCAGCTTGCCGTCGGTGCCGCGCAGGCGCAGCAGCACCTGGTACTGCGAATCGTCGCTGCCGGCCACGGCCACGACCGGCTGGTAGATCAGCTCGAGGCTGTTGAGCGCGATGGCCTCGCGGATCTGCTTGACCAGCGCGGCCTCGCGCACCGCTTCGCTGGGCTTCACCGGCTCGTAGCGCTTGATGCCCTTCTCGTGCGTGCGGGCCTCGCGCGCCATGCGCTCGACCGCGTTGAGCATGTCGCTGGCCTCGCCGAACGGGTGCTTCATCGAGCACACGCCGACCGACACGCGCAGGCGCAGCGGATGCCCCTGCACGTTGAACGGATGCTGCACCAGCGCGGCCCGCAGCTTGGTGGCCAGCGCCTCCAGCCCGGCCTCGTCGCGCTCGCGGTCGAGCACCAGGAAGCTGCCGTCGCCGAAGCGCGCCACCGGCGTGGGTTCGGCGCTTTCACCCAGCATGCGGCCGACCACGTGCAGCAGCTGCTCGAGCGTGCTCAGGCCCAGGCGGTCGCGCAGCAGGTTCACGCTTTCGATTTCCAGGAACAACACGCCGCCGGCGCTGCGCGCGCTGGCGTCGGCCAGCAGGTAGTCCAGGTTCTCCAGCAGCTCGCCGCGGTGGAACAGGTGGGTGTCGTTGTTCTTGCCGCCCCGGCGCTGGCGCTTGGTTTCCATCGCGCGGTGGCGGGTGACGCGGTTCTTCACCGCGGCGATCAGGTGGCGCGGGCGCACCGGCTTGGAGATGAAGTCGTCGCCGCCGGCCTCGAGCGCGTCGAACTTGCGGTCCTGGTCGGTTTCGCCCGACAGGAACACGATGGGCGTGTGCAGGAACGGGTCCTGGTCGCGGATCAGCACGGTCAGCTCGATGCCGTTGGCGTGCGGCATGTGCAGGTCCATCAGGATCAGGTCGGGCTGGAACTGGTGCAGCGCCTGCAGCACGTCCAGCGGGTCGAGCACGACCATGGTCTCCATGCCGGCGTTGCGCAGGATGCCTTCGGCGAACAGGGCCTGGTTGCGGTCGTCCTCGACCACCAGGACCCGGAACGGGGCGTCGCTGCCGGGGTTGAGCAGCAGCGCCAGCCGGCGCAGCACGTCGGAGGCGCCGTTGGGTTCGACCACCAGCGAATCGACGCCGGCGCGCTTGGCGGTCAGGCGCAGGTTGATGTCGTCGGCCTGCGACAGCGCCACCAGCAGCAGCGGCTGCTGGCTGCGCTCGCGGGCCTCGCGCACGGTGGCGCCGATGGCCTCGAGCTGGTCGCTGAAGGCGGCGTCGACCAGGGCGATGTTGGCGGGCAGGGCGCCGAGCAGTTCGTGCAGCTCGTCGGCCGATTCCAGCAGCTCCACTTCGTAGCCCAGGGCTTCCATGCGCTGGTCGAGTTCCAGCGACAGCGGATCGTGGCTGGTGAGGTGGTAGACGCGCACGCCGGTGACCGGCTCGGGTTCGGCGGCGGCCAGCGCGGGTTTGGACGAGGGCGGCAGCGGCGGGCGCGGTGCCGGCGGGGCGGCCGGTGGCGGGGTGGCGGCGCGGACCGGAGCGACCGGGGCGGCCGGGGC
>NZ_DASTNG010000064.1:0-20705 GCF_035721105.1 Arenimonas sp. | reverse complement strand
GAGGCCGGCATCGTTTCCACCGCCGAAAGTTCGGTGCAGGCCCTGGTCGGCCTGATGGACGACGCCCGCCTGGCCGACTCGCTCGACATCGCCCGCCGCCTGCGCGCTGCCGGCATCAATGCCGAGGTGCAGCTGGAGGTGAAGAAGCTGGCCAAGCAGTTCCAGTACGCCGACCGCGCCGGCATCCGCTTCGTGCTGCTCTACGGCGAGGACGAGGCCGCGCGCAACGTCGTCAAGGTCAAGGACATGGCCTCGCAGGACCAGTACGAACTGGGGCGCGACGAGCTGGCGTCCGTGCTCAAGGTCGAGCTGGAGCAGCAGCGCGCGATGGGGAAACGCTGAGATGAAACCGATCACCCTCGATGGCCGCGGCCTCAACCGCGCGCAGCTGGCCGAAATCGCCCACGGCGCCCCGGTGCGCCTGGACCCGGCGCAGATGCCGGCGGTGCAGCGCGCCGCCGACTTCCTGGCCGACCAGGTCAAGAAGCAGGAGCCGATCTACGGCGTGTCCACCGGCTTCGGCAGCAACGCCGACAAGCTGCTGGGCGCGCACCGGCTGCGCACCGGCCTGCCGGGGGCGTCGGCATCGAGCGACAGCGTGCTCGAGGAACTGCAGCACAACCTGATCATCACCCATGCCGTCTGCGTCGGTGAGCCGTTCACGCCGGACGTGGTGCGGGCCATGATGGCCATCCGCATCAACACCCTGATGCGCGGCCATTCGGGCATCCGCCCGGTGGTGCTGGAAGCCATGGCCGCGCTGCTCAACGCAGGTGTCGTGCCGGTGGTGCCGCGCAAGGGCTCGGTCGGCGCCAGCGGCGACCTGGCGCCGCTGTCGCACCTGGCGATCGTGCTGCTGGGCGGCGGCGAAGCCTTCTACGACGGCGAACGCCTCCCGGGCGCCGACGCCCTGGCCCGCGCCGGCCTGGCGCCGGTGAAGCTCTCGCACAAGGAAGGCCTGGCGCTCAACAACGGCACCGCGCAGATGCTGGCGACGGCGGTGCTGGCGATCGAGAAGCTCGAGGAGTTGCTGGACACCGCCGACCTGGCCGCGGCGATGACGCTGGACGCCTTCGCCGGCCGGCTGCGCGCCTTCGACCCGCACGTGCACGCGCTGCGCCCGCATCCGGGCCAGGTGCACGTGGCCGCGAACCTGCGCCGCCTGCTCGACGGCTCCAGCCTGTCCGACATCGCCTACCACCTGGTGCCGCGCTTCCGGCAGTGGCAGCCGGAAAGCTGGGCCACTGCGGACCAGCAGGCGCTGGGCTTCGACATCGGCTGGGACTGGGTGCCGTTCAACCAGCGCCACGGCCGCGAGAAGTTCTACCAGCGGTTCCGGCCTTTCCGCGGCGGCAAGAAGCACCAGCCGCAGGACAGCTATTCGCTGAGATGCATCCCGCAGGTGCACGGCGCCGTGCGCGACGCGCTCGAGCAGGCCAAGCGCGTGGTCGACGTCGAACTCAACGCGGTCACCGACAATCCGCTGCTGTTCCCCGACCTGATGGACAGGAGTCCGAATGCCGCGGAGGCCATGGATGGCCGGGAGCGGCTCCAAAAGGCAATCGAGATCGAGGACCAGGTGGTTTCCGCCGGCCACTTCCACGGCATGCCGCTGGCGCTGGCGATGAGCTACCTCAAGGCCGCGATCCCGGTACTGGCCTCGATCTCCGAGCGGCGCCTGAACAAGCTGGTCGACCCGGCCACCAACGACGGCCTGCCGCCGTTCCTGATCGGCAACGAGGACGGCACCGAGAGCGGCTTCATGATCGTGCAGTACACCGCGGCCGCCCTGGTCAACGACCTGTGCAGCCGTGCGCATCCGGCCAGCGTGTATTCGATCCCCACCAGCGCCAACGCCGAGGACCACGTGTCGATGGGCGCCAACGAAGGCCGCCACGTGCTGGAGATGACCACCGACCTGGCGCAGGTGCTGGGCCTGGAGCTCTACACCGCCGCGCAGGCGCTCGACTACCGCCGCGACATGATCAACGCCGCCCGCCAGCTCGCCCGCGAGGCCGACGCCGAGGCGCTGGCGGCCAAGGTGCTGGGTGCGCCGCTGCCGGGCCATCCCGACCGGCCCGGTTTCCTGGCCGAAGTCGAGGCGCTTCGCGGCGAACTGGCCGCGGCCGGCGAGTTCCAGCCGGGGCGCGCGGTGCAGGCGGCCTGGGCCGCGCTGCGCGAGGCGATTCCGTTCATGGGGCGCGACCGGGCGATGGATGGCGATGTCGCCACCGCCGTGCGCCTGGTCGAGGAAGGCCGGCTGCTGTCGGCCGCGCGCGCCGCCCAGGGCTGAGCGCGGCGATCCGGCCGGGCCGACCCGGCCGCAGGCCTCAGAGGATGCCTTCGGCCGCGTGCACGCAGTTGCGGCCGCGGTTCTTGGCCATGTACAGCGCGTCGTCGGCCTGGTGCAGGGCCTCGTCGACGCCCATGCCGGTGCCCGGGCGCAGCAGGAAGGCGCCGATGCTGGCGCTGATGCGGATGTTGTTGCCGGCGTAACGCACCGGCTCGCCGCAGATCTTGAGCCGCAGCTGTTCGGCCACCTGCACGAGCCGGTCGCCGGCGATGTCCGGCAGCGCCACCACGAACTCCTCGCCGCCGAAGCGCGCCAGCAGCGCGCCGTGGTCGACCAGGTTGTCGTGCAGGCAGCGGCCCAGCCAGCGCAGGCACTCGTCGCCGGCCAGGTGGCCGTGGGTGTCGTTGACGTCCTTGAAGTGGTCCAGGTCGATCAGCAGCACGCCCAGCGGCTGCCGGTGCTCGTTGGCCTGGTGCAGCTGCTGCTCGAACATGTCGCGGAAATGCCGGCGGTTGAACAGGCCGGTCAGCGCGTCGCGGCGATTCGATTCGCGCAGGCGCTGGTTGGCCTCGGCCAGCTGCTCCAGCGCCGTGCTCAGCTCCGAGGTGCGGCGGGCGACGTGGCGTTCGAGCTGTTCGTTGTGCTCGCGCACCAGGCGCTCGTTCTCGCTGCGCAGCCGCGCGTAGCGGTAGGCGAGGGCGAACGAGAGCAGGATCATCTCCATCGCCGAGCCGATCTGGATGCCGTATTCGGTGAAGAAATTCTTGTCCAGCAGGCCGAACGACACCGACGCGTACAGCGCCGTGCCCAGCAGCAGGAAGGCCCAGGCCAGCAGGAACACCTTCGCCGGCGCATAGCCATTGCGGATCGAGGTGATGGCCAGGTACAGGATGAACAGCGCGCCCGGGAACACCGCCAGCGTCATCGGCCGCACCACGGTGCGGTATTCGAGCACGAACGAGGCCAGCCCCATCAGCACGAAGAAGCCGATCAGCGCCAGCGACACCTTGTTGGCCACCGGCTGCCGGGTCTCGAGCTCCAGGAACACGCGGCAGAACTGGTGCATCGCGATCTGCGAGATCGCCATCGACAGCGGGATGGCCAGGTTGGCGAACCACGGCGAATTGGGCCACAGGTACTCGAACGCCAGGCCGTTGAGGCAGAACATCACCAGGCCGAAGCCGGAGACGTGGCACATGTACCAGAAATGGCTGGCGTCGCGCAGCGAGGCCCACAGCACCAGGTTGTAGCAAAGCAGCGCGACCAGGATGCCGTAGAACAGGCCGATGCCGAACTGCGAGTCGCGCTCGAGCTCGGCGAAGGCGGTGGGCGTGTAGAGGGCCAGCGGCACCTGCAGCGAACTGCGGCTGGCCACCCGCACCAGCAGCTGCACTTCGGTCCGCTCGGGCAGGTCGACCCAGAAGTTCGGATGCCGGTAGCGGATGCTGCGGGCGCTGAAGGGCAGGGTGTCGCCGGAGGCCATGTGCTCGACCCGGCCATCGGGGTAGCGCAGGTAGACGTCGACGTTGTCGAGCAGCGGGTAGTGCAGCACCAGCAGCCAGCGCCGTTCGGTCGGGTTCTGGTTGAACAGCTCGGCGTGGAACCAGTAGGCGCCCTGGGTGAAGCCGAAGGCCGCGCTGTCGCCCGGCAGCGCCTGGAACTCGCCGCGGCGGACCCGCGAGAACATCGCGGCGGCATCGGCGCGGCCGCTGGGATCGACCCCGTAGGTCAGGTTCGGGTTCAGGGAGGCCCGCTCCGTCCCCGCCACGAGCACGGTGGGGCCGGCCGCGACGGCACCGGCGCCGATCGCTAGCAAGAGGCCCAGCAGCAGTGCGAGCAGGCGGTTCAATGGCACGTCGGTCCCCCCCGAGGCCCGCCCATTATGCGCGGTGCCGCCGCCGGCAGGACCCCCTGAAAAGCCTTGCTTTTGTAATAACACGCTATTACATTAGCGCCATGAAACGCCGCGACCCCGCCAACCCGCCCACCCGACCCGACCTCGGGCAGCTGATCCAGGCCCTCCAGAGCCTGCGTGACGCCGCGGAGCTGCGCGCGTTCCTCGAAGACCTGTGCACCCCGTCCGAGCTCGAGGCCATGGCCGACCGCTGGGGCGTGGTGCCGCACCTGGTCGCCGATGTCCCGTACCGGGAGATCCACGACCGCACAGGCGTCAGCGTCACCACCATCGGCCGCGTCGCCCGCTGCCTGGACCTGGGCGCGGGCGGCTACCGGCTGGCCGCCGAGCGCCTGGGCCATCGCGCCACCGACGCTTCGCACTGAATCCCACTGTTCACCTATCCCGGAGGGCGTCATGAGGACGCACGACCGTTTACGCATTGCCATCCAGAAATCGGGCCGCCTGTCCGATCCCGCCCGCGACCTCCTGGCCCGCGCCGGGCTGTCGTTCCGGGAAAGCCGCGACCGGCTGTTCTGCTACGGCGAATCCCTGCCCATCGACCTGCTGCTGGTCCGCGACGACGACATCCCCGGCCTGATCGCCGAAGGGGCCTGCGACCTGGGCGTGGTCGGCGGCAACGTGCTCGAAGAGCAGGCCTGCGAGCGCCTGGCCGACGGCCGCGGCGAGGCCTTCCGGCCGATCCGCGAGCTCGGCTTCGGCCGCTGCCGGCTCTCGGTTGCCGTGCCCAACGACTGGGAGTGGACCGGACCGGACCGCCTGGCCGGCCTGCGCATCGCCACCAGCTACCCGCAGCTGATGGCGCGCTGGCTGCGCGAACAGGGCGTGGACGCCACCCCGGTGATGCTGTCGGGTTCGGTCGAGATCGCGCCGCGCCTGGGCAAGGCCGAGGCCATCTGCGACATCGTGTCCACCGGCGGCACCCTGATGGCCAACCAGCTCAAGGAAGTGGCGGTGATCCTGGAAAGCCAGGCCCTGCTGGTCGCGCCCTCGCAGCCCTTCGGCGACGAGCGCGCCGAGTTGGCGGCGATGCTGCTGCGCCGCCTTGACGCGGTGATGAGCGTGCGTGCCAGCAAACTGGTGCTGTTCCAGGCCCACCGCGACCAGGTGGACGCCCTGGTGAAGCTGCTGCCCGACGCGGAGTCCCCGACCGTGATGGCGATCGAAGGCCAGCGCGACCAGGTCGCCCTGCAGGCACTGTGCCGCAGCGCGATGACCTGGCAGCGGCTGGAAGACATGAAGCGTGCCGGCGCCTCCGGCCTGTTGGTGCTGCCCGTGGAGCAAATGCTGGCATGAAGCGGATTGAATGGAACCGGCTCGACGCCGACGCGCGGCGCGCTTGCCTCGCGCGCCCCGGCGCCGGCGACCAGTCCGACGTCGAGGCCGCCGTGCGGCGCGTGTTCGAGCAGGTGCGCGCCGACGGCGACACCGCCCTGCGGGCGCTGACGCGCCGCTTCGACAACGTCGAGCTCGCGCGGTTCGAGATCACGGCCGAGGAGATGGCCGCGGCCGTCGCCGGCGTGCCGGCCGCGCTGCGTGCGGCCCTGGCCGAGGCGCGCGAGCGCCTGCTGACCTGGCACCGCGCCGGCATGGCGACCGAGTTCGAGGTCGACACCGCGCCGGGCGTGCGCTGCGGCCGCATCCTGCGGCCGATCCCGCGCGTGGGCCTGTACGTGCCCGCCGGCAGCGCGCCGCTGGTGTCCACCGCCCTGATGCTGGGCGTGCCGGCGGTGCTGGCCGGCTGCGAGGAAATCGTGCTGTGCACGCCGCCGCGCGCCGACGGCAGCGCCGATCCCGCGGTGCTGGCGGCAGCCGAGCTGTGCGGCGTGCGCCGCGTGTTCAAGCTGGGCGGCGCCCAGGCGATCGCCGCGATGGCCTTCGGCACCGACAGCGTGCCCCGCTGCGACAAGCTGTTCGGCCCGGGCAACCGCTACGTCACCGCGGCCAAGCAGCTGGCGGCGATGATGGCCGGTGGCCCGGCCATCGACATGCCGGCCGGGCCCTCCGAGGTGCTGGTGATCGCCGACGCGGGCGCGCCCCCGGTGCACGTCGCCGCCGACCTGCTGTCGCAGGCCGAGCACGGCCCGGACTCGCAGGTGGTGCTGCTGACCGACTCCGCCGCCCTGGTCGACGCCGTCGAGGCCGAGGTCCGGCGCCAGGTCGCCGAGCTCCCGCGCGAGGCCATCGCCACCCGGGCGCTGGAATTCGCGCGGCTGGTGCAGGTGGACTCGCTCGACGAAGCCTTCGCGATCAGCAACGACTACGCCCCCGAGCACCTGATCCTGGCCCTGCGCGAACCGCGTCCCTGGCTGGCGCGCGTCACCTGCGCCGGCTCCGTGTTCCTCGGCGACTACGCGCCCGAAGGGCTGGGCGACTACTGCTCGGGCACCAACCACGTGCTGCCCACCAACGGCGCCGCCCGCGCCTGGAGCGGCGTCAGCGTGGCCAGCTTCCAGAAGTCCATCAGCGTGCAGGAAGTCAGCCGCGCCGGGCTGGCGGCCATCGGGCCGTGCGCGGTCGAGATCGCGCGCGCCGAAGGCCTGGAGGCCCACGCCCAATCGGTCCTGCGTCGCCTGGAGGCCACCGCGTGAGCGCCATCCTGTCCCTGGTCCGCGAGGACCTGCGTGAGTTCGCCGGGTACAGCTCGGCGCGCCGCGCCGGCGTGACCGGCTCGGTGTGGCTCAACGCCAACGAAAGCGCCTGGCGCAACCCCGCCGACGCCGGCCTGGGCGCCAACCGCTATCCCGATCCGCAGCCGGCGGTGCTGCGCGAGCGCCTGGGCGAGATCTACGGCGTGCGCGCCGACCAGGTGCTGGTCGGCCGCGGCAGCGACGAAGCCATCGACCTGCTGGTGCGCGCGCTGTGCGTGCCGGGTCGCGACGCGGTGGTGGTGTCGCCGCCGGTGTTCGGCATGTACGCGGTCAGTGCGCGCCTGCAGGGCGCGCCCCTGGTCGAAGTGCCGCTGCGCGACACCGAGGCCGGCTTCGCCTCCGACCTCAACGCCCTGGCCGATGCCGCGGTGTCCTCGGGCGCCAAGCTGGTGTTCGTGTGTTCGCCGGCCAACCCGACCGGGCAGGCCATCCCGCCGGCCGAGCTGCTGGCGCTGGCGCGGCGCCTGGCCGGGCGCTGCCTGGTGGTGGTGGACGAAGCCTACGGCGAGTACTCCGACCAGCCGTCGGTGGCCGGCTTCATCAACGAACAGCCCAACCTGGCGGTGCTGCGCACGCTGTCGAAGGCGCACGCGCTGGCCGCGGCCCGCATCGGCTGCCTGCTGGCGGCGCCCGAGCTGGTGGCGGTGCTGCGCAACTGCCAGGCGCCGTATCCGCTGCCGTCGCCCTGCGTGCAGCTGGCGCTGGCCGGCCTGTCGGCGCCCGCGCTGGCCCAGACCGACAGCCGCGTGATCACGGTGCGCGCCGAGCGCGAGCGCCTGCAGCACGAACTGGCGGCGGTGCCCGGCGTGCGCCGGGTCTACCGTTCGCAGGGCAACTACATCCTGGTGCGCTTCGAGGATGCCGGCGCGGCCTTCGCGCGGCTGCTCGCCGCCGGCGTGGTGGTGCGCGACATGCGCGCCGCGCCGCAGCTGGCCGACGCGCTGCGCATCAGCGTCGGCAGCCCGGCCGAGAACGACGCCATGATGGCGGCGCTGCAGGCGGGGAGGGCGGCGGCATGAGC
This sequence comes from Arenimonas sp., assembly GCF_035721105.1. Taxonomy (GTDB): domain Bacteria; phylum Pseudomonadota; class Gammaproteobacteria; order Xanthomonadales; family Xanthomonadaceae; genus Arenimonas. Next base: position 12,825 of record NZ_DASTNG010000064.1, on the reverse strand, counting down.
GGCCAGCGCATCCTGTTCGTCGACCGCGACGGCACCCTCATCGAGGAACCGGCCGATTTCCAGATCGACGCCTACGAGAAGATCCGCTTCGTCGAGGGCGTGATCCCGGCGATGCTGAAGCTGCGCGACGCCGGCTTCCAGTTCGTGCTGGTGACCAACCAGGACGGCCTGGGCACGGCCAGCTTCCCGCGCGAGAGCTTCGAGGGCCCGCACGCGCTGATGCTGCAGGTGCTCGCGTCGCAGGGCATCACCTTCCGCGAGGAGCTCATCGACGAGAGCTTCGAGCACGAGAACAAGCCCACCCGCAAGCCGGGCCTGGGCCTGGTGATGCACTACCTGCGCGACCGGAGCATCGACCTGGCCCAGTCGGCCGTGGTCGGCGATCGCGACACCGACCTGCAGCTGGCGGCCAACCTGGGCTGCCGCGGCTTCAAGCTCAAGCCCGGCCCCGACACCTGGGCCTCGATCGCGCACGAGCTGGCCGACGCGCCGCGCGTGGCCAAGGTCGAGCGCACCACGAAGGAGACCCGCGTCCGCGTCGAGCTCGACCTCGACCGCGCCGCCGATCCCGTTGTGGCGACCGGGCTGGGCTTCTTCGACCACATGCTTGAGCAGCTGGGCAAGCACGGCGGCTTCGCGCTGCAGCTCACCTGCAGCGGCGACCTGCACATCGACGAGCACCACACGGTCGAGGACAGCGCGCTGGCGCTGGGCCAGGCGCTGAAGCAGGCGCTGGCCGACAAGCGCGGCATCGGCCGCTACGGCGACTCGAGCGGGCAGGGCGCGATCACGCTGCCGATGGACGAGACGCTGGCCAAGGCCGCGGTCGACTTCTCGGGCCGGCCGTACTTCGTGTTCGAAGGCAGCTTCCCGCGCGCGGACGTCGGGGGGCTGGCCACCGAGCTGGTGCCGCACTTCTTCCGGTCGCTGTGCGAAACCGCCGGGCTGAACCTGCATCTTTCGGTGCAGGGCGAGAACACCCACCACATGGTCGAGGCCTGCTTCAAGGCCACCGCCCGGGCGCTGCGCCAGGCCATCCGCCGCGAGGGCCGCGAGCTGCCCAGTACCAAGGGGGCGCTGTGAAGGTCGTGCTGGTCGATTCGGGCGGCGCCAACATCGGCTCCGTGCGCTACGCGCTCGAGCGCCTGGGCGTGGACGCGGCCATGACCGCCGATCCCGAAACCATCCGCGGCGCCGACCGCGTGATCCTGCCCGGTGTCGGTGCGGCGGCGCCGGCGATGGCCAGGCTCAACGAACTCAACCTGGTGCCGCTGCTGCGCGGGCTGCGGCAGCCGCTGCTCGGCATTTGCCTGGGCATGCAGCTGCTGTTCGAGGGCTCGGAGGAAGGCGACGTGGACTGCCTGGGCCTGGTGCCGGGGCGGGTGCGGCGGATGCCGGCCTCGCCGGGCGTGCGGGTGCCGCACATGGGCTGGAACCGGCTGCGGCCGACCCGGGCCGATCCGCTGCTGGACGGGGTGGCCGACGGCGCCCAGGCCTACTTCGTGCACGGCTACGCGGCGCCGGTCACCGACGACTGCCTGGCGGCCTGCACCCACGGCGGACCGTTCGCCGCCATGGTCCGCCGCGGCAACGTCGCCGGCGCCCAGTTCCACCCCGAACGCTCGGGCGCCGTGGGCGCGCGACTGCTCCAGAATTTCCTGCAGGCCCCGACGGCATGAACGACTTCACCCTCTATCCCGCCATCGATGTCCGCGAGGGGCGCGTGGTGCGCCTGCGCCAGGGCGACTATGCGCAGGAAACCCGCTACGCCGACGACCCGCTGGCCCTGGCCACGCGCTACGCCGCCGAAGGCGCGCGCTGGCTGCACCTGGTCGACCTCGATGCCGCCCGCGCCGGCGGCTACACGCTGGCGCCGCTGCTGGGCGAGCTCAAGCGCCAGACCCGCCTGAAGGTGCAGACCGGCGGCGGCGTGCGCAGCGAAGCCGACGTCGAGGCCCTGCTGGCCGCCGGCGCCGACCGCGTGGTGATCGGCTCGCTGGCCGTGCGCGAACCCGGCCGCGTGGCGTCGTGGGTGGCGCGCTTCGGCGCCGACCGCATCACCGTCGCGCTCGACACCCGCCGCGACGCCGAAGGCCGCTGGCGCCTGCCGGTGCACGGCTGGACCGAGGAGGGCGGCCGCGAACTGGACGTGCTGGCCGCGGCCTACGACGAAGTCGGCCTGCGCCATCTGCTGTGTACCGACATCAGCCGCGACGGCATGCTCAGCGGCCCCAACTTCGACCTCTATCGCTATCTGTGCGAGCGCTTCCCGCGGCTGCGGGTGCAGGCCTCCGGCGGCGTCGCCGATGCCGGCGAGATCGCGACCGCGCGCGCCAGCGGCTGCGGCGGCATCGTGCTGGGCAAGGCGCTGCTCGACGGCCGCTTCACCCTGGCCGACGTGATCGCGGAGCAGGCGCCATGCTGAGCCGCCGGCTGATTCCCTGCCTGGACGTGAAGGACGGGCTGGTCGTGAAGGGCGTGAAGTTCCGCGACCACGTGGTGATGGGGGCGATCGAGGACCTGGCGCTGCGCTATCGCGACGAAGGCGCCGACGAGCTGGTCTTCTACGACATCACCGCGAGCCCGCAGGGTCGCGGCGTCGACCGGGCCTGGGTGGAGCGGGTGGCGCGCATCATCGACATTCCCTTCTGCGTGGCCGGCGGCATCCGCTCGGTGGCGCAGGCGCGCGACGTGCTGCTGGCCGGTGCCGACAAGGTGTCGGTGAACACGCCGGCGCTGGAGCGCCCCGACCTGATCAACGAACTGGCGGCCGAGTTCGGCGTGCAGTGCGTGGTGGTCGGCATCGACAGCCTGCGCGATGCCGACGGCGAGTGGCGCGTGCGCGCCTACACCGGCGATCCCGACCAGACCCGCGCGCTGTCCCGACGCACCCTGGACTGGGTGGCCGAAGTGCAGCAGCGCGGTGCCGGCGAGATCGTGCTCAACTGCATGGGCTCGGACGGCGTGCGCACCGGCTACGACCTGGCGCAGCTGCAGGCGGTGCGCGCGATCTGCGCGGTGCCGCTGGTGGCGTCGGGCGGTGCCGGCAACGCCCGCCATTTCGCCGAGGTCTTCCTGGAGGCCGACGTCGATGCGGCGCTCGCCGCCAGCGTCTTCCACTCCGGCAGTGTCCGGATTCCCGAACTCAAGGCCGCCCTGCAGGCGCAGGGCATCGAGGTGCGCGATGTCGCCTGACCAGATCCAGGCCCTGGCCTGGGACAAGCAGGGCGGCCTGCTGCCCGCCATCGTCCAGGACGCCGGCACCGGCCGCGTGCTGATGCTGGGCTACATGGACCGTGCGGCGCTGGAGGCCACGCTGGCCAGCGGCCGCGTCACCTTCTTCAGCCGCAGCAAGCAGCGGCTGTGGATGAAAGGGGAGTCGAGCGGCGACGTGCTCGAGCTGGTGCGCCTGGAGGCCGACTGCGACGCCGACACGCTGCTGGTGCAGGCCACGCCGCGCGGACCGACCTGCCACCTCGGGCGCGTGAGCTGCTTCCCCGAAGCGCCCGGTAGCTTCCTGGCCGAGCTTGATGCGCTGGTGCAGGCGCGCGAAGCGGAGCGCCCGGCCGGCAGTTACACCACGAAGCTGTTCGAAGGCGGCGTCCGCCGCATCGCCCAGAAAGTGGGCGAGGAGGGCGTGGAAACCGCCCTGGCCGGCGTGGCCCAGGACGACGAGGCCCTCCTCGGCGAGGCGGCCGACCTGGTCTTCCACCTGACCGTGCTGCTGCGCGCCCGCGGGCTGGGGCTGGCGGACGTGGAGCAGGTGCTGCGCGGGCGCCACGCCGCCAAGCGCTGAGCCGCGGCGGCGGGTGATAATCGGGGCCTCGCCGGAGGACCCCATGCCCGCCATCATCCGCATCCTGATTTGCCTGGCCCTTTGCCTGCCGGCCTTCGCGCAGGCGCTTCCGCCGCCCTGCAACAGCGGCCGCGTGTTCGAGGATCGCGACGGCGACGGGCACTGGTCGCGCGGCGACCGGCCGCTGCCAGGCATCCTCGTTTCCGACGGCCTTCGCCTGGTGCGCAGCAACGCGGGCGGCGAGTACTCGCTGCCCTGGGACGACGGCCGCACCACCTTCGTGATCAAGCCGGCCGGGTATGCCTTCCCCACCGGCGACGACGGCCTGCCCGCGTTCTGGCGCAACCAGCAGTACCACGACGGCCCCGCGCTGAAGTTTGGCGGCGTCCCCGCGGCGTCGCCGGCCTGCCGGGACTTCGCGCTCACCCGCGCGAAGGCCACGCGCACCCCGTTGGACGTGCTGGTCTTCGCCGATCCGCAGGCCAAGACCGCCGCGCAGGTCGACTACTACGACCGCGACATCATCGCGCCGCTGGTCGAGGCCGCCGGCGGCCGGCCCGCGGCGGCGCTGGGCCTGACCCTGGGCGACGTCGCCAACGACGACCTGTCGCTGTACCCGGCACTGAAGGCGGCGACCGCGCGCCTGCGCACGCCCTGGCTGCACGCCGCCGGCAACCACGACCTCGATTTCGACGCGAGCACCGACGAGGATTCGCTGCGCAGCTTCCGCCATGCCTTCGGTCCCGACACCTTTGCGTGGGAAGAAGCGCAGGCCAGCTTCATCCTGCTCGACGACGTGATCTACCGGCCGGGCGGGAAGCCGGCCTACATCGGCGGCCTGCGCGAGGAGCAGTTCACCTGGCTGGCGGCCTACCTCGACACCCTGCCGCGTGATCGCCGCCTGGTCATCGGTGCGCACATCCCGTTCTTCGACGAGCCCGGCCGCGAGACCTTCCGGCGCGCCGACCGCGAGCGGCTGTTCGCGCTGCTGGCACCGTTCGGGAAGGTGCTGCTGCTGAGCGGGCATGGCCACGTCCAGCGCCACCACTACCATGGCGCCGCGGACGGCTGGAACGGCCGTGCGCCGCTGCATGAGTACAACGTCGGCGCCGCCTGCGGCGGCTACTGGGGCGGCGCCGCGGACGCCCAGGGGCTGCCCGACGCGCGCATGGCCGACGGCACGCCCAACGGCTACGCCAGCCTTCGCATCGACGACGCGGGCGACTACGCGCTCCGCTGGCACGCGGCGCGCCGGGGCGACGAGGCCCTGTCGCTGCACGCCCCCAAGGTGCTGCGCCGCGGCCACTGGCCGGGCGTGGGCCTGTTCGCGAACGTCTACATGGGCGAGGCGGATACGCGGGTCGAAGTGCGCATCGACGCCGGCGAATGGCAGCCGATGCCGCGGGTCGACGCGGCCGATCCGGCGCTGCTGGCCGAGAACCTGCTCGATGACCTGGCGACGACGCTGCGCGGTTACGACCGCCTGCCGGAGGCGGCTGTCTCCACCCATCTCTGGCGCTTCAACCTGCCGACCGATCTGGCGGCGGGCGAGCACGTCTTCGAAGTCCGCGCCTTCGACCGCTGGCGCGGGGAGATCAGGGCGTCGGGCGCGTATCGGCTGGTCGACGCGACGGAGTAGGTTCGGCGGGCTCCGTGCCGGCGTCGACGCGGCCGGACGCCGGCGCTTCGAGGGCGAAGGGGTAGGGAAGAGCCGGTCCCGGCGTGAACGCTGCGCGCCAGGCCGCCAGCCGCGCGCCGATGCGTTCGCCGCGGTTGATCTGCGGGCGCGAGGGCTCCAGCCCTTCGGCCAGCTCGCGCGCTTCGATGGCGGCGGTGGCCTGCACGAAGGCGGCGTCGAAGTCGGTGGTGGTGTTCAGGCCCTCCACCAGCCAGGCCCGCCCGAAGAAGGTGGCCGCGGAATCATTGCCGCAGCCGAACGAGGGGCGGTCGCGGCGTGCCGCCATCAGCAGCAGGGTGTCGGGATCGTGCAGGGCCTTGGCGAAGCCGCCCGAGTAGCAGGCCGAGATCACCAGCACGCGATGCCGGATGCCGGCCGCGTCCAGGGCCTCGCGCAGCCGGGCCGGCGTGAGCAGGCGGTCGCGTTCGCCGTCGCGGCGCACCAGCAGTTCATGGGTGTCGGTGCCGTGGGTGGTGAAGTAGGCCAGCAGCAGGTCTTCGTCCGGATCCATGCGGGCGGCGATGCCCGCGAGGGCCTGGCGCAGCGTGTGCAGGTTGGCTTCGGGCAGTGGGCGGGCCGGTGGGGCATCGGGATGGTTGGCCAGCACCACCACGCGGCCGGCGGCATCGAGCCGGCGCGCGGCGAGGTCGCGCAGGTAGGTCACTTCGTTGCGGAACACCTGTTCGCTGCCGTCGCCGGCAAAGCCCAGCACGAACAGGTCCGGGTGGCCGGGACGCTGCGGCGCCAGCTGCGCCAGCTCGGCGGCCAGCCGGGCATCCGGCGCCCGCGGAGCGGCGGCCGGCTTGACCAGTGACTTGACGTCGAACGACGGGGTGGCGGCCTGGGCAGGGCCCGCCCCGACCGCCGGCAGGACCAGGCCGGCGAGCAGGACGGCCAGCGGCAGCCCGCCGCGCCGGCTCATCCCGCGGACGGATCCACGGCCGCGAAGGTCTCGACCCGGCGATGGCCGCCGGTGGCGTCGCCGTGCCGGGGCGTGGGGTAGTCCTGGCGGCGATCGACCAGCACCGTGTCCATGCCGGCGACGCGCGCGGCGTCGAGCTCCTCGACGACGTCCGACAGGAACAGGATGTCCGCGGCCGGAACGCCCAGGGCCGCGGTGATGCGCCGGTAGCTGTCGGCTTCGCGCTTGCCGCCGACCTCGGTGTCGAACCAGTGCGAGAACAGGGGCTGCAGGTCGCCGGCCTCGCTGTTGCCGAAGAACAGCTTCTGCGCCGGCACCGAGCCCGACGAATACACGTTCAGCGCGTGCCCCGCGGCGTGCCAGCGCAGCAGCGCTTCGGCGGCGTCGGGATAGATGTGCGCGCGGAAATCGGCGCGGCCGTAGCCCGCCTTCCACACCATGCCCTGCAGGGCCTTGAGCGCGGTGTGCTTGCGGTCGGCATCGATCCAGCCCTGCAGCGTCTCGACCACCAGCTCATCCTGGCAGGCCCCGCCGAGCTCGACGGCCACGGCATCGAGCCACCGCCGCACCTCCGGCTCCTGCCCGTGCGCCGCCACGAACCCCGGCAGCGCCTGGCGCGCATACGGGAACAGCACGTCCTTCACGAACGAAATGCTGCTGGTCGTGCCCTCGATGTCGGTCAGGATGGTCTTCATCACCCCGCCTGGCCGCGTTCGTAGCGGGGGAAGCGCTGCGCGATGTCGGTGCCGGTGAAGTGCCCGACCCAGCCGTCGGGCTCGGTGAAGAAGCGGATGGCGATGAAGCTGGGCTCCGGGCCCATGTCAAACCAGTGCGTGGTGCCGTCCGGGACGCCGATCAGGTCGCCCTGTTCGCAGCGGATCTCGTAGACCTTGTCGCCGACGTGCAGGGTGAACAGGCCCGAGCCGGCGACGAAGAAGCGAACTTCGTCCTCCTTGTGGAAGTGCTCGTCCAGGAACTTGGCGCGCATCGCGTCCTTGTTCGGGTTGTCCGGCGCGATCGACACCACGTCCACGGTCTTGAAGCCGTTCTCGGCCACCAGCTGGTCGATGTCGGCGCGGTAGGCGGCCATCACTTCCTCGGGCGTGGCGCCGGGCAGCACCGGCTGCGCGGCCTGCCACTGCTCGAAGCGCACGCCGATGTCGCGCAGGCGCGCGGCGATCGTCGCCAGGTCCTCGGTCGCCGAGAGCGGCGTGGACGGGTCGGCGTCGGCGAAGATGCGGAGGCGGCTCATGCGTTCAGTCTCCTCAGGTCGAGCTCGCAGGCGAACAGGAATTCGAAGGCCTCGAGGTGGCGGCGGGCTTCGGCCATGGTGCGGCCCCAGGCGTAAAGGCCGTGTCCATCGATCAGGTAGCCCCAGAGCGGCTGGCGATCGAGCAGGGCTTCGACCCGGGCGGCGAGGGCCGGCATGTCCTGGGTGTTGGGCAGCACCGGCACGTCGATCGCCATCTCGTGGGTCTGGTTGCCGTGGAAGGCCTTGAGCAGCTCGTAGCCTTCCAGGCGCACATGGCCCTGGCCCGCGTACAGCCGCGAGGCCACGGTCTGGACGTGCGAATGGGTGTGCAGCACGCAGCCGATCTCCGGATAGCGGGCGTAGAGCTGGGTATGCAGCAGGGTTTCCGCCGACGGCCGGTGCGGCGTGGCGACCGGCTGGCCGGCGAAGTCCACCACCATGATGTCGTCGGCCACCAGCCGGCCCTTGTCGCGGCCGGATACGGTGATGGCGGCGTGGCTGTCGTCCAGGCGCAGCGAGAAGTTGCTGCTGGTGGCCGGCGTCCAGCCCAGGGCCGAAAGCTCCCGGGTGTTGGCGACGATCTCGGCGGCGCAGGCGGCCAGGCGGGCAGGGTCGAAAGGCAGGTTTTCCATGGCCGGAAGTCTAGCCCAAGCCGTGCGCGGCGTCGGCTTGACCTGCATCAACGCTGCATTCACCGCCAGGGGCTAAACTGCAGGCCAGCCATCGGAATCCTCCGTAGCCAGACGAGAACCCCATGAATACCGAGAACCCGTCCCGCCGTCGTTTCCTGGTCCACGCCGCCGTCGTCGCCGCCGCCCTGCCGTTCGCGAGCCGACTGGTGGGCACCGCGCAGGCGCAGGAGCTCAAGAAGCTGCCGCTCGACAACGCCACCGCCAAGGCGCTGGCCTATGCCGAGGACGCCTCCAAGGTTTCCCACCCGAGCCACAAGCCGGGCAGCAACTGCGCCAACTGCCAGTTCTACACCGCCACCACCGGCGCCTGCACGCTGTTCCCGGGCTTCGCGGTGCCGGCCACCGCCTGGTGCAGCGCCTGGGCCAAGAAGGCCTGATCCCCGCCACCGGCCGTCTCGGCCGGTGAGACCGCGAGGCCGTTAGAATCCCCGGCAGTGTCCTTGCCGGGGTTTGCCTTGTCCGCTTCCGAATCCGTCTTCCTGCTCTTGGGCCTGCTGGCCGGCGCCCTGCTGTCCGGCGTCGTGGCCCTGGGGCTGGCCCGCCGCCGCCTCGGCGCCGAGCGCGCCGCCGGCCGGGCCGAGCGCGAGCCCGACCTGGCCCGCGCCGCCAGCGAGCTGCAGGCGGCCGAGGGCCGCACGGCCGAGCTGCGCGAGCGCTTGGCCGCGATGGAGGCCGACTACCGCGAACTCCGGGCCTCGCGCGAAGCCGGCGAGGCCCGCGCCGCCGCGCTGGAGGCCCGCCTGCAGGAGCAGCAGCAGGCCGCCGAGCAGCGCTACCGCGACCTCGAGAGTTCGCGCGAGCGCCTCAAGGCCGAATTCCAGGCCCTGGCCGCGGAAATCCTCGAGGACAAGTCCAAGCGCTTCGGCGAGGCCAACGTGCAGCAGCTGGGCCAGCTGCTCAACCCGCTGCGCGAGCAGATCGACGGTTTCCGCAAGGTCGTCAGCGAGTCCTACGAGAAGGAAAACAACGCCCGCGTCGCCCTGCAGACCCGCCTGGACGACCTGGTGCGCCTGAACCAGACCCTGGGCCAGGAAGCCCAGAGCCTCAGCCGCGCCCTGAGCGGCGACAACCGCAGCCAGGGCTACTGGGGCGAACTCAAGCTCGAGCGCCTGCTGGAAACCGCCGGCCTGGAGAAGGGCCGCGACTACCTCACCCAGGAAAGCTACAAGGACGGCGAAGGCGACCGCTACCGGCCCGACGCGGTGCTGCGCCTGCCCGAGGACAAGAGCATCGTCATCGACGCCAAGATGGTGCTGCTGGACTACCAGCGCGCCTGCGAGGCAGCCGACGAGGCCGAACGCGAGCAGGCCTTCGTGCGCCACGGCCTGGCGCTGCGCAACCACGTCCGGGAACTGGGCGACAAGGACTACAGCCGGCTCGAAGGGCTGACCAGCCCCGACATGGTGCTGATGTTCGTGCCGGTCGAGGCCGCCTTCCTCGAGGCGCTGCGGCGGGACCCGCAGCTCTACGCCTACGCCTTCGAGCGCAAGATCATCCTGGTCGGACCCAGCAACCTGCTGGCTTCGCTGCGGCTGGTGGCCCAGATCTGGCGCACCGAGCACCAGAACGCCAACGCCAAGGCCATTTCCAGCCGCGCGGCGGTGCTGTACGACAAGTTCGTGCTGTTCACCGAGGACCTGCTCAAGGTCGGCGAGGCCCTGCGCCGCGCCAGCGACCTGCACGCCTCGGCCGTGTCCAAGCTGTCGCAGCAGCGCGGCAACGTCGTGCGCCAGGCCGAGATGCTGCGCGAGCTGGGCGTGGCGCCGTCCAAGCGGATGCCGGCCGCCCTGCGCGACCTCAGCGACGAGGGCGACGGCGACGATGCCCCGGCCGCCGGGCCCGAGGGCGGGGCGGGCGAGGGTGCCGACGACCCAGTGGGCTAGCCCGTGGCGGGCCGCCCGGGCGGCCCGCACCGCCGGGCCGGATTAGGTAGACTCCGGGGCTGGTATCGGGGAGGAGCACCACGGATGTTCATTCGTTTTTGCAGCGCCAGCCTGCTTTGGCTGGCCATCGCGGTGGGGGCCCCGGCCCTTGCCCAGGCCCAGGAAGTCGCCGCCGCGCCCGCGGCCGAACTGACCACGGCCCAGAAGATCGACGCCGCCGTACGACCGGTCGCCGACGCGGTTTCCAGTGTGATCTTCAAGTCCGTGCAAGTGGCCGGCACCGTCGAGGAACCGGTCATGTTCCCGTGGATCGTCGGCTGGCTGATCCTGGCCGCGCTGGTCTTCACGCTCTACTTCGGCTTCATCAACGTCCGCGGCTTCAAGCATGGCTTCGACCTGATCCGGGGCAAGTACTCCGATCCGACGTCGGCCGGTGAAGTCAGCCACTTCCGCGCGCTCACCTCGGCCGTGTCCGGCACGGTGGGGCTGGGCAACATCGCCGGTGTCGCGGTCGCCATCACCATCGGCGGACCGGGCGCCACCTTCTGGATGATCCTGGCCGGCCTGCTGGGCATGTCCTCGAAGTTCGTCGAGTGCACGCTGGGCGTGATGTACCGCATCGAGAAGCCGGACGGCAGCATTTCCGGCGGCCCGATGTACTACCTCAGCCGCGGCATCGCCAGGAACTATCCGAAGGCGGCCTGGTTCGGCATGGTGCTGGCGGTGGTGTTCGCGGTCTGCACCATGCTGGGCGCGATCGGTGCCGGCGCGATGTTCCAGGCCAACCAGGCCTTCGCGCAGCTCTCCAACGTCACCGGCAGCCTGATGCCCGCCAACGGCAGCCTCTGGTTCGGCCTGGTGTACGCGGTGCTGGGCGGCGTGGTCGTCATCGGCGGCATCACCCGCATCGGCAGCGTCACCGCCAAGCTGGTGCCGGGCATGGCGGCGCTGTACCTGCTGGGGGCGCTGTTCGTCATCTTCACCAACCTGCCGCAGGTCCCGGGCGCGTTCATGGCCATCCTCGACGGTGCGTTCACCGCCGAAGGCGTGACGGGTGGCGTGATCGGCGCCCTGATCCAGGGCTTCCGCCGCGCGTCCTTCTCCAACGAGGCGGGCCTGGGTTCGGCCGCGATCGCGCATTCGACGGTCAAGACCCGCGAGCCGCTGAGCGAAGGCTTCGTCGCGCTCTGGGAACCGTTCATCGACACGGTCGTGATCTGCACCATGACGGCGCTGGTCATCATCATCACCAACCAGCACCTGGTCGGCGGCGCCGACGGTGTGCAGCTGACCTCGAACGCGTTCGCGACGGTGTCGCCGCTGATGCCCTATGCGCTGGCGGTCGTGGTGCTGCTGTTCGCGTTCTCGACCACGATCACCTGGGCCTACTACGGCGCCAAGGCCTGCAGCTTCCTGTTCCGGGAATCGAAGGTGGCGCTGTACGGCTTCAAGTTCTTCTACCTGGCGATGGCGGTGGTGGGCTGCACCATGCCGCTGGCCAGCATCGTCGACATCGCGGACGGCCTGCTGTTCATCATGGCCATCCCGAACCTGATCGGCGTGTACTTGCTGATGCCGGTGGTCAAGCGGGAGCTCAAGAGCTACCTGGCCCGCCTGAAGTCCGGCGAGATCGCCCGCACCGACGGGGTCGCCGCGGGCTGACGGTCCGCACCCGGCAACCCCCCCCGGAAACGGCGCGCTAACCCCGCGCCGTTTTCTTTTCCGCCACCGACAGCGGCCGGTGGATCGAACGATGTCAGCGGGTGCCCAGGGCGCCCGTCTGGGTGAGGATGTCGTGGTAGTGCGCGTTGGAGATGCCCGAGGCCTGATGCCGGGCCAGGGGGTGGTCATCGGCTGCGATGTGCAGGGTTGGCCTGCGGCTCGGGTCCTGCAGCTGCACGCGTACCGGCAGGCCAAGGGTCGAAGGGTAGCCGGGGATGACGTTTGCGATGGCGCCGGGAAAGTCCGGCTCGGACCGGGCGTCCTGGTCGTACAGCGCGATGTAGCGCCAGAAGTGCACGGCCTCGACTTCTGCCCAGACGCCCCACCGGTAGTGGCCGGGCTGCTCGCTGAAGGGAAAGGGCAGGACGCAGCGGATGAAGAACCGATCGCCGAACTGGCATCGGTCGCTGTCGAACTTGGCCAGGCGGGATCTTTCGGGCTCGGCCATCGCCCAGACCACGTCGGGCAGTTGCCAGCCGAAGTCGGCAGGCAGGCCTTCGTGGCTTTCGCCGCAGGTTCTACAAATGAACGAGGACATGCTCGCGCCTCAAGGCCCTCCTGCGTGCGCAGGAGGGCCCGCGGCTTCAGCCGATGATCTTGGCGCCCAGCACGATCAGCACCAGCACCGGGGCGACGATGCAGGTCAGGAAGCGCCAGATCGCGAAGCCGGCCTTGGACAGCTGGGACAGTTCGCTTCGGGCGATCTCGCGGTCGAGGAAGTAGCCGGCGAAGATCGCGATCAGCAGGCCGCCGACCGGCAGCATCATGTCGGAGGCCACGAATTCGACCATGCCCTGCAGGTCCTTGGTCGAGCCGTTCGCCGAGGTGTAGGTCACGTGCTTCCAGACGTTGAAGCCCAGCGCCGTGACCAGGCCGATGG
>NZ_DASTNG010000063.1:0-101797 GCF_035721105.1 Arenimonas sp. | reverse complement strand
TGGAGCTGCTCGAGGAATTGCTGGCGGACTACCCCGGCACCCTGATCCTGGTCTCGCACGACCGCGATTTCCTCGACAACGTGGTCACCAGTTCGCTGGTGATGGAAGGCAACGGCCGGGTAGGGGACTACGTGGGCGGCTACACCGACTGGCTGCGCCAGCGCCCGATGGCCGCGCGCATCGCCGCGGCCAACGCCGCCTCGCCGCGCCTGACCCCGCAGGTGGCGCCGACACCCAGGCCCGCCGCTCCGGCAGCGGCGCCGGTGCCGGCCAAGCGCAAGCTCTCGTACAAGGAACAGCGCGAACTCGACGAACTGCCCGGCCGGATCGAAGCGCTGGACGCCGAGGTCGCCGCGCTGACCGCACGGATCCAGGACCCGGCCTTCTATCGCCAGCCCGCCGACGCGGTCACCGCCGCGAACGCCCGCCTGGCCGCCCTGCAGGGCGAGCTGGAGCAGGCCTACGCCCGCTGGCAGTCCCTCGAATAACCGCCTCGAACAACCCCCTCGAACAATGTCGTTGTAGGAGCGGGCGGCGTGGACGGCAACGACGGCATGGCCGGCGTGGACGGCATGGCGCCGGGGTAAAACCGGCGCAGGCGGGGTAAAATGGCGGCCCTTTCGCCCAGCCCGATGCCCGCCGTGAGCCAGCCGATCAAGCAGGAAGACTTCATCCAGTCCGTCGCCGACGCGCTGCAGTACATCTCGTACTACCACCCCGTCGACTACATCCGGAACCTCGCCGCCGCCTACGAGCGCGAGGAATCGGCGGCGGCGAAGGACGCCATCGCCCAGATCCTGATCAACTCGCGCCTGTGCGCCGAGGGCCACCGCCCGATCTGCCAGGACACCGGCATCGTCACCGTCTTCCTCGAGATCGGCATGGACGTGCGCTGGGCCGACGCCACGATGGGCGTCGAGGACATGGTCAACGAAGGCGTGCGCCGCGCCTACCTCCACCCCGACAACAAGCTGCGCGCCAGCGTGCTGGCCGACCCGGCCGGCAAGCGCACCAACACCAAGGACAACACGCCGGCCGTCGTCAACATGAAGGTCGTGCCGGGCGACACCGTCGACGTCATCGTCGCGGCCAAGGGCGGCGGCAGCGAGGCCAAGTCCAAGTTCGCCATGCTCAACCCGTCCGATTCGATCGTCGACTGGGTGCTCAGGACCGTGCCGACCATGGGTGCCGGCTGGTGCCCGCCGGGCATGCTGGGCATCGGCATCGGCGGCACCGCCGAGAAGGCGATGCTGCTGGCCAAGGAGTCGCTGATGGAGCCGATCGACATCACCGACCTGCAGGCCCGCGGCCCGTCCAACCGCGCCGAGGAGCTGCGGCTGGAATTGTACGAGAAGGTCAACGCGCTGGGCATCGGTGCCCAGGGCCTGGGGGGCCTGACCACCGTGCTCGACATCAAGGTCAAGGACTACCCGACCCATGCCGCCAACCTGCCGGTGGCCATGATCCCCAACTGCGCCGCCACCCGGCACGCGCACTTCACCCTCGACGGCAGCGGACCGGTGCAGCTCGAGCCGCCGTCGCTGGACGACTGGCCGAAGCTGACCTACGACGCCTCCAAGGGCCGCCGCGTCGACCTCGACACCGTCACCCGCGACGAGGTCGCCAGCTGGAAGCCGGGCGAAGTGCTGCTGCTCAACGGCAAGCTCCTCACCGGACGCGATGCGGCCCACAAGCGCATGGTCGACATGCTCAACAAGGGCGAGGCGCTGCCCGTCGACCTGCGCGGCCGCTTCATCTACTACGTCGGCCCGGTCGACCCGGTGCGCGATGAAGTCGTTGGCCCGGCCGGTCCCACCACCGCCACCCGCATGGACAAGTTCACCGAGCAGGTGCTCGACCAGACCGGCCTGATGGGCATGGTCGGCAAGGCCGAACGCGGCCCGGCCGCCATCGACGCCATCCGCAAGCACCGCTCGGTCTACCTGATGGCCGTGGGCGGCGCCGCCTACCTGGTCTCGAAGGCGATCAAGGCCTCGCGCGTGGTGGGCTTCGCCGACCTGGGCATGGAGGCGATCTACGAGTTCGAGGTCCGGGACATGCCCGTCACCGTGGCCGTGGATTCCACCGGCGAATCCGTCCACCGCACCGGCCCCCGGGAGTGGCAGTCCCGGATCGGCAAGATCCCGGTGGTCGTGGACTGAGCCCCGGCGGGCGCCCGGAACCTGAACGGCGCCTGCACTTGACGGGGGGGTACAAGAAAGTGTTGGCATTCCGGCGCGGACTGGCGTATCGTCCGCGGCGACTGTGTTTGCGAAGGGTCACTGTGAATCGTGGCCTGATGCGGTAGATCCACCGATCCGCTACATCTTTTCACCTCGCTCTCCTTGCAACCCCAGTCGCGCGGCGGAATGTTTCCGTCAGCGATTAATCCATTCGTTCCAAGGAGTGTTTTATGTCGGATCGTCAGATCGGTACCGTCAAGTGGTTCAACGATGCCAAGGGCTTCGGCTTCATCAGCCGCGAGAACGGCGAGGACGTGTTCGTCCATTTCCGTTCCATCCAGGGCACCGGCTTCAAGTCCCTGCAGGAAGGCCAGAAGGTCTCCTTCAAGCTCGTCAAGGGCCAGAAGGGCATGCAGGCTGACGAAGTGCAGCCCATGTAATCCAGTCCGCATGGACTGAGCGAAGCCCCGGGCGCAATCCCGGGGCTTTTCTTTTGTATGCTTCGGGCTCCCCGGTCCGCACGGAAGCCTGCATGTACACGCTTTACTACTCCCCCGGCGCCGCCAGCCTGGTCGTGCACTGGCTGTTGATCGAAATCGGCGCGAAGCACGAGCTGCGCAAGCTCGACCTGCCGGCCGGCGAGCACAAGCGTCCCGAATACCTGGCGCTCAATCCCAACGGCGTGGTGCCGACCCTGCTGGTGCACGGCGAGCCGCTCACGGAAGCCGCCGCCCTGGTGCTGCACCTGGCCGACGTGCATCCGTCCTTCGGCCTGGCGCCCGAGCCGGGCAGCATCGAGCGCGGCCGCTACTACCAGTGGCTGCTGCATCTGGCCAACACCCTGCAGCCGGCCTTCCGCACCTGGTTCTACCCCGGCGAAGCCGCGGGCGAGGAGCACGCGCAGGCGGCCAAGGACCTGGCCCGGGAGCGCATCGAAGCCTGCTGGGACCGGATCGAGGCGCACCTGGCCAAGCGCGGACCCTACCTGCTCGGTGCCTCGGCCAGCGCCGCCGATTTCCACCTGACGATGCTGATGCGCTGGTCGCGCAACATGCCGCGCCCGGCCACCGACTGGCCGCAGCTGGCGGCGCTGGCGCAGCGCATGAAGGCGCGGCCGTCGTTCCGCACCCTGTACGAACGCGAAGGCCTCACCGAATGGGCGTGACCGGGTGAAGCCCGTCCGCCGCGTGCTGCTGGCCGGGGCCTCCGGCCTGGTCGGCAGCGAGGTGCGGCGCCAGCTGCTGGCGAAGGCCGACGGCCCGGTGGTGGTGTCGCTGTTGCGGCGCCCGGGGCAGTCCGTGCCGCCGCGCGACCTGGAAGGGGTCGCCGACCTGTCCGATGCCGCCCGCGACCCGGCGCTGGCGGAAGCGCTGCGCGCGCTGGCCGGTGGCGGCTTCGACGCCTGCGTCTGCTGCCTGGGCACCACCCTGCGCCAGGCCGGCTCGCGCGAAGCCTTCCTGGCGGTGGATCGCGACCTGGTGATCCGCATCGCCGACCTCGCCCGTGCGCTGGGCGCAGCGCGCATGGTGCTGGTGTCTTCCGTGGGCGCCAGCGCCCAGTCCAACAACTTCTACCTGCGCGTGAAGGGCGAGACCGAACGTGCGCTGGGCGAGCGGGGCTTCGAGCGCCTGGACCTGCTGCGGCCCGGCCTGCTGCTGGGGGCGCGCCGCGAAAAGCGGCCCGCGGAGCAGTGGGGCCAGCGGCTGGCGCCGCTCACCAATGCCCTGATGCACGGTCCGCTGCGGCGCTACCGCGCGATCCCGGCGGCCGACGTGGCGGCGGCCGCCGTCGCCGTGCTGTCGCAGGGCGAGGGCGGCCGCCATGTCCACGAGCACGACGCCCTGGTGGCGCTGGCCGGGACTTAGTCCGCCTCGGCCAGGCCGACGCGCAGCAGCTTGCCGTTGGCGGCGTCGGTCAGCAGGTACAGGTAGCCGTCCGGGCCCTGGCGCACGTCGCGGATGCGTTCGCCGAGGTCGGTGAGCAGCGCCTCTTCGCCCACCACCTTGTCGCCCTCGAGTTCGAGCCGCACCACGCGCTGGAAGGCGAGGGCACCGACGAACAGGTCGCCCTGCCAGGCCGGGAAGCGGTCGGCCGTATAGAAGGCCAGGCCGCTGGGCGCGATCGACGGCGTCCACTGGTGCATCGGCTGCTCCATGCCCTCGGCCTCGGTCTTGCCTTCGCCGATCGGCATGCCGTTGTAGTTCACGCCCAGGGTGATCACCGGCCAGCCGTAGTTCTTGCCGGCCTCTGGGATGTTGAGCTCGTCACCGCCGCGGGCGCCGTGTTCGGTCTGCCAGAGCGCGCCGGTGACGGGATGCAGGGCGGCGCCCTGGACGTTGCGGTGGCCGTAGGACCAGATCGCCGGCAGGGCGTCGTCGCGACCGACGAAGGGGTTGTCGGCCGGGATGCCGCCGTCGCGCTCGATGCGGAAGATCTTGCCCTGGCCCAGGTCCAGCGGCTGGACGTTGGGCTGGGTACCGCGGTCGCCGCTGGTGACGTACAGGCGCTTCTCGCGGTCGAACACCAGGCGCGAACCGAAGTGCTGCCCGGTGTCGAGCTTGGGCAGCTGGCGGAAGATCACCTCGACGTCGACCAGGGCATCGTCCTGCCAGCGGCCGCGCGCCACGGCCGTGCCGCCGCCGCCTTCGCCGGGCTCGCTGAAGCTCAGGTAGACCCAGGGGTCGGTGGCGAAGTCGGGATCCAGGGCGACGTCGAGCAGGCCGCCCTGGCCCTTGGCGAAGACTTCGGGCACGCCGGCCACGGGCGCCGAGAGCGCGCCGTCGGTGCCGACGATGCGCAGGCGGCCGGGACGCTCGGTCACCAGGGTGCGACCGTCCGGCAGGAAGGTCATGCCCCAGGGATGCTCCAGGCCTTCGGCCACGGTGGCGACTTCGAGCGCGCCGGCTTCGCTGGCGAAGCGCGCGACCGCCGGGGGCGCGGATGCCGCCGACGTCGCGGCCGTGGCGGCGGCGTTCGTGCTGGTGCCGGGGTCGCTGGCACCGCAGCCGGCGCAGGCCAGCAGGAGGGCGGCGGAAAGGACGGTACGCATGTTCGGGTTCCTTGGGCGGCGGTTACTTGAGGAGGGGTTCGAGCGCGGGCCAGACGTGGTCACGCAGGCGCGGCTGCGCCTCGGCGACCGGGTGCAAGTTGTCGGCCTGGAAGGCGTCGCGGTCGGTGGCGATGGGTTCGAGCAGGAAGGGCAGCAGGGCGGCGTCGTGTTCGGCGGCCAGCTCGACGTAGTTGCGCTCGAAGCCCTGGGTGTACTGCGGCCCGAAGTTCGGCGGCAGCCGCATCCCGATCAGCAGCACCTGGGCACCGGCCTCGCGCGAGGCCACGATGATCTTCTCGAGGTTGTCCCGCGTGTGCGCCAGCGGCAGGCCGCGCAGGCCGTCGTTGGCGCCGAGCTCGACCACGACCACGGCGGGCCGGTGCCGCGCCAGCTCGCCGGCGATGCGGCTGGCGCCGCCGGCGGTGGTTTCACCGCTGACGCTGGCGTTGGCGACCCGCCAGCCCGGATGGCGTTCGCGCAGCTTGTCGGCGGTCAGGGCCACCCAGCCCTGCTCGGGGGCCAGGCCGTAGGCGGCCGAGAGCGAATCGCCCAGGACCAGCACGGTGCGCGGTTCGGCCGCCTGCACGACGCCGGCCAGCAGGGCAAGGGCCATCAGCAGGGCCGTCATGCCCCGTTGAACCGGCGTTCGCCATGCTCCATATCCTGAGAACATCGTTTTCCTCTCCGTCATTGCATCCAAGGATTCCCATGGCCGACAGCCACGACCCGTCCCTCGTCGTCCACGAGGCGCTGCGCGCCGACGACCTCGGCAAGCGCGTCCCGCTGCCGGCCGGCGAGCTCACCATCCTCGATGGGGTCGGTTTTACCATCGCCAAGGGTGAAGCGGTTGCGATCATCGGTGCCTCCGGTTCAGGCAAGAGCACGCTGCTGTCGCTGCTGGCCGGCCTGGACGTGCCCAGCCAGGGCCGCGTGCTGCTGGACGGCGCGGCGCTGTCGGCGCTCGACGAGGACGGCCGGGCCCGGGTGCGGGGCGAGAAGGTCGGCTTCGTGTTCCAGAGTTTCCAGCTGCTGCCGTCGCTGACCGCCCTCGAGAACGTGATGCTGCCGCTGGAGCTGCGCGGCGACGATGACGCCGAGGGCCCGGCGCGCGCCATCCTGGCCCAGGTCGGGCTGGGCGAACGGCTGGGCCACTATCCGCGCCAGCTGTCGGGCGGCGAGCAGCAGCGCGTGGCCCTGGCCCGCGCCTTCGTCACCCGGCCGGCGGTGCTGTTCGCGGACGAGCCCACCGGCAACCTCGACACCACCACCGGGCAGGCGATCGTCGAACTGCTGTTCCAGCTCAATCGGGAGTCGGGCACCACCCTGGTGCTGGTGACCCACGACGAGCGCCTGGCCGCGCGCTGCGGCCGGATCCTGCGCCTGGATGGCGGCCGCCTGGTGTCGGCATGAGGGCGCTCGCGCTGGCCTGGCGCCAGCTGCGCCGCGACCTGGCCTCGGGTGACGTCCGCATCCTGCTGGCGGCCCTGGTGCTGGCGGTGATGGCGGTGACCTCGGTCAGCTTCATCACCGACCGCGCCGAACGCGCGCTCGCGCTGGAGGCGAACCGCCTGCTGGGCGGCGACGCCGTGGTGCGTGCGGATGCGCCGATCGAGGGTGCGCTGCGCGAGGCGGCGGCCGCGCCCGGACTGCGCCAGACCGAAACGCTGGGGTTCCCGAGCATGGTGCGCGCCGGCGAAGCGCTGCGCCTCGGCGAGATGAAGGCGCTGGGCGAAGGATTCCCGCTGCGCGGGCGCTTCCTGCTGCTCGACCCCGCCACCGGCGGCGAGCGCGCCGCCGACGGCATTCCGGCGCCGGGCACGGTGTGGCTGAGCCGCGCCGGCGCCGACCTTCTCGACGCCCGGATCGGCGATGCGATCGGTGTCGGCAACATCGAGCTGACGCTGGCGGCGCTGGTCGTGCAGGAGCCGGACGCGGCCCTGGATTACTTCAACACCGCGCCGCGCGTGTTCCTGAACCTGGCCGACGTGCCGGCGACCGGACTCGTGCAGGAAGGCAGCCGCATCGGCTACCGGCTGGTGGTGGCGGGCGAGGCGTCGGCGGTGGAGCGCTTCACCGCCACCGCACGCGAGCAGCTCGGCCGCGGCCAGCGGCTGGAAACGGCGGGCGACGCCCGTCCCGAGATTCGCCGCGCCCTCGACCGCGCCGATCGTTTCCTGGGCCTCGCGGCCCTGGTCTCGGTGGTGCTGGCGGCGGTGGCCGTGGCGATGGCGGCGCGCCGGCACAGCGCCCGCCACCTGCAGGGTTCGGCGGTGATGCGCTGCCTGGGCGCCAGCCAGGGCACCCTGGTCGCCATCCATGCCGGCGAGCTGCTGATGCTGGGCCTGTTGGGCTGCACCGCCGGCGTGGCGCTGGCCTTCGGCCTGCAGTGGGCGGTCGCCGACTGGCTGACCGAGGCGCTGAAGCTGTCGATCCCCGGCGCCGGCTGGCGGCCGGTGCTCGAGGGCTTTGGCGTCGGCCTGACCGTGCTGCTGGCCTTCGGCGTGCCGCCGGTGCTGGCGCTGCGCCGGGTGCCGGCGCTGCGCGTGCTGCGCCGCGACCTCGACCCGACCGAACCCAGCGCGATCATGGTGGCGCTCGCGGGCCTGGCCGGCCTGGCGCTGCTGCTGTGGTGGAAGGCGGGCTCGGCCGAAGTGGGCACGGCGATGCTGCTCGGCATCCTGGGCACGCTGGCGGTGCTGGCGGGCCTGGCCTGGGGGCTGATTGCCGTCCTGCGCCGCGTGCGCTCGCGCCTGCGGGGGCCGTGGCGCTACGGCCTGGCCAACGTCAGCCGCCGTGCCGGCGCCAGCATCGCGCAGGTGTCGGCGCTGGGCCTGGGCCTGATGGCCCTGCTACTGCTCACCTTCGTGCGCACCGACCTGCTCGACCGCTGGCGCAATGCGCTGCCGGCCGATGCGCCCAACCGCTTCATCGTCAACGTCCAGCCCGACCAGGTCGCGCCGGTGGGTGAGTTCCTGGCGGGGCAGGGCGTCGTCGATCCGGTGCTTTACCCGATGATCCGTGCCCGCTTGCTGGACGTGAACGGCCAGCCGACCACGGCCGAAAGTTTCCCCGAGGAGCGCGGCCGCGCCCGCCGCATGGCCGAGCGCGAGTTCAACCTGTCCCAGGTCGAGGCGCTGCGGGACGACAACGAAATCACCGCCGGCGCGTTCTGGACCGGCGTGCCGGCGTCGCCCGAGCTGTCGGTGGAGGAAGACTTCGCCGAGACGCTGGGCTGGAAGATCGGCGACGAGGTCGGCTTCGACATCGCCGGCTCGCGCTTCAGCGGTCGCGTGACCAGCCTGCGCAAGGTCGACTGGGAAAGCTTCCGGCCCAACTTCTTCGTGGTCGCGTCGCCCGGATCGCTGGACGGTTTCTCGGGCAGCCACATCACCGCGGTCAACGTGCCGGCCGAGCGCACGCGCTTCACCGCGGACCTGGTGTCGGCGTTCCCGAACCTGTCGGTGGTGGACGTCGACGCCGTGCTGGACCAGGTGCGCGGCACGGTCGAGCAGGTCTCGACCGTGGTCGAGGCGGTG
Organism: Arenimonas sp.; assembly: GCF_035721105.1. GTDB lineage: Bacteria > Pseudomonadota > Gammaproteobacteria > Xanthomonadales > Xanthomonadaceae > Arenimonas. The sequence goes on along the minus strand of NZ_DASTNG010000063.1, from coordinate 93,029 downwards.
TTCTACTTCTCGCTGGCGGCTGGCGTGCTGGTGCTGCTGGCGGCGGTGAGCGCCAGCCAGGACGAGCGCCTGCTCGAGGGCGGCGTGATGCGCGTGCTCGGCGGCAGCCGACGCCAGCTGCGCTGGGCACAGGTGTCGGAGTTCAGCGCGATTGGCCTGCTGTCGGGGCTGGTGGCGGCGATCGCGGCCACCGTGCTGGCCGGCGTCATCGCCGACCTGGCCTTCGACCTGCCCTGGACCGCGAACCCCAGGCTGGCCCTCACCGGTGCCTTGGTGGGCACGCTGGCGGCGCTGGTGGCGGGTCTGTTCGCGACGCGCGGCGTGGTCAACACGCCGCCGTCGGTGACGCTGCGCGAACTGCAGGGCTAGGCGCTCAATCCACCCAGAGCGCGAGCGCGAACACCGCAAGCATCGCAAAGGCGAGCGCGACCTTCAGGGCCGCGCCCAGCAGCAGGCCGACCCAGGTGCCGAAGCCGACGCGGGATGCCTCGCGCCAAGGCTTGCCGTGCGAGACCTCGCCCAGCGCCGCGCCCAGGAAGGGTCCGGCCAGCAAGCCCGGCAATCCGAAGAAGATCCCGACGAAGCCGCCGAAGCCCGCGCCCCACAGCGCCTTGTTGGAGGCCCCGACGCGCCTGGCGCCGACGATGCTGGCGAGCAGGTCGACCGCGATCGACAGCAGCACCAGCACGCCCAGCACCACCAGCGTGGTGGCGCCGATGTACCGGAACCCGTCGGCCCACGCCGCCAGCAGCATGCCGGCGAACATCACCGGCAAGCCCGGCAGGACCGGCAGCACCGTGCCCAGCAGTCCGATGACGACCAACGCCCCGGCGATCAGGTAATACGCAGTCTGGCTGTCCATGCCCGCAGCATACTGCAGCCCAAAATCAAAAAGGGGTCAGTGTCGTTCAGCGTTTGAAACGCTAAACGACACTGACCCCTTTTTCGGGCCCCGGTGAGGGGGCCCGAGGGGGAAGGGGATCAGTTCGGCAGGATGACGGTGTCGATGACGTGGATGATGCCGTTGCTGGCCTTGATGTCGGTGGCGGTCACGGTGGCCTCGTCGATCTTGACGGTGCTGCCGGAGACGGTGACGTCGGCCACGGCGCCGTTCACGGTGGTGGCGTTGTCGAGCTTGACGACGTCGGCGGCGGTGACCTTGCCGGCGACCACGTGGTAGGTGAGGATCGCGACCAGCTGGTCCTTGTTCTCGGGCTTGAGCAGGTTCTCCAGGGTGCCGGCCGGCAGCTTGGCGAAGGCGTCATCGGTCGGCGCGAACACGGTGAACGGGCCGTCGCCGCTCAGGGTCTCGACCAGGCCGGCCGCCTTGACGGCGGCAACGAGGGTTTCGAAGTCCGCATTGGACGCGGCGACGTCGACGATGGTGCCAGCCGAAATGGCCTTGCCTTCCTCGTGATGGCCGGCGAAGGCCGGGGTGGCAACGACGGCGGCCATCATCGCGGCGAGCAGGCTCTTGCGGAAAAGATTCATCGGGGACTCCAAGAAGTAGGGGGTGGGTGCTCTGGGCACGCACCGACGATGCGCCCGCGACCGTCGCGGCGGCGTCGGCGCGGCGTCAATGCCGCGTTCTTTCCGCGTGCAGGGCGGGTGATTTCCGCCGCGGCGTGGCGTTTGCACCCCTGCCGCGCGGCGCGCGGGGTCGATATGCTTCGCCGGCGCTTCCGCCCCGAGGAATGAATGGATATCGAACTGCGGCCGGTGGTAGCCGGTGATGGCCACGTCGCCCACCTGCGCCTGCATCACGCGGGCCCTGGCGCGCCTGGCCTGCTGTGGATGCCGGCGCTCGGCGTGCCGGCGGAGAAATACGATGCCTTCGGCCGGGCGCTGGCCGGGCTCGGCATCACCTGCGCCGTGCACGAATGGCGCGGCAACGCGAGCAGTTCACTGCGGGCGCGCCGCGGCAGCGACTGGGGCTATCGCGAGCTGCTCCAGCAGGACCTGCCCGCCAGCATCGCCGCGCTGGCGCCGGGTGCGTGGTACTTCGGCGGGCACAGCCTCGGCGGGCAGTTCGCGGCGATGGCCGCGGCGCGCCAGCCGGCGGCCTGCCGCGGCCTGGTGCTGGCCGCCACGGGCGTGCCGGACGCGCGCACCTTCCGCGGTCGCCAGCGTTTGGGCATCGGACTGTTCGCCCGCAGCATCCCGCTGGTCACGGCGCTGGCCGGCTACTACCCGGGCCATCGGCTGAAGTTCGCGGGCCGCGAGGCGGCGCGCCTGATGCGCGACTGGGCGGCGACCGTGCACGGTGGCCGCTACCGCGACTACGGCGATGGCGAAGCCATGGACCAGCGGCTGGCGCGCCTGTCGCTGCCGACGCTGGGGCTGCGCTTCAGCGGCGACTGGCTGGTGCCGGAAGCGTCGCTGCAGGCCCTGGTCGACAAGCTGGGCGGCGGCGAACACCGCGACGAATTCTTCGACGAAAGCCGACTGGGCACCACGCCCGACCACTTCCGCTGGCTGCGGCGACCGGAGGCCCCGGCCGCGGCGATCGCGCGCTGGATCGGGCTCAGCCCTTGAAGTCGCGGTGGCAGTCCTGGCAGCCGGACGAGACCCGGTCGACCACCACGCGGGCGGCGGCGCAGTCGGCCGGCGGCGCGGCGAGGGCGGCGTCGAGGGCCGCCCGCAGCTGGCTGGCGTGGGCGATGAAGCGCTCGTCGTCCGAGGTCGGCAGGAAGGCCGGTTCGATGTCGTTGCCGACGTAGCGCAGCGTCTGCAGGCGCGGCGCGAGGTCGGCCGAGGCGCAGCGGTTCTGCTTGAGCGACTGGTTCAGGCCCTTCATCTGGGCCGACATCACGGCCATCACGCCGTTGGGGTAGGCGGTGCCCTGGCGCAGGGAGTTGACCAGGACCAGGGTGCACAGGGCGCCGACCAACAGGCCGATGACGCCGACGATCAGGAAACGCATGGGAGGCTCCGGGGTTAGGCCGCCGCGAAGATATCACGGCGGCCTTCCCGGCCCGCGCCGGAGTCAGCGCAGCGGCGTCACCCGGTTGCCGTCCACCCGCACGTAGCTGCCCTCGCGCAGGTCGGGCCCCAGGCGATTGGTGTTGATGACGATCAGGCGGCCGTCGTCCATGCGAACGTGGATGTCGAAGGTTTCTTCGTTGCGCTTGTTCTCGATCGCGTTGCCGGCGATCGCACCGGCGACCGCGCCGGCGACGGTGGCGGTGTTCTCCCGGCCCTCGCTGCCGTGCTTGGGGATCTCGCGGGCGGCGACCGCGCCGACGATGCCGCCCAGGATGGCGCCGGTGCGGCTGTTCTGGCGGGCGTTGTAGACCGTCTCGATGCGCTCGACCCGGCCGCATTCGTAGCAGCGCTGGGGCGCGGAGTAGCCGCGGTCGTTGTAACCGTAGCCACCGGAGCGCGGGGCGCTGGTGCAGGCGGCCAGGGTGGCCGTGGCGAGGGTAAGGGCGATCAGCAGGGGGGTCTTCATGGTGGTTCCTCTCGGGGGGACACTCGGGGCCGACGCTAGTGCGTGTCGCCTGAACGGGTCCCGACCCGCGGCGGATCGGTTGCGGGACGGTTCATGGGGCCGGCGCTGGCCTAAAATACGCGCATGACCCCGACCCCAGTGCGCTTCGCCGGCATCGACCGGCTTTACGGACGCGGCGCCGCCGATCGTCTCTCCCGTTCCCAGGCCTGCGTGGTGGGGCTGGGGGGCGTGGGGTCCTGGGCGGTCGAGGCCCTGGCCCGCAGCGGCGTCGGCCGGCTGGTGCTGATCGACGCGGACGAGGTCTGCGTCAGCAACACCAACCGCCAGCTGCACGCCCTCGACGGCCAGTTCGGCCGCGGCAAGGGCGAAGTGCTGGCCGAGCGCTGCCGCGCCATCAACCCGGACATCCAGGTGGAGGTGGTGCCGGAGTTCCTGCTGCCGTCCAACCTCGAGGCCCTGCTGGACCGCGGCCACGACGTGGTGCTCGATGCCTGCGACAGCTTTCGCAGCAAGCTCGGGATGATCGCCTGGTGCCGGCGCCGGAAGCTGCCGATCGTCGTCTGCGGCTCGGCGGGCGGCCGCACCGACCCGACCCTGGTGCGGGTGCGCGACCTGTCGCGCACCGAGCAGGACGCGCTGCTGGCCCTGGTCCGCAAGCAGCTGCGCGCCGGCTTCAAGTTCCCGCGCAACCCGGACCGCTACTTCGGGGTGCCGGCGGTGTATTCGCTGGAGAACGTCAGATATCCGCAGGTCGACGGCAGCGTCTGCGGCGTGCGTCCCAAGCTCGACGCCGACGAATCGCTCAAGCTCGACTGTGGCGCCGGCCTCGGCGCGGCCACCCATGTCACCGGCAGCTTCGGCTTCGCGATGGCGGGCAAGGCCCTCGAGCTGCTGCTCAAGCCGAAGCCGGCGGCCTGACGAACAGGCGGCGGGCGTTGGCCGTGGTCGCCGCGGCGACGGCCTCGGGCGATTCCCCGCGCAGCTGCGCCACCGTCGCCAGCACCTCGGCCAGGTAGGCCGGCTCGTTGCGCTGGCCGCGGTGCGCGGCGCCGGGCTGGTCCGGCGCATCGGTTTCCAGCAGAAGGTATTCGATCGGCATGCCGGCCACGGTGCGCCGCAGCCGCTGGGCGCGTTCGAACGTGACCGGCCCGCCGATGCCCAGGTGGAAGCCCAGGTCGAACAGCTGGCGCGCCTGCTCCTCGCTGCCCGACCAGCTGTGCACCACGCCGCGCAGGCCGCCGGTGCGGCGCAGGCGGGTGATCACCTCGTCCACCGCGCGGCGCGCGTGCAGCACCACCGGCAGGTCGAAGGTCCGCGCCAGGTCGAGCTGGGCCTGGAAGAAGTGCCGCTGCCGCGCGGGGTCGAGTCCCTCGACGAAGTAGTCCAGGCCGCACTCACCCACGGCCGCCGGCCGTTCCTCCGCCAGCCAGGTGGCCAGTTCGTCGAGGTCCTCGTCGCGGTGCTGGTCCAGGAACATCGGGTGCAGGCCATAGGCCGGGACCAGGCCGGGATCCAGTGCGCAGGCGGCGCGCAGGCCGGGCCAGGACGCGCGGGTGACGGCCGGAACCAGCTGCCACTGCACGCCGGCGGCGCGGGCGCGGCCCACCACCGCCGGCCGGTCGGGGTCGAACTCGGGCGCGTCGAGGTGGCAGTGGCTGTCGTAGAGCGCGGTCATTCCCGGCGCGATTCACCCTCGATCGGCTCGCGCGTGGACGGCGGCGGTGCCTGCCGTTTCCAGTTCGCCAGCACCAGGGTGGCCAGGGCGGTCAGGATCTCGTCCATGAACGGGATCGGGTCGGGCAGCAGCCAGCTCACGACCATCAGCGCCAGGGTGATCTTGAACAGGGTGGGGTGGCGCAGCCGGCTGGCGAAACCGACCACGGGTCCGGTCAGGGGGTGCGGCATGACGGCTCCTTTGACGATCCTTGCCGCGAAATTAACACGGCGGGGCGGCTAATCTTGGCTCCGTCGCCGTTCAGCTTCGGGCGATCACCCTTGGCACCGAGCGCACGGACCCTGCCGTCGCCAAAAGAGGACCTGACCATGAACAAGACCTTCCTGGCCGCCGTGGCCGGCATGCTGGCCGCCGGTGGCGCCATCGCCGCCTACCAGACCTTCGCCACGCCCTATGCCGACGTGGTGTCGTCCACCCCCATCGTCGAGAAGGAGCCGATCTACGGCGACGTCGTGTCCAGCACGGCGGTCACCGAGATGCGTACCGGTTCGCGCGAAGTCTGCGAGGACGTCGCGGTCGAGAAGCGGCGCGAGGAGCGCTTCGGCGACAAGGACGGCATGGTCGTGGGCGCCGTGGTCGGCGGCCTGCTGGGCAACCAGGTGGGCGGCGGCAACGGCAAGAAGCTCGCCACCGTCGCCGGTGCCGTGGGCGGCGCCTATGCCGGCCGCGAGATCGACCGCCGCCACACGGGCGGCCAGAAGTACACCGAGGTCGAGCAGCAGTGCCGCACCGTCACCGAGCCGCGCGAGGAAGTGATCGGCTACGACGTGCAGTACCGCCGCGACGGCGAGGTCTCCACCACCCGCGTCGAGAGCAAGCCGGGCGCGCAGATCCTGCTCGGCGAGCGCGACAAGGTCGTCGGTTACGACGTCACCTGGGAGTACGAAGGCCAGACCGGCAGCCTGGTGATGGACGAGGACCCGGGCAAGCGCCTGCCGATCAAGGACGGCGTGATCGCGGTCCGCGCGGCCGATACGCCGCCGCAGGGTTGATGCCTTCACCCCGATGAACCCCGGAAGGGCCGGCCATGCCGGCCCTTTCGCGTCCACGGGCTGCCTATCGGCCGCCGGGCGGGCTAAAATGCCGGACTTCCTCGCCGACTGCAGACCGCCCCATGGCCCTGAACCCGACCGACCTGTTCGACATCCGCAGCCTGCTCTCCGAAGAGGAGCGCATGATCCAGGACAGCGTCGCCCGCTTCACCGACGAACGCGTGCTGCCGATCATCGGCGACTGCTTCGACCAGGCGCGCTTCCCGGCGGAGCTGGTGCCCGAGATCGCGGCCATGGGCCTGTTCGGCTCCTCGCTGCCCGAGAAGTACGGCTGCGCCGGCCTCAACGCGGTCAGCTACGGCCTGATCTGCCAGGAGCTCGAACGCGGCGACAGCGGCATCCGCAGCTTCGTCTCGGTGCAGAGCTCGCTGTGCATGTACCCGATCTACGCCTACGGCAGCGAAGAGCAGCGCCAGCAGTACCTGCCCGGCATGGCCCGCGGCGAGATCATCGGCTGCTTCGGCCTGACCGAGCCGCACGGCGGCTCCGACCCGGCCAACATGAAGACCACCGCCAAGCGTGACGGCGGCGACTGGATCATCAACGGCGCCAAGATGTGGATCACGAATGGCTCCCTGGCCGACATCGCCATCGTCTGGGCGATGACCGACGAGGGCATCCAGGGCTTCATCGTCCCCAAGGGCACCAAGGGCTTCGAAACCCAGGTCGTGCACAAGAAGATGAGCCTGCGCGCCTCGGTCACCTCGGCGCTGTTCTTCGATTCCGTGCGCGTGCCCGACAGCCAGCGCCTGCCGAACGTGAAGGGCCTCAAGGGTCCGCTGGGCTGTCTGAGCCAGGCCCGCTACGGCATCACCTGGGGCCCGATCGGCGCCGCCATCGCCAGCTACACCTCAGCGCTGGAGTATTCCAAGACCCGCATCCTGTTCAACCGCCCGATCGCCGCCACCCAGGCGGTGCAGCTCAAGCTGGCCGACATGGCCCGCCGCATCACGATGGCGCAGCTGCTGTCGCTGCAGCTGGGCCGCCTGAAGGACGCCGGCACCCTGCAGCATTCGCAGGTGTCGCTGGCGAAGTGGAACAACTGCCGCATGGCGCTCGACATCTCGCGCGAGGCGCGCGACATCCTCGGCGGCGCCGGCATCACCACCGAGCATCCGCCGATCCGGCACGCGCTCAACCTCGAGTCGGTCATCACCTACGAGGGCACCGAGACCGTGCACCAGCTGGTGATCGGCCGCGAAGTCACCGGCATCAACGCGTTCTGAGCCCGGCCGGGGTGGCGGGGCAGGGGACGCGCAGCATCCGCCGGGTCGCCGCCTTCGGCGCGGCCCTGTTGGTGGCGTGGGCGTTCGCCGCGACGGCGCAGGCCGCCGACCTGCCCGAGGGGATGTCGCTGGCCGATGCGCCGGCCTGGGTGGCGCCGGTCGACACCGGCTCGATCGAGCCCGGCGCGCCGTCCGGCGGCCTGGCCTACCGCGTGGTCGATGACCAGGTCTCGCTGCGCGGTCCGCGGCCGCATGAGTACCGCCTGCTGGCCTACGACGTGCTCGACCGCACCGGCCTGGAAGACGCCGGCCGGCTGCGCATCGGGTTCCAGCCCGATTTCCAGCGCGTGCAGCTGCATGGCCTGGTGGTCATTCGCGACGGCCGCCGCGCCGATCGCCGGGCGACCGCCCGGGTCGAGCTGCTGCGGCTGGAGCAGCGCGCCAACGACGGCATCCTCGATGGCTGGCGCACGGCCGAGATCCTGATCCCCGACGTCAAGGTCGGCGACCGGGTCGAACTGTCCTTCAGCACGCTGGGCAGCAACCCGGTGCTGGGCGAGCACTACCACCGCAGCTTCAGCGCCGCGTATTCCACCGCCACCGGGCTGCGCCGCCTGCGCGTGCTGGCCGGCCCGGCGCCGCTGAAATGGCGGCGCACCGGCCCGGTCGACTACCGCGAACGGGTGAGCACCGACGCCGGCGGCCAGGTGCTGGTGCTGCAGGCGCGAAACCTGCCGGCGATCGAGGCCGAGGACGGCGCCCCCGAGTGGTTCGACGGCTATGGCGCGCTCGAGGTGGGCACCGCGCCGGACTGGGCGGCGGTGGCGCGCTGGGCCGAGACCCTGTTCCGTACGCCCGCCACTTCCCGGGCGCGGCTGGCGCGCGAGGCCGATGCGCTGGGCCTGGCCGGCAAGCCGGCCGCCGAAGCGGTGGCCAAGGCGCTGGCCTTCGTCCAGGGCGAAGTCCGCTACGTCAGCCTGTCGATCGGCGACTCCTCGCATGCGCCGGCGGACCCGGCCACCACGCTCGATCGCCGCTACGGCGACTGCAAGGACAAGTCGCTGCTGCTGGTGGGCCTGTTGGACCAGGCCGGCATCGAAGCCCAGCCCGTGCTGGTGAACTCGACGCAGGGTAGGCGCATCGCCGACGGCCTGCCGGGCCCGAATGCCTTCGACCACGCCATCGTGCGCGCCCGCGTCGACGGCGCGTGGCTGTACGTCGACCCGACCCGCAACCCCGAGCTCGGCGATTTCGACGACCGCCAGCCGGCCGACTTCGGCCAGGGCCTGCCGGTGGCGCGCGGCATCGCCGACCTCGAGGCCTTCCCGGCCGCCCCGACGGCGCCGGCGCCCGCGGTCGAGGTGCTGCAGGCGGTCTCGCTGCACGGCGACGAAACCCCGCGCCAGGTCGACATCCGCGTCGACACCCAGTACCGCTACGGCTTCGCCGCCTCGAACCGCGACCGCTTCGCTTCGGAAGGCGCCAGCCGCGTCGGCCGCAGCTACCTCGAGTACATGCAGGGTTACTACAGCGGCATCGAACTAATGGCGGACCCGGTCGGCAAGGACTCCCCGGACGACAACCAGTTCGCCGTCAGCGAGCACTACCGCACCCGACTGGTCGCCGACGACGCCGAGCCCGGCCAGCTGGGCGAGTTCAACCTGCTGATGTTCCAGCTGCGCGACTGGGTGCCGTCCGCGCGCGCGGCCACGCGCCGCTGGCCGCTGCGCCTGCCGGGCCCGCCGCGCGGCGTGCAGGAGATCCGCATGACCGCCGAAGGCGGCTGGGACATCCAGCCCGAGCAGCTCACGGTCGAGAACGCCTACTTCCGGTTCCGTCGCGACGTCTCGGCCGAAGGCCGGGTGCTGACCATCCGCGGCGAATGGGAGCGGCTGGCCGAGCACATCCCGGCCGACGACTACGCCGCCACGCGCGAGCAGCTCGACCAGGTCCGCGACCTGCTGGAGTATCCGGTCTACCTCGGCGGCGGGGACGCCGACGTCCCGGGCCCGGAGATCAGCCGCAGCGACCTGGCCTGGCCCGGCCTGTCGCTGATGGCGCTGGCGATGCTGTTGGGCACGCTCTGGTTCGTGCGCGGGCAGAGCGCGGTCGCGGGCGTGTTCTTCGCGCCGCGCCGCACGATGCGGCGCCTGGTCGACGACGGCTCGGTGCCGCTGGCCATGCTCTGGCTGCTCGGCAGTGCGGGCCTGATGCTGGCGCTGACCGTGACCCCCGAACTGGTCGCGGGCGCGCGCCCCGACTGGGGCCCGGTCCTGTTCGAGGCCCTGGCCGAAGTGCCGCGCTTCCTGGTGGTCGCCGCGCTGCTGCTGCTGGCGTTCCGCGTGCTGGGGCATCGGCCGGGCTACCGTGGCCTGGTCATCGCCTCGGCCTGGGGCGCCATCCCGATGATCGCGCTGCTGCTGCTGGCGCTGCTGGCCGCGGGTCCGCTGCTGTCGGCGGTGGCCAGCACCCCGGCGTCGCCCTCGGGCGACATGGGCGTGGTGGTCGCCAACAGCCTGGTCGCGCTGGCCCTGTTGCTGGGCGGCCTGGCCTGGGGCGTGGTCGCCACCGTCGCCGGTCTCGCCGAAGCCGCCCGCAGCAGCGCCGGTATCGCCGTGCTGGCCCTGGTGGTGACCTTCGCCGCGCTGTTCTGCGTGGTCATCATCGCCGCCATCGTCTACCTCCTCGCGTCGGGCAGCCTGCCCGGCCTGTCCTGACCCCGGAAACCCCATGTCCACGCCGCTGATCCCCGCCCGCCACAAAGACGTCAATCGCGCCAAGGTGTGCGACGACAACTTCATCGAGTTCGTGGCGAACTGGGCGGGCCGCCCGGAGCCGCGGCCGGCGCCGCACGAGCCGGTGCTCGAGGGCAGCGCCTGCACCGCCGCCGACTTCCTGGCGGTGTTCGAGTCGCAGCTGGTGTCGCGCCACCTGGATCTGATGGCGCGCGTGCTGCGCGTCCAGCAGAAGGTCTTCTACACCATCGGTTCCTCCGGCCACGAAGGCAATGCGATGGTCGCGCGGCTCACGCGCCACACCGATCCGGCCTTCCTGCACTACCGCTCCGGCGGCTTCATGGCCGAGCGCTTCCGCAAGCTGCCCGGCATGGACCCGATCATGGATTCGGCGCTGAGCTTCGCCGCCAGCAGCGAGGATCCGATCTCGGGCGGCCGGCACAAGGTGTGGGGCAGCAAGCCGCTGTGGGTGCTGCCGCAGACCTCGACCATCGCCTCGCACCTGCCCAAGGCGCTGGGCACCGCGATCGCGATCGAACAGGCGCGCCGCATCGGCCACGCGCTGCCCATCCCCGAGGATTCGATCGCCATCTGCTCGTTCGGCGACGCTTCCAGCAACCACGCCAGCGCCCAGACCGCGTTCAACACCGCGCAGTGGACCGCCTACCAGAAGTTGCCCGCGCCCGTGCTTTACGTCTGCGAGGACAACGGCATCGGCATCTCGGTGAAGACGCCGGGCGGCTGGATCGCGAACGCCTTCCGGCACCGCGAAGGCCTGGACTATTTCTACGCCGACGGCCTGGACGTGGCCGAGGGCTACGGCCAGGTGCAGGCCGCGGTCGAGCACTGCCGCCGCACGCGCCGGCCGACCTTCCTGCACCTGCGCACCACGCGCATCATGGGCCACGCCGGCACCGACTTCGAGATCGAGTGGCGCAGCTTCGAGGAGCTGATGGCGGTCGAGGCCACCGATCCGCTGCTGCGCTCGGCGGCGATCGCGCTCGCGTCCGGCCTGATGTCGAAGGACGAGCTGCTGGCGAAGTACGAGGACACCCGCCGGCGCTGCTTCGCCGCGGCCGAGGACGCCGACCGCCGGCCCAAGCTCGACGACCTGGCCGAAGTCATGCGCCCGCTCGCGCCCTACACGCCGGACAAGGTGATGGCCGAAGCCACCCGCGGCGGCTTCGACGACAAGCGGCTGTCCGTGTTCGGCAGCGAAGCGAAGCTGCCCGAGAACCAGGCGCCGCGCCACCTGGCCATCCAGATCAACAACGCGCTGCACGACCTGTTCTGCAAGTACCCGGAGGCGCTGCTGTTCGGCGAGGACGTGGCGCAGAAGGGCGGCGTGTACACGGTCACCAAGGGCCTGCACAAGGCGTTCAAGAACGCCCGCGTCTTCAACACGCTGCTGGACGAGACCATGATCCTGGGCCTGGCCCAGGGCTATGCCAACGTCGGCATGCTGCCGATGCCCGAGATCCAGTACCTGGCGTACTTCCACAACGCCTGCGACCAGATCCGCGGCGAAGCCTGCTCGCTGCAGTTCTTCTCCAACGGGCAGTACCGCAACCCGATGGTGATGCGCATCGCTTCGCTGGGCTACCAGCGCGGCTTCGGTGGCCACTTCCACAATGACAACTCGATCACCGCGCTGCGCGACATCCCGGGCCTGGTGGTGGGCTGCCCCAGCCGCGGCGACGACGCGGTGACCATGCTGCGCACGATGATGGCCCTGGCCAAGGTCGACGGCCGGGTTTGCGCCTACCTCGAGCCGATCGCGCTGTACATGGCCAAGGACCTTTACGAAGCCGGCGACGGCCAGTGGCTCACCGCCTATCCGGCCAACGGCGAGGCGATGGTGCTGGGCGAGGAGCGCGTGTACTTCCCGGAAGCCCGCGACCTGGTGATCTTCAGCTTCGGCAACGGCCTGCCGATGAGCCTGCGCGCCGCCCGCGACATCGAGCGCAACCACGGCTGGAAGGTGAGGGTGGTGGACCTGCGCTGGCTGCAGCCGCTCAACGCCGAGGCCATCGCCCGCCACGCCGGCGAGTGCGACCGGATCATGGTCGTGGACGAAGGCCGCAAGTCGGCGGGCGTGGGCGAGGGCGTCATCACCGCGGTGGTCGAGGCCGGGTACGGCGCCAAGCCGCTGCGCCGGGTGGTCGGCGCCGACACCTACACGCCGCTGGCAGGTGCCGCCTTCCTGGTCATTCCCAGCGAGGCGGACATCGTCGCGATGGCCGCGACGCTCGCCTGACACCGTTGTCCCGGGGCATGAGAATGACGCCTGCCCCGGCATCGCCTAGACTCTGGCCATGAGCCCGTCCCGGCCCCAGACCATCCTGTTCGCCGACGTCAGCGGCAGCACGCGCCTGTTCGAGGCGAAGGGCGACCAGGAAGCGCGGCGGCTGATCGCGGCCGTGCTCGACGCGCTCACCCAGGTCTGCCGGCAGCACGGTGGCCGCGTCATCAAGACCATCGGCGACGAGATCATGTGCACCTTCCCGGCCGCGCTCAACGGCGTGCTGGCGGCCTGCGACATGCAGCGCCGGATGGGCCGCGACATCGACTTCGTCCGTGACAGCCTGGCGATCCGCATCGGGCTGCACCACGGCGACGCGCTGGAGGAGGACGACGGCGACGTCTACGGCGATGCCGTGAACACCGCCGCGCGGATGGCCTCGCTGGCCAAGCGCGAACAGATCGTCACCACCGCCGCCACCTACGACAGCCTGACCGGCAAGGTCCCGGAGGCGCGCGGCCTGGGCAAGGCGCGGGTCAGCGGCAAGCTGCTGCCGATTTCGATCGTCGACCTGGTGTGGCAGGAAGACACCTCGGGCATGACCATGGTGCAGTCGGCGGTGCGCAGCGGCGACTCCGCCGCCGGTGAGGTATTGCGGCTGCGCCATCGCGGCCAGGTGGTGGAGCTGCGGCCGGACTCAGAACCCTTCAGCATGGGTCGCGAACCGGCCAACCACCTGCAGGTCGAGGCGGACTGGGTCAGCCGCACGCATGCGATGATCGAGTACAAGCGGGGACACTTCCTGCTGGCCGACCGGTCCACCAACGGCACCTACGTGCGCATCGGCGACGACGACGAACTGAAGGTGCACCGCGACGAGCTGCACCTGCGCAAGGCCGGCACGATCAGCCTCGGCCAGGCGGTCGCCGTGAACACCGGTGACGTCATCCATTACGAGGCCCTCTGAGCCCCGGAAACAGCGGGAGGGACGTCGTTCCCGATGCTTCGCGACGCAAGCCATCGGGAACGCCGCCCCTCCCACGGGGTATTGCCTGGCGAGGTCAGTCGTCGGCCTGGACCTGGATGCCGCCAGTGATCTCGGGTTCGACGTCGGGCTCGGCTTCGGCCGCCGCCTTCGGCATCGGCCGGTAGCCGAACACGCCGCGCAGCAGGCTTTCGCTGCCCGCGTACTCCGCGGCGTTGGTCTCGACGAACTGGCTGGCGCCGAGCTCGACCAGCACTTCGTACAGCGAATCGTCCTCGTGCAGCTTCAGCATGGCCTCGGACACGGCCTGGCGGACGTCGGCCGGGACCGTGCCGCCCGCGCTGAGCGCACGGCCGGTGAACTCGCGCGAATCCGACACCGACACCAGGTTCGGATACAGCTGGGCGATGTAGTTGGGCACCATCGCGGCCTCGGTCTCCTGCGAGAACACCATCTCGACGCCGTCGCGCCAGTTCGCCGCCACCGACATGATCTCGGGCTGGGCGATGGGGTTCTTGTAGATGTCGCCCAGCAGCAGGTAGCCCATGCTGGGCGCCGGCATGCTGACGACGCGGTAGCCGATGAGCCCGGTGATGCCCTGTTCCGCGATCGACGGATCGGCCATCAGCGAGTAACGGGTGCCTTCGGACACGCGCACCAGCGGCGTGAAGCCGTGGCGGTTCACGCGGTAGTCGGTGAAGTGCGCTTCCTCGAACGCGAAGTCGGTGCGCGCCCCCGAACGCAGGTCGCGCCAGTAGACGTGGTAGTTGGTCGCGGTCTTGAGCTTGAAGGTGTGGCCGGTGCTCTGCGCGAGGTAATCAAGCAGCGGCTTGTAGACCTGCTCGGCCTGCGCCGGCGGGTAGTTGGGTTCGACCGCGAGGATGTATTCGGCGGCGAGCGCCGGGGTCGCGATCAGCGAGCAAAGCAAGGCGGCTAGGCCTTTTTTGAGCGTCATGTCTGGTTCCTCCCTGTGCTCGCGGTATAGCAGACATCCCGCGCTTTGGCCAATGCTGGCGCGGGTTTCAGCCCCCTCGCGCCAGCCCGTCCGCGAGCGTGGCAGGGCGGCAGGGGCGGCCGCCGACGGTGAACTCGCCGGCGTCCCCGGCCGCCATCACGGCCAGGCCTTCACGCCCGTCGGCCGTCGCGCAGGCGAGGGTGCCGGCGGTGCGTTCACCGGCCATCACCGGCTGGCCGACGGCGAGGCCCTCGCCGAGGATGCGAACCAGTTCACGCTTCGATTGCCCGAGGTAGTGCGTGCGCGCGACGATCTCCTGCCCCGGATAGCAGCCTTTCTTGAGGCTGAAGGCGGAAAGCCGCCCGAGCGAAAGCATCTGTGGCGTCCAGGCCTCGCGCTGGCTGGGCGGCAGGCGGGGCAGGCCCAAGACGAGGTCGTGCGCCAGCCAGGCGGCGTCGACGACCGGATCGGCCGGGGCGAGCGCCGGATCGCCGGACGGCAGCAGCCACAGTGTCCGCGGCGCGTCATGGGTGCCGAAATCCAGCGCCAGGACGCCGGGCGCCTCGCCGGCGAACCGGTCCGGGGCCGGCGTGCCGCAGACCGGACCCGCCGCCGCCACCCAGCCCGGGGCGGCGTCGATGGCGAGCTTGCTGCGGAACACGAAGCGCTGCAGCGCCTCCCGCAGCGCGTCGGCCGGCATGTCCGGCGAGACCGCCAGGAAACGGTCGTCGTCCAGCCTGGCCAGCGCGAACAGGGCGATCACGCGGCCCTTGGGCGTGAGCCAGCCGGTCCAGTGCCACTGGCCGACGGCCAGCGCAGCGACGTCGTTCATCAGCTGCGCCTGCAGGAAGCGGGCCGCATCGGGGCCTCGCACGGTCATCACGCCGAAGCCGGAAAGCGCCGGGCAGGACGCCGGGGATAGATTTGTCTTGAACGTCATGGGGGTGGGACTTAACATTACGCAATGCCTGACGAGCCTCGAATCATAGGCGAAACCGCCGCCGGTACCGCACCGGAGGCCGCTGGCCCCGTGGCCGCCGACAATGCCATGCCTTCGCCGCCCGCCGAGATCGGTGGCCGCGACGGGCCCGACCCCACCCGCTACGGCGACTGGGAAAAAAACGGGCGCTGCATCGACTTCTGAACGCCGCGCACACACCGCGCCCCTGAAACTCCACCGATCCCCGAGAGACGAGCGCAGCCCATGGCCACGCCAAAACGACCCCTGTCCCCCTTCATGATCGGCCCGTACTACCGGCCGCAGCTCACCAGCATGATGTCGATCGCGCACCGCGCCACCGGCGTGATCCTGGCGCTGGGCTCGCTGGTGCTGGCCGCGTGGCTGGTCGCCGCGTCCGAGAACGCCTTCATCTACGACGGCTTCCGGTCGGTGCTGGCCTCGGTGCCGGGCAAGATCGCGCTGTTCGCGTTCTCGGCCAGCCTGGTCTACCACTTCCTCAACGGCATCCGGCACCTGTTCTGGGACGCCGGCCGCGGCTTCTCGATCCCGAAGGCCTACGCCAGCGGCTATGCCGTGCTGGCGCTGTCGGTGGTGATCACCGCCACGCTCTGGTGGTTCGGGCTGGGAGGCGTGGCATGAGCCTGCGCAATCCGCTTGCCCGCGCCAAGGGCCTGGGCTCGGCCAAGGACGGCACCTCGCACTGGTGGCACCAGCGCCTGACCGCCATCGCGCTGGCGCTGCTGACCCCGTGGTTCGTCATGTTCGCGGTCAAGCTGCTTGGCGCCAGCCACCTGGCCGTGCGCGGCGCCATCGCCCACCCGGTCACCGCGACCCTGCTGGCGGCGTTCGTGCTGTCGCTGTTCTGGCACGCGCGCCTGGGCCTGCAGGTCGTGGTCGAGGACTACGTCCACGGCGGCCTGGAAATCGCCCTGCAGATCGCCATCAAGTTCGTCTTCGCGCTGGCCGCCATCGCCTCCCTGCTGGCCATCGGCCGCATCGTCTTCTCTGCCTGAGCCCGCCATGACTTCTGCCTACAAGATCCACGAGCACACCTACGACATGGTCGTGGTCGGCGCCGGCGGTGCCGGCCTGCGCGCCACCTTCGGCCTGGCCCAGAAGGGCCTGCGCACCGCCTGCATCTCCAAGGTGTTCCCGACCCGCTCGCACACCGTGGCGGCGCAGGGCGGCATCTCGGCCGCGCTGGGCAACATGGGCGAGGACGACTGGCGCTTCCACTTCTACGACACCATCAAGGGCTCGGACTGGCTGGGCGACCAGGACGCCATCGAGTACATGTGCCGTGAAGCGATCCCGGCCATCATCGAGCTCGAGCACCAGGGCGTGCCGTTCTCGCGCACCGAGGACGGCAAGATCTACCAGCGCCCCTTCGGCGGCATGACCACCAACTACGGCCAGGGCACCGCCCAGCGCACCTGCGCGGCCGCCGACCGCACCGGCCACGCCATCCTGCACACGCTGTACCAGCAGTCGCTGGCGCACCAGGCCGAGTTCTTCATCGAGTACTTCGCACTCGACCTGATCATGGACGAGGAGGGCGCCTGCCGCGGCGTGCTCGCGCTCGACATGGCCTCGGGCGAACTGCACCTGTTCCGCGCCCAGGGCACCGTGCTGGCCACGGGCGGCTACGGCCGCGCCTACTTCAGCGCCACCTCGGCCCATACCTGCACCGGCGATGGCGGCGGCATGGCGCTGCGCGCGGGCCTGCCGCTGCAGGACATGGAGTTCGTGCAGTTCCATCCCACCGGCGTCTACGGCGCCGGCTGCCTGATCACCGAGGGCGTCCGCGGCGAAGGCGGCATCCTGCGCAACTCCGCCGGCGAGCGCTTCATGGAGCGCTACGCGCCCAACGCCAAGGACCTGGCCTCGCGCGACGTGGTGTCGCGCTCGATGACCATCGAGATCCGCGAAGGCCGTGGCGTGGGCCCGAAGAAGGACCACATCCACCTCGACCTGACCCACCTCAACCCGGCCGACATCCACGAGAAGCTGCCGGGCATCGCCGAGACCGCCAAGATCTTCGCCGGCGTCGACGTCACCAAGCAGCCGATCCCGGTGCTGCCGACCGTCCACTACAACATGGGCGGCCTGCAGACCAACTACCACGGCGAAGTGGTGACCCTGAAGGACGGCAACCCCGATTCGGTGGTGCCGGGCCTGTACGCCATCGGCGAGGCGGCCTGCGTGTCGGTGCACGGCGCCAACCGCCTGGGCTCGAACTCGCTGCTCGACCTGGTGGTGTTCGGCCGCGCCGTGGCCAACCGCTGCGCCGAGACCATCAAGCCGGGCGCGCCGCACAAGTCGCTGCCGGCCTCGGCCTGCGACAAGTCGCTGGCCAACCTCGACAAGCTGCGCCACGCCAACGGCGGCACGCCGACCGCGCAGATCCGCGACGCCATGCAGCAGACGATGCAGAACGATGCCGCGGTGTTCCGCACCGGCGAGACCCTCAAGCACGGCGTCGAGAAGATCCGTGAAGTCGTGGCCTCGTTCGCCGACGTGAAGGTGTCGGATCGCTCGCTGGTCTGGAACTCCGACCTGGTCGAGACCCTGGAGCTGCAGAACCTGCTGGGCCAGGCCGTCGCCACCCTGGTGTCGGCCGAGAACCGGCAGGAATCGCGCGGCGCCCACGCCCGCGAGGACTTCAAGGACCGCGACGACGTGAACTGGCACAAGCACACCCTGTGCTGGGTCGACGACGCGGGCAAGACCGCCATCGACTACCGCCCGGTGCACATGTACACCCTGAGCAAGGACGTCGACGTGGTCCCGCTCAAGGCCCGCACCTACTGATCGCCCAGGACACCTGACAATGGCTGAGTTCACCCTCCCCAAGAATTCCAAGGTCACCAAGGGCAAGCATTTCGCCGCCGCCGGCGCGAAGAACGTGCGGACCTTCAAGATCTACCGCTGGAACCCGGACGACAGCGCCAATCCGCGCACCGACACGTACGAAGTCGACATGGATTCGTGCGGCCCGATGGTCCTGGACGCGCTGATCAAGATCAAGAACGAGATCGACCCGACGCTGACCTTCCGGCGCAGCTGCCGCGAGGGCATCTGCGGCTCGTGCGCGATGAACATCGACGGCACCAACACCCTGGCCTGCACCAAGGGCATCGACGAGTGCGGCAAGCAGGAAGTGCCGATCTACCCGCTGCCGCACATGCCGGTCATCAAGGACCTGGTGCCGGACCTGAGCCACTTCTACGCGCAGTACGCGTCGATCAAGCCCTGGCTGCGCACGCAGAGTCCGGCGCCGGCCAAGGAGCGCCTGCAGTCGAAGGAAGACCGCGCCAAGCTCGACGGCCTGTACGAGTGCATCCTGTGCGCCTGCTGCTCGACCAGCTGCCCGAGCTACTGGTGGAACGGCGATCGTTACCTGGGCCCGGCCGTGCTCCTGCAGGCCTACCGCTGGATCATCGACTCGCGCGACGAGGACACCGGCGCCCGCCTGGACGAGCTCGAGGATCCGTTCAAGCTCTACCGCTGCCACACCATCATGAACTGCGCCCGCACCTGCCCGAAGGGCCTGAACCCGGCCAAGGCGATCGGCGAGATCAAGAAGCTGATGCTGCAGCGCCGCGGCGCCTGAGGGCCGTGGAGACGCGTGATCCGGAACGCGAGGCCGCCGAGCTGCGGCGGCTTCGCTGGCGCTGCCGACGCGGCATGCGCGAGCTCGACCAGCTGATGCTGCGCTATCTCGACGCCCGCTGGCCGGCGGCTTCCGACGCGGAGCGGGCGATTTTCCTGCAGCTGCTCGACACCGAGGACGATAAGCTCTGGCGATGGTTCATGGGCCGCGAACGGCCCGAGGACACCTCGCTTGCCGACCTCGTCGCCCGCATCCTCGACCTTCCGCCTTGACTGGCGGCCCTCGCGCCTCCTGGGCCTGGCGCTGGTGGCGCTGGGCCTGCTCGCCGGCGGGTCGCTGCTTGCCAGCCGGCTGCCGCCACCCCTGAAGCTCCCCGCCGCGACCCTGGCCCTGGCCCGGGGCCTGCAGCTGGCCCGGCGCGAGGCGGGCAGGGCGCCCTGCCGCCTGGCCTGGGCCGGTGGCGACGCGCCGGTGTGGGTCAACGGCAGCGTCCTGGTGTCCCCGCGCCTGCACCTGCGCGGTCCGATCGCCGTGCTGGCGGCACGCGACGTTCATGGAAGGTTGCAGCGTTTTTGCTGGTGGCCGGATACCCTGTCGCCTGGCCTGCGCCGCCAGCTGCACCTGGCGGCCTCGGCCGATCCCCGTTCCGCGAACCCGCTGGCCGTGCTGTCAGCCTAGGACCCCATGTTCCAGCCCCTGCCATTCTCGATCGGCCTTCGCTACCTGCGCGCCAAGCGGCGCAACGGCTTCATCTCCTTCATCTCGATGGCGTCCATCCTGGGCATCATCATCGGCGTGATCGCGCTGATCACGACGCTGTCGGTGATGACCGGCTTCCAGACCGAGCTGCGCGAACGCATCCTGGGCATGGTGGCGCACGCCACCGTCGCCGGGGTCGACGGACCGCTGCAGGACTGGCCGCGCGCCGTGGCGCTGGCCAACGCCGACCCGCGGGTCGAGGGCGCCGCGCCCTACATCGAAACCGAGGCCCTGCTGCAGGGGCGCCAGCGCCGCGGCGCGATCATCCGCGGCGTGCTGCCCACGCACGAGCCCAAGGTTTCCGAGATCAACCGGATGATGAAGCAGGGCACGCTGGACCAGCTGCAGCCCGGCGCCTTCAACATCATCCTGGGCCGCGAGCTGGCCATCCTGCTCGGCGTCGGCCCGGGCGACGCGGTCAACGTCTTCATCTCCGAATCCACCGTCACGCCGCTGGGCGCGCTGCCGCGGGCCAAGCGCTTCAACGTCGTCGGCATCTTCGAGGCCGGCACCCAGGAGTACGACCTGGGCCTGGCCCTGGTGCACCTGCAGGACGCCCAGCGCCTGGGCCGGATGGGCGAGGGCGTCACCGGCGTCCGCCTGAAGCTGGTCGACCTGTGGCAGGCCGCACCGGTGGCGCGCGACCTGTCCGACAAGATGGATGGCTTCTACCGGGTGCGCGACTGGATGCGCGACAACGCCAATTTCTTCCGCGCGCTGAAGATGGAAAAGACGGTGATGTTCATCCTGCTGTCGCTGGTGATCGCCATCGCCGCCTTCAACCTGGTGTCGTCGCTGATCATGCTGGTGCAGGACAAGCAGTCCGACATCGCCATCCTGCGCACGCTGGGCATGTCGCCGGCGGCGGTGATGCGGGTCTTCGTGGTGCAGGGCCTGGTGATCGGCGTGGTCGGCATCGCCGTCGGGACGGTCGGCGGCGTGCTGCTGGCCAGCAACCTTTCGGCCGTGGTGCGGTTCTTCGAGCGCCTGTTCGGCGCCGAGCTGTTCCCGTCCGACGTCTACTACATCACCGGCGGCGTGCCGAGCCTGGTGCAGCCCGGGGACGTGGTGACGGTGGTGGCGGTGGCCTTCGTGCTCTGCCTGCTGGCCACCCTCTACCCGGCCTGGCGCGCTTCGCGCACCGATCCGGCCACGGCGCTGCGCTATGAATAAGGATCCCGGCATGGACGTCGTCATCCGCTGCTCGAAGCTGGGCAAGACCTATGCCGAGGGCGACCTGGAAACCCCGGTCTTCGACGGCCTCGACCTCGAGGTCCGGCGCGGCGAGACCGTCGCCATCGTCGGTGCTTCCGGTGCCGGCAAGAGCACCCTGCTGCACCTGCTCGGCGGCCTGGACCAGGCCACGGCCGGCCAGGTTTATGTCGACGGCGAGGCCATGTTCACGATGGGCGAGCGCCAGCGCGGCGAGTTGCGCAACCGGGCGCTGGGCTTCGTCTACCAGTTCCACCACCTGCTGCCCGAGTTCACGGCGCTGGAGAACGTGATGATGCCGCTGCTGATCCGCGGCGACGCGGTCGAGGCGGCGCGCCAGCCGGCGCAGGCCCTGCTCGAACGCGTGGGCCTGGGGCATCGCCTGGGCCACAAGCCAGGCGAGCTGTCCGGCGGCGAGCGCCAGCGCGCCGCCGTCGCCCGCGCCCTGGTCACGCGCCCGGCCTGCGTGCTCGGCGACGAGCCCACCGGCAACCTCGACGAAAAGACCGCAGCCGCAGTCTTCGACCTGATGCTGGAACTCAACCGCGACCTCGGCACCGCCCTGGTCATGGTGACCCACGATCGCCGCCTGGCGCGGCGACTGGATCGGACCCTGGAACTGTCCCGGGGACGACTGCAGCCGCTCGTGGACGACCGCCTCCCGCCCCACGCCGCGGCGCCCGACCGTCCCTGAGCCGCGGTGCGCGGCCCCGGGCCGTCCCCGTTCGGGCCCGCCGTGGCCGCCAGCCTGCTGGCGGGCGTGCTGGTGGTGCAGGGACTGCCGCGGCTGCCACCTCCCCTGTTCTCCGCGCTGCTGCTGGCGCTGGGGCTGCTGGCTTACGTTCGCGCGGGGTGGCCGCGCGCCCTGGGCGCGGCGGCCGTGGGCGTTGCGCTGGCCTGCCTGCAGGGGCAGTCCACGCTGGCGGCCCAGTGGCCGGCCGCGCGGTCGGGGCAGGACGTCGTGGTCGAGGGGCGCGTGGTGGGCCTGCCGCTGCGCACCGAGGACGGCCTGCGCTTCGAATTCATCGTCACCGAGGGACCGCCCGGCCTGGCGGCGGGCAGGAAGCTGCGCCTGGGCTGGTTCGCGCGTCCGGGCCAGCCCTTGCCGGGCGTGGTGCCGGGCAGCCGCTGGCGCCTGCCGCTGCGCCTGCGCGCGCCGCGCGGCCTGCTCAACCCGGGCGGCTTCGACTTCGAGCGTCGTGCGATCGAACAGCGCATCGCCGCCACCGGCGTGGTCCGCGACGCCGGACCGGTGCAGCGGCTCGGCCCCGGACACGGCCTGGACCAGGCGCGGGCGGTGCTGTCGGCCCGGATCCACGCGGCGGTGGCGCAGCCGTCCGCGCGCTTCGTCGCCGCGCTGGCGCTGGGCGACACCCGCGGCCTGGACGACCGCGACTGGGAGATCCTGCGCGCGACGGGCCTGACCCACCTGATCGCCATTTCCGGCTTCCACGTCGGCCTGGTCGCGGGCTTCGGCGCCTGGTTGGGGCGCGCGCTGTACTGGCTGACGCCGGCCCTGGGGCGACGCTGGCCGCGTCCACAGGGCAGCGCCGCCATGGCGCTGGCGCTGGCGGCGGGCTACACGGCGCTGGCCGGGTTCGCGCTGCCGACGGTGCGCACGCTGCTGATGATCGCCGCCGTGGCGCTGGCGCACGGCCTGCGGCGGCCGGCGTCCCTGGCGCAGTCGCTGTCGCTGGCGCTGGTGTGCGTCCTGGTCGGCGATCCCGCCAGCGTGCTGGCGCCGGGGTTCTGGCTGAGCTTCCTGGGCGTGGCCTGGCTGGCCTGGTGCCTGCCGCAGCGTCCGGGCGAGGGCCTGCTCCGGCCCTTCCTGGCGGCCCAGGCGGTGGCGATGCTTGGCTTGCTGCCGCTCAGCGTGTGGTTCTTCAGCCAGGCCTCGCTGCCCGGGCCGCTGGTGAACCTGGTCGGCATTCCCTGGATCAGCCTGGTCGTGGTGCCGCTGGCCCTGCTGGGCCTGGCGTTCGATCCCTGGCTGCCCGGGGTGGCGGCCGGACTCTGGAGCCTTTCAGCCACGCTGATGCAGTGGCTATGGCTGGGCCTGGACTGGGTGGCGCGCTGGCCGCCGGCGCTGGCCTGGCTGCCCGAGCCGGGGCTGGCGGCGACCACGCTGGCGCTCCTGGGCGCCTTCTGGGGACTGCTGCCGCGCACCGTGCCCGGCAAGCCGCTGGCGCTGGCGCTGCTGCTGCCGCTGCTGTGGCCCGCACTGCCGCGGCCGCCGCGCGGCGAGGTCGACCTGCACCTGCTCGACGTCGGCCAGGGCCTGGCGCTGCTGGTACGAACGCACGCGCACACGCTGCTGTACGACGCCGGCCCGGCGCCGCCGCGCGGCATGGACCTGGGCGAAGCGGTGGTGGTGCCGGCCCTGCGCGCGCTCGGCGTGGCCCGGCTGGACACGCTGGTGATCAGCCACGGCGACAACGACCACGCCGGCGGCGCCGAGGCGGTGGCGCGGGCTTTTGCCCCGGGCCGGGTGATGGCGCCCGAGGCCATGCCCGGTACCCGACACGGCGCCTGCGTGGCCGGGCAGCGCTGGCGGTGGGATGGCGTCGACTTCGAGGTGTTGCACCCGACGCCGCACTTTCCCTACCTGCGCAACGACAGCTCCTGCGTGCTGCGCATCAGCGCCGGCGGCCGGCACGCGCTGCTGGCCGGCGACATCGGCCGCCACGTCGAGGCGCGGCTGGCCAAGCTGCCGCGCACGCGCATCGGCGCCGACCTGCTGGTGGTGCCGCACCACGGCAGCGACACCTCCTCGAGCCTGGACTTCCTGGCGGCGGTGCGTCCCACGCTCGGCCTGGTCGCGGTGGGCGAGGGCAACCGCTTCGGCCTGCCCAAGCCCGTGGTGCTCAATCGCTATGACCGCTACTCGGTCACCCTGCACGACAGCGCCGGCAGCGGTGCCATCACCGTGCGGCTGGGCCCGGGCGGCGTGCGGCTGCGCGAACGCCTTCGCCAGGACCGCCCGCGCTACTGGCGCCATGCCGCTGCCGGCGGGGCAGGCTATGCTATCGACAGGCAAGAACCCGAAAGGTGAGGCGTGCTGGAACTGATCAAAGCGGGCGGCTGGGTGATGCTGCCCATCATCCTCCTGGCGGTGTTGGCCCTGGCCATCATCCTGGAGCGGTTCTGGAGCCTGCGGCGCCAGGAAGTGCTGCCGCCGGGCCTGGGCGAAGAAGTGCGTGAATGGGCCCGCGGCCGCGCGCTCGACCCCAAGCACATCGACGTGCTGCGCAGGAATTCGCCGCTGGGCGAACTGCTGGCGGCCGGCCTGGACGTGCGCCACCGCCCGCGCGAGCTGATCAAGGAGCGCATCGAGGACGTCGGCCGGCACGTGGCGCACCGCATGGAGCGCTTCATGAACACCCTGGGCACCATCGCCGCGGTGACGCCCCTGCTGGGCCTGCTGGGCACGGTGTTCGGCATGATCGAGATGTTCCTGGACATCCTCACCGCCGGCGTCGGTGACGCCAACCGGCTGGCCGGCGGCATCGGCCAGGCCCTGATCAGCACCGCGGCCGGCCTGTGCGTGGCGATCCCCGCGCTGATGTTCCACCGCTACCTGCGCGGCCGCGTCACCGGCTACGTGATCGACATGGAGAAGCAGGCCACCGCGCTGCTCGACGCCCTCGACGAGGGCGCGGCGCCGCCGCCGGCGAAGGCCCCGCGCGCGAAGCGGAGCGAAGCGTGAGGCTCAGCACCGGCCGGGTGCCGGACGAGCCGGAGATCAACCTGGTCTCCCTGATCGACGTCGTCTTCTGCCTGATCATCTTCCTGGTGGTCACCACCACCTTCGACCAGCGCTCGGCCCTGAAGCTGGTGCTGCCGCAGTCGCAGGCCACCACCGAGGTCGACCCGGGCGAGCCGCTGACCGTGCTGGTGGACGCCGAGGGCCGGTTCTTCATCGGCAATGACGAAGTGCTCAAGCGAGACGTCGGTTCGCTGCGCGAGGCCATCGTCCGGGTCGCCGGCACCGACCGCGAGCGCCCGGTCGTGCTGCGCGCCGACGCCCGTACGCCGCACCAGTCGGTGGTGACGGCGATGGACGCGCTGGGCCAGGCCGGCTTCCGCAAGATCTCGATCGCCACCACGCCCGAGGCCAAGCCTTGAGCAGCCCTGAAACCTCGGCCTGGACCATCTACCGCCGCCTGCTGGGGCGGGCGAAGCGCTACAAGTTCTTCCTGGCGGCGGCCGGCGTCGGCATGCTGTTCGAGGCCGCCGCGGCCTCGGCCTTCACCTGGATGATGGAGCCGATGATCAACGGCACCTTCGTCGACAAGGACCCGGCCCTGCGCTGGACGCTGCCGCTGGCCATCGTCGGCCTGTTCGTGGTGCGCGGCCTGGCCACCTTCTGCACCGACTACGGCATGGCCCGCGCCGGCCGCAGCGTGGTGCGCGACCTGCGCGGCGAGGTGCTGGAGAAATACCTGCGCCTGCCCAGCGCCCGCTTCGACACCGAGCCGGTGCCGTCGATGGTCTCGCGGCTCAACTACGACACCGAGCAGGTCACCCAGGCCAGTTCGGACGCCATCAAGGTCATCCTGACCGACAGCTTGACCATCGTCGGCCTGCTGGGCGTGATGTTCTGGTACAGCCCGCGCGTGACCCTGGTGATGCTGGTGGTGGCGCCGCTGATCGCCGCCATCTCGGGCATCGTCGGCCGCCGCTACCGGCAGATCAACCGCGGCATCCAGGACGGCGTCGCCAACATGGCGCAGTCGGCCGAACAGGCGCTGTCGGCGCAGCAGGAAGTGAAGGTCTACGGCGCCCAGGGCTCCGAGCTGGCGCGCTACACGACCCTGATCAACCGCAACCTGGGCCTGAGCATCAAGGTCGAGTCGACCCGCGCCGCGGCCTCGTCGGTGGTGCAGGTGCTGGCCGCCACCGCGCTGGCCGTGATCCTGCTGGTGGCCGGCAGCGAGGCCGCGAAGGGGCGGATGAACGCCGGCGCCTTCGTCGCCATGCTCACGGCGATGATGGCCATGCTGCCTTCGCTCAAGCGCATCACCAACGTGCAAAGCCTGGTCCAGCGCGGCGTGGCGGCGGCCGAGCGCCTGTTCGGCATCCTCGACGAGCCCGACGAGCGCGACACCGGCACGCTGCCGCTGCTGCACGCCCGCGGCGAGATCGAATTCCGCGACGTCACGCTCCGCTATCCGGGCCAGGAGGCGCCGGCGCTGGCCCAGGTCTCGTTCGTCGCCCGCCCCGGCACCGTCACCGCCATCGTCGGCCGGTCGGGCAGCGGCAAGTCCACCCTGATCCGGATGCTGCCGCGCTTCTACGAGCCCAGCGCCGGCGCGGTGCTGGTCGACGGCGTGCCGATCGAGCAGTACCGCCTGGCCGACCTGCGCCGGCAAATCGCCATCGTCGGCCAGCGGGTGATGCTGTTCGACGACAGCATTGCGGCCAACATCGCCTACGGCCAAGCCACGGGCGTCGATCCGGCGCGGGTGCGCGCCGCGGCCGAGGCCGCCAATGCGGCCGAGTTCATCGACCGCCTGCCGGACGGCATGGACGCACGCATCGGCGAGAACGGCGGGCTGCTCTCCGGCGGCCAGCGCCAGCGCCTGGCGATCGCCCGCGCCATCCTCAAGGACGCGCCGATCCTGATCCTGGACGAAGCCACCGCCGCGCTCGACACCGAGTCCGAGCGGCTGGTGCAGGACGCGCTGAACCGCCTGATTCCCGAACACACCACGCTGGTGATCGCGCACCGCCTGTCCACGGTCGAACACGCCGACCAGGTGCTGGTGCTCGACGCCGGCCGGCTGGTGGAGCAGGGCACTCACGCCGAGCTGCTGGCCCGCGGCGGCCTGTACGCCCATCTGCACCGCATGCAGTTCCGCGAGTCGGAGGCCGGGTGAAAGCCGCGCTGGAGCGCTGGCTGCTGCGGCGCTGGTACGGCGGCGTGGCGCCGGGCCCCGGGCTCAAGGCACTGGCCGGGTGCTACCGCGGGCTCATCGCCCTGCGCGCGGCACTTTATCAGCGCGGCCTGCGGCGGGTGCACCGGCTGCCGGTGCCGGTGCTGGTGGTCGGCAACCTGGTGGCAGGCGGCAGCGGCAAGACGCCGCTGACCATCGCTTTGGCCCGCGGCCTGGCGGAACGCGGCTGGCGTCCGGGCATCGTCAGCCGCGGCTACGGCCGCCGTTCGCAGGGTCCGGTGCAGGTGGCCCTCGACATGCCGGCCTCGGAATGTGGCGACGAGCCGCTGCTGATCGCGCGCCAGACCGGCCTGCCGGTATTCGTCGACCGCGACCGGGTCGCCGCGGCGCGGCGCCTGGTGGCCGCCGGCTGCAACCTGGTGATCGCCGACGACGGGCTGCAGCACCTGCGCCTGGGGCGCGACATCGAGATCGAGGTCGTGGACGGCGAACGCCGGCACGGCAACGGACGGCTCATTCCCGCGGGGCCGCTGCGCGAGCCGGCCGGTCGCCGCGTCGACCATCGCGTCATCAACGGCGGCCAGCCACGCGGCACCCGGGCCGACCACGCGGATACGACGCCCGAGTGGCCGATGCAGCTGGTGCTGGGGAACGCGCTGCCGATGGCGGGCGGGGCGTCGCGTCCGCTCGGGGCCTTCGGCGACGGCGTGCTGCACGCCTTCGCCGGCATCGGCCATCCGGCGCGCTTCTTCGCGGCGCTGCGGGCCGCCGGCCTGGCGCCGATCGAGCACGCCTTCCCCGACCACCACGCCTTCACCGCGGACGAGCTGGCGTTCACGCCCCCCGGCCCCCGGCTGATGACCGAGAAGGACGCGGTGAAGTGCGCCGGCCTCGATCTCGCCGACGCCTGGGCGGTGCCGGTTCGCGCCGACCTGCCCGATGCCCTGTTCACGGCCCTGCAGACGCAGCTGGCCGCCTGGAGTCCCGCCCATGGATCCGCTTGATTTCATCGTCGCCATCCCGGCCCGGTTTGGCGCCAGCCGCCTGCCGGGCAAGCCGCTGCGCCTGATCGCGGGCCTGCCGATGGTGGTGCACGTGGCCCACCGGGCCCTGGCCGCCGGCGCCCGCGAGGTAGTGGTGGCGACCGACGACGTGCGCATCGCCGAGGCGCTGGGCGGCGAGCCGCTGCGCGTGTGCATGACCCGCGCCGACCACGCCTCGGGCACCGATCGCCTGGCCGAGTGCGCCGACCAGTTGGGCTGGGCCGACGACCAGATCGTGGTGAACCTGCAGGGCGACGAGCCCTTCGCGCCGGCGGAGGGCATCCGCGCCGTGGCCCGCACCCTGGCCGAGTCCGACGCCGAGATGGCCACCCTGGCGACCGCGGTGGAGGACAGCGCGACCCTGTTCGATCCCAATGCCGTGAAGCTGGTGCGCGATGCCCGTGGGCTGGCGCTGTACTTCAGCCGCGCCCCGATTCCCTGGCAGCGCGATGCGTTTGCGCGTGACCGCCTCTCGCCTGGTGTCGGCAGCGCGCTGCGGCACATCGGCATCTACGCCTACCGCGCCGGTTTCCTGCGGCGCTTCGCGGCCCTGCCGCCGGGACGCCTTGAACAGCTCGAGGCCCTCGAACAGCTGCGGGTGCTCGAGGCCGGCCATCGCATCGCCGTCGGCCTGACGCCGGTGCCGTTCCCGCCGGGCGTGGACACCGAAGCCGACCTGGCAAGGGCCGAGGCCCAGGCGCTGGCTGATAAGTAACTTTACATAGTTGCTGTAACGCATTGAAAATATTGTTTGTTTGCATGGGGAACATCTGCCGCTCGCCGCTGCTCGAGGGCTGGGCAAGGCATACCCTCGAGGCCGCGGGCCAGGGCCATCGCGCCCAGCTCGACTCGGCCGGCACCGGCGGCTGGCACGCCGGCTCACCGCCCGACCCGCGTGCGATCGCGGCGTCGGCCCGCCACGGCGTCGACCTCCGCGGCCAGCGCGCGCGGGCGGTGTCGCCGGAGGACTTCCAGGCCTTCGACCTGATGCTGGCGGCCGACGGCGACACCCTGCAGTGGCTTCGCCAGCACGCGCCGCCGGAAGCGCGCGCGCGTCTTCACCTCGCCCTGGCCTGGTGCGAGGCCGCGCACCGGGGCGACGTTCCCGATCCCTACTACGGCGATGCCGCCGGATTCGAAGCGACCTGCACGCTGGCGCGCGCGGCCGCCGAAGGCCTGCTGCGCAAACTGGCGCCGCAGGCATAATGCGGCGACCCCCGGAAGGACGCCCCCATGTCGCAGGCCAACCAAGCCGCCCCCGAACTGCCGCCGAGCCTGCAGTGGCTCAACGCCGACCGCCAGACGGTCGCGGCGCAGCAGGGCCGGGTGCTGGCGCTGGTGTTCTGGAACGCGGCCTCGTCCTACTGCCACACCCTGCTTGATGAACTGATGCGCCTGCAGGCGCGGTACCCGGTGGCGCTGACGCTGCTGGGCATCCACCAGCCCAAGTTCGACTCCGAGCTCGACGGCCGCCTGGTGCTCAAGACGGCCAATCGCCTGGGCCTGAACTTCCCGGTGGCGAACGACCGCAGCTGGAGCACCTGGCAGCACTACGGCATCCAGTCCTGGCCGTCGGTGGCGCTGGTGGACACGCGCGGCCGGCTGCGCCATGTCTTCGCCGGCGACCACCAGGGCCCGGCGATCGATGCCGCCATCGCCGCCCTGATCGACGAGGTCGGTGGCGCCGTGCGGCCGGCGGAGCCGCCGCGCCGCCGCGGCGGCGAATCCCGGCTGCCGCTGGCCTTCCCGTCCGGCCTGGCCGTGGGCGAGAGCCACCTGTACGTCGCCGACACCGGCCACCACCGCATCCTCGAGTGCACCCACTCGGGCCGCGTGCTGCGCGAATTCGGCACCGGCCACGGCGACTACCTCGACGGGCCGGCCGACATCGCCGCGTTCCGGTCGCCGCGCGGCCTGTGCCTGGTGCGCGAATCGCTGTACGTCGCCGACACCGGCAACCACGCGCTGCGCCGCATCCGCTTGCTCGACGGCGCGGTGGAAACCGTGCTGGGCAACGGTCGCCCCGGCGCGGTGCGCGAGGGCCAGCAGTCGGGCGACGCCACGCTGTCCCTGAACCAGCCCTGCGATGTCGCCGGCACCCTGGACCGCCTGTACCTGGCGATGGCAGGCAGCAACCAGGTCTGGGAGTACGACCTGGCCCAGGCCCGCCTGCGCCTGCTGGCCGGCACCGGCGAGCTGGGCATCGTCGACGGCCCGACCCGCAACGCGATGTTCGCGCACCCGACCGGCCTGGCGCTGGTGCAGCAGACGCTCTACGTCGCCGATTCCGCCACCTCGGCCATCCGCGCCATCCAGGTCGCCCAGGGCCAGGTGCAGACCCTGGTCGGGCAGGGGCTTTACGAGTTTGGCGAACACGACGGCCAGCGCCGCGATGCGCGCCTGCAGCTGCCGATGGCGCTGGCGCTGGACCCGGCCTCGCCGGTGCTGTGGGTCGCCGACAGCTACAACGGCAGCCTGCGCAAGCTGCGCCTGGGCGGCGGCGAAATGACCACCCACGACCTGCCGCAGCCGCTGGACCTGCCGGCGGCGCTCGCGGCCGGCGCGGGCTCGCTGTGGATCGCCAACACCGGTGCCCACGAAGTCCTGCGGCTGGACCTGGCCAGCGGCAAGCTCGGCCGCCTGCCGATCGGCGAATGACGGCCGGCGACGCCACCCCCGCCGGCGAGGCGCCGGCCCCGTTCGACGGCAAGGCCTTCGTCCGCGACCTGACCCCGGCGCCGGGCGTGTACCGCATGCTCGGGGCCGACGGCAGCGTGCTCTACATCGGCAAGGCCTCGTCGCTGAAGAAGCGGGTGGGCAGCTATTTCCTCAAGGAGCTGCCGTCGCGGCGGATCGCGCTGATGGTGGCGCAGATCGCCCGCATCGAAGTGACGGTGACCCGCACCGAGAGCGAGGCGCTGATCCTCGAGAACCAGCTGATCAAGTCGCTGCGCCCGCGCTACAACGTGCTGCTGCGCGACGACAAGAGCTACCCGCACATCCTGCTGACCGACGAGACCTGGCCCAGGCTGGGCTACCACCGCGGACCGCGGGCGATGGCCGGGCGCTACTTCGGGCCGTATCCCAGCTCGGGCGCGGTGCGCGAGACGCTGGACCTGATGTTCAAGCTGTTCAAGCTGCGCAGCTGCGAGGACAGCGTCTTCCGCAACCGCAGCCGGCCCTGCCTCCAGCACCAGATTGGCCGCTGCAGCGCGCCCTGCGTCGGCCTGGTGCCGACCCGCGACTACGACGCCACCGTGCGCCGCGCGGTGCTGTTCCTCGAGGGCCGCAGCACCGAGCTGGTGGATGAACTGGGCCGGGCCATGGATGAAGCCAGCCAGCGGCTGGAGTTCGAACAGGCGGCGGTGCTGCGCGACCAGATCGCCGGCATCCGCAAGATCCAGGCCCGCCAGTACGTCGAGGGCGAGCAGGTCGAGATGGACGTGCTGGCGCTGGCGATGGAGCAGGGCGCGGCCTGCGTGCTGCTGATGGCCTTCCGCAACGGCCTCAACCAGGGCACGCGCAGCTTCTTCCCGCGGCCCAACGGGGCCGAGAGCCCCGAGGAGGTGCTGGGCGCCTTCGTCGCGCAGTACTACCTGGAGCAGCGGCCGCCGCGCGAGATCGTGCTCAGCCATGCCATCGCCGACGAGACGTTGCTGCAGGAGGTGTTCAGCGCGCAGGCCGGGCGCAAGGTCGAGCTCAAGTCGTCGGTGCGCGGCGAGCGTGCCCGCTACCTCGAGATCGCCCGCCAGAACGCGGCGCTGGCCCTGGCCACCGAAGCCGCAAGCAGCGCCAGCCAGCGCGCGCGGCTGCTGTCGCTGCAGGCCCTGCTGGAACTGGGCGAACCGCCGGCGCGCATCGAATGCTTCGACATCAGCCACACCATGGGCGAGGCGACCGTGGCCTCGTGCGTGGTGTTCGACGGCGAAGGCCCGGTGCGCGGACAGTACCGGCGCTACAACATCACCGGCATCACGCCCGGCGACGACTACGCGGCCATGCACCAGGCCCTGGAGCGGCGCTTCCGGCGCGGAGTGGAGGAGGGCGTGCTGCCCGACCTGCTGCTGATCGACGGCGGCGCCGGGCAGCTGGCGCAGGCGCGGGCGGTACTGGACGAACTGGGGGTGCAGGGCGTGGCCATGGTCGGCGTCGCCAAGGGCGAGGCGCGCCGCGCCGGGCACGAGGCGCTGGTGTTCGCCGACGGCCGCGAGCTGCGGCCGGGCGCGGCCTCGCCGGGCCTGCAGCTGGTGCAGCAGGTGCGCGACGAAGCGCACCGGTTCGCGATCACCGGCCACCGCGGCAAACGGCAGAAGACGCGCGAGACCAGCCGGCTCGAGGACATCCCGGGCATCGGCCCGCGCCGGCGCGCCAGCCTGCTCAAGCATTTCGGCGGACTGGCCGGGCTCAAGGCCGCCGGCGCCGAGGAAATCGCCCGGGTCGAAGGCGTCAACGATGCGCTGGCCCAGCGCATCTACGCCGCCCTGCACGGACTTGAGGCACAATCGCCCCGGAACGACGCCTGAGCAGGACCCCGTGACCCTGACCATCCCGACCATGCTGACGCTGATGCGGATCGTGCTGATCCCGGTGCTGGTCGTCGTCTTTTACCTGCCCTACGGCTGGACCAACATCGCCGCCGCCGGCATCTTCATCTTCGGCGCGCTCACCGACTGGCTGGACGGCTGGATCGCGCGCCGCTACGGCATGTATTCGGCCTTCGGCGCCTTCCTGGACCCGGTGGCCGACAAGCTCACCGTGGCCTTCGCGCTGCTGCTGGTGGTCGAGCGCCACGACACGCCCTGGATGGCGCTGCTGAGCGCGGTGATCATCGGCCGCGAGATCACCATCTCGGCCCTGCGCGAGTGGATGGCGCAGGTGGGCGCGCACGGCCTGGTCAAGGTGGCCGCGCTGGGCAAGCTCAAGACCATCGTGCAGATGGTGGCGATCAGCTGCCTGCTGTTCCAGGAGGACCTGCTGGGCCTGCCGGTGTTCCGGATCGGCGAGTGGCTGCTGGCCATCGCGGCGGCCCTGACCCTGTGGTCGGGCCTGGACTACCTGCACGCGGCCTGGCCGACGATGCGAAAGAAGGGCTGAAACGAAAAAGGGTGTTGACACCTCCGGGGGGCTTCCCCCAAAATGTGCGTCTCTTGCGGGAATAGCTCAGTTGGTAGAGCACGACCTTGCCAAGGTCGGGGTCGCGAGTTCGAGTCTCGTTTCCCGCTCCAGTTCCAGACAAAACCCCGCCCGCCGGGGTTTTGTTTTTTCAAGGCGGTGGCAACCGCCGCCGGACGCGATAAGCTTCCGGCAACGCTATCCCGGCCGGGTGGCAGAGTGGTTATGCAGCGGACTGCAAATCCGCGTACGCCGGTTCAATTCCGACCTCGGCCTCCATCATCAAAGCCCCGCTCCGGCGGGGCTTTTTTGTTGCTGGGCGCGGGATATTCGGGTGTGGCGTACCCGATGGGGCTGGCTTCGGGCAGGCCGCTTTTATTTGAACGCGGATCAGAGCGGAAACCGCCGATAAGAGCGGATAGGGCTTGAGGGGGGCGAGCCGAGTGCGTTGCCTCGGGCGAAAAGCCACTCAAGGTCCTAGACCCCATCCAGGCCTTTGGCTTCATTTGTCTTTATTTGGCTTTATCCGCTCTTATCGGCGGTTTCCGCTCTGATCCGCGTTCAAACACTCGGCCCCCACCCGAAGCGTTCGCTTTCAATCACGCGTCCACCCACCCCAGCGCACCGCAGCGCTGGCGACGCGCACGCGCTTCCGGCACCATCGTCCAAGGCCCGGGTGGCGAAACTGGTAGACGCATGGGACTTAAAATCCCCCGGCCGCAAGGCCATGTGGGTTCGACCCCCACCCCGGGCACCACGAACGCAGGGGAGTAGCGCCGGGATGTTCCTGATGATGGGGTTGATGTACTTCGTGGTCGACCTGGCGGCGATCCTGCTGCTGTCCGCGTGCTGGCAGCGAACGCGCATCCGGGGCTTCGCGATCGTCGCCGCCAGCTACGGGGCGGGCATCGTGGCGCGCTGGACGGCGCCCCTGGCCTATCGCTGGGCGGACAGCGGCGACGGCGGCATGGGGTCGCTGGCCGGCGTGGTCGTCCAGACGGCCTTTTTCCTGGTCGCGGTGGTCGCCGTCGTCGGCTTCTGGGACATTTACCGCGTGCTCAAGCAGCGCCCCGCCGCCTGATCCGGAGTCCCCGATGCTGTCATCCCGCTACTGGCCTTTCGCCGCCTGCCTGGTGCTGACCCTGGCCTTCGCATACGCCACCACGCTCACGCCGATGGCCGGCTGGGGGCTGGCGGTATTCGGCGGGCTGTCGCTGCTCGGCCTCGCCGACCTGCTGCAGCGCAAGCAGGCGCTGCGGCGCAACTTCCCGATCACGGCGCATTTCCGCTACGGCCTGGAGTCGATCGGCCCGGAGATCCGGCAGTACTTCATCGAGTCGGACACCGTCGAGCTGCCGTTCTCGCGCCAGCAGCGGGCGATCGTCTACCAGCGAGCCAAGGACGTGCTGGACAAGCGGCCGTTCGGCACCCAGCGCGACGTCTACGGCGACGAGTACGAGTGGATGAACCATTCGCTGCAGCCGACCCGGATCGATTCGCACGACTTCCGCATCACCATCGGCGAGGGGCGGGCCCAGCCTTACTCGGCGAGCGTGTT
Source organism: Arenimonas sp. (assembly GCF_035721105.1). Taxonomy (GTDB): domain Bacteria; phylum Pseudomonadota; class Gammaproteobacteria; order Xanthomonadales; family Xanthomonadaceae; genus Arenimonas. Next base: position 58,493 of record NZ_DASTNG010000063.1, on the reverse strand, counting down.
CAACATCTCGGCGATGAGCTTCGGCGCGCTGTCGGCCAATGCCATCCGCGCGCTCAACCACGGCGCGAAGCTGGGCGGGTTCTACCACGACACCGGCGAGGGCTCGATCTCGCGCTACCACCGCGAGCACGGCGGCGACCTGGTCTGGGAGATCGGCTCGGGCTACTTCGGCTGCCGCACCGACGACGGCCATTTCGACGCCGACAAATTCCGCGCCAATGCCTGCGACCCGCAGGTGAAGATGATCGAGCTCAAGCTCAGCCAGGGCGCCAAGCCGGGGCAGGGCGGCATCCTGCCGGCGGCCAAGGTCAGCGCCGAGATCGCCGAGGCGCGCGGCGTGCCGCAAGGCGTGGAGTGCCATTCCCCGGCGGCGCATTCGGCGTTCTCGACCCCGATCGAGCTGCTGCAATTCATCGATCGGCTGCGCGAACTCTCGGGCGGCAAGCCCACCGGGTTCAAGCTGGCCATCGGCCATCCCTGGGAATGGTTCGCGATCGCCAAGGCGATGAAGCAGACCGGCATCCTGCCCGACTTCATCGTCGTCGACGGCGGCGAAGGCGGCACCGGCGCCGCGCCGCTGGAGTTCACCGACCACGTCGGCGCGCCGATGCGCGAGGCGCTGCTGCTGGTGCACAACACGCTGGTGGGCCTGGATCTGCGCTCGCGGATCCGGATCGGCGCGGCCGGCAAGATCGTCACCGGCTTCGACATCGCGCGCACGCTGGCGCTGGGCGCGGACTGGGTGAATGCCGCCCGCGGCTTCATGTTCTCGCTCGGCTGCATCCAGTCCCAGAGCTGCCACACCGACCGCTGCCCGACCGGCATCGCCACCCAGGACCCGCACCGCCAGGCGGCGCTGGATCCGGCGGACAAGGCGACCCGGGTCCACAATTTCCATCGCAACACGCTGGTGGCGCTCAAGGACCTGCTGTCGGCCGCCGGGCTTCGGCATCCGCTGGAGCTGGGGCCGGAGCACATCATTCGCCGGGTGTCCTCCACCGAGGTCCGCGCGCTGTCCAAGCTCTACCACTTCGTGCCGCAGGGGCAGCTGCTCGAGGCCATTCCCGAGCACGCGGTGTTCCAGGTGTTCTGGGACCAGGCCCGGGCCGAGAGCTTCTCGCCGCCCGCCAAGGCCGCGGAAATGCAGGCCACCAAGCAGCAGTAGCCGGCGTTCTTGACCGCCCCCGGGCCAGCCACGTAAGATTCGCGCTCTCTTCCGGGCGGTTAGCTCAGCGGTAGAGCATCGCTTTCACACGGCGAGGGTCACAGGTTCAAGCCCTGTACCGCCCACCAGTTCCAGGAAATGGCCACCTCCGGGTGGCCATTTTTTTTGCCGGCCGCATCGCCGCCAACGGCATGGCGGGGCAGCGGACTACTCGAGCTGCGCCTTGGCGAACTCGGCGTCCAGCTTCTCCATTGCGTCCTTGGGCTTGAGCTTGCCGGCCTTTTCGTAGGCGCTGGCGGCGGCGTCTTCCTTTTTGTCCCCGTAAAGGAGCAGCAGCAGGTTGCCGTGTTCGAAGTGGGCGATCGGCGAGTCCGGCGTCAGCTTGAGCGCGGTGGCCAGGTGCTTGTCGGCCTCGCTGGCCTTGGCGCCGTAGGTCATGCCGCCGACCAGGGCGCCGATCTTGCTGATGATCTCGGCGTGGTAGAGGCCCAGCGCCGTATGCGCCTCGGCGTGCTTGGGCGCGAGCTCGAGCGTGGTTTCCAGCGCCTTGCGGACCTTGGTGGCCAGGCCCATCTTCAGCGCCTTGGCGATCGAGATGCCCTGGCTGTAGCGGCCCATCGCGTGGGCGTAGCGGTAGTGGCTGTTGGCTTCGCCGGGCAGGGCGGCCACGGCGGCTTCGGCCAGTTTGCCGGCCTGTTCGTAGCGCGCGAGCTGCTCGTCCTCGTCGTCGACCAGGTGGGTCGCGTGGATGGCCAGGGCCTTGCAGGCCACGGATGCACCGACCGGCCCCAGGGCCGAGCCGGCCTCGAAGGCCTGCTGGAAATCGCCGCGATGGAAGGCGCGCCAGGCGTCCTGGAGTGCCTCGGCCACGGCGGCGGCGTCCAGGCCCTTGGGCGCGGCCTTGCCGGCGGCCTTGGCCAGGGCGGCGGCGCGCTTGTCGTCCGGGAAGGGTTCGCAGTCACCGGCGTGCAGGGCCGGCCAGGCCTTCTTGAGCTTGTCGCCGGACAGGTCGAAGGCCTTGGCCTCGTGCGGGAACTTGGCCCAGGTCGAATTCTTCGCAGCCATGGCGGGTCTCCGTGCAGGGGAGGCCAGCATGTCGCGGGGCCACCCGGGCCGCAAGCGCGGCTAGTGTGATTGCTCGGTGGGCGCGGCACAGACTGCGGGTCGAACGGCCATCCCGGCCATCGCCACGAGGTGTCCCATGACCCGCTCGACCCCGACCCGCCGTCGTTCCCCCGCCCGCAAGACCCCGATCAGCCCGCGCGCCGTCATCCTCGCCGGCATCGGCGCGGTCTCGCTGGGCCGCAAGCAGGCCCAGGCCAAGCTCGGCCAGGCCGATGCCTTCGTGCGCCAGACCCGCGGCCAGGCCGACGCTTACGTCCGCCAGACCCGCGCCAAGGTCGAGGCCACGCTGGCTCCCGTGCTGGTGAAGCTGGGCGTCAAGCGCGCCCCGGCCAAGCGCAGCGTCCGCGCCAAGCGCGCCGCCGCGCGCCCGCGCAAGCGCGCCTGAATCCCGCCATCTCTCTCCCCGTCAGTGGGATTTCGCGCCCCGGCCGGTTGGCCGGGGCGTTTTTTTGTGCGGTACCGGCGCCTTCGGGCGCGGAGCGTCCCGGCGAAAAGATTCGCGCCTGAAGGCGCTCCTACCGCGCTAGGGGTGGGCGCGGCGGGCGGCTTCGAAGGCGGCGAGCTGTTCGGGGGTGGCTTCGGGCTGGTACTTCGCCTTCCACTCGGCGAAGGGCATGCCGTAGACGACTTCGCGGGCGGCCTCCTTGCCGATCGGGGTGCCGGCCGCGGCGGCGGCTTCCTCGTACCAGGTGCTCAGGCAGTTGCGGCAGAAGCCGGCCTGGATCATCAGGTCGATGTTCTGGACATCGCTGCGCTCGCGCAGGTGGGCGACCAGCCGGCGGAAGGCGGCGGCTTCGAAAGCGGTGGTATCGGTCATGTTCGGGTAGCCGGGCAGGGAAGGGTTCGGGGATAATCGCACCTTGGAACCCGGTCCCGCCTGCGCGGGGTCGCCCCCACTGCCCCCCGGAGCGCCATGACCGCCCGCATCCTCGACGGCAAAGGCATCGCCGACGCCCTGCTCGACGACCTGGCCCGCCGCGTCCAGGCCCGCCTGGCCACCGGCAGGCCGGCCCCCGGGCTGGCGGTGGTGCTGGTGGGCCAGGACCCGGCCTCGGCCGTGTACGTGCGCAACAAGCGCCGTGCCGCCAAGAAGGTCGGCATCCGCGCCATCGACTTCGACCTGCCGGCCAGCACCACCGACGCCGAGCTGGCGGCGCTGATCGACCGCCTGAACGCCGACCCGGCCATCCACGGCATCCTGGTGCAGCTGCCGCTGCCCGGCAACCGCGACGCCACCTGGCTGATCCACCGCATCGACCCGCGCAAGGACGTCGACGGCTTCCATCCCGAGAACGTCGGCCACCTGGCCCTGCGCCAGTTCGGCCTGCGTCCGTGCACGCCGCGCGGCATCACCACGCTGCTGGCCTACACCGACCGCCCGGTGCGCGGGCAAAGCGCCACCATCGTCGGCGTCAGCAACCACGTCGGCCGGCCGATGGCGCTGGAGCTGCTGATCGCCGGCTGCACCACCACCAGCTGCCACAAGTTCACCCCGCGCGAGGTGCTCGAGCGCCACGTGCGCGAGGCCGACATCCTTGTGGTGGCGGTCGGCCGCCCCGGCCTGGTGCCGGGCGAATGGGTGAAGCCGGGCGCGGTGGTCATCGACGTCGGCATCAATCGCCTCGACGACGGCCGGCTGGTCGGCGACGTCGGCTTCGACGCCGCGTTCGAACGCGCCTCGTGGATCACGCCGGTGCCGGGCGGGGTCGGGCCGATGACCGTGGCCACCCTGATGCAGAACACGCTGGAGGCCGCCGACGCCTCCGATGCCACCGTCGCGTCATGATGACGCCGCAGCCTTGACACTCATGATCGTGAACCGCCGCCTCGCGCCCACGCTGCTGCTGGTCCTGGCCACGCTCGCCTGCGCCGGCTGCGCCACCCTGGTCGGCCGCGCCAGCGACCAGCTGGCGGCCCAACTGGGCAGCGCCATCACCAACAGCGACGACCCGGCCACGGTGCGCGATGGCCTGCCGGCCTACCTGCTGCTGATCGACGGCCTGGTGCAGGGCCAGGCGCCCGGCGAGCGCCGCAGCGCCGGCCTGCTGTTCGCCGCGGCCGAGCTCAACGGCGCCTACGCGGGCAACTTCACCGGCGACGACAAGGCGCGGGCGCGCAGGCTGGCCGCGAAGGCCATGGACTACGCGCGGCGCGGCACCTGCGCCCAGGACGCGCGCCTGTGCGCCGCGCTCGACGACGACATCGACGGCTTCAACGCCGCGCTGGCGGCCGCGCCGGCCGAGGACGTCGCCGGCCACTACGCGCTGGCCGCGGCCTGGGTCGGGTTCCTGCAGGCCAACAGCGAGGACTGGGGCGCCATCGCCGACCTGCCCAAGGTGCAGGCCTTGCTGGACAAGGTGGTCGCCACCGACCCCGGCCACGCCCGCGGCATGCCGCACGTGTACCTCGGCGTGCTGCATTCGCTGCGGCCCGAGGCCATCGGCGGCCAGCCCGAGCGCGGCCGCGCCCATTTCGAAAAGGCGCTGGCGCTGTCGGGTGGCCGCAATCTGTACGCCAAGACCCTGATGGCCGAGTACTACGCGCGCCTGCTGTTCGACCAGGACCTGCACGACCGCCTGCTGGCCGAGGTGCTGGCCGCCGACCCGGTCGAGCCCGGCTTTACGTTGATGAATGTGCTGGCCCAGCAGCGCGCCGAGGCGCTGGTGGCGAGCGGCAAGGACTATTTCTGAGGATCCGCCCGTGATGCACGCCCGAATCATCCGCTGTGCCTTCGCCCTGGCCCTGGGGCTCGCGCTGGCCCTGCCCGCGTCGGCGCAGGTGATCAAGATCGCCACCCTGGCCCCGGACGGTTCGGCCTGGATGCGCGAACTTCGCGCGGCCGCGGCCGAGGTCAAGGCCGGCACCGACGGCCGGGTGGACGTGAAGTTCTATCCCGGCGGCGTGATGGGCAACGACGCCGTGGTGCTGCGCAAGATGCGGCTCGGCCAGCTCCAGGGCGGCATCCTGACCTCGAGCGAGCTGTCGCTGGTGTATCCGGACGCGCCGATCTACAGCCTGCCGTTCCTGATGTCGTCCTGGGACGACGTCGACCGCGTCCGCGCCGAGGTCGACCCGATGCTGGCCAAGGGCTTCGAGGCGCACGGCATCCGCATGCTGGGCGTGTCGGGACTGGGCTTTGCCTACCTGATGGGCGACAAGCCGCTGGGCAGCGCCGCCGACATGGCCGGCCGCAAGCTCTGGGTGCCGCAGAACGACGCCGTCGCCGCCCGCATCTTCGAGATGGGCGGCGTCAGCACCATCCCGCTGCCGATCGGCGACGTCTTCACCAGCCTGCAGACCGGCCTGGTGGATACCGTGGTCAACACCCCCAGTGGCGCGGTCGTGCTGCAGTGGCACGGCAAGATGAAGCACATGGTCGACCTGCCGCTGACCTTCGTGGTCGGCTTCCTGGTGGTCGACGACAAGGCCTGGAAAAAGCTCGCGCCGGCCGACCAGGCGGTGCTGGCCGGGGCCTTCGCCGCCGCCGGCAAGCGCATGGACGCCAACACCCGGCGCGATGACGCCGCCGCGCTGGAGGCGATGAAGAAGCAGGGCCTGAAAGTGTCGCCGATGGATCCGGCCGAGGCGCGCCGCTGGCGGGAACTGGGCACGCGCCTGATCGCCGAGATGGAAGCCGAGGGCAAGATCTCCCCCGACATGCTGGCCGCCGTGCGTCGCGCGCTGGCCAAGCCGACGACGCCCTGATGCCGCAGCGCTGGCTGGACCGCCTGCACCGGGTCGAAGACGCGCTGCTGGCGATCCTGCTCGGCGCGCTGCTGCTGCTGTCGGTCGCGCAGATCGGCCTGCGCCTGGTGTTTGATTCCGGCCTGGACTGGGCCGAACCGGTCAGCCGCGCCGGCGTGCTGTGGCTGGCGCTGCTGGGCGCGCTGGGCGCCACCCGCACCGGCAAGCACATCGCCATCGACGCGCTGCCGCGGGCGCTGCCGGCCGGTGCGCACCGGCCGCTGTGGGCCATCGCCCAGGTCGCCGCCGCGATCGTCGCGCTGTGGCTTGCCTGGCTGGGCGTGGGCCTGGTCGCGCTCGAGCGCGAAGCGCCGGTGCCCTTCGTCGCCGGCATCCCCAGCTGGGTGCCGATGCTGGCGCTGCCGGTGGGCTTCGGGCTGATGGGCCTGCGCTTCCTGGTGGCGGCCTGCCTGCCGCCGCCGGTGGTGGTGGCGATGGGCGAGGGCACGCCATGAGCCTGGGCCTCGGCCTGGCGATCATCCTGCTGCTGGCGGCGCTGGGCATGCCGCTGTTCGCGGTGATCGCGGCCATTGCGATGCTGGGCTTCCACCTCGCCGGCTACGACCTGATCGCCGTCACCGTCGAGTTCTACCGGCTGGGCGACATGCCGGGCCTGATCGCGATCCCGCTGTTCACCCTGGCCGGCTACCTGCTCGGCGAGAGCCACGCGCCGAAGCGGCTGGTGCGGCTGTCGAACGCCCTGCTGGGCTGGCTGCCGGGCGGGCTGGCGATCGTGGCCATCGTTGCCAGCAGCTTCTTCACCGCGTTCACCGGCGCCTCGGGCGTCACCATCGTGGCGCTGGGCGCGCTGCTGTACCCGGCCCTGCGGCAGGCCGGCTACGGCGAGCGCTACAGCCTGGGCCTGGTGACCGCCGCCGGCAGCCTGGGCCTGCTGTTCGCGCCGTCGCTGCCGCTGATCCTCTACGGATTCGTGGCCGGGCAGATGGGCTCGGACCCGCCGGTGACCATCCCCGACCTGTTCCTGGCCGGCCTGGTGCCGGGCCTGATGATGGTGGCGATGCTGTCCCTGCACGCGATGTGGGTGGGGCGGGGCATCGACCGCCCGCGCCATCGCTTCGACGCCGGCGAGCTGGGCCGGGCCCTGCGCGAGACCGGTTGGGAGCTGCCGCTGCCGGTGATCGTGCTGGGCGGCATCTACTCCGGCGCCCTGGCGGCCAGCGAGGCCGCGGCTGTGACGGCACTTTATGTTCTTGTCGTAACTGTATTGATTAAAAAAGAAATATCCTTCTCGAAACTGCCCCGGGTGATGGCCGAGTCGATGCGCCTGGTGGGCGCCATCCTGCTGATCCTGGGCGCGGCGCTGGCGCTGTCGAACTGGCTGGTGGACCAGGAGGTGCCGGCCACCCTGTTCGCCGCCCTCAGCGAGCACGTCGACAGCCCCTGGGTCTTCCTGCTGCTGCTCAACCTGTTCCTGCTGGGGGTGGGCATGCTGCTGGACATCTTCTCGGCCGTGGTGATCCTGACCCCGCTGCTGCTGCCGGTGGCGGCGGGCTTCGGCATCCACCCGGTGCACCTGGGCGTGGTGATGCTGGCCAACCTGCAGCTGGGCTACTTCACCCCGCCGGTGGGCATGAACCTGTTCATCGCGGCCTACCGGTTCGGCAAGCCGGTGCTGGTGCTGGTGCGGGCCTGCGTCCCGTTCTTCCTGGTGCTGGCGGCCGCCGTGGCCCTGATCACCTGGTGGCCGGCCCTGTCGCTGGGCCTGCTGTAGCCCCCCCCTGTAGGAGCGCCTTCAGGCGCGAAGCCTCTCGCCGAAAGGCTTCGCGCCTGAAGGCGCGCCTACACCGTTCTGTCCGGGGGAGGCGCGACCCGGCTATAATTGCGCGCTTCCCATCCCCCGGAGCCGCTCCATGCTGCGCATCCAGGCCGAAGCGCTGACCTTCGACGACGTATCCCTCGTTCCCGCGCACTCGGCCGTCCTGCCCAAGGACGTCAGCCTGGGCACCCAGCTCACGCGCGGCATCTCGCTCAACCTGCCGATCGTGTCCGCCGCCATGGACACCGTCACCGAGGCGCGCCTGGCGATCGCCATGGCCCAGCTCGGCGGCATCGGCATCATCCACAAGAACATGAGCGTGCAGCAGCAGGCCGCGCATGTCGCCCAGGTCAAGAACTTCGAGGCCGGCGTGATCCGCGAGCCGTTCACGGTCGGCCCGGACACCACCATCGGCGAAGTGATCCGCCTCACCCGCGCCCGCAACATCTCTGGCGTGCCGGTGGTCGACGGGGGCCAGCTGGTGGGCCTGGTGACCAGCCGCGACATGCGCTTCGAGAAGAAGCTCGACGATCCGGTCCGCAACATCATGACCCGCAAGGACAAGCTGGTGACGGTGCGCGAAGGCGCCACCGACGACGAAGTCCTGCAGCTGATGCACAAGTTCCGCATCGAGAAGGTACTGGTGGTCGACGACAGCTTCGCGCTGCGCGGCCTGATCACCGTCAAGGACATCCAGAAGGCCCGCGACAACCCGTTCTCCGCCAAGGACGCCGACGAGCAGCTGCTGGTCGGCGCCGCGGTCGGCGTCGGCGGCGACACCGAGGCGCGCATCGCCGCGCTGGCGGCGGCCGGCGTGGACGTGGTGGTGGTCGACACCGCCCACGGCCATTCGCAGGGCGTCATCGACCGCGTCGCCTGGGTGAAGAAGAACTTCCCGAACCTGCAGGTCATCGGCGGCAACATCGTCACCGGCGACGCCGCGCTGGCGCTGTACGACGCCGGCGCCGACGCGGTGAAGGTCGGCGTGGGCCCGGGCTCGATCTGCACCACGCGGATCGTCGCCGGCGTCGGCGTGCCGCAGATCACCGCGGTGGGCATGGTGGCCGACGCGCTCAAGGGCCGCATCCCGCTGATCGCCGACGGCGGCATCCGCTACTCGGGCGACATCGCCAAGGCCCTGGTGGCCGGCGCCAGCACCATCATGATCGGCGGCCTGTTCGCCGGCACCGAGGAAGCCCCGGGCGAGGTCGAACTGTTCCAGGGCCGCAGCTACAAGAGCTACCGCGGCATGGGCTCGCTGGGCGCGATGGAGATGGGCAGCAAGGACCGCTACTTCCAGGACGCTTCTGACGCCGACAAGCTGGTGCCGGAAGGCATCGAGGGCCGCGTGCCTTACCGCGGCCTGCTGCGCAACATCGTGCACCAGCTGGCGGGCGGCATCCGCGCCTCGATGGGCTACGTGGGCTGCGCCACCATCGAGGAAATGCGCACCCGCCCGAAGTTCGTGCGCGTCACCAACGCCGGCACCCGCGAAGCGCACGTGCACGACGTGCAGATCACCAAAGAGCCGCCGAACTACCGGATGGGCTGAGGCCAGATGACCGACATCCACAGCGACAAGATCCTGATCCTCGATTTCGGCGCGCAGTACACCCAGCTGATCGCCCGCCGGATCCGCCAGTTCGGCGTCTACTGCGAGATCTGGGCCTGGGACCACGACCCGGCCGAGATCGCGAAGTACGCGCCCAAGGGCATCATCCTCTCCGGCGGCCCGGAGTCGACGGTCGAGGCCGGCTCGCCGCGCGCGCCGCAGGAAGTGTTCGACGCCGGCGTGCCGGTGCTGGGCATCTGCTACGGCATGCAGACCATGGCCGTGCAGCTCGGCGGCCGGGTGGAAGCGGGGCACCACCGCGAGTTCGGCTACGCCGAGGTCGAGGTGGTGGCGGGCTGTGGCCTGCTCGACGACCTCAAGGACCACGCCGGCAGCCCGCCGCGGCTGGACGTGTGGATGAGCCACGGCGACCGCGTCACCGCGATCCCGCCGGGCTTCCAGGTCACCGCCCGCACCGGCGCGGTGCCGATCATCGCCATGGGCGACGACGCCCGCCGCTGGTACGGCGTGCAGTTCCACCCCGAAGTCACCCATACGAAGTCGGGCGAACAGATGCTGCGCCGGTTCGCGGTGGACATCTGCGGCTGCGACACGCTGTGGACCGCGGCCAACATCATCGAGGACCAGATCGAGCGCGTGCGCGCGCAGATCGGCGACGGCAACGTGCTGCTGGGCCTGTCCGGCGGCGTCGACTCGTCGGTGGTGGCGGCGCTGCTGCACAAGGCCATCGGCCCGCGCCTGACCTGCGTGTTCGTCGACACCGGCCTGCTGCGCTGGCAGGAAGGCGACCAGGTGATGGCGATGTTCGCCGAGCACATGGGCGTGAAGGTGATCCGGGTCAACGCCGCCGACCGTTACTTCGCCGCGCTCAAGGGCGTGGCCGACCCCGAGGCCAAGCGCAAGATCATCGGCCGGCTGTTCGTCGAGATCTTCGACGAGGAGGCCGCCAGGCTCGACAACATCCAGTGGCTGGCGCAGGGCACGATCTACCCCGACGTGATCGAGTCGGCCGGCAGCAAGACCGGCAAGGCCCACGTCATCAAGAGCCACCACAACGTCGGTGGCCTGCCCGAGCACATGAAGCTGGGCCTGGTGGAGCCGCTGCGCGAGCTGTTCAAGGACGAGGTCCGCCGCATCGGCGTCGAGCTCGGCCTGCCGCGCGAGATGGTCTACCGGCATCCGTTCCCGGGACCGGGCCTGGGCGTGCGCATCCTGGGCGAGGTCAAGCCCGAGTACGCCGAGCTGCTGGCCCGGGCCGATGCGATCTTCATCGACGAGCTGCGCAAGTCGGGCTGGTACGACAAGACCAGCCAGGCTTTCGCGGTGTTCCTGCCGGTCAAGTCGGTCGGCGTGGTCGGCGACGCCCGCGCCTACGAATGGGTAATCGCCCTGCGCGCGGTCGAGACGGTCGACTTCATGACCGCGCACTGGGCGCACCTGCCGTACGACCTCCTCGACGACTGCTCCCGCCGCATCATCAACGAACTGCGCGGCGTTTCCCGCGTCGTCTACGACATCAGCGGCAAGCCCCCGGCGACCATCGAGTGGGAGTGAGTCGCGAGCAGCGCTTTTGCCACGGATGAACACAGATGAACACGGATAAAGCCAAGGCTTTGGAATGCGTTCCTCTGTGCCGCGACACCCCGCGTTGATGCTGGTTCCGATTACAGGCTGGAATTGTTCCAGTCGTTGCTCCATCCGTGTTCATCTGTGTTCATCCGTGGCCAAAAAATGAATCCCACCGACGAAGACTGGATGCAGCAGGCGCTGGCGCTGGCCGACACGGCCGAGCGGGAGCATGACGAGGTGCCGGTGGCGGCGCTGGTGGTCGGGCCGGATGGCGTGCTCGTGGGCGAAGGGTTCAACCGGAACATCGGGGACTGCGATCCGAGTGCGCATGCCGAGATCGTGGCCATGCGCGAAGCCGGCCGGCGGCTGGGCAACCATCGCCTGCTGGGCTGCACGGTGTACGTGACGCTGGAGCCGTGCGCGATGTGCGCGATGGCGATGGTGCATGCCCGCGTTGCCCGCGTGGTGTTCGGCGCGGCCGATCCCAAGACCGGGGCCGCAGGCAGTGTGTTCGACCTGCTGGCCGATCCGCGTCACAACCACCGCGTGCAGGTCCGGGGCGGCGTGCTGGGCGAGGAAGCCGGGGCCCGGCTGACGACCTACTTCCGCCGCAAGCGCGGCAAGGCCTGAGGCCGGCCGCGGCCGGGTTCAGCGCCGGCGGCGGGCCAGTTCGGCGTCGAGCTCGCGGTCGAAGCTGCGCACCGACAGCACCACCTCGCGGCCCAGGTTGACGCTGGCCACCAGCAGGCCGATCACGCCCACGACCGCCAGCCCGGTCGGCAGGTAGGGCAGGCGGAAGCCGGCAAGCGCGTCCACCGCCAGCGCCAGGCTGGTGCCCACGAACGCACACAGCCCGAGGTAGAGCATCTGGCAGGCCTTGAGCACCAGGTGCGCCCGGCGCCGGTGGCGGTCGATCTGCGCCTCCAGCTCGGGCCGGCTCATCTCGTCGCCGCCTTCGAGCTGGGCGATGATCGCGCGCAGCCGGTCCACCACCCGCGCCAGCCGGTTGTTGGCCGAGATCAGCAGCGAGCCGGTGGCCGCCATCAGCAAGGCCGGCGCCAGCATCGAGGTAAGGATGCGGTAGTGGTCCAGGGCGTCCTGCGGGTTCACGGCGTCATCTCGGGCGGGGCAGGGCTGAAGTATGATGCGGCCATCCCCACTGCCGCCAGCCGCGCATGCCCAGCCACGAGCAGAACCTGATCTGGATCGACCTGGAGATGACCGGGCTGGACCCGGACACCGACTCGGTGCTCGAGATCGCCACCCTGGTCACCGACAGCCAGCTCAATGTCCTGGCCGAAGGCCCGGAGCTGGCCATCCGCCATCCGCTGGCGCGGCTCGAGGCGATGGACGACTGGAACCGCGGCACCCACACCCGCTCCGGCCTCTGGCAGCGCGTGCTCGACAGCGATGTCGACATGGCCCGCGCCGAAGCCCTGACGGTGGAATTCCTCAGCCACTGGGTGCCGGCCGGCAAGTCGCCGATCTGCGGCAACTCGATCTGCCAGGACCGCCGCTTCCTGGTCCGGCACATGCCGCGGCTCGAGCGCTACTTCCACTACCGCAACCTCGACGTTTCCACGCTCAAGGAGCTGGCGCGGCGCTGGGCACCGGAGGTGCTGGGCAGCCTGAGCAAGGTCGGCGCCCACACCGCGCTGTCCGACATCCGCGAGTCCGTGAAGGAGCTGGCGCACTATCGCCAGCACATGGGCAAGCTGGGCGGGCACTGACATGGCGCTGCGCGCACTGCTGATCATGCTGGCGGCGCTGCTGGCCGCCCCCGCCCAGGCGCTCGACCAGAAGGCGCTGGACGCCTACGCCCGCGAGATCTGGACCACCCGCGACGGCCTTCCGCACAACCAGGTCAATTCGATCGCGCAGACGCCGGAGGGCTACCTCTGGTTCGCCACCTGGGAAGGCGTGGTGCGCTACAACGGCCAGGAGTTCCGCAGCTTCGGCCGCAACAACGTGCCGGCGCTGCAGGACAGCGGCATCCGCGCGGTCAGCGTCGGCCCCAGCGGCAGCCTGGTGGTGGCGACCTCGCGCGGCGGCGTCAGCGTGCTGCGCGGCGAAGCGTGGACCACCTACAGCACCGCCCAGGGCCTGGCCCAGGACGAGACCTTCGCGGCGATCGAGGATCGCGCGGGCCGGATCTGGGTCGCGTCCGAGAGCCGCGGCGTCACCCGGCTGGCGCCCGAGGGCGCGGCCCAGTTCAACGACAAGAATGGCCTGGGCTCGAACGTGGGCTACGCCCTGCTCGAGGACGGCGCCGGCGCGATCTGGGTCGCCACCGGCCGCGGCGTGGCGCGTATCGAGGGCGACCGCGTCCAGAATTTCTCGGTCGAGGCCGGCCTGCCGGCGGGCTCCGTGTTCAGCCTGGCGCTGGCGCCGGACGGCCAGCTCTACGTCGGCACCGAGGCCGGCGTCTACGTCGGCCGCGGCGGTCGCTTCGAGCCGGTGGCCGGGGCGCTGCCGGCGGTGGCCGTGGCCAGCCTGCAGGTCGACCAGCAGGGCAGCCTGTGGATCGGTACCGTCAGCCGCGGCCTGTTCCGGCTGGGCGATCGCGGGGTGGAGCATTTCGACGTCGCCAACGGCCTGCCCAACGACCGCGTGGCCTCGCTGTTCGCCGACCGCGAAGGCAGCCTGTGGGTCGGCACCAACGCTGGCCTGATGCGCTTCGCCGACACCCCCTTCATCACCATCGACAGCCACCAGGGCCTGGCCGACGACTACGTGCGCGCGCTGCTGCAGACCCGCGACGGCGAGATCCTGATCGGCACCAGCCGCGGCCTGGACCGCTGGAAGGACGAGGTGGTCACCAACACGCCGGACCTGGCGTCGGACTCGGTGCTCAGCATCGCCCAGGACCGCGCCGGCGACGTCTGGATGGGCACGTATTCCACCGGCCTGCTGCGCTGGCGCGACGGCCAGCTGCTCGGGCGCATGACCAGCTCCGACAGCCCGCTGCCGTCGAACCAGGTGCGCGCCGTGCACGAGGCCCGCGACGGCACGCTGTGGGTCGGCACCGCGCGCGGCCTGCTGCGGATGAAGGACGGGCAGTCGAGCGTGCTGGACGAGAGCGACGGCCTGCCGCGCGAGTTCGTGCTGAGCCTGTTCGAGGCGTCGGACGACAGCCTGTGGGTGGGCACCTCCAACGGCGCCGCCCGGATCCAGGGCGGCGAGGTCAGCGCCATCGACCTGATGCCGATGGACGGCGCCCAGGATGTCTTCGGCATGCACGAGGACGCCGACGGCACGCTGTGGTTCGCCACCGACCGCGGCCTGGTGCGCCGGCGCAACGGCCAGCTGAGCATGATCGGCAGCCGGCAGGGCCTGCCGGTGGCCGCGGTGTTCCAGGTCGTGGTCGACAGCTACGGCAACTTCTGGCTCAGCTCGAACGCCGGCGTGGTCTACGTGCGCCGCGACGACATGGAGTCGGTGGCCAACGGCGGCAGCGATCGCCTGGACTACCAGCAGTTCGCGGAAGCCGACGGCATGGGCAGCGCCCAGTGCAACGGCGGCGCCGGACCGGCCGCCCTGCGCGCCAACGACGGCAGCATCTGGGTCGCGACCGCGAAGGGCGTGGCCGTGGTGCAGCCCGACCAGCTGCCGCGCTACCAGCTGGCACCGCCGCCGGTGGTGATCGAAGGCCTGCGCGTGGACGATGCCAGCACCAGCGCCGCCGGCAGCCTGGTGCTGCCGCCCGGCACCCGCAAGCTCGAGCTCGACTACGTCAGCCTGAGCTATCGCACGCCGGAACAGATCCGCTACCGTTACCGCCTCGAGGGGTTCGACAACGGCTGGGTCGAGCGCAGCACCCGCCGCAACGCCCAGTACACCAACCTGCCGCCGGGCCAGTACCGCTTCCAGGTCAGCGCGGCCCAGCGCGGCAGCGGCTGGAGCCCGGAAACGGCCTCGGTGAACTTCGAGATCCAGCCGCGGCTGTACCAGCGCGCCTGGTTCCTGCCGGTGGCCGGCTCGCTGTTTGCGCTGGTGCTGTATTCGCTCTACCGGGCCCGGGTGAACCAGCTCAAGGCACGCGAAGCGCAGCTGAGCCGCATCGTCGACGAACGCACCCGCGACCTGAGCGAGAAGAACGGGGAACTCGAGCTCAAGAACGAGACCATCCGCAAGCAGTCCGAAGTGTTCGAGCAGCTCTCGCGCACCGACGCGCTGACCGGACTGCCCAATCGCCGCAGCATGGACGAGGGGTTGGCGCACGCCTATCGGGACGCGGTCGACGACGGCCAGCCGCTGTGCTTCGGCCTGCTCGACATCGACCACTTCAAGCGCATCAACGACGGCTATTCCCACGACGTCGGCGACGAGGCGCTGCGGCGCGTGGCCCGGGCCATGAACCAGCAGATGGCGCGGCACCCGGTCGAGGGCTGGCCGTCCGGGCAGCGCGTGGCGCGCTGGGGCGGCGAGGAGTTCGCGCTGCTGTTCCCGCGCACCGGCATCACCGAGGCCGCCGTGGTGGCCGAGCACCTGCGGCTCGCGATCGAGTCGATCGACTGCAGCGACTTCGCCCCCGGACTGAAGATCACCGCGAGCATCGGCCTGGCCGAGCGCACCGGCCTGTCGCACCACGAACGGCTGGTGTCGCACGCCGACGAACGCCTCTACGAGGCCAAGCGCGAAGGCCGCAACCGCGTCAGCCGCTAGCGGCTGGCGGCGAGGCACAAGGTGCGGGGCGCGTGCCGCCCCAGGCGGCCGGCAGGTCGCCGCGGGCTGGCGATTCAGCGCGAAGGGAAGCGCGGCGCGATTGGGGTGGAGTGCAGCACGCGCACGCTGCCGGGCTCCATCGCATCCGGCGCCCGGCCCAGCAGCAGCGACTCCAGCCCGATCGGCCCCAGCGCCGGGCCCGGCGCCAGGCCGACCCAGGCGTTCTTGCCGGCGGCCTTGGCCGCATAAAGCGCCCGATCGGCCAACGCGACGCTCTGCTCCCAGTCGCCAACGACCGCATGCCGGGGCGAGAACGGCCAGGGGGCGAAGCCGATCGAGCAAGTGACCGACAGCGACAGCCCGGACGGCAGCACGAAGGGCTGGTCGGCGATGACCCGGCGGATGCGCTCGGCCACGGCCGGGGCGTCGTGCATCTGCAGTTCGCGCAGCATCCACAGGAACTCTTCGCCGCCCCAGCGCACCACGACGTCGTGGCCGCGGCTCAGGCTGCTCAGCCTCGCCGCGAAGGCCACCAGCACCTCGTCGCCGACGGCATGGCCGTGCTGGTCGTTGACCGGCTTGAAGTCGTCGATGTCGATCATGAAGAACACCAGGCCGCCGCGGTCCTCGCCGGCCGTGGCGGCCTCGCGCACGATCTGCAGGCCCTCGCGCGAGAGCCACTGCTGCAGGTCGCGACGATTGGACACGTGGGTGAGCGGGTCGGTGCGGGTGGCGACCTCCAGCTCGCGGTTGCTGGCCTGTAGCTGGCGGTTGGCGCGCTCGAGTTCGGCCGTGCGCTCGGCCACCGTCCGGTGCAGCAGGGCGATCCGGGCCTCGCGCTCGCGGCTGCGGGCGCCGATGCGCGAATAACCCCAGGCCAGCAGGGCGCAGCCCGCCAGCGCATAGGCCAGGTAGGCGAGCGGATGCCGCCAGGCCGGCGGCGGCACTTCGATCACCAGCGTGCGCGCCGGGCCGAAGCGGCCGTCGCGTCCGGCGGCGGACAGCGCCAGCGGATAGTCGCCCGGCGCCAGATGGCTGAGCATGAGTTCGGCCTGCGGCCCGCGCGTGCGGACCCAGTCGTCGTGGATGCCGCCGATGCGGTAGCGCAGGCGCGCGGCATCGGGCGCCGAGAAATCGATCGCAACCAGGTCCACGGCCAGCACCGCGTCGCGCGGATCCAGCGCCACGCGGTCGGCGTAGAGCGTGTCGAGGCGCCGCTCGTCCGCCTCCGGCGCACCGCCGCGACGCACGCCGATCACCTGCAGCCCGGCGACCACCGGCGTGGCCGGCGGGCTGGTCAGGTCCAGGGCCTCCGGATCCACGACGTCCAGGCCCTCGGTGCCCCCGAAGAACAGCCAGCCGCTGGCGTCAACCAGCCCGGCGCCGCTGTTGTACTCGCGATTGCTTAGGCCGTCGCCGGGACCCAGCGGCTGGATCAGGTCCGTGGCCGGATCGAGCACGCTCAGCCCGTTGTTGGTGCTCAGCCACAGGCGGCCGCGGCGGTCGGGCAGGATGCGGTAGACCACGTCGTTCGACAGGCCGTCGGCGACGGTGTAGGCGCGCACGGCGTCGTTGTCGCGGTCCAGGCGCAGCAGCCCGCCGGCGAAGGTGCCGACCCAGTAGGCGTCGGCGCTGGCGTGCAGCGACCAGATCGAATTGTGCGGCAGCCGGCCGTTGCCGGGATGCAGGTGCTCGAGCCGGCCATCGGGCCAGAGGCGGTAGAGCCCGTCCTCGTTGCTGCCGATCCACAGGCGGCCGCGGGCATCGCGCATCAGGCTGGTCAGGAATGTGTCCTGCAGGCCGGGCGGCACCCCGGCCGAGGTCATGACGCCGTCGCGCAGGTGGCCCAGTCCCCCGCGGGTGGCGATCCAGACGTCGCCGCCCTCGACCAGCAGGTCGGTGACGCGCGGGTCGGGCAGGGGAGACTGCGCGGTGACCCGGCCTTCGGCGTCCATGCGCCACAGGCCGCGGTGCGTGCCCAGCCACCAGCCCCCTTCGGCGGCGGCGGCGATCGCCCGGATGGGCGTGTTGCCGAGTTCGGGTACGCCGCGCCAGGGCGCGTCGGGCGCCGTGCGCCAGGCCAGGCCGGCATCGGTGCCGACCAGCTCGACGCCCCCGCGCCGCCAGAGAGAGCGGACGCTGCGCACCGGCCAGGCGGCGACGTCGCGGGCGCCCACCAGGTCGCGGCGGATCGCCGCCGACAGCGGCCGGCCGCGGAACAGCCCGCGGGTGTGGGTGCCGATCCACAGCACACCGTCCCGGTCTTGCGTGAGCACCTGGATGGCGCCGCCGATGGCGGCGTCGACGTCGAGCCGGCGGGCGCTGCCGTCCCCGCGGGCGTCCAGGCGCACCACGCGGCCGTCGTCATGGCCCAGCAGCAGTTCGCCGCCCGGCCGCAGCAGCAGGGTGGTCACCCGGGCGTCGGTGCCGCTGGCCGCGGCGCGCGGGAAGCGCCGGAGCAGGCTGCCGCCGGGGGACACCAGCGCGACCTCGCCACCGGCGGTCGCCAGCCACAGGCCTTCGGACGACCCCTGCATCGCGACGCAGTCGCGGAGCCCTTCGGCCTGGACGGGGACCGGATCGATGCGCTGCGGATGCAGGCGCCACAGGGCACAGTCGGCGCCGAGCGCAAAGGCCTCGCCGCTGGCGCGCGCCATCGCCACCCGGTCCAGGTCGATCGCCAGCGTGCGCGCCCCGGCCAGCCCGGCGTCCACGTAATCGATGCCGCGCTGCGTGCCGACCCAGGCGCCGGCCGCGTCGTCGAGCAGCAGCCCGTCGACGGTGGGATGCGAGAGGCCCTGGGCCGTGCCGATCCGCAGGCGCTCGCCGGTGCGAAGGTCCAGGACCTCGAGGCCGGCATCGTTGGTGCCGATCCACAGCCGCGAACGGGCGTCGTGGGCGAGGGCATCGATGCTGCTGCTCACCGGGCCCGCGTCGGGGTCCTGCTGCCGGCGCTGGACCTGGAAGCGCTGGCCGTCGAAGCGGTTCAGGCCTTCCTGCGTGCCGATCCAGAGGAAACCGGTGTCGTCCTGGACGATCGCCGTGACCGCGAGCTGGGACAGGCCTTCGTCAAGGCCGTAGCGTTCAAGGCTGAGGAAAGGCGGCCGGGCATCGCTGGCCAGCGCCGGCACCATCGCCAGCATCGCCGCCAACACCAGACCTGCACGGTACCGCTGCCGCATGCGTCCGCCGCCCCCGGGAGGTTCGAAGCCTCGTTGCCCCGAGTATGCCCAGCGCGGGCGGCGCCGGCCATCCCGGCGGCCCCGCCGTCTTCACGCGGGGCGGTCAGGTCGGATCGGGATCGTCCACCGCGGCGATGACCTGGGCCAGCGGCCGGCCGTCGGCATCGTGGTGGTAGACGTGCAGGTCGCGCTGCGGGAAGGGGATGGAGACGCCGGCCTGGGCGAAGTCGCGGTGGATGGCTTCGGTGATCTCGCTGCGGGTGGCCACGAAGTCGGGCGTGCGGACCCAGGCGCGCAGCACCAGGTCGACGCTGCTTTCGCCCAGCCCGGTGACCAGCACGTCGGCGGCCGGCTCGTCGAGCACGCGCGGATTGGCGCGGGCGATGCCCAGCAGCACTTCGCGCGCCTGCCGGATGTCGTCGCCGTAGCCCACGCCGACGGTGACGTCGATGCGCCGCTCGCCGCGCGAGGTGAAGTTCACGATCGCCGAGGTGGTGACTTCGCTGTTGGGCAGGGTGATGTCGTGGTTCTGGTAGGCGCGCAGCACCGTCTGGAAGATGCCGACGCGCTCGACGATGCCCTCCTGCCCGGCGATCTGCACCGCGTCGCCGGCGCGGAACGGCCGCAGCACGATCAGCATCACGCCCGAGGCGATGTTCGACAGCGAGTCCTTCAGCGCCAGGCCGATCGCCAGGCCGGCGGCACCCAGCACCGCCACCATCGAGGTGGTCGGGACGCCCAGCGCATCCAGCGCCGCCACGAACACCACCACCAGGCCGATCGCATAGGCGATGTTGCGCAGGAAGTCGCGCAGGATCTGGTCGAGGCCGGCGCGACCCATGCCGCGGTCCAGGCCGCGCGAGAGCAGGCGCGCCAGCCACATGCCGACCAGGGCGATGGCCAGGGCCATCGCGATGCGCCAGAGCCAGTCGGACTGCGCGGCCTGCAGGGCGAGGTCGCGACCGGTGCCGATCGGGTCGGCCAGCAGGGCGGCGACCGCCATCAGTTCGCCTTGAGCTTGGCGAGGCGCAGCCAGGTGTCGACCACGGTGTCGGGGTTGAGCGACACCGACTCGATGCCCTGCTGCATCAGCCAGTCGGCCAGGTCCGGGTGGTCGGACGGGCCCTGGCCGCAGATGCCGATGTACTTGCCCTTGGCGCGGGCGGCCGAGATGGCCATCGACAGCAGCTTCTTCACCGCCGGGTCGCGCTCGTCGAACAGCTCGGCGACGATGCCCGAGTCGCGGTCCAGTCCGAGGCTGAGCTGGGTCAGGTCGTTGGAGCCGATCGAGAAGCCGTCGAAGATCTCGAGGAACTCGTCGGCCAGAAGCGCGTTCGACGGCACCTCGCACATCATGATGACCTTTAGGCCGTTCTCGCCGCGCTTGAGGCCGTTGGCCTCGAGGGTTTGGATCACGGCACGGCCTTCGCCAAGCGTGCGCACGAACGGGATCATGATCCAGCAGTTGGTCAGGCCCATGACGTCGCGCACCTTCTTCACCGCCCGGCACTCGAGCGCGAAGCAGTCGCGGAAATCGGGGTGCACGTAGCGCGAGGCGCCGCGGAAGCCGATCATCGGGTTCTCTTCGTGCGGCTCGTAGGCCTTGCCGCCGACCAGGTTGGCGTATTCGTTGGACTTGAAGTCGGACAGGCGCACGATGACCGGGTTGGGCGCGAACGCGGCGGTGAGCGTGGCGATGCCCTCGACCAGGCGCTCGACGTAGAAATCGACCGGGCTGGCGTAGCCGGCCGTGATCTGGTCGATCTGCTTCTTCAGCTCGGCCGGCTGGCGGTCGTACTCGAGCAGGGCGCGCGGATGCACGCCGATCTGGCGGGCGATGATGAACTCGAGCCGGGCCAGGCCGATGCCCTGGTTGGGCAGTTGCGCGAAGTCGAAGGCGCGCTCCGGGTTGCCGACGTTCATCATGATCTTCAGCGGCGCCGGCGGCATGTTGCCCAGGTCGGTGGTGATGACCTCGAAGCCCTGCTTGCCAGCGTAGATGAAGCCGGTGTCGCCCTCGGCGCAGGACACCGTGACCTCGGCGCCGTCCGGGATGGTCTTCATGGCGTCGCCGGTGCCGACGACCGCCGGCACGCCCAGCTCGCGGGCGATGATCGCCGCGTGGCAGGTGCGGCCGCCGCGGTTGGTGACGATGGCGGCGGCGCGTTTCATGATCGGCTCCCAGTCGGGATCGGTCATGTCTGCCACCAGCACGTCGCCGGGCTGGAACTTGCTCATCTCGGCCAGGCTGCGCACCACGCGCGCCACGCCGGCGCCGACCTTGTGGCCGATGGCGCGGCCCTCGGTGAGCACCTCGCCCTTGGACAGCAGGTGGTAGCGCTCGATCTGGTTGGCGCTGCTGCGCGACTTCACCGTTTCCGGGCGCGCCTGCACGATGTAGAGCTTGCCGGTGTGGCCGTCCTTCGCCCACTCGATGTCCATCGGTCGGCCGTAGTGCTTCTCGATGGTCAGGGCCTGGCGCGAGAGTTCCTCGACGTCGGCGTCGGTGATCGAGAACTGGCGGCGCAGCTCGGCCGGGGTGTCCTCGATGCGGACGCGCTCGCCCGGCGTGTCGGAATAGACCATGCGGATGAGCTTGGAGCCGATCGTGCGGCGCAGGATGGCCGGCTTGCCCTGTTCCAGCGTGGGCTTGTAGACATAGAACTCGTCGGGGTTCACCGCGCCCTGCACGACCATCTCGCCCAGGCCGTAGCTGGCGGTGACGAACACCGCGTCGCGGAAACCGGACTCGGTGTCGAGGGTGAACAGCACGCCGGACGAACCGACGTCCGAACGCACCATCAGCTGGACGCCGGCCGACAGGAACACGTCCTCGTGCTTGAAGCCGTGGTGCACGCGGTAGGCGATGGCGCGGTCGTTGTAGAGGCTGGCGAAGACTTCCTTCACCTTGCGCACCACGTCGTCCTCGCCGGTGACGTTGAGGAAGGTTTCCTGCTGGCCGGCGAAGCTGGCGTCGGGCAGGTCCTCGGCGGTGGCGGAGGAGCGCACCGCGACGGCGATCTCGCCGGCGCCGGCCTCTTGGCACATCTTGCGGTAGCCGGCGCGGATGGCCTGGTCCAGCTCGGGCTGCAGCGGGGCGTCGATCACCCAGCTGCGGATCTCGGCGCCCGCGGCGACCAGCGCATCCACGTCCTCGACGTCGAGCGTGGCCAGGCGATCGAAGATGCGCTGGCTCAGGTCGTTGTGGGTGATGAAGCGCCGGAAGGCGTCGGCGGTGGTGGCGAAGCCGCCCGGCACCGAGACCCCGAGGTGCGCCAGCTGGCCGATCATCTCGCCCAGCGAGGAGTTCTTGCCGCC
Source organism: Arenimonas sp. (assembly GCF_035721105.1). Lineage (GTDB taxonomy): Bacteria > Pseudomonadota > Gammaproteobacteria > Xanthomonadales > Xanthomonadaceae > Arenimonas. Next base: position 36,375 of record NZ_DASTNG010000063.1, on the reverse strand, counting down.
GACCTGGGCCAGGTCGGTGAGGCGAAGTTCGTGCAGCCAGAGGACGTCGGCGTTCAAGGGGGTCTCCGTGGGCTCGGGAAGGGGGCGGCCAGGCGGCGGGCCCGCTGTGGATGGGACCCGAGCTGCGTATGATGCGACCCCGGGGCTACCCCATACAAGCTTGAATTGGCTGGGGATTCATGCGTCGGACCCCGGCGCGCGGCGCGAGGACAGGGCATGACGGCGGCAAGACCGGTTTTCTATGTTTCCGACGGCACCGGCATCACCGCCGAAACCATCGGCCACAGCCTGCTGACCCAGTTCTCGGGCGTGGAATTCCAGACCCGCCGCATCGCCTTCGTCGACAGCGTCGAGAAGGCCGAGGCGGCCGTGTCCGAGATCCGCCGGGCCGGGCAGGACGCCGGCTGCCGGCCGGTGGTGGTCAACACCGTGGTCGATCCGGACCTGAACCACCTGCTGGCCGAAAGCGGCGCCCTGATGCTGGACGTGTTCGCCCCGTTCATCAGCCCGCTGGAGCAGGAGCTCGGCGTGCGGCGCGAGGCGCGGGTCGGCCACGCCCACGGCATGGTCGACTTCAAGGCCTACGAGTCGCGCATCAATGCCACCAACTACGCGCTCACCCACGACGACGGCATGGACATCCATTACGACGACGCCGACGTGATCCTGGTCGGGGTGTCGCGCTCGGGCAAGACGCCCACCTGCCTGTACATGGCCCTTCACTACGGCGTGAAGGCGGCCAACTACCCGCTCACCGAGGAAGACCTGGAGGGCAGGGAGCTGCCGCGCCGCCTGCGCGCGCACCGGCGCAAGCTGTTCGGCCTGACCATCGACCCCGAGCGCCTGCAGCAGATCCGCAACGAGCGCCGCCCCAACTCGCGCTACGCCACGATCGACACCTGCCGCTTCGAAGTGCAGCAGGCCGAGGCGCTGTTCCGGCAGGAAAACATCCCGGCCCTGAGCACCACCCACACCTCGATCGAGGAAATCGCCGGCAAGGTCCTCGCGCACCAGGGCATCCATCGCCACATGTTCTGAGCCCGCCGCAGGCGGGCCTTCGGGTCCGAATCCCGCGTGCTAGCATCCTCGCCATGGCAGCCCCCGGTCCCGACCGCAACGCCCTCCCGCGCATGAGCCGCTTCGCCTGGCTCATGGGCCTGTACGGCGAGAACTTCCATCGCCTCACCCGCATGTTCCAACCGCAGTCGCTGCCGGCGGGGCGCTACCTGTCGCGGGTGCCGGGCGGCCTGGACCTAGTGGTCGACGTGCTCGAACAGCACGCCTACACGGTCGAACTGCGCCTGAGCTACCGCATGCACGACGACCAGACCGGCCAGCCCGATCCGTCGGCCTACGTGCGCCTGTACCGCGACGCGCGCCAGGCCGAGGTTACCCACTGCTACGTCGGCCGGCACTGGCAGGACGTGCTGGGCCTGCGTCCGAGCGTGCAGGAAATGCTGAGCCACCGGATGCGGATGAACAGCTTCCTCAACAAGTGGCTGGACTACCTGGACGGGCAGGGACACGGTCCGCACACCCTGTCCGGCCACGCGCCGGAGGCGGCCGGAGAAAAAAACGTCGCCTGTGCTTGACGAGCCAAAGGCGGATGTCTAAACTTCCGCTTCTTCCTTCGGTGGGGCTATAGCTCAGCTGGGAGAGCGCTACAATGGCATTGTAGAGGTCATCGGTTCGATCCCGATTAGCTCCACCACTTATTCGCAACACGCTGCACCCAGTTCCAAGTCCCCATCGTCTAGAGGCCTAGGACATTACCCTTTCACGGTAGCGACCGGGGTTCGAATCCCCGTGGGGACGCCACTTCAGAGTGTCCAGAGAAAGCCCGGCCAACGCCGGGCTTTTTCTTTTTGGCGCCGGCGCGGGATGATGCCCGGCGGACACGGGAGACCAGGACATGGACGGAACATTCAGCCTTCGGGCCTGGTCGGGCTTCGCCGCGGGCCTGGCGTCGGCGCCGGACTGGCTGGCGTGGGCGCGCGCGCCCTGGCTGCCCGAGGGCCTCGCCACGCCGGCGCTGGCCGAGATGCCGGCGATGCAGCGGCGCCGGCTGGAGCCGCTGGGCCGGATGGCGCTGGAAGTGGCCTGGCGCTGCCAGCCCGAGGCGACGCCCGGGCTGCCGATGGTGTTCGCCTCCCGGCACGGCGACGTCGCCCGCACCTACGACATGCTGGCCGGCCTGGCCCGCGGCGAGCCGCTGTCGCCGACCCATTTCGGCCTTTCGACCCATAACGCGATCGCGGCGCAGTACTCGATCGCGCGCGGCCTGACCGACAACTACCTGGCGGTCTCGGGCGGCGTGGAATCGCCGGAGGCGGCGGTGACCGAGGCGCTCGGCCTGATCGCCGACGGCGCCCCGGAAGTGCTGGTCGTGGTGTACGACGGCCCCACGCCGGAGCCTTACGCCGAATACCGCGACGAACCCGAGGCGGCCTGGGCCTGGGCCTGGCGGGTGGGTGCGCCGGAAGCGGGCGCGCCGACCCTTTCGCTGCAGCCGTGCGCCGACGAACCGCCGGCGGCATCGTCGCTCCCGCACGGCCTGGACGTGCTGCGCTTCGCGCTGGCGGGCACCGGCGCACTGGTGTCGCCCTCGGGCCGGCGCTGCTGGCGACGGCATGGCTGATCGCCTCGACCGCGCCTGGCGGGTGTTCGGCACCGCCGTGTCGTTCGCGGCCTTCGGGCTGGGCGGGGGGCTGCTGGGCTTGCTGGTGTTCCCGCTGCTGCGGCTGTGGGTGCGCGACCCGGCGCGACTCGGGCGGCTGGCGCGGCGGCTGGTGCAGCGCAGCTTCGCCGGCCACGTCTGGCTGATGCGGCGGCTGGGCGTGATGAGCTGGGAGATCCACGGGGCCGAGCGCCTGCAGCGGCGCGGCCTGCTGGTGCTGGCCAACCATCCGACCCTGATCGACGTGGTCTGCCTGGTCGGCATGATCGAGGAGGCCGACTGCGTGGTGAAGTCGCGGCTGGCGACCAACCCGTTCACCCGTGGCCCGCTGCGCGCGGCCGGCTATGTGTTCAACGACAACGGCGCCGGCCTGGTCGACGACTGCATCGCGTCGGTGCGCGCGGGCAAGAACCTGGTGATCTTCCCGGAAGGCACCCGGACGCCGCGCGGCGAGACCCTGGGGCCGCTGCAGCGCGGGGCCGCGAACATCGCCGTCCGGGGCGCGATCGACGTGACGCCGGTGCTGGTCCGGTGCACGCCGCCGACGCTGGGAAAGGGTGAGAAATGGTATCGTGTGCCCTCACGCCGATTTCACATCACAATACAGGTCCTGCCGGACATCCCGGTGGCCCCGTTCCTGGCTGGAAGCGCCGAGGCCCTGGCGGCCCGCCGGCTGACCGACCACCTGGAAACCACCTTCAAGACGGAGCTCGCCCGTGCCGGCGCTGGAAGCTGAAATCAAGGAACTGATCATCACCACGATGTCGCTCGAGGACATCGCCGCGGACGACATCGACGCCGAGGCCCCGCTGTTCAACGACGGCCTGGGCCTGGACTCGATCGACGCCCTGGAGCTGGGCCTGGCGCTGCAGAAGCGCTACGGGGTCACGCTCGCCGCCGATTCCGAGGAAACCCGCCAGCACTTCGCCTCCGTTCGCGCGCTCAGCGCCTTCGTGGCGGCCAACCGCAAGCAGTAAGGCCACCGGCCGCCGCACCGCATGAGCACTACCATGACCAAGGACCAGCTTTTCCAGCGCATCGTCGCCATCCTCCACGACACCTTCGGCATCGACCCCGAGAAAGTCACGCCGGACGCGAAGCTGGGCGAAGACCTGGACATCGACAGCATCGACGCGGTCGACCTGATCGTGCAGCTCAAGCCGCTGCTGGGCGGCAACCTCAAGCCCGAGGCCTTCCGGTCGGTGCGCAGCGTGCAGGACGTGGTGGACGCACTGCACGCCATGATGCACGGCAGCGACGCACCCGCCGCAGGCGCCTGAGCATGCGCGCCGCGACGGCGCTGGCCTGGCTGGCGACCCTGCTGTACCCGCTGGCGATCTGGCTGGGCCTGGCCCACTTCGAACCGCGCTGGCTGGCGCTGGGGCTGCTGGCGATGGCCCTGCTGCGCGCCGCGGTCTCGCGCGAGGCCGTCTGGCTGGTCGCCGCGGCCTGCGCCGGTGGCCTGGTGCTGGCCAGCCTGCTGAGCAACGACGGCCTGCCGCTCAAGCTCTACCCGGTGCTGGTGAACGCCGCCTGCCTGGTCGTGTTCGCCACCAGCCTCCGGCGCCCGCCGACGGTGATCGAGCGGCTGGCGCGGCTGCAGCATCCCGACCTGCCGGCCGAGGCGATTCCCTACCTGCGCCGGGTCACGCAGGCCTGGTGCCTGTTCTTCGTGGCCAACGGCGGCATCGCGCTCTACACCGCGCTGCGCGCCAGCGACGCCGCGTGGGCGCTCTACAACGGACTGATCGCCTACGTCCTGATCGGCGCCATGCTCCTTGGCGAACGCCTCGTCCGTCCGCGCCATGGCGACTGAACGCACCCGCATCCCGCTGGCCCGGCGCCTGGCCTGGCCGCTGCCGGGCGACGCCCCGGTGGCGACCGACGCCGGCAACGCCGCCTTCCTGGGCCGCGTGGCGGCCTGGCGCGAGGCCTTCGCCGCGCGCGAGGGCGGGGACTTCGCGCTTTACCTCGACGACGGCCTGGAGTTCGCCGCGGCGCTGTTCGGCGCCTGGGCGGCCGGCAAGACGCCGTGGCTGCCGGGCGACCGGCTGCCGTCCACGCTGGCGAGCCTGGACCCGCACGTGCACGGGCGCGCCGGCGAACTGCCCGACGGCTTCCTGGCCGACGCCAGCCCCGGCACGCCGGCGGCCGGGCCCGCGCTGGACCCGGAGACTTGCCAGGTCGTGCTGTTCACCTCGGGCTCCACCGGCGAACCCGGCCCGATCCGCAAGTCGCTGCGCCAGCTCGACAGCGAAGTCGCCGCGCTCGAAGCCTGCTTCGGGGCGACCCTGGGCAACGCGGTGGTGCAGGGCACGGTGTCGCACCAGCACATCTACGGGCTGCTGTTCCGCCTGCTGTGGCCGCTGTCGGCCGGGCGCGCCTTTGCGCGGCACCGGGTCGGGTTCAACGAACAGCTGGCGGCGTTGGGCGACGGGCCGCTGGCGCTGGTGGCCAGCCCCGCGCACCTGAAGCGACTGCCGGAAAACCAGGACTGGCGCGGACTGGCGCGCAGCCTGCGCGCCACGTTCTCGTCGGGCGGGCCGCTGCCGGCGGACGCCGCGCAGGCGGTCCGCCAGCTCTGGGGCCAGGCCGCGATCGAGGTCTTCGGCAGCACCGAGACCGGCGGCATCGCCTGGCGCCAGTCGGGCGGCGCGCCCAAGCCCTGGCAGCCGCTGCCGGGCGTGGCCTGGCGGGTGCAGGACGGCGTGCTGGCGGTCCGCTCGCCGCACCTGGCCGACGACGACTGGTACCGCACCGCCGACCGCGCGCAGGCCACCGCGGGCGGTGGCTTCGAACTGCGCGGCCGCGTCGACCGCATCCTCAAGCTCGAGGAGCGGCGCATCTCGCTGGGCGCGATCGAACGACGGCTGCAGGCCTCGCCGCTGCTGGTCGAAGCCCGGCTGCTGCCGCTGCCCGGCCATCGCATCCTGCTGGCCGTCGCCGCCGTGCCCAGCGCGGAGGGGCAGGCCCTGCTCGACGCCGCGGGCAAGCCCGCGCTGGTCGCCGCGCTGCGCGCCTGGCTGGCCGACCACGCCGACGCGATCGCACTGCCGCGGCGCTGGCGCTTCGTCGACGCGCTGCCGGCCGACGCCCAGGGCAAGTCCAGCCAGCGCGCCCTGGCGGCGCTGTTCCGGCCGCTGCTGCCCGAGCCCGAGTGGCAGGTGCGCACGTCCACCAGCGCCCGGGTTGGCCTGGACGTGCAGGCGGAGCTGGCCGCGTTCGAAGGCCATTTCCCCGGCGCCACCATCCTGCCGGGCGTGGCCATGATCGACTGGGCGGTGCGGCTGGGCCGGCTGGCGTTCGGCCTCGAGGGCCGCTTCCTGCGCATGGAGGCGATCAAGTTCATGCACCTGGTGCGGCCGGGGTCCCGGCTGGAGGCCAGCCTGGACTGGCACCCCGACACCGGCGTGCTCGGCTTCCGGTTCCAGTCCGATATCGGCGTGCATTCCAGCGGGCGCCTGCGCTTCGCGATCGGGGAGGCCGCGTGAGCGCCGGGTTCGATCCGCTGGTGGTGATCCCGGTGTTCGACCACGAGCACGCCATCGGCGACGTGGTCACCCGCCTGCGCCGGCACGGCGTCGACTGCCTGCTGGTCGACGACGGCTCGTCGCCCGCCTGTGCGGCGGTGCTCGACGCGCTGGCGACCGCGCCCGGGGTCTCGCTGCTGCGCCTGCCGGTCAACCAGGGCAAGGGGGGCGCGGTGATCGCCGGCCTGCGCGAAGCGGCACGCCGCGGCCACTCCCACGCACTGCAGATCGATGCCGACGGCCAGCACGACGCCGACGACGTGCCGCGCTTCCTGGCCGAGGCGCGGGCGCATCCGGACGCCGTCATCAACGGCCGCCCGCGGTTCGACGCCTCGGTGCCCAAGGCGAGGCTTTACGGGCGCTACGCCACCCACGTCTGGGTCTGGATCAACACGCTGTCGTTCGAGATCATCGATTCGATGTGCGGCTTCCGCGTCTATCCGCTGGCGCCGACGCTGGCGCTGCTCGAACGCGCCCGCATCGGGCGGCGCATGGATTTCGACACCGAGATCCTGGTCCGCCTCTACTGGGACGGCCTGCGCGTGCGCAACCTCGACACCCGCGTGCGCTATCCCAGCGACGGCGTGTCGCACTTCCAGGTCTGGCGCGACAATGTGCTGATCTCGGCCATGCATACCCGGCTGTTCTTCGGGATGCTGTGGCGGCTGCCGCGCCTGCTGGCCCGCAAGTGGGCGCGCCGATGAGCCGGCGGCACTGGGCCGACCTCGGCGAGACCACCTTCGTCGGGGGCACCTGGCTGCTTTACGGCGTCTACCGGCTGTTCGGCCGGCTGCCGTTCCGGCTGTGCCTGTATCCGGTGGTGTGGGTCTACTGGCTGGGCAGCGGCGTCGCGCGCCGCGCCTCGCGCGAGTACCTGGCGCGGCTGCAGGCGGCCGAACGGGTGTTCGCGCGACCGCCCGGCGTGCGCGAGAGCCTGCGCCACTTCGCGGTGTTCGCCGAGACGCTGCTCGACAAGATGCTGGCGATCGGCGGCCGCTACCCGCGCGAGCGCGTCGCCTTCCGTGGCCACGACACGATGCTGGCGTCGTCGCAGGCGGGGCAGGGCGGGGTGATCATCACCGCGCACATGGGCTGCCTGGAGCTGATGCAGATGGCGGCCAGCTGGCGCGAAGGCCTGCGCGTCACCATCCTGGTGCACACCGCGCATGCGCAGCGCTTCAACCGCATCCTCGAGCGCATCAATCCCCAGGCCAGCGTGCGCCTGATGCAGGTCACCGACTTCTCGCCGACCACGGCGATGCTGCTGGCCGACCGCGTGGCGGCCGGCGAGTTCATCGCCATCGCCGGCGACCGGGTGCCCGTCCGGGGCGACCGGATCGCGAACGCGATGTTCCTCGGCCAGCCGGCGCGGCTGCCGGCCGGTCCCTACCTGATCGCCTCGGTGCTGCGCTGCCCGGTCTGGCTGCTTTCGTGCCTGCACGAGGGCGAGGGCTACCGCGCCGACATCACGCCCTTCAGCGAACGTATCGTGCTGCCGCGCGGCGACCGCCAGGCCGGGCTGGATGAACAGGCCGGCCGCTTCGCCGCCTGGATGACCGCCTGCCTGCGACAATCCCCGTATGACTGGTTCAACTTCTTTCCCTTCTGGGATGCCCCGCGATGACCGCCGCTCCGCCTGATGCCCCCTCCCTGCTCGTCGACGGCCGCCCGCTGCGGATCGAAGACATCGTCGCCGTCGCCCACGGCCGGGCGCGGGTGGCGCTGTCGCGCGACCCGGCCTTCGAGGCCCGCATCAACCGCGGCGCCGACTTCGTCGACCGGCTGATCGCCGAGGATGGCGTGGTCTACGGCGTCAGCACCGGCTACGGCGACTCCTGCACGGTGGCGATCCCGCCGGCGCTGGTCGCCGAGCTGCCGCACCACCTCTACGCCTACCACGGCTGCGGCCTGGGCCGCTTCCTGGATCCGCAGGAAACCCGCGCCGTGCTGCTGGTGCGCCTGCAGTCGCTGGCCCAGGGCGTGTCGGGCGTGAGCCTGGGCCTGCTGCGCCAGCTGCAGGCGCTGCTCGCGCACGACATCCTGCCGATGATCCCGGCCGAAGGTTCGGTCGGCGCCAGCGGCGACCTGACGCCGCTGTCCTACGTCGCCGCCGTGCTGTGCGGCGAGCGCGAGGCCTGGCACCAGGGCCGGGTGATGCCTGCCGCCGAGGCGCTGGCCCTGCACGGCCTGCAGCCTCTGCGCCTGCGTCCGAAGGAAGGCCTGGCGATCATGAACGGCACCGCGGTGATGACCGCGCTGGCCTGCCTGGCCTGGGCCCGCGCCGATTACCTGGGCCGGCTGTCGACCCGCATCACGGCCTTCAACGTACTGGCCAGCGCCGGCAACGCGCACCACTTCGACCAGACGCTGTTCGCGGTGAAGCCGCACAAGGGCCAGCAGCGCGTCGCCGCGCGGCTGCGCGCCGACCTGGCCTCGGACCGGCCGCCGCGCAACGAGCAGCGCCTGCAGGACCGCTATTCGCTGCGCTGCGCGCCGCACGTCATCGGCGTGCTCGAGGACGCACTGCCCTGGCTGCGCAACAACATCGAGGACGAACTGAACTCGGCCAACGACAACCCGATCATCGACGCGGTCGAGGAGCGGGTGCTGCACGGCGGCCATTTCTACGGCGGCCACATCGCCTTCGCGATGGACTCGATGAAGAACGCGGTCGCCAACCTGGCCGACCTGCTGGACCGGCAGATGGCGCTGCTGGTGGACGCCCGCTACAACCACGGCCTGCCGGCCAACCTGTCGGCCGCCCGCGGCGAGCGCGCCGCACTCAACCACGGCCTCAAGGCGCTGCAGATCAGCGCCTCGGCCTGGACCGCGGAGGCGCTGAAGCTGACCATGCCGGCCTCGGTGTTCTCGCGCTCCACCGAATGCCACAACCAGGACAAGGTGAGCATGGGCACCATCGCCGCACGCGACGCACTGCGGGTGGTCGAGCTGACCGAGCAGGTGGCCGTGGCCCTGCTGGTCACCGCGCGCCAGGGCATCGCCCTGCGCGAGGCGGTGTCGGGCGAGCTGCCGCTGTCGCCGGCGCTGGCCGCCATGCAGGCGGACCTGGCGGCGCGGCTGCCGCTGGTGACCGAGGACCGCGCGCTCGACGTCGAGCTGCGGCAGCTGCTGGCGGCCGTGCGCGCCGAAGCCTGGAGCCTGTATGCCGACGCCTGAGCACAGCCTGGAGATCGAACTGAGCCCGGGCTTCCACGACCTGGACCCGATGGACATCGTCTGGCACGGCAACTACGTGCGCTACCTGGAGCTGGCGCGCTGCGCGCTGCTGCAGGCCATCGGCTACGACTACCCGCAGATGCGCGACTCCGGCTACGCGTGGCCGGTGGTGGACCTGCGCTGCAAGTACGTCCGGCCGGTGCGCTACGGCCAGCGCATCATCGTGCGCGCCACCATCACCGAGTGGGAGAACCGGCTGCGGATGGACTACCTGGTGCGCGACGCCGCCACCGGCGAGGTCATCCACCGCGCGCACACGATCCAGGTCGCGGTCGACCTGGCCACGGGCGAGATGTGCTTCGCGTCGCCGGCGGTGCTGTTCGAGCGGCTGGGGATCGCGCCGTGAGGCCGGGCTGGCGGGCCGTACTCGCACTCGGCCTGGCCGCGCTGGCCTTCACCGCCGCGGCGGCCGAAGGCGACGGCGTGCGCGAGCGCCTGGCGCAGCCCCCGGTGCTGCGCGGGCAGTTCGAGCAGAGCAAGCAGCTGCAGGGCTTCCGGCAGCCGCTGGTGTCGCGCGGCGACTTCCTGCTGGTGCGCGATCGCGGCGTGGCCTGGGACACGCGCGAACCCTTCGCTTCGACCGCCCTGCTGACCCGCGACCGCCTGCTCACGCGCCTGCCCGACGGCAGCCAGCGCGTGCTGCTAGATGCCGCCGAGTCGCCCGGCGTGGCCGCGGTCAACGCGCTGCTGCTGGCGCTGGTGGCCGGTGACCTGCCGGCGCTGGCAACCCGCTTCGAGCTTGAGGAAACGCTGGCGGACGACGGCCGCTGGACGCTGGTGCTGCGGCCGCGCGAGGCGGCGCTGGCGCAGGCCTTCACCCGCATCACGCTGGGCGGCGACCGCTTCGTGCGCGAAGTCCTGATCGAGGAAGCCGGCGGTGACGTGACCACGCTGCGATTCCTGGCCCTGGCCGATGAGCCGGCCGCGCCCACGCCCGCCGAGGCCGCGCGCTTTGACTGAGGCGTTCGCCCGCGGCCGCTGGAACGCGCTGGCCTGGGGCTGGCTGCTGGTCGTGGCCGCGCTGGCGGTGCACCAGGCCGGGTTCTGGCGCGAAGCGCGACTCGACAGCGACGTGATGGCGCTGCTGCCGGGCGAAACCGACGACGCCCTGTTGCGCGCCGCGAACGCGCGCCTCGCCGGCGGCGCCACCCGCCAGGTGGTGGTGCTGGTCGGTGCCGAAGACTGGCCGCGCACGCAGCGCGCCGCCGACGCCTTCATCGCCGCGCTCGACGACGCGGGATCGCCGGTGACCCGCCTGCGCGGCGACGACGCCTCGCTGCGCGAAGCGCTGTCGCTTTACGAAGCGCACCGTCGCGGCCTGCTGACGCCGGCGCAGCGCGCGCAGCTGGAGGATCCCTCGACCGAGGCCTTGGCGCTGGCGCGGCTGTTCGCACCCGGGACCGGCGGCATCGGCGCCTGGCGCGACGATCCGCTGGGGCTGTGGACGGCGTGGTGGCAGGCACGCAGCGGCGCCGCGATCAGTCCGCGCGACGGCCTGCTGGCGGTGCGCGGCGAAGACCGGGACTGGGCGCTGGTGCGACTGGAAAGCCGCGTCGCCGCCTTCCAGCTCGACGGCGAGCGCCACCTCCAGGCGGCGCTCGACGCCGCCCGCGCCGCCGCCGTGGCCGCGGCCGGCACCGACGTGGAGATGATCGCCGGCGGCGTCCCGCTGCACGCCGAAGCCGCCGCGGTCCGCGCCCGCACCGAAGTCGGCACCATCGGCCTGGGCTCGCTGCTGGCGGTGGTGGGCCTGGTCTGGCTGGCGTTCCGCAGTCCGCGGCCGATCCTGATGGTGGCGGTGTCGCTGCTGGTGGGCACGGCCGCCGGGCTGTCGGTCACGGCGCTGGTGTTCGGGCAGGTGCACCTGCTGACCCTGGTGTTCGGCGCCAGCCTGGTCGGCGTCGCCGAGGACTACGGCATCCACTGGTTCGCCAGCCGCCAGGCCCAGCCCGGCGTGCCGCCGCGGACCATGATGCGGCGGCTGCTGCCGGCGCTGTCGCTGGCGCTGGTCACCAGCGCGCTGGCCTACCTCGCGCTGGGCATCGCGCCGTTCCCCGGACTGCGGCAGATGGCGGTGTTTTCCGCCGCCGGCCTGGCCGCGGCCTTCCTGACGGTCGCGCTGTGGTTCCCGTGGCTGGACGGCGCCGCGCCGCGCCCGAGCCCGTTCGCCGAAGCAGTGGGGCGCAGCCTGGCGCGCTGGCCGCGGCTGTCGAACCGCGCGCCGACCTGGCTGGCGGCGCTGGCCCTGGTCGCGGTGATCGGCACGGGCCTGCCGCGCCTGTCGGTGAACGACGACCTGCGCAGCCTGCAGTCCTCGCCACCCGCGCTGCTGGCGCAGGAAGCACGGCTCGGGCGCCTGCTCGGCCTGCCCAGCCCGGCGCAGTTCTTCGTGGTCGAAGGCCATGACGCCGAGCAGGTGCGCGAGCGCGAGGAGGCCCTGGTCGATCGCCTGGCGGACCTGTCTGCCGGCGGCCACCTGGGCGGCTGGCGCGCGGTCAGCGACTGGCTGCCGTCGGCGGCGCGCCAGCGCGAGGACGCGGCCCGCGTGCAGACGATCGAAGGCCGCGTGCTGGCCCGCGCCGCCGGACTGCTGGGCGAGGCGCCGCCCGCGGCGCGCACCGACGTCGCGCCAGCGCTGGCGCTGGACGCCTGGCTCGCACACCCGGTGTCGGCGCCGATGCGGCCGCTGTGGCTGGGGTCGGTCGACGGCCGCTGGGGCAGCGTGGTGCTGCTCGAAGGCCTGTCGCCCGAGCGCCTGCCGGCGCTGGCGCAAGCCGCCGAAGGCCTGCCCGGCGTGCGCTGGATCGATCGCAGCGCGACGATTTCCGGCGTGCTGGCGCACTACCGTCACCAGATGTCGCTGCTGCTGGTGGCCGGCTACCTGGCGGTGGCGCTGGCGCTGTGGCTGCGCTTTGGCCGCCGCGCGTGGCGCGCCTGGCTGCCGACCGCGCTGGCCGCGACCCTCAGCCTGGCCATGCTGGGCTGGCTGGGGGTGCCGCTGCAGCTGTTTGGCGTGCTGGCCCAGCTGCTGCTGCTGGGCGTGGGCATCGACTACGGCATCTTCCTGCTCGAACATCGCGATGACCCCGCCAGCTGGCTCGCCGTTTCACTGGGCGCGGCCAGCACGCTGCTGGCCTTCGGGCTGCTGGCGCTGTCGGCCACGCCGGCGCTGCACAGCTTCGGCCTGGCGCTGCTGCTGGGGATCGGCATCGTCTGGCTGATCACCCCCTGTTTCCGACCCGCGCCGCGCGCGGCGACCTGAGCCCGACCTTCCACGGACCGCCACGACATGGACATGCGCATCGAATCCACCGAGATCCTGATCATCGGCGCCGGCCCCGCGGGTTCGGTGGCGGCCGGCCTGCTGCGCCAGCAGGGCAGGGAGGTGCTGATGCTGGAGAAGGAGCAGTTCCCGCGCTTCTCGATCGGCGAGAGCCTGCTGCCCCAGAGCATGGAGTACATCGAGGCCGCCGGCATGCTCCGGGCCGTGGTCGAGGCCGGCTTCCAGTACAAGAACGGCGCCGCCTTCGCCTGCGGAGACCGGCGCACGCAGTTCGATTTCCGCCAGAAGTTCAGCCAGGGCTGGGGCACCACCTACCAGGTGCAGCGCGCCGACTTCGACAAGGTCCTGGCCGACGAGGCCGCGCGGATGGGCGCGACCGTTCGCTACCGGCACGAGGTGCTGGCGGTGGACGTGGACGGCGAGCGCCCGTGCGTGACCGTGCGCAGCCCCGAGGGCGAGACCTACCAGGTGCAGGCGCGCTTCCTGCTCGACGCCAGCGGCTTCGCGCGCATCCTGCCGCGGATGCTGCAGCTCGAGAGCCCGTCGGGCTTCCCGGCCCGCGGCGCCATCTTCACCCACGTCGCCGACCGCATCGCGCCGGGTTCCGCCGCGTTCGACCGCAGCAAGATCCTGATCACCGTGCATCCGCGGCACCCGGACGTGTGGTACTGGACCATCCCGTTCTCGAACGGCCGCTGCTCGCTCGGCGTGGTCGCGGAAACCCGCTTCCTGTCGCAGTACGAGGGCACCGAGACCGAGCGCCTGAAGGCGATCGTGGGCGAGGACCCGGGCCTGTCGGACCTGCTGGCGAAGGCCGAATGGGACACGCCGGCGCGCCAGATCGTCGGCTACTCGGCCAACGTGAAGTCGCTCTGGGGCCGCAACTACGCGCTGCTGGGCAATGCCGGCGAATTCCTGGACCCGGTGTTCTCGTCCGGCGTCACCATCGCCTTCAAGTCGGCCAGCCTGGCTTCGGCCTGTCTGGCGCGCGAATTCGCCGGCGAGACCGTGGACTGGGAAGCCGACTACGGCAGGCCGCTTCGCGCCGGCGTCGACACCTTCCGCTGTTTCGTCGAGGCCTGGTACGCGGGCGGCTTCCAGAAGATCATCTTCCATCCCAACCCCAGCCCCGACATCCGCGAGATGATTTGTTCGATCCTGGCCGGTTACGCCTGGGACAAAACCAATCCCTACGTCGCCGAGCACACGCGCCGGCTGGGCGTGCTGGAGCAGCTGTGCTCCGCCTGATCGCCGCCGTCGCGCTGGGCCTGCTGGCCGGCTGCACGCCGCCGGCGACGCGGCCGCCGGCCGACGCCACGCCGGTGTTCACGCTGGCGCCGTCGGCGCTGCCGGGCGGGCTGGCCGAGCAGCAGCGCCTGTCGTTCGAACACGGCGACCGCCGTGAAACGGTGGACGCGATGGTGCAGGTCGACGCCGAGGCCGTGCGGCTGGTGATCCACGCCCAGGGCCAGGTGGCGCTGCGGCTGGACTGGGACGGCCGGCAGCTGGCGCAGACGCGCCAGCCCTGGCTGCCCGCGTCGCTGGACGGCGGGCGGGTGCTGTCGGACCTGCAGCTGGTGTTCTGGCCGGTCGAGGCGCTGCGCACCCAACTGCCGCCCGGCTGGACGCTCGAGGACGCCGGTGCCCGCCGCACCCTGCGCGATGCTGGCGGCACCGTGGCCTGGGTCGAACGCGAGGACGCCGACACCCGCGTGCTGCACCAGGAGCGCCTGCGCTACCGGCTGCGCATCGATTCCGTGGCGCTGGCGCCATGACCCCGGTCTTCCTCAACGAACTGGGGCTGTGCTGCGCCCTGGGCCATGACCTCGACGCGGTCGCGGCGCGGCTGTTCGCCGACGATGCACCGCGCGGCGTCACCAGCACCGAGGCCGTGACGCCGGGACGCGCGCTGGCGCTGGGCCTGGTCGACGGCCCGCTGCCCGACCTGGGCCACCTGCCGCGGGCGCTGCAGGGGCGCAACAATGCGCTGGCGACGCTGGCGCTGGCGCCGATCCGCAGCGCGGTGGAGGCGGCGATCGCGCGCCACGGCGCCGACCGCGTCGCCGTCGTGCTGGGCACCAGCACCTCGGGCGTCGGGGAGAGCGAGCGCGCGCACCGCCACCACCGCGACCACGGCGGCTGGCCGGACGACTTCCACTATTCGCAGCAGGAAATGGGCATGCCCGCGCGCTTCCTGGCCGCGCAGCTCGGCGTGCGCGGCCCGGCCCACGTGATCTCCACCGCCTGCTCGTCCAGCGCCAAGGCCCTGGCGTCGGGGGCGCGGCTGCTTCGGGCCGGGCTGGCCGATGCGGTGGTCGCGGGCGGCGTCGATTCGATCTGCGAGTTCACCATCGCCGGCTTCAGCGCGCTCGGCTCGGTGTCGACGGCGCGCTGCAATCCGTTCTCGCGCCAGCGCAATGGCATCAACATCGGCGAGGGCGCGGCGCTGTTCCTGATGACCCGCGAACCGGGCGTGGTCAGGCTGGCAGGGTGGGGCGAGAGTTCGGACGCGCACCACATGTCCGCCCCGGAGCCGGAAGGCCACGGCCCCGAGCGCGCCCTGCGCGAAGCGCTCCGGCGCGCCGGCCTGGCGCCGGCCGATATTGGCTACGTGAACCTGCACGGCACCGCGACGCCGCAGAACGACGCCATGGAGGCCGGGGTGCTGCAGCGCGTGTTCGGCGGCGACACCCCGGCCAGCTCCACCAAGCCGCTGACCGGGCATACGCTCGGCGCCGCCGGTGCGATCGAGGCCGGCCTGTGCTGGCTCGCGCTGGCCCGCAATCCCGGCCACGCACTGCCGCCGCACTGGTGGGACGGCGACCAGGACCCGGCGCTGCCGCGGCTCGACCTCGTCACGCCCGGCCGCCGCGCCGCGGCGCCGCTGCGCCACGTGCTCAGCCAGTCCTTCGCCTTCGGCGGCAGCAATGCCGCGCTCGTGCTGGGAGCCGGCTGATGGATCCGCGCGAGGAAGCCATCGAACGCCTGGTGCCGCACCGCGGCGGCATGCTGTGGATCGACAGTGTGCTGCACGTCGACGCCGACAGCGTGGTCGCCGAAGCCACGGTCCGCGACGACCACCTGCTGCTCGAGGACGGCGGCGAGGCCGTGCCGGCCTGGGTCGGCATCGAGTACATGGCCCAGGCCATTGCCGCCTGGGCCGGCGGCCGCGCGCTGGCGCGCGACGAAGCCGTCAAGCCGGGGTTCCTGCTCGGCACCCGCCGCTACGACGCGCACTGGGACCGCCTGCCGGTCGGCAGCCTGCTGCGCATCGAGGCGCGCTGCGAACTGATGGGCGACAATGGCCTGGGCCTGTTTGCCTGCCGCCTGCTGGTCGGGGAGGCGGTCGTCGCCACCGCCAGCGTCTCGGTATTCGAGCCGCCCGATCCCGACGCTTACCTTGGAACCGCTCCCGCATGAATCCACGCACCCTCCTGGTCACCGGCGCCAGCCGCGGCATCGGCAAGGCGATCGCCCTGCGCCTGGCCCGCGACGGCTTCGACATCGTCGTGCACTGCCGCAGCCGTCGCGACGAGGCCGAGGCCGTGGCCGCCGAGATCACCGCGCTGGGCCGCGCCGCGCGCGTGCTCTGCTTCGACGTCGCCGACCGCGCCGCCTGCGCAGCCGCGCTCAACGCCGACATCGAGGCGCACGGCGCCTACCACGGCGTGGTCTGCAACGCCGGCATCGCTCGCGACAACGCGTTCCCGGCGATGACCGGCGAGGAGTGGGACAGCGTCATCCACACCAACCTCGACGGCTTCTACAACGTGCTCCAGCCGGTGGTGATGCCGATGGTGCGGCGCCGGAAGCCGGGCCGCATCGTCACGCTGTCCTCGGTGTCGGGCATCGCCGGCAACCGCGGCCAGACCAACTACAGCGCCGCCAAGGCCGGCATCATCGGCGCCACCAAGGCGCTGGCGCTGGAGCTGGCCAAGCGCGAGATCACCGTCAATTGCGTGGCGCCCGGCCTGGTCGACACCGAGATGCTGCCCGCCGAAGTGGTGGACGAGGCGATGAAGATGATCCCGCTGCGTCGCGTCGGCCGGCCGGAGGAGGTCGCAGCCGTCGTGTCCTTCCTGATGTCGGACGAAGCCTCCTACGTCACCCGCCAGGTGATCTCGGTCAACGGGGGCATGGTCTGATGCGTCGCGTCGTCGTCACCGGCCGCGGCGCGCTCAGCCCGCTCGGCCACGACTGGAACAGCGTGCTGGCGCACCTGCGCACGGGCCGCAACGCCGTGCGCCGCTTCGACGAATGGGGCCAGTACAAGGGCCTGAACACGCGCCTGGGCGTGCCCTGCGCCGACTTCACGCTGCCCGACCACTACAACCGAAAGACCCTGCGCAGCATGGGCCGGGTGGCGATGCTGGCCACCCGCGCCAGCGAGCTGGCGCTGGAAGACGCCGGCCTGCTCGGCGACCCGTTGCTCACCTCGGGCCGGGTCGGCATCTCCTACGGCTCCTCCGCCGGCACGCCGTCCTCGATCGGCGACTTCGGACGGATGCTGTCGGAGCTGACCACGCAGTACATCAATGCCACCACCTACATCAAGATGATGAGCCACACGGCGCCGGTGAACATCGGCGTGTTCTTCGGCATCACCGGCCGCATCATCACCACGTCCAGCGCCTGCACCTCGGGCAGCCAGGGCATCGGCTTCGCCTACGAGGTGATCAAGAGCGGCAAGCAGGTGGCGATGCTGGCCGGCGGCTGCGAGGAGCTCGACGTCACCGACGCCACGGTGTTCGACACGCTGTTCGCCACCAGCACCCTCAACGACACGCCCGGACTGACGCCGCGCCCCTTCGACCGCGACCGCGATGGCTTGGTGGTGGGCGAGGGCGCCTGCACCCTGGTGCTCGAGGACCTGGAGCACGCGCAGGCCCGCGGCGCCACCATCCACGCCGAGATCGTCGGCTTCGGCACCAACAGCGACGGCCAGCACGTCACCCAGCCCAACGCCACCACCATGGCGCTGGCGATGCGGCTGGCGCTGGAGGATGCCGGGCTGCCGCCCGAAGCCATCGCCTACGTCAACGCCCACGGCACCGCCACCGACCACGGCGACGTCGCCGAGACCACCGCCACCCATGCCGTGTTCGGCGAACGCATGCCGATCAGCTCGCTCAAGAGTTACACCGGCCATACCCTGGGCGCCTGCGGCGCGCTGGAGGCCTGGGTGACGCTGGAGATGATGCGCGAGGGCTGGTTCCACCCGACCCTGAACCTCTCGAACGTCGATCCGCGCTGCGGCGCCCTCGACTACCTCACCGGCACCGGCCGCGCCATCGACGCCGAATACGCCATGAGCAACAACTTCGCCTTCGGCGGCATCAACACCTCGCTGGTGCTGCGCCGCTGGCCGGCCTGATCCCACCCCCACGGAGCCTCCCCCCATGAAGTCCATCCTCTCCTGCCTGCTTGCCTTCGCCCTGGCCGGCCTGCTCGCCAACACCGCCGAGGCGCGCGACAAGCGCGTGCAGTTCGACATCGCCAGCGCCATCGCCGCCGGTGAAGCCGACGGCAGCCTCGACGGCAGCGTCAAGTTCTACTTCGAAGGGCAGGCCACGCCGCGCCTGTTCGCGGAGTTCGGCCCGGCCAACACCAACCGCAAGACCAATGCGGTCGGCAAGTCCGAGCGCGAGGCCTGCCAGTGGGCGATGCTGGGCGCGCTGGTGGCGCTGCAGGACGCCGCCAAGGCGCGCGGCGCCGACGCGGTGGTCGGCCTGCGCAGCAACTTCAAGCGCGAGGTGTTCAGCAGCCCCACCCAGTACCAGTGCGGTGCCGGCCGGCTGATGGCCGGCGTGGCCCTGCTGGGCACCTACGCCAAGGTCGCCGATCGCTGACGTGGCGGACACGGCCGACTGCCGCCTGGCGCTGGCGTCGCTGCCCGACGTCGAAGCCCGGCTGCCCGGCCCCGGCACGGCCTGGCTGACCGCCGCCGAGGACCTGCGCCTGCAGGCGATCTCGGCGGCGCTGCGCCGGCGCCAATACCTGGCCGGCCACTGGCTGCTGCGCATGATGGCCAGCGAATCCCACGGCGGCGCGGCCACCGACTGGCGCTTCGCGTCCGACGAAGACCCGCGGCCGCGGCTGCGCCACGACGACGGGCGCCTGCTCTGGGCCTCGCTCAGCCACAGCGGGGAGCACCTCGCGGCCGCGATCGCCCCGGCGCCGGTCGGCATCGACCTGGAGCGCCCGCGCAAGCCACGGGACTACGTCGCGATCGCGCGCTTCCTGTTCTCGCCCGAGGAGGCCGACCAGGTCGAGGCGGCGGAGCAGGGCAGCGGGCGCGAGCGCGTGTTCCATCGTTACTGGGCGCTGAAGGAAGCGCGCGGCAAGCGCAGCGGCGAAGGCCTGCAGCCCTCGCAGGCCCGGCGCGTGAGCGCGCGTCCGGCCGACCGCGCACGGGCCGAGGCCTGGCACTGGACCTTCGCCGACGGCGCCTGCGTGGCGCTGGCGGCCTGGCCCGGGGTGTCGCCGACGCTGGGCGCCGGGGTGGCACCCGACGGCGCCTGGCAATACGCCGACGCGGACTAGGGAAGGCTTACTCGGTCTCGCCGTGGCGCGACCAGGTGCTGGTTTCGCCGTGTTTGTCGACCAGCTGCACGTCGTAGGCCTGCACGCGGCCGTCCGGCGACTCCATGCCGGGCGAACCGATCGGCATGCCGGGCACGGCGATACCGCGGGCGTCGGGCTTCTCGGCCAGCAGGCGCTTCACGTCCTCGGCCGGCACATGGCCTTCGACGAAGTAGCCGCCCACTTCCGCGGTATGGCAGGAGCCCTTGCCGGGCGGGATGCCGACGCGCTGCTTCACCGGCGTCATGTCGTCGGTGTTGACCACCTCGACCCTGAAGCCGGCGGCCTGCATGTGCTCGACCCACTTTTCGCAGCAGCCGCAGTAGGGGCTCTTGTGCACGGTCACGAGCGGCAGCGCGTTGTCGACCGGGCTGGTGTTGGGCGTGGCGGCAAGCGTGGCGGCGGGGCCGGCCAGCAGCAGCGCGGCCAGGCAGATCGCTTTGAACAGATTCATGGCGGGGTCCTCAGGTCGTGGGGCGGCGCGGGGGTGCGCCGAAATCAGGGGCGGTGCTGACGCGACGGGCGACGGTGCCCGCCGGGTTGCGGTACCAGCCCGGGTCGCGGTAATCGCCCGGGGCCAGATCGTCGCGCACCTTGACGACGGTGAACATGCCGCCCATCTCGATGTTCCCGAACGGGCCCTTGCCGGCCATCATCGCCAGCGTGTTCTCCGGGCCCTTCATGTGTCCGCTGTCGGTGTGGTCCTGGTGCTCGGACATGCCGGCTTCGCCCATGGCCATGTAGCCGGGCAGCATGCGCCGGATCCTTTGCTCGACGCCGGACTGGTCCACGCCCAGCGTGTTGGGGACGTCGTGGCCCATCGGACCCATGGTGTGGTGCGACATGTGGCAGTGGAACGCCCAGTCTCCCGGCACGGCGGTGAACTCGATGTCGCGCATCTGGCCGACGCCGACGATCTCGGTCACCTCGCGCCGCCACTGCCCGCGCGGCCAGCGCCCGCCGTCCGAGCCGGTGACCTCGAACTGCACGCCGTGCAGGTGGATCGGGTGGTTCCACATGCTCAGGTTGCCCACGCGGATGCGCACCCGCTCGCCGGAGCGCGCGACGATCGGATCGATCGCCGGGAACACCTTGGAGTTGAAGGTCCACAGGTCGAAGTCCTGCATCACCGCCGGGTCCGGCCGACGCGTGCCCGGATGCAGGGCGAAGTTGTGCAGGATGAAGGCGTAGTCGCGATCCACCGGCACGGCTTCGGCTTCGCGCGGATGGATGATGAACAGGCCCATCATTCCCTGGGACATCTGCACCATCTCGTCGGCGTGCGGGTGGTACATGTGGGTGCCGTGCTGGCGCAGGGTGAACTCGTAGGCGAAGGTCTCGCCGGGCTCGATCTTCGGCTGGTTCAGGCCACCCACGCCGTCCATGCCCGAAGGCAGCAGCAGGCCGTGCCAGTGGATGGTGGTGGCTTCACGCAGGCGATTGGTGACGAAGATGCGCACGCGGTCGCCTTCCACCGCCTCGATCGTCGGGCCCGGCGTGGAGCCGTTGTAGCCCCAGCAGATCGCCTTCGAGCCGGGCGCGAATTCATGCTCGAACTCTTCGGCGACCAGGTGGAATTCCTTGACGCCGCCGTTCATGCGGTGGGGCAGGGACCAGCCATTGAGGGTTCGCACCCGGCCGGCACCGCGGCGCGCGGCCGCGGGCGGGGCCGCCTCGGGCGAGGCATGGCCGACGTGGGCGTCCTGGGCGAAGGCCGCGGTGGCGCCGGACGCGACCAGTCCGGCGCCGGTGCCGATCAGCAGGTTGCGGCGGGTGAGCTTCATGGCGTGTCTCCGTGGTCGTGTTCGCCGTCCCGGGCCTCGGTAGCCTCGTGCCCGGAGTGATCCATTGCCTCGTGCTTCGAGTGATCCATCGCCTCGTGCTTCGAGTGATCCATCCCTTCGTGTTGCGAGTTATCCATCCCTTCGTGCTCGGAGTGATCCATCCCTTCGTGTTGCGAGTTATCCATGCCTTCGTGCTCGGAGTGATCCATCCCTTCGTGCTGCGAGTGGTCCATGCCTTGGTGCTGCGAAGGATCCATGCCGCCGTGCTGCGAGTGATCCATGCCGCCCCGGGGCGCGAGGATGTCCTGCACGCTGGGCGTGCGCTCGCCGATGCCGGCGTCGCTGGGCAGGCGCTGGCCGACCACGCGGGCCAGCTCGACCCGGGCCAGCCAATAGTCGCGAACCGCTTCCAGGTAGGCCTGGTAGGCGTCGTACTCGGCCAGCTTGGCCTGCACCAGCTCGAACACGCCGATCAGCATGAAGTTCTGGCGCTCCTGCTGCCGCGCGACGATGGTCTCGCGCTGCGGCACCAGGGCCTCGCGGTGCAGGCGCACCACCTCGCGCATCGCCGTCACCGATTCGCTGCCCAGGCGCACGCCCTGCGTCACCGACAGTTCGCCCTGGTCCACCCGCGCCAGCGCCGCGGCCAGCTGGGCCTCGGCGCGGGCCAGCCGGGCCTGGCCCTGGTTGAAGATCGGCAGCTCCAGCGCCAGCGACGGGCCGCGCAGGCGGGCACCGTCGGCTTCCTTCTCGCGCTCGTAGCCGATTTCGCTGCCGCCGAGCCAGCGCAGCGAGCGGGTCAGGCCCAGCGCGTCGGCCAGCACTTCGGCTTCCTTGCGCGCCGCCAACAGCTCCGTGTTGCCTTCGGCCGCCAGCCGCGCCAGCTGTGCCGGGTCGTCTTCCTCGGGCACGGGGAGGGGCAGGTTGTCGCTGGTTTCCCAGTCGGCTTCCTCGCCGTGGAGGCCGAGCAGCAGGTTCAGCGCAAGGCGCTGGCGGCCGGCCTCGGCGCGGGCGCGCAGCGCCTCGATGCGCGCCTCGCTCGCGACCGCCTGTTCCTGGGCCAGCTGCAGGTCGCTGATGTTGCCGGCGGCGTGGAAGCGCTGCGCCAGTTCGGCCGACGCCGCCGCCCCTTCCGAGACGGCCTCGCGCATCGCGGCGACCTGGCGCGCGCTCACGTACGCGTACCAGCCCGCCTCGACCTCGGCGACGACGCCGAGCACCGCACCGGTGACCTCGTAGGTGGCGCGCTCGTATTCCAGCGTCGCCAGGCGCGTGCGCGCGGGCAGCATCAGCAGGTCCACCAAGGGCAGCGACAGGCCCACGGTGCGCTTGCTGCCGCCGGCGTCGAGCGACATCCGCGAGAGCGACAGGGTGGGGTTGGAAATCTCCAGCGCCTCGAGCACCTCGGCGCGGGCGAGGCCCTGGTGGGCGTATTCCTCCTGCAGGCGCGGGCTGCGCAGCATGGCCACGCGCAGCGCGGCGTCCAGGGTCATGGGCTGGTCGAGCCAGCGGCCGATGGCTTCGCGCTCGGCGCGCGGGGCGCCCACGGCGGCCCAGTCGACGGCGGGACCGCCGCGCTGCGCGAGCGACGTCGCGAGGTCATCGGCGCGCGGCCGCGGCGACAGGGTGGTGCAGGCGCCCAGGGCGGCGGCGAGCGCCAGCGCCAGGCTGGCGCGTGCCAGGGAATGGGTCATGCTCGGGTCTCCGTGCATTCGGAACCGGCGGGGCCGGGTAGCCCGCCAACAGGCGGGCGCGTCGCGGGGTGGCAGACCAGATGTCCGCCGCAGGCGATCAGGCGATGGGAGGTCGGACGTCCGGCGCCTCGGGCGCCGACATCAGCGCGACGAGCACAGGCCGCTGGTCCGCATCGCGGCGCGGCAGGGGCCGCAGGCGCACCGGGGTCACCAGGCTGGCCTTCATCAGGTGCAGGCAATCGCAGATACAGCCGCCATCGCAGCAATCCGCGGGCGGCGCATCCCGGGAATCACCCGCATCCCCGGCGAGGTCGTGGCAGGACTCGGCCATGGCCTTCCCGGTGCCCGCCGAATCGTCCGCAGCGGCGGCGCCCGGCGCCAGGCCGCCGGCCAGCAAGGCCAGGACCAGCAGAAGGTGGGCGAGGGTGCGAAGCAGCGGCATGGCCTTAGTTTACCCCGGTCGGTGCGTGACGGTTTCGTCAGCCCCGGGGCCACGCCCGACCCGGGCGGCAGGCGCTGTCGTGCTCACTGCCGCGGCGCCTCGCCGGCGAGGTCGTCGAGGATGGGGCACTCGGGGCGGGCATCGCCGTGGCAGTGCGCGGCGAGG
The DNA here is from genome assembly GCF_035721105.1 of Arenimonas sp. Taxonomy (GTDB): domain Bacteria; phylum Pseudomonadota; class Gammaproteobacteria; order Xanthomonadales; family Xanthomonadaceae; genus Arenimonas. Next base: position 12,981 of record NZ_DASTNG010000063.1, on the reverse strand, counting down.
TCCTGCAAGGTGCGCTGCATGGCTCGCATTTCGGCGATGCGCGCGGCGAGCTCGTCGGCGTGCGCCTGGGCCAGGCGCTTGACCTCGGCGCTACTGCGGTCCGGGTCCGACCACAAGCCCAGCAGCTGCTCGATCTGCTTCATCGAGAAGCCCAGGTTGCGCGCGCGCTTGATGAATCGAAGCCGATGCACGTCGGCGTCGTGGTAGAGCCGGTAGTTGGCGAAGGTGCGGCTGGCCGGCGGTATCAGGCCGATGGACTCGTAGTGGCGGATCATCTTGGCCGAGACCCCGGCCAGCGCGGCGGCCTCGCCGATGTTGTGGAAGCCCTGGCCCTTGGCGTCGGACAGTTCGGGGCGGATCACGTGGCGTGCCATGGGGACCTCCTCGGTCAGTGGCGGGCGCGCGGCGACCAGCGCCGCAGCAGCAGGGTGTTGGAGACGACGCTGACGCTGGAAAGCGCCATGGCCGCGCCCGCGACGACGGGATCGAGCAGGCCGGCGGCGGCCAGCGGGATGCCGACGATGTTGTAGACAAAGGCCCAGAACAGGTTCTGGTGGATTTTGCGGGTGGTGCGGCGGGAGATGTCGATGGCATCGGCCACCAGGCGCGGGTCGCCGCGCATCAGGGTGACGCCGGCGGCGTGCATGGCGACGTCGGTGCCGCCGCCCATCGCGAAGCCGACGTCGGCCGCGGCGAGGGCGGGCGCGTCGTTGATGCCGTCGCCGACCATGCCGACGCGGCCATCGACGGCCAGCGCGCGCACGACGTCCGCCTTGTCGCCGGGCAGCACTTCGGCGCGCACATCCTGCGCCGGGATGCCCACGGCCGCGGCCACCGCCAGCGCGGCACCGCGGTTGTCGCCCGACACCATCACCGTGCGCAGGCCTTGCGCCTGCAGCAGGCGGATCGCCTCGGTGGCCTCGGGCCGCGGCGGATCGCCGAACGAGAGCAGGCCACGCAGGACAAGGCCGTCATCGTTCCCGGTGGCCAACCACGACACCGAGCGTCCGCTCGCAGCCTCGGCCTGGCCCGCGCTGGCCAGCGCGGCCAGGTCGACGCCGAGTTCGCGCATCAGCCGCTCGCTGCCCAGCAGGGTGCGACGACCCTGCACGCGGCCTTCGATGCCGCGCCCCTGCAGGGCGGTGATGCCGTCGGCCGGCGGCGGCAGGTCACCGCGCGCGGACGCCGCGGCGATGACGGCCCGAGCCAGCGGGTGTTCGCTTCCCTGCTGCAGGGCCGCCGCCAGCGACAGCAGCGCATCCTCGTCGCCTTGCACGGCGCGCAGCGTCGCCAGCCCGGGACGACCGGCCGTGAGCGTGCCGGTCTTGTCGAAGGCGACGGTGCGCAGGTGGCGCGTGGTTTCCAGCGCTTCGGCATCCTTGATAAGGATGCCGGCGCGCGCCGCCACGCCGGTGCCGGCCATGATCGCGGTCGGCGTGGCCAGGCCCAGTGCGCAGGGGCAGGCGATGACCAGCACGGCGACGGCGTTGAGCGTGGCGGCGGTCCAGTCACCGGTGGCGAAGCCCCAGCCAAGCAGCGTCGCCAGCGCGATCATGACCACCACCGGAACGAACACGGCGCTGACCCGGTCGACGATGCGCTGGATCGGCGCCTTCTTCGCCTGCGCATCCTCGACCAGGCGGATGATGCGCGCCAGCGCCGACTCCGCGCCGACCGCGACGGTGCGGACGACCAGGCGGCCCTCGCCGTTGACGGCACCGCCAGTCACGCGTTCGCCGGGCTCCTTCGCCACCGGCAGCGATTCGCCGCTGATCAGGGATTCATCGGCATGGCTTCGCCCCTCAAGCACCTCGCCATCCACCGGGAAGCGTTCGCCCGGCAGCACCACCACATGGTCACCGACGCGCACGCTGGCCACCGGGACTTCGGCCTCGTGGCCGTTGGCGTGGCGCACGCGCGCCGCGGCCGAACGCAGCGCCTGCAGCGCGCGGATGGCTTCGGTGGTCTGGCGCTTGGCGCGCGCCTCGAGCCATTTTCCCAACAGGATGAGCGTGATGACCACGGCCGAGGCTTCGAAGTACAGCGGCGGCTCGCCGTGGTGCGGCGTGGTGAACAGCAGGTGGTAGACGCTGAGGCCATAGCCGGCCGTGGTGCCGAGCGCGACCAGCAGGTCCATGTTGCCCGTGCGGGCGCGCACGGCTTTCCAGGCTGCCCGGTAGAAGCGCGCGCCGAGCCAGAACTGTACCGGCGTGGCCAGCAGGAACTGCCACACGCCCGGCAGGGCCCAGTGTTCATCGAACAGCATGCCCACCATCGGCATGGCCAGAGGCAGCGAGAGCAGGGCGGCGAAGATGAGATGGCGCCGCTCGCGAGCGGCCGCGCGCGTTTGTGGCGAGACGGTGGGGGGCTCCTTCGATGCCGGCGCGCCGGTTCCGCGGGTAGCGTCACCGCCGTGGGGTGGCGCCAATGGCTCGGCGGCCACCGGCGCGACCTCGTAGCCGGCGCCCGCGATGGCCGCGACCAGCGCCTCGTGGGCGGTGCCGGCCAGCACCTGCACGCGCGCGGTCTCGGTCGCCAGGTTCACGCTGGCGGACTGCACGCCCGGCACCTTCGCCAAGGCCTTCTCGACGCGACCGACGCAGGACGCGCAGGTCATGCCGAGGATGGCCATCGAGATGTCCTCGACGGCCACGCCATAGCCGGCCTTTTCGACCGCAGCGGCGAGGGTCGCGGCCGAGGCGCTGCCGTCGGTCGTGACCGTCGCCGTCTCGGTGGCCAGGTTCACGCTGGCCGAGCGCACGCCGGGGACCTGGGACAGCGCCTTCTCGACGCGGCCCACGCAGGTGGCGCAGGTCATGCCGGTCACGCCGAACCGGATTTCAGTGTCGCGGGTGGAATGGGGAAGGGGAGTGCTCATGGCGGTGTCCTGCGGGAGGTTGGACGCAGGTTGCGGCTTCCCATGATGGCAAGGTCAACGCCCCTGTCCAGTGCCGGTGCCTGCGGCCATCGGCGTTGACCTTGCCACGGGGGGAAGCAGCAGTCTGGCGGCAGGCCGGCAAGCCCGCCGGCGCATCCCCGGAGGTCGCTCCCTTGAAGTACAACGTCAGTCCACTCACCTGCGGCCGCTGCGTCGGCCGCATCACCGAAGCCCTGCTGGCCATCGATTCCGCCGCCCGGGTCGGGGTCGACCTCGCCGCCGGCACGGTCGAGGCCGAAGGCTACTTCGACGTCGCCAACGTGGTCACCACCCTCGCGGCGATTGGCTACGCGGCCTCGCCGGCCATCTCCGCCGCGTCCGCGGATATCGACAGCACGGCTGGCGCAGGCTGCTGCGGCACCTGCCACGCCTGACCGGCTCCCCCTTGCGCCGGACCACGCTCTCCCCGGAGTCCGGCGCCTTTCTGCTCCAGGAGCCCGCGATGCCCATCACCCATGGAACAACCTTTACCGCGGGCCGCGCCTGGGGTTCCCGCCAGATTGCCCGGATGGGCGCCGTCACGACGCGCCTGCACTGGACCGACACGCCTTACCACTGGCACGTCAACACCGGTGAAGAGGTCTTCGTCGTGCTCGATGGCGTGGTCGAGATGCACTATCGGATCGCCGACACCGAGTACCGGGCCCTGCTTGGCCCTGGCGACATCTTCCACGCCACCGAGGGCATGGCGCACGTCGCCCATCCTGTTGGCGAGGCGCGAGTCCTCGTCGTCGAGCAAGCTGGCAGCGACTGAGCCGGTCGCGAGCCGGACGAAACCCGGCCGGCGGCGCCATGGGGATCGCGCACGGCTCCCGGATCCCGGCCACGCAGGCGGGACGGCGGGACGGCGGGGCGGGGTGGCCGCGCCGGGACGGGATGTCCGTCTCAATCTATGAGCCAGACGCTGGGCAGACTGGCCAGCGAACCACCCGACACGGAACCCCATGGACGAACGAGACGAGTGGTTGACCCGCCTTCGAAGGATGCGCCTGGCCTGGCCAGTCCGCTGTGCGCGGACCTTCACGCCGGACGAGATGGCCAAGCTGGCCGAGGGCCTGTGGCCGACCAGCCTGGAGGACCGCTGGGTGGTCTGGCTCAACCAGGGCCAGCTGCGGGCCTGGCGCGGCGCCACTGGCGAATGCATCTACGAGGCCGAACTGAGCGTCGACATCGAGGGCGCCGGCCACTGCCGCATCCTGCGCGTCTGCGACGACCCCGAGATGTACACCCGCAGCCCGGCGGACGCCGGCGAGCTGGATCGCTTCGACGGGGTGCTGGCCCAACTGCTGGGCCGACGCCGCGAGGCCGCCGCCTGAGTGCTACGGATGCACCGGGTGGGGAAGCGCCCGGCGACGGCAGGAAGCCGCCAGGTCGAGAACCCGGGTAGCCGTCAGGCGGAGTCCATCTGAGGGGCATCCATTAGTTGACATAATATACATTATGCGCACTAAGCGAGGTACGCTTTCCGGGGTGAAGCGGCCCCGCAAACCCGCCAGAACCCGCGCCGTTACTGGCTCCCGCTTCCACATTGCCCGCGACGGCGGCTGCCTGAGCCTGCCCGCAGCCGCGAATTCATCTTGGTTGACGCCGCGGTCCTTCCATCCCCGAAACGCCGGCCGCGCCAACTGTTTACCGCAGCGAATCTTGGGCATCACCTGCAAAGAATCTGTACATCTGGTGCAGACATTCCTGCACAACAAGTGACAGAGGCAGAAACTTCTACTCACCGGTCTACGCGATGTACACGTTTTCGTGCACCGGTGGCCAGTTGAGTCTCCACCTCTGCGAATTCTGGACCACCTGGCCGCGCTGCTACTCACAGAATCCACCGTGAGCGCTGCCCACCTTCCCAGCCGCCCGATCTAGTTCCTCAGGCAAGTGACCAATCAGGACCTAACCTGGGACTCAAACCTGTATCAGGCGGAGAATCCGTGCATCGCCCGGCTGAGGTTATCCACGACCTCGTTAGTGCGTCCAGCCGCGACCAGCTCGATCGGACTCAGTGAACCCTTGTCCCCGGACGTAATCAGCCAAATCCCGGCCTCGTCAATCCCGAACCCGAGTGAACTCAGTGCTTCAGCCAATGCTGGCTCTTGGGCCTGCACGTAGCGCAATGCGGCATGGCCAGCCGAAGTGGTGGCTAGCTGCGCCTGACGGATGCACGTAAGCACTTCTTCAAGGGACAAGGCAGCCTCCTGTGCTCCAGGTCTCGCCAAATTGTTGCATCAGCCTTTCGGCTGCTGCGTCGTCTAACGCATCGGACTTGGCGGCAAAATTACGTCGGGCTCCAGCCCTCCGGGCCTGAAAATCGCGCAAATCCGGCCAGCGGCCACCCATTTGCCTGCCCACAATCGCTTGCGATGGCCGTCTGACGAATGTCGGTATAGGATGGCAGTGAAACATCTAGGGGGTTCGCCATGTCCGTCGCGAGCAGCCTGCCCAGCGCGCTGCAAGATGTCAAAGAACGACTTCGAGCGGCCCTCGACGCCGACGGCGAATCGCCGCCTGAATTTGATCTTGATCAGTGGTTGCAGGACTGGCTAGAGCGTCCCCAGCCAGCGCTGGGTGGTGCCCGTCCCATCCAATTGCTGGATTCTGCGGAAGGTCTGGAGTCCGTCCGTAGAACCTTGGGCGCCTTGCTGAGTGGCGCGTACCAGTAGCCGGCGCACGATGAGAGATGTTGCGGCAGATCCGATTGCCCGCCAAGACCTCGCCGGCCCTGGTTTACGTGCCTTCTTCAACATCGCTGAGAAGTGGGAGCTAACGACCGACGAGGCGCGCTGCCTGCTGGGCGCTCCGGGTCGGGCCACATTCTCTCGTTGGAAGCGTGACCGGATGGGGCCTGTGCCTGACGATGTCCTTGAGCGCATCAGCTACATCTTGGGCATATACAAGGCCTTGCATTTGCTGTTTGCGGACCGTGCGCAGGCTGACGGCTGGGTGAGGCGGCCCAATGCAGCGCAGATGTTCGGCGGTCGTAGTGCGCTGGACTGCATGTTGGCTGGCCAGGTCGCAGACCTTTACGTGGTCCGGCAATACCTCGAGGGACAGCGAGGCTGGACGTGATCGTCGGGCGCCGCACCCAAGCTTCCTCCTCCGATGACTGAGGCCTTGATGCAAAAGACGGCCGAGCATGTGCGACACGATCTAAAGTCCGTTGGACGCTTTCACGGAAGCCGTTAGGCTTGGCCGTTGCCGTCACTCTTTCGGAGGGCGCCGACGAGGCGGCGCCGCGGGTTTCCTCCCGGAAGATTTCGGGCGGGCCAGCTCGCGCTCGAGCACGAGAACGCGGGCCTGCGCGGCGGCGACCTCACGCTCTGCGCGGTGCCTGGCGACGTCCGCTGCTTGGCGGGCTTGCTCCACGGTCCGAAGGGCCGCGGCGTGTTCTCGACCTTGTGAGGCTAGCTGACTCTTGGCGGCTTTGAGCTCTTGGCGCAAACGGTCGATCTCGGCGTGGGCGCGATCTTCGACCAACCGTGCATGGGCCTGTAGGTCGGCGCGTTCGGCGGCCGCAGCGCTGCGCGCGGACTCGGCGTCCGAAAGTGTCTGGTGGAGCCGGGCATCCAGGGCGTCGCCACGGTTGACTAGGTCCTCCACACGCGCCTCAAGTTTGGCAACCTGCCGGAGCAGGTCGCTAACGCGCTCATCGCTGATGGCCAAAGCTGCCTGCGCTCCCTCTGCCGCCGCTACAGCAGCCTGGCGGGCATGATCAGAGGCCGCGGCGGCGGCCCGTTCGTGGGCGATGGTGGACTCCATGGCTGTCAAGGCCTCGGCCAGCGCGGCCCGTTCTGGCGCTACGGCAGCCTCGGCATGGGCCTGCCCCGCCGCCAGCGCCGCCTCCCAGAGCGCGGACGCCGCCTCGACGACGGCCGCCGGAGCCTTCGGGACCGCTGCGGATTTGCGCTGCGCGGCGAGCCGCCCGCCGAGTCCTTGCCACCAGACGTCCAACATCCGGGTGAGCGTATTGGGCGAGCCGGTGCCGAGGGCCGCCCGGACCCGCTCGATCGTGGGTCGTTCGCCCGACAGCAGCAGCTGCTCGATCGCGCCGTTGACCTGCTCCTGGGTGATGCCGCGTGCCATCAGATGTGCTCCTACTTGGATCCCCTACCCCGGGCTTGACGTACCAACGATAAGTGATGATTATCGTGGCTAGGAACTTAATAGCGTAGTACAGACTACATATTATGAAGCCGAAAGACACCCTGCCCGCCCATGCCTCGCCCGCCGCCGGACTGCAGTTGCCCGCGCAGCTGGCCCAACAGGCCGCGGATGCCGTGCGCGAGCTGCTGGCCGAAGCGGCGGCCGCCAACACGACGCGTAGCTACGCCTCGGCCCTGCGTTACTGGGCCGGCTGGCACGTGGCGCGCTACGGCATTGAGCTGCCCTTTCCGACGCCGGAGGCAACCGTGCTGCAGTTCCTGGTCGACCACACGGCCCGCCGGACCGAGGACGGGCGCCTGACCTGGGAGTTGCCGCCGGAGGTCGACCAGGCGCTCGTGGCGGCGGGCCTCAAAGCCAAGCCCGGCGCTTGGGCCCTGGCCACCGTTCGACACCGCGTAGCCGTCCTGTCGACCGCTCATCGCCTAAAACACCTGGCCAATCCCTGTGAGCAGCCAGCGGTTCGGACGGTCCTTAGCCGAGCTGGCCGCGCCTCCGTGAAACGCGGTGAGCGCCCCCGCAAGAAGACGGCCATCACCCTGACCGAGCTCGAGGCGATGCTGGCCACATGCGACGACAGTCTGGAGGGGCTGCGGGACCGGGCCCTGCTCTGCTTTGGGTTCGCCAGCGGCGGACGCCGGCGTAGCGAAATAGCCGCGGCCAACATTCGCGACTTGCGCCGGATCGGCCCCCAAGGGTTCATCTACCGCTTGGAGCACAGCAAAACCCAGCAGGCCGGCGTCACTGCCTCTTCCACGCCGGACAAGCCGGTGCTGGATCGGGCCGCTCTGGCGCTAGAAGACTGGTTGGAGGCCGCCGGCCTCACCGAGGGGGCGATTTTCCGCCGACTCTGGAGGAACCGTATCGGCCCGGCCCTCTCCCCGGCCGCCGTGGGTGAGATCGTGCAGCGGCGGGCTCGCCTGGCCGGTCTGGAGGGGGATTTTGGGGGGCATAGCCTGCGATCCGGATTTGTCACCGAGGCAAGCCGCCAGGGTGTCTCTCTGCCGGCGATCATGCAGCTGACGGAGCACCGGGCGGTTTCAAGCGTGATCGGATACTTCCAGACGGGCAGCGCCACGGTGAACCCCGCTGCTCACCTTCTGGAAGACTAATAGTTGCTGGCTATCAACTTCAGCCTTCCCTGCCGCCACTAGATCTAGTGGAAAAATTTCAACTCGACCCCTTGAAATTGTGATGGGCACCCCAAAATCGTCGTGGTCTCGATCTACGAGACAGGTCACCTGAATAGTGGTGCCTTACTACCGAGGTCCAGACAGTCCACCTAGGGGGGGCATATGACCATCATCGCCGGGCAAGGAGAGGACGATCCGCACGACCTGACGGGCAGCACGCCGAGTGCTGCCCAGCCCGATTCCCCTTTCCGCATCCTGAGCCTGTCCGGCGGTGGCTACCGCGGACTCTTCACCGCCCGCGTCCTCGCCGACCTCGAAGAGCGCATCGGCGCCCCGATCGCGACTCGCTTCGACCTGATCGCCGGCACCTCGATCGGCGGCATCCTGGCCTTGGCGTTGGCCTTGGAAGTGCCTGCCAAGCAGATGGTGGCGCTGTTCGAAGAACGCGGCGACGAGATATTCAAGAAGCGCTGGTCGTTCCTCAGCTACCTGCGTTCCCCCTACACACAGGCATCCCTCGCTGCCTTGCTCGAGTCCGAAACGCTGTTTGGCCAGCGCACCCTCGGCGCATGTACGCATCGCGTCATCGTCCCGGCAATCAACCACACGACTGGGCGCCCGGTCGTGTTCAAGACGCCGCACCATCCCAGCTTCTCCACCGACCACAAGCACCGACTGGTCGACGTCGCGCTGGCTACCAGCGCTGCGCCCGGGTTCTTCCCGCGCCACGTCTTCAACAACTGCCAGTACGTTGACGGCGGGCTGTTCGCCAACGCCCCCGGCTTGCTGGCACTGCATGAAGCCGAGCACTTCCTCGGGCAGTCGCGCCCGAACCTCTACGTAATGGCGATAGGAACCATGTCGGCGAAGTTCACCGTCGACCCGCATCGCAACCGCGATGGCGGTGCGCTGGACTGGGGCGGCTGGATGCCGGCCAACATGCCCAAGCGCCTGTTCGGCGTTTCCATCTCGGCGCAGGAAACGCTGGTCCACCACCTGCTGGGCCACGCGATCATGCCTGGCCAGTACCACCACCTGGATGAAGACCTGACCGACGAGCGGGCCCGTGCCGTGGCGTTGGACAAGACCGACGGGGCCGCACAGGAAATCCTGCTGGGCTCTGCAGCGGAATGCGCCAAGCGCGCGCTCGGCAACGCGTCGATCCAGGCAATGCTGGATCGCGCCGCGCCGATACCGACCTTCCACCACGGCGAACACGCCAATCCTGCTCAAGGAGCATGATCATGTTGAAGTTGCACAAGCTGTTTCTCAACGCCGGCCATGCCCTGAGCTTCGACGAGGTCATCGAGCCGACCAAGACCCAGTGGCAAACGCTGGTCGACGCAAAGAACGACATCCGCGACCATCTACGGGCGAGCCTGCGCGCCGCATCGACCCAGTTGCTGGGCATGGACCGGCAGATCGGTCCGCGCTTCCGCAGCCAGGGCTCCTGCGTCTACCGCACGCTGATCCAGCCGGCGCATCCCGCACAGGAAATGGACTGGGATTTTGGCGTCTACCTGCCGGTGGAAATCATGGATGCGCGGCCGAAGACGGCGGCCAAGACCTACTTCGACATCGTCGAAGCGGCGCTGGACGAGTTGTGCAAGAAACGTGGGTGGTCGCTCGATCGGAGCAAGAAGAGCTGCGTCCGGGTCAAGATCGCGCCGTGGGCGCACATCGACGTACCCCTCTACGCGGTGCCGGCCAGCGAATTCCACACCATCCAGGAACGCGCCCGCGCGAGCGGCCAGCTTTATGCCACGCGCGACAGCGTAAGGCTCGGCGAAAGCGTGGACTTCGCCGAAATGCCCGAACCGTTCTGGCAGATGATCGAAGGCGTCCACCTGGCCACGCGCAATGGCGAATGGCTCAAGACCGATCCGGAAGAAGTCGCCCGCTGGTACAACGACCGCGTGGAGCAGCACGGCGAGCAGCTGCGCCGGGTCTGCCGCTACGTGAAGGGCTGGCGCGACTACTACTGGCCCAACTGCGATGGCCCCAGCTCGGTATCGCTGATGATCCTGGTGGCGCGGAACTTCGTCCCGCGCCTGCGCCGCGACGACCTCGCGCTCGAGGATGCCGCCCGCGCCATCTACGAGGGCATCGGGCACGACATCTTCGAGCCGGGGATCGATGGCGGCGGGACCGACTTTAACCGACTCGACGCCACCCAGCGCAAGGTGGCCAAGGCGCGCGCGAAGGATCTCCTGGACCAGGTGTGGAACTCGCGCCACTACGCCAGCCTGAACCTGGCGCCAGACGCGATCCGCAACATGCGCGGCGAGTTCGGCAGCCGCATCGCCAACGACACCAGTTTTATCGAAGTCGACGACAGCGCCGACCAGGTCCGCCGGTCGTCGGCCGCGGCCGTGGCACCGCCGCTGGTGGGCTCGAACCAATCGGGGTGACATGTCTGCGTCGCGGCTCGCGCTGGGACTGAGGAAACTGGGCGAGCTCGGCTTCAAGTCGATCAAGCGTCCAGGTTCGGCGCGCTGCTTCGTCGGCGAATTGCAGTGCGCCAAGGGTCCGATCAAGGTCCGGCTCGAGATCTCGGACTGGGATTTCACGACCTACCCCACGCTCGTCATCCTCGAGCGGCCGGCGTTCCTGCCCGCGCTGACTCCGCACGTGTCCGGCGACGGCGTGCAGTGCTATTTCATGCAGGGACGGGTCGTGCTCGACCGCTATCGTCCCGACCACGCGATCTGGCAATGCATCGAACAGGCGCAGCGGGAGCTTGATCGACTCAGCGGGAGCCCGACGTACCGCGAACGCGAGTTCGAGCAGGAGTTCGGCGCGAACTGGGAGATCGGACAGCGCCCCTTGCCCGCTCCGGTGCTGCTTGCCGAGGCGGCCGGCGACGGCGCCGTGCCTTGTTTCGGCATCACCGTTGACGACGGTCTCTATGTCATCGCCGCCAGCGACGAAGCGCAGGTCAAGGCGCTGGCCCAGGCCCGCGGCTGGCCAGCGGCGAGGCGAATGAAGCTAGGGACCTATATCGTCCGCAGCACCCGGTCACCGACGTTGCCGGGCACGCTGCCCGCGACGATTGCCGAGATGTTCGCCTGGATTAAGTCGTGGGATGCGGCGGCCATGAAGCGCATCCATGCCGTGCTCGGGCAACGTGAGTGGCTGGGATTCAAAGCGATCCAGTTCCTGCTCGACAGTCCGGCCGGCTGGTTCGGTTTCTTCTTCGACCTGAACTCCAACCGCAAGCTGATGCACCAGCGCAAGCCGTCGGGTTATCGGCAGCACCTTTACAACAAGGGACACGAGCTTCCGATTACGCGGGTCAGCGTCAGGCAGATCAGCCCGGACTTCATCCACAGCCGCAACCTGCAATTCCCGTCGCTAAAGGACCGGCGAATCACGCTAGTCGGTTGCGGCGCGATCGGCGGCTACCTCGCACAGGCACTGGTGAAGCTGGGTGCGGGAACGGGCACCGGATCGCTGACGCTGATCGATCCGGACGACCTCGGTCCAGGCAACCTGGGCCGGCACTTCCTCGGCATGGACAGCCTGTACAAACCCAAGGCGGTCGCGCTGCAGGAAACACTGATTCGACAGTTTCCATACGCCAGGATCGTCGCCGAGCCGCGCCGCGCGGCCTACCCTTCCGACATCGCCGGTGACCTAGTCATCGACGCGACCGGCGAGGAGGCCGTGAGCGAGGCGATCAATGCGAACCGCCGCACCAAGTTCGGCACCGAGGGCGTGCCGGTCCTGCACACGTGGATCGTCGGCAACGGCGAGTGCGTCCAGGCGCTGTGGGTCGATCAGCGCAAATATGCTTGCTTCCGCTGCATGCGCCGGAACGACGACCCTGCACGATCGCAGCGATTCCCTGTCATCGATCATGATCCGGAGACGAGGATCGTCGGTTGCAGCGCCTATACCCCGTATGCCGTTTCCGCGCCGATGTCCTCGTCTGCCCTTGCCATCGACATGATCATAGACTGGCTCAAGGGCGACGTCTCTCCGCGCTTTCGGACTCGCTACATCGAAGACGCAGATGTCAGGAAGATCAAGAACCAGAACGTCTTGCCGCTCGAGGGATGCCCGGGATGCTCACTCCCCTCGTCCTGAGACGACCCGACGATGACGGCTTCGTCCTGATCGAAGAAAAGGCGCTACAGGTACTCGCCCGGCACCGCCAACTCCATCACGACGCGCCCGAATCCGGCGGCATCCTGCTGGGGTACCGGCGCGGTAATCACCTGCACGTGACCGAGGCCACCACGCCGTTGGTTTCCGACCAGGCAAGCAGGACTCGCTTCTTTCGTTCCGCCGCGCCGCACCAGCAGGCCGCACTCGCGCGATGGCGCGAGAGCGGCGGAACCATGGACTACCTGGGCGAGTGGCATACCCACCCGGAACACCATCCGACGCCGTCGACGATCGATAAGCGTGGCTGGATACGCATCTGCGGCAAGCGCAGGATCCCGATGCTTTTCGTGATCGCCGGCACCCAGGATCACCTTTGGATCGGCCTCGGCACCCCAACAGGGCTGCGCTCGATGTCTGAATTGACGTAGAAGATGCACGAGGGAAATGGCAGCCACCCGGAACATCCAATTAGCTCTAAGCGATCTGTTTGCATGTAGTGGAAGTGACCTGCGTACGGATCTTGTAGCCAATCAGCCAGTGAGTCCGGGGTGGATATTATCTGCCTCGAGCCAGGCCCGTCGAACGGTGGCCGGGGCCTTGTAGCCGTGGGCGCTGTGTGGCCGCTGCTCGTTGTAGAACTGC
>NZ_DASTNG010000062.1:0-42355 GCF_035721105.1 Arenimonas sp. | reverse complement strand
GACGACGGCGACGCCGCCAACGAGCCGGCCGCGGGATGAACCCCGCTTCCTTCCCTTCCACCCAGACCCTGCGGGATCCATGGACCAGGCGCTGATCAACCGGATCGTCGAGGCCGCCCTGCTGGCGGCCAACCAGCCGCTGCCGCTGGCGCAGCTGCACGGGCTGTTCCCCGAGGACGAGCCGGCCCCGCCCGGCAGCGTCGAGGCGGCGCTGGAGCAGCTGCGCGAGGCCTGCGCCGAGCGCGGGGTGGAGCTGGTCGAGGTCGCCTCCGGCTTCCGCTACCAGGTCAAGGCCGACGTCCACCCCTGGGTGGCGCGGCTGTGGACCGAGCGCAAGACCAAGTACACCCGCGCCACCCTGGAAACGCTGGCCCTGATCGCCTATCGCCAGCCGATCACCCGCGGCGAGATCGAGCAGATCCGAGGCGTCAGCGTCAACGCCAACATGATCAAGATGCTCGAGGAGCGCGAGTGGATCCGCTCGGTCGGCCATCGCGACGTGCCGGGCCGGCCCGAGCTGTTCGGCACCACCAAGGCCTTCCTCGACTACTTCGGCCTCAAGAGCCTGGACGAGCTGCCGCCGCTGGCCGAACTCAAGGACATCCCCGAACTCGAGCCGCAGCTGCCCTTCGACATGGCGCCCGCGGGCGTCGCCAGCGCGGCCCTGGCCGCCAGCCTCGACGACGAGGTCGAGGGCGGTGGCCACGCGCTGGGCGAAGACGAACACGACGACAACGACGACAGCGACGACGAGGCGGGCAACGGCCACTTCGTCGCCGATGAAGAAGACTTCGCCAACGACGGCGACGAGAACCACGACCACGACACCGGCGCCGACGCGGCGACCGGTGCCACCGACGCCGGCGACGGCGCGGATCCTTCCGACCAAGAGGCCGGCGACACCGCCGCGCCGGAGCAAAAGTAATGAGTGACAAGACCAAGAAGACCCTCTCCCTTCGCGCCAAGGGCAGCGCGCCCGCGGCCAAGGTCGAGGAGCGGCTGCACAAGGTGCTGGCGCAGGCCGGGCTGGGTTCGCGCCGGGCGCTGGAAGAGCGCATCGCCCAGGGCCTGGTGAAGGTCAACGGCGTGGTCGCGCAGACCGGGCAGTCGGTGAAGGGCGGTGACCGCATCGATCTCGACGGCAAGACCTTCGTCGCCACCGCACTGACCGAGCCGGCCAGCGTGCTGCTGTACAACAAGCCCGAAGGCGAAGTGACCACCCGCGAGGATCCCGAGGGCCGCCCGACCGTGTTCGAATCGCTGCCGCGCCTGAAGGGCGCGCGCTGGATCGCGGTCGGCCGCCTCGACATCAACACCACCGGCCTGCTGCTGCTCACCACCGACGGCGAGCTGGCCAATGCCCTGATGCACCCGTCCAGCGGCATCGCCCGCGAGTACGTCTGCCGCATCCACGGCGAAGTGCCGGATCCGGTGGTGCACCGCCTGGCCAAGGGCGTGGAGCTCGAGGACGGCCCGGCCAAGTTCGACGAAATCGAGCGCATCGGCAGCTCCGATTCGCACGCCTGGTTCAAGGTCGTGCTCACCGAGGGTCGCAACCGCGAGGTGCGCCGCCTGTGGGAGTCGCAGGGTTATAACGTCAGCCGCCTCAAGCGCGTGAAGTACGGCAGCGTGCACCTGCCGCGCCTGCTCAAGCGCGGCCACTGCGAGGAAATGCCCGCCGACCAGGTCGAGAAGCTGCGCGCGCAGTTCCAGCTCGAGAACAATCCGCCGGTGCTGACCCTGCAGCCGGTGATCGGCCAGCGCAAGTCGCGCCCGACCGAGATCCGCGTCGGCAAGGACCGCAAGCAGGCCTCCTACGTCAACGGTTCGGTGGACGACGAGGCGCGCGAGCTGCGCCGCTTCGACACCTTCCGCGAAGACAAGCCGGGCCGCGGCCGTGGCCGCGGGGCCCCCGGCGCCGGCCGGCCGTATGCCGCCAAGGGCGGCAAGCGCAATCCCAACACCCCCGGCGGCAAGCCGTTCTCCGGCCCGATGGGGGCCGATGCGCCGCGCGGTGCGCGCGCGGGCGGCAAGCCCTTCGGCGCCAAGCCCTTCGGCGGCAAGCCGGGTGGCGCCCCCGCAGGCAATCGCGGTCCGCGCGACGACAGCTTCGGCAACCGCGCCCCCGGTGCACCGGGCGGCGGCTTCAACAAGAAGCCGCGTGCGCCGCGCGGCGACGCCCAGCCGACCCACGCCAATGCCCACGACAACAACCCGGCCGCCTTCCGCAGCTGGTACGTGCCCGAGGGCGTGGAAACCGGCTCCAAGGTCGCGCCGCCGCGCGGCCAGCGTCCGGGCGGCAAGCCCAGCGGCCCGCGGCCCCAGGGCAACAGCCCCTACGGCCAGGCCCGGGGTCCGGGCGGCCCGCGCGGCCCGAAACCGGCCGGCGACGCCCCCTATGGCCACTCGCGCGGCCCGGCCGGCCCGCGCGGCAACAAGCCCGCCGGCGCCAGCCCCTACGCCGGCCCGAAGAAGGGCCCGCGCGGCCCGGTCGACGGCAACCGCGGCCCCCGCCCGGGCGGCAACGGCGGCCCGCCGCCGTTCCGCAAGAAGCGCCCGGAAGGGTTGCCCTCTGACGACTGAGTCGCGGGGTGGTGGCTTTAAAAGCTTTTTGACGCGGATAAGAGCGGATAAAAGCCGATAAACACGGATAGAGCCAAAGCAAAAAAGCTCGATCAAAGAGCAATAAAAAAAGGGGTCAGTGTCAGTTTCCATTTTGAATGGAAACTGACACTGACCCCTTTTTGCATCCGGGGAGATCCGCAAGATACGGAAAACGACGCTACCCCTTTTCCCGCGGCTCCCCTGCCCGCCCCTGCTCCAAATTCAGATTCTGCTCTATCCGCGTTTATCGGCTTTTATCCGCTCTTATCCGCGTTAAAAAGCTCTTCCCCCCACGCAGCCTAGAACACCTCGAACCGATCAGCATCCAGATGCGCCGGGAAGCGCTCGCGATGCGCCGCCAGGGCAGCGGCCGAGAACGTCGTCGTCCCCACGTGCACGCCCTCGCCGAACTCCAGCTGCGGCTGGCCCAGGAAATCCAGCGCCACGCTGTCGCCGGCGTAGGCGATGCCGTTGCCGTCGGTGCCGGCGCGGTTGACCGCCGCGACGTAGCTCAGGTTCTCGATGGCGCGCGCGCGCAGCAGGGTCTGCCAGGCGTGCCGGCGCGGCGCCGGCCAGTTGGCGACGAACAGCAGCAGGTCGTAGTCGAAGCGATCCGGTGCCTCCACGCCGAAGCGGTTGCGGATGAACACCGGGAAGCGCAGGTCGTAGCAGACCAGCGGGCACACCCGCCAGCCCTTCAGCGCCACCGTCAGGCGGTCGCGCCCCGCGGCGTAGCGCTCGTGCTCGCGCGCCATCCGGAACAGGTGGCGCTTGTCGTAGGTCTGCAGCTCGCCGTCGGGCGTCGCCCACAGCATCCGGTTGAAGACACGCTCGCCCACCCGCAGCTGCACGCTGCCGGTGACCACTGCGCCGAGGCGCGCGGCCTGGTCGCGCAGCCAGGCCACGGTCGGGCCGTCCATGCCTTCGGCATCGGCCAGCGCCTCGTTGCTGAAGCCGGAGGTGAAGGTCTCGGGCAGCAGCACCAGGTCGGTCCGGCCCGCCAGGGGCGCGACCAGGTCGGCGTACATCGCCCGGTTCGCCGCCGGGTCGTGCCAGACCGTGTCGCCCTGCACCAGCGAAACGCGCAGGTCCTGCATCAGAGCCTCGCCAGCCGCTCGATCGCGGCGTCCAGGGTGGCTTCGACCTTGGCGAAGCACAGCCGCGCCAGGCGCTGTCCCGCCGGCGGCGTCTCGTAGAACGGCGACAGCGGGATCGCCGCCACGCCCTTCTCGATCGTGAGCCAGCGGCAGAACTCGGCGTCGGGCAGGTCGCTGACCGCCGAATAGTCCACCAGCTGGAAGTAGCCGCCCGGCACCGGCAGCGGCTTGAGGCGGGTGCCCAGCAGCTGTTCGCGGAAACGGTCGCGCTTGGCCTGGTAGAAGGCGCCGAGCTCGTCGTAGTGCGCCGGTTCCTGCGTGATCATCTCGGCGAAGGCCCACTGCGCCGGGGCGAAGCTGCAGAAGGTGTTGTACTGGTGGACCTTGCGGAATTCCCGGCTCAGCGCCGGCGGCGCGATCGCATAGCCGATCTTCCAGCCGGTGCAGTGGTAGGTCTTGCCGAAGCTCGACACCACGACGGCGCGCGCGGCCAGTTCGGGATGGCGCAGCACCGACTCGTGCCGGCGGCCGTCGAAGATGATGTGCTCGTAGACCTCGTCCGAGAGCAGGATGATGTCGGTGCCGCGCAGCAGGTCGGCCAGCGCCGCCATGTCGTCGGCGCCGAACATCGCGCCGGACGGGTTGTGCGGCGAATTGACCATCAGCATGCGGGTGCGCGGCGTGATCGCATCGCGCACGCGCTGCCAGTCGACGCTGAAGTCCACGGGATCGAGCGGGACGTGCACCGGGATCGCGCCGGCGAGGTCGATCGCGGGCTCGTAGCAGTCGTAGCAGGGGTCGAGCACGATGACTTCCTCGCCCGGCGCGACCAGCGCGAGGATGGCGTCGAAGATCGCCTCGCTGGCGCCGCTGGTCACGGTGACCTCGGCCTCGGCGTCGACGCGGCGCCCGTAGCAGCGCTCGGTCTTGGCGGCGATCGCCTGGCGCAGCGCGGGGATGCCATGCGCCGGCGCGTACTGGTTCTTGCCTTCGGCCATCGCGCGCGCCAGCGCGTCCACGAGCCGCTGCGGCACCGGGAAGTCCGGGAAGCCCTGGCCCAGGTTCACGGCCTGGTGCTCCAGGGCCAGCTGGGACATCACGGTGAAGATGGTGGTGCCGACCTTCGGCAGTTTGTTGGGCACGTGCATGCTGGGAAGCCGCGGGGAGAATGACCTCATTATGCCGCGCGGCCTTGTGCAGGAGGCAAGAAAAAGGGGCCCCGGAGGGCCCCTTCTTCGTGCCGCAGGTGGCGCGCTTACTGGCAGTTCTTGCGCTGCGAGAGCTGGCTCACCGGGCGGTTCTCGACCCAGTTGCCCGACAGCGCACCGGTGAGGGTGGCGTTGACCGACATGTTGGTGACGTTGTTGGTCGCCAGCGTGCGGGTACCGGTGCCGGCCGGCGTGCCGCTGACCGCCACGGCCGGGGCCAGCGGCGAGAAGCCGGAGACCCAGAACAGGTCGAAGGAATTGTTCCCCGACGCGTAGCCGCGCTGGCCGTACAGCCAACGCGGGAAGCCCTGGCCGTCGTAGATGTACGGGATGAACACTTCCTGCGGATTGCCGCCGCCGGTGGCCATGTAGCTGTAGCCGAAGCCGGACAGGGCCGGCGAGTACCAGTGGCCCGAGACGTCGAGGTTCTGCGCATTGAACTGCGGGCAGCTGCCGCCGCCGATGCGGACCATCGGCTCGGAGCCGCTGCGGCCGTCGAGGTTGAAGTTCATGGTCATCGACTCGGGACCGGTCGGCGTGACGATCACTTCGCCGACGTCGACGCCATGGCCCGCGGTGCCGTTCCAGGACACGCGGAACAGGTCGGCGCGCCAGATACCGTCCGCGCCGGGCGTGGCGCCCTGCGAGTAGTACCAGGTCGGGGTGTTGTCCTCGAGGTAGGCGTACCAGACCGAGATCCACTGGTCCGGATTGCCGATCGGGCCGGCGAAGTCGACGAACAGGCCGTGGCCGCTGCGCGCCGGGTTGGCGTACTGGCCCGACAGGAAGGCCGGCTTGACGCCCTGGGCCGTGACGCGGGCGGTGACGGTGGCGCTGACCGTGCCGCCGGTGGTGTTGCCCGGCACCACGTAGTAGCGACCCGGCAGCAGGTTGCCGCCCGACAGGGTCAGGGTCTCATTGCCCGAGCCGGTGGCGGCGCGGAACGCGGCGTTGTTGTTCCAGGCCGGGGCCGACGCGATGGTCGGGCCGGTCGGCGAGGCCACGCGCGCCACGTACAGGTCGACGTTGCCGGTGGCGCCGGTGGTGGTGAACTCCACGCTGGTGGCGTGCGGCGGCACGTCGAAGTAGAGCTTGTCGTGGCTGCTGCCGGCCGGCAGGGTGACCGCGCGACCGACGTTGTTGGCCAGCGCGAACGGTTCGAAGCTGCTGCCGCTGCGGGTCAGGCGCACCGGGACCTCGATCGGCGTGGCATCCGGCGTGGGCTGGACGAACAGCACGCCCTCGCGGGACTGGCCGTTGACCAGGCCCGGCTCGTCGAAGGCGACGCGGATCTTGAAGGTCTCGTTGGCGGCGGTGCGACCCGGGCCGCTGGCGACCATGGTCGAGGCGCCCGAGACCGTGATCGGCAGCAGGGTGGAGTCGACGCGCACGCCGATGCCGGGGCCGCTGTAGTTCTGCACCAGGATCCAGTAGGTGGTCGGCGTCGGCTGCGAAGTGAGGTTGATCACGCAGCTTTCGTCCGAGCCACCCGACGCCGAGAAGCAGAGCTCTTCGGCCGCGTCGGGCTGGCCGTCGAAGTCGGTGTCGCGGCCAACGTACAAGTCGATGTCCGGGTTGGCGGCGGTGGTGGTGACCGTGAAGCGATAGTCGACCGGCGTGTTGCCGGCGCCGGTGGCGGGCACCACGACGGTGCGCACGTAGGTGTTGGAGTTCGCGTCGTACGGGTCGTTGTTGGTCGGGTCGGCGACGATGCTCTGCAGGGTCGAGACCGGGGCAACCAGGCTCGAGGTGCTGAAGCGCGCGTCCGGCATCGGCACCATGCCGCTCAGGGTGATGTCGAAGTAGTCACGCTCGCGGGTGACGTTGCGGACGATCGGGCCCAGGGCGGCCTCGGCGGCCTCGCTGGAGAACGGCGACACGTAGACCGACACCGGCAGGCGCAGGTTGGGACGGCCGTCGCCCGAGTTGTTCACCAGGGTGACGCTGCCGTAGACCCACTGGCCCACGAGGTTCGGGTCGTCGACGTTGATCGTGAAGTTGACCAGCTGGCCACCGGCGCTGCTGTTGAAGGACGCGACGCTCGGGGTGATCGTGGCGCCGGCGGCGTCGAGCGTGCCCTGCACGCTGTAGTTGCCGGCGGCGGCGCCCGGCATCAGCTTGAACGTGCGCGGCACGACGCAGCTGCGGAAGCAGGCGGCATGGCCGATGCTGGGCAGGTTGATGTTCTGCGCGCCGCCGGTGTACGGATTGGCGCGCGGCGTGTTGAAGCCACCCGCCGGCACGTCGAGGAAGATACCCGCGCGGGCGGCCAGGGCCACGTCCACCATGCCCGAACCCTGGTCATGCGGCGTGGTCGGCAGGCCGAACTCGGTGATGGAGGGACGCGCGGTGAGCATCAGCGCCGAGATCACTTCGTCCGGGGTGTGGGACGGGTGGATCGAGCGCAGCAGCGCGGCCGCGCCGGCAATGTGCGGGGCCGACATCGAGGTGCCGCTGAGGGTGGCGATGGAGGTCGGGCCGGTCAGGCCGGCGGCGCGGATGCTGACGCCCGGGCCGGTGATGTCGGGCTTGATGACGCCCAGCGGGACCACCGGACCACGGCCGCTGAAGCTGGCCAGGCGATCGCCGGCGCCGCTGCGGTCGTGGGTGGCGGCGGCGACGCCGAGCACCCAGGGCGAGTTCGCCGGGTTGCCGTGCGTACCCGGGCTCGGACCGTCGTTGCCGGCCGAGGCCGAGACCACGATGCCGGCCTCGCGGGCCGCCAGGAAGGACTCGGCGTCGTCGGCGCTGGCATTGCCGACCGTGGCCCAGGGATCGAAGGGACCGCTGCCGATGGAGTAGTTGATGACGTCGACGCCGTCGGCGATGGCCTGGTCGATCGACGACAGGATGGCGCTGCCGCTGCAGGAGCTGCCCGGGCAGGCCTTGTAGGCGATGATGTTGGCGCGCGGCGCGACGCCGCTGTAGGTGGTCCCGCCGTTGACGAACGGGCTGCCGACCGCGGTGGACGCGGTGTGGGTGCCGTGGCCGTCGTTGTCGACCGGGTCATTGGTGCCGTTGTTGCCCGAGGTGAAGTCCCAGAGGCCGATCAGCTTGCTGTTGCAGGCCGAGGCGTTGGTGGCGCAGTGGCCCAGGAAACCCGGCAGCGGATTGGTGATGCCCGCGCCCGAGAAGGACGAATGGGTGCGGTTGATGCCGCTGTCGATGACGCCGACGATCACGCCTTCGCCGCGGTTGGCGGCCACGCCCGGGACGGTGCCGGCCCAGATCTGGTCGGCCTTGATCCAGGCCGGGCCCCGGTCGGTCATCAGGTAACGCTCGAATTCCGGACGCACGGTGCGCACGCCGTCGACGCCGGCGATGCGCTTGGCCTCGTCGGCGGTGAGTTCGACGGTCATGCCGTTGAGGCCATGGCGGAACACGCGGGTGGCTTCCAGCGGACGCATCAGCGCGATCGCCATGTCGTTGAGGCGGGCGCGGCGCAGGTCGTCGAGGTAGCCGACGTAGGCGCGGGCCTCGAGGCTGTTGGCGTTGTACTTGGTGGCGCCGGTGGCGACCGGGCTGGTCGCGGCCAGCGACGGGCGCCCGGCCTCGGATTTGGCGAAGCCGCGGAAGCGGGCCGCGGGCGCTTCGTCGAAGACGACGATGTAGGTCTGCAGCGCGTCGGCGCTCAGCGCGTCGACCGGCTTGGGCGAAGCGGCATCGGAGGAGCCGACCGGCAGGCCGAGGCCCAGGGCGATCGCAAGCATCAAGGGGGTCGCACGCATGTTTTAGCTGTCCTGCAGATGAATGAACCTCTCGATTCTCACCCAGCCACGTTGCAATCACAATCACTCAGCGTTGCCGTTCTTCGTCCCCGGCTTAACAATTGTGAAGGACCACTGTGCAGACGGGTGTTTGGTTATCGGGGCTGCCCTGACGTGCGTCATGGACACCGCCTGCCCCGGCTCGTAGCATTCCCGCGCAATGACCGACTCCCCGCACGCCCCGCCCCCGCTGCTGCAGGCCCGCGGGCTGTGGTTCTCGCGCAATGACGAGCCGGTCTTCGGCCCCCTGGACTTCGAGCTGGGTCCCGGCGAGGCGCTGCTGGTGCTGGGCGGCAACGGCGCCGGCAAGACCACCCTGCTGCGGGTGCTGGCCGGCCTGCTGCCGGCCTCCGGCGGCGACGTGGCGCTGCAGGGCCGCCCGGTCGACCGCGACCACCTGGCGCGCGGCAGCGCCTACCTGGGCCACCTGCCCGGCCACAAGGCCGAACTCGGCGCGCTTGAGAACCTGGCCTACAGCCACGCCCTGCAGGGCGGCGATCCCGGCGCCGACCTCGGCGCGGCGCTGGCCGCGGTCGGCCTGGCCGGCCACGAGGACAGCCCGGCCCGCCGCCTGTCGGCCGGCCAGAACAAACGCCTCGCCCTGGCCCGCCTGCGCCTGCAGCCGGCGCCGCTGTGGCTGCTCGACGAGCCCTACGCCAACCTGGACCTGGACGGCATCGCGCTGGTGAACCGGCTGATCCAGGCCCACCTGGCCCAAGGCGGCGCCGCCCTGCTCACCACCCACGGCGCCTACGCCGCCCCGCCGGTGCCGGTGCGCACGCTTGAACTGGGCCCGGCCCGGGCGCCGGCATGACCGGCCCCTCGCTGCTGGCCGCCGGCCGCGCCCAGGCCGCGCGCGACCTGCGCCTGGTCTGGCGCCGGCGTGGCGATGCCGCCCAGCCGCTGCTGTTCGCCCTGATGGTGGTGGCGCTGTTCCCGCTGGCGCTGGGCGCCGACCCGCAGCAGCTGGCGCGGATCGCGCCAGGCGTGCTGTGGGTGGCGGTGCTGCTGGCGGGCCTGCTGACGCTGGACGCGCTTTACCGCAGCGACGTCGAGGACGGCAGCCTGGAGCAGATGCTGCTGGCGCCGGTCCCCTTGGCCTGGCTGATCGCCGTGCGCGTGGGCGTGCACTGGCTCACGACCGCCCTGCCCCTGGTGCTGGCCACGCCCCTGCTGGCGCAGCTGCTGTACCTGCCCGCGGAACTCCTGCCGGTGCTGATGGTCTCGCTGCTGCTGGGCACGCCGCTGCTGAGCCTGGTGGGCGCGGTGGTGGCGGCGCTGACGGTGGGAATACGCCGCTCTGGTATGCTTTTGGCCCTGCTGGCGCTGCCTTTGTTCCTGCCTGTCCTGGTGTTCGGGGCCGGCAGCGTGATGGCCGCTGCGCAGGGTCTTCCCTGGGCCGGCGCCCTGCTGTTGCTGGGGGCCGGGCTGGCCCTGGCCCTCGTGCTTGCCCCGCTCGCCGCCGCCGCGGCGGTCCGAATCGCCTTGAGCTAACGAAACCGCAGACCTCCCGTGAATCCCGTCCTGCTCTGGTTCCACCAACTCGGCTCGCCGCCGGTCTTCGATCGCTTCGCCGCGCGCTGGGCGCCGCCGGCGTTCTTGGTCGCGCTGGCGATGATGGCCGCCGGCCTCTACGGTGCGCTCTTCGTGGTGCCGCCCGACTACCAGCAGGGCGACAGCTTCCGCATCCTCTACATCCACGTGCCCGCCGCCTGGATGAGCCTGTTCGTGTACGCGCTGATGGCCTTCTACGCCGTCATCGCGCTGGTCTGGCACATCAAGCTGTGCGAGGTGCTGGCAATGGCCTGCGCCCCCATCGGCGCGCTGTTCACCGCCGTCACGCTGGCCACGGGCTCGATCTGGGGCAAGCCCATGTGGGGCACGTGGTGGGACTGGGACCCGCGCCTGACCTCCGAGCTGGTGCTGCTGTTCCTGTACCTGGGCGTGATCGGCCTGAACGCCGCCATCGAGGACCGCCGCGCCGCCGCGCGCGCCGCCGGCTTCCTGGCCATCGTCGGCGTGGTGCTGCTGCCGGTGATCCGCTATTCGGTGGAGTGGTGGAACTCGCTGCACCAGGGCGCCACGATCAAGCTCTTCGGCGAGTCGACCATGGATGCCTCCATGGCCTGGCCGCTGTGGGTGATGGTGTTCGCGACCAAGTTCTGGTTCATCGGCTCGCTGCTGCAGCGCGCCCGCGCCGACAACCTCGCGCGCGAGGCCGGCAAGGACTGGGCGCGCGCGGCGTCGGGGGTGGCGCGATGAGCTACCTCGAGTACGTCATCGGCGCCTACGCGGTGTTCGCCGCGTTCCTGGCCTGGGATTTCGCGGTGCCGCGCCTGAAGCTGGCCCGCACCCGCCGCGAGATCGCCCAGCGCGCCGCGCGCGAAGCCGCCCGCAAGTCCGGACCCTCCGCATGAACCCGATCCGCAAGCGCCGCCTGCTGCTCATCCTCGCCCTGCTGGCCGCCTCCGGCGTCGCCGCCGCCCTGGTCACGCTGGCCCTGCGCGAGAACATCACCTACCTGTACACGCCCAGCCAGGTCTACGCCGGCGAGGCGGCCGACCAGGCCGTGTTCCGGCTCGGCGGCATGGTCGCCAAGGACACGCTCAAGCGCGAGGACGGCACGCTGAAGGTGCAGTTCGGCGTCACCGACGGCGACGCCATCATGACCGCGCACTACGAGGGCATCCTTCCCGACCTGTTCCGCGAGAACCAGGCCGTGATCGCCACCGGCCGCCGCGAGGGCGACCACTTCATCGCCACCCAGGTGCTGGCCAAGCACGACGAGCAGTACATGCCCAAGGAAGTGGCGGACGCGATGGGCAAGGCCCACCAGAAACACCAGGTCGAGGCGGCGCCCGCGGGCGAGGCCAAGCCGGGAGGCTACTGAGTGCTGCCCGAACTGGGATTGATCAGCCTGCTGCTGGCGCTGGTGCTGTCGGTGGCGCTTTCCGCGCTGCCGCTGGCCGGCGCCCATCGCGGCCACGCCGCCTGGATGGCGACCGCGCGGCCGCTGGCCTATGGCCTGCTGGTGCTGGTGTCGGTGTCCTACGCGCTGCTGACCTGGGCCTTCCTGCAGCACGACTTCTCGGTCGCCTACGTCGCCCAGAACTCGAACTCGCTGCTGCCTCGCGCCTACCAGTTCACCGCGGTGTGGAGCGCGCACGAGGGCTCGCTGCTGCTGTGGATCTGGTTCCTGGCGCTGTGGACCGCGCTGGTGGCGCGCTACTCGAAGGCGCTGCCGGCGCCGGTGGTGGCGCGGGTGCTGGCGGTGATGGGCATGGTCGCGGTCGGCTTCCTGGCCTTCACCGTGTTCACCTCCAATCCGTTCGTGCGGCTGCTGCCCGGCGCCGCCGAAGGTCGGGACATGAACCCGCTGCTGCAGGACCCGGGCATGATCTTCCACCCGCCGCTGCTGTACATGGGCTACGTCGGCTTCGCGGTGGCGTTCGCGTTCGCGGTGGCGGCGCTGCTCGACGGCAAGGTCGACGCGCAGTGGGTGCGCTGGTCCCGGCCGTGGACCAACGTGGCCTGGGCCTTCCTGACCCTGGGCATCGCCCTGGGCAGCTTCTGGGCCTATTACGAACTGGGCTGGGGCGGCTGGTGGTTCTGGGACCCGGTCGAGAACGCCAGCTTCATGCCGTGGCTGGTGGGCGCGGCCCTGATCCATTCGCAGGCGGTCACCGAGAAGCGCGGCAGCTTCCGCGGCTGGACCCTGCTGCTGGCGATCGCGGCCTTCTCGCTGTCGCTGCTGGGCACTTTCCTGGTGCGCTCGGGCGTGCTGACCTCGGTGCACGCCTTCGCCTCGGACCCCGAGCGCGGCATGTTCATCCTCGCCTTCCTCGCCATCGTGATCGGCGGTTCGCTGCTGCTGTACGCGATCCGCGCGCCGAAGGTGGAGTCGGGCCAGCCGTTCGCGGCCAGCTCGCGCGAAACCTTCCTGCTGGCCAACAACCTGCTGCTGACGGCGTCGGCGGCGATGATCCTGCTGGGCACGCTGTATCCGCTGCTGGCCGACGCGCTGGACCTGGGCAAGATCTCGGTCGGCCCGCCCTACTTCGGCCTGCTGTTCATCCTGCTGATGGCGCCGCTGGTGGCGCTGGTGCCGTTCGGGCCGCTGGTGCGCTGGCAGCGCGAGGACCTGTCGCAGCCGGTGCGCTGGCTGGCGCCGTGGGCGGTCCTGGCCGCGGTCATCGCCACCATCGCCTTTTTCGCCTGGCCGCAGGGCACGGCCAAGACCGCATTCGGCCTGCTTGGCGCGGCCTGGATCCTGGGCGGCACGGCGCGCTTCGTCTGGCAGCGTGCGCGCGCCAAGGGCAGCCGCTTCACGGCCGAGATGGTCGGCATGGTGTTCGCGCACGCCGGCATCGCGGTGTTCGTGGCGGGCGTGTTCATCACCGAATCGACCAGCATCGAACGCGACGTCGCGGCGCGGCCGGGCCAGTCCTTCGAACTGCGCGGCTATGACTTCGCCTTCGAGGGCGTGGAAAAGGTGCCGGGCCCGAACTTCATGGCCGACCGCGGCACCGTGCGCGTGAGCCGCGAGGGCGTCGAGCGCGAGGTGCTGCACCCCGAGAAGCGCGCCTACCTCGCCGGCGGCCAGGTCATGACCGAGGCCGCGCTGGACGGCGGCCTCAGCCGCGATCTGTACGTGGCGCTGGGCGAACCCCTGGACGCCAACGGCACCTGGGCGCTGCGCCTGTACGTGAAGCCCTGGATCCGGCTGATCTGGCTGGGCGCGCTGTTCATGGCGCTGGGCGGCTTCATCGTCGCCTTCGACCAGCGCTTCCGGCGCAAGGTGGCGGCATGATCCGGCGGCTGCTGCCCTTCGTCGCGTTCCTGGGCCTGGCCGTGCTGCTGGGCGCGGGCGTGATGATGAATTCGGGCAAGGACACCAGCGCGATCCCGTCGCCGCTGGTGGGCCGGCCGGCGCCTGACTTCGCGCTGCCGGTGCTGGGCGAGCCCGGGCGCATCGTGCGCAAGGCCGACCTGCTGGGCGCGCCCTACCTGCTCAATGTCTGGGGCAGCTGGTGCCCGGCCTGCCGCGACGAGCACCCGGTGATCACGCGCCTGGCCGAGAGCGGCGTGGTCAGGGTGGTCGGCTACGACTACAAGGACACGACCGAGGACGCGCAGCGCTGGCTGCAGCAGTTCGGCAATCCCTTCGAGCTGGTCATCACCGACGAGGACGGCCGCGCCGCGCTCGACTGGGGCATCTACGGCGCGCCCGAGACGTTCCTGGTGGACGCGCAGGGCGTGATCCGCTGGAAGCACGTCGGTCCGGTGACCGACGAGGTCGTGCAGGCGCAACTGCTGCCGCTGCTGGAGTCGATGCGATGAAGCGCCTGCTGTTCGCCCTGCTGGTGCTGGTCTCGCTGGCGGCCTCGGCCGCCGCGCCGTTCGAATTCCGCGACGACGCCGAGGAAGCACGCTTCCGCGCGCTGGCGGCCGAACTGCGCTGCGTGATGTGCCAGAACCAGTCCCTGGCCGACTCCAACGCCCAGATCGCCCAGGACCTCCGCCGGCAGTTGCTGGACCTGATGCGCGAGGGCAAGTCCGACGACGAGATCAAGGATTACCTGGTCGCGCGCTACAGCGACTTCGTGCTCTACAACCCGCCGGTGAAGCCGACCACCTGGCTGCTGTGGTTCGGCCCGGCGCTGATCCTGCTCGGCGGCGCCGCCGTGCTGGTGGTGGTGGTGCGCCGTCGCGCCGCCGCCGCGCCCGCGCTGCCGCCCTCCAACGATTCCCAGGAGTGGTGATGACGTCCTTCCTGATCGGCGCCGCGCTGCTGGTCCTGCTGGCGCTGGCCTTCGTGCTGCCGCCGCTGTGGCGCCAGGCGCGCCTGACCGCGCTGGCGCTGCTGCTGGTCGTGCCGGTGATGACCCTCGGCCTGTACCACCTCATCGGCGAGCCGGAGGCACTCGACCCCGCCAACATCGAGGCGCCGACCACGCTCGAGGGCGCCATCGCCCAGCTCGAACGCCGCCTGGCCGACGAGCCCGGCAGCGTCGAGGGCTGGGTGCTGCTGGGCCGCAGCCGCATGGCGCAGCAGCGCTGGACCGACGCCCGCGACGCCTTCGCCAAGGCCTACGCCCTCCTGCCCAACGAACCCGACCTGATGGTCGAATACGCCGACGCGCAGATGCGCGCCGCGCCCGACGGCCGCTTCCCCGACAGCGCCACCCGCCTGCTCGAGCAGGTGGTGGCCGCGGTGCCCACGCACCAGCGCGGCCTGTTCTTCCTGGGCGCCCAGCGCCTGCAGGCCGGGCAACCGGCGGAAGCGGCCGAAACCTGGGGCCGGCTGCTGCCGCTGCTGGAGCCGCAGACGGCCCTGGCGTTGCGACCGCAGCTCGACCAGGCGCGCGAGCTGGCCGGCCTGCCGCCGCTCGATGACGCGGCCCTGGCCGCGGCTCCCGTCCCCGGCGGTCCGACGATCACCGTCACCGTGGCGCTGGACCCGGCCCTCGCGGCGGACGTCGGCGACGACGACGTGCTCTACGTCTTCGCCCGCACCACCGACGGCGCCGGGCTGCCGGTAGCGGTCAAGCGCCTGCCGGCCAGCGGCTTCCCGCTCACCGTGACGCTGTCGGACGCCGACGGCCTGATGCCGGCGCAGAAGCTGTCCATGCAGTCCGACGTGCGCGTGCTCGCCCGCATTTCGAAATCCGGTGACGCCGCCGCCGCCGCCGGCGACCTCGAGGCCACCGCGGTGACGCTGGCCGTCGCCGACGACGCCCGCGCAGAGCTGGTGATCGACAAGGTCAAGCCGTGACCGAAACGATCCCGCCCGGCACCCGCTTCGTCGCCCTGCCCTCGCCGTTCCCGTTCAAGCGCGGCGGCGAACTGCGCGATGCCCGCATGGCCTTCGAGACCTGGGGCGAACTGAACGCGGCACGCGACAACGCCGTGCTCATCCTCACCGGCCTCTCGCCCAACGCGCATGCCGCCAGCAGCGCCGCCAACCCCGAGCCGGGCTGGTGGGAGGCGATGCTGGGCCCGGGCAAGCCGATCGACACCGACCGCTGGTTCGTCGTGTGCGTCAACGCGCTGGGCAGCTGCAAGGGATCCACCGGCGCCGCGTCGCCGGATCCCGCGACCGGCCAGCCCTACCGGCTGGACTTCCCGGACCTGTCGATCGAGGACGGCGCCCGCGCCGCCCACGTCGTCGTGCAGTCGCTGGGCATCGAGCGCCTGGCCTGCGTGATCGGCAATTCGATGGGCGGCATGACCGCGCTGGCCTACCTGCTGCTGCATCCCGGCAGCGCCCGGACCCACATCAACGTCTCGGGCAGCGCCCAGGCGCTGCCGTTCTCGATCGCCATCCGCTCGCTGCAGCGCGAGGCGATCCGGCTGGATCCAAACTGGAACCAGGGCCACTACGACGAGCATGCGTATCCGGAAAACGGCATGCGCATCGCCCGCAAGCTGGGCGTGGTGACCTATCGCTCGGCGATGGAATGGGACGGTCGCTTCGGCCGCGTGCGCCTGGACAGCGAGTGCCGCGAGGACGATCCCTTCGGCCAGGAGTTCGAGGTCGAACGCTACCTCGAGGGCCACGCGCGCCGCTTCGTGCGCAGCTTCGACCCGAACTGCTATCTCTACCTGGGCCGCGCGATGGACTGGTTCGACGTGGCCGAGTACGGCGGGGGCGACGTGCTGCGCGGCCTGGCGACGATCCGGCTTGAACGCGCGCTGGCGATCGGCGTGCACACCGACATCCTGTTCCCACTGCAGCAGCAGGAACAGGTCGCCGACGGCCTGCGCGCCGGCGGCGCCGATTCCGAGTTCCTGCCCCTGCCCTCGCCCCAGGGCCACGACGCCTTCCTCGTCGACATCGAACGCTTCGGCCCCGCCATCAGCGGGTTCCTCGCTAGCTCTTGATGGGCTTTTTGCCACGGATGAACACGGATAAACACGGATGAAAGCGTTTGATGCAACGGCCTTGATCAGTTCCCTGCCGAATCGATAGGGGAGGCGAGAGCCCGATCAGCGTTTTGCCCTATCCGTGTTCATCTGTGTTCATCCGTGGCAAAAAAGAAAAGGCCCGCTTGCGCGGGCCTTTGCATTTGGTACCGGTGATAGGACTCGAACCTACACGACATCGCTGCCAAGGGATTTTGAGTCCCCCGCGTCTACCATTCCGCCACACCGGCCCTGATGGCCGGGCGATTATATCTCAGGCCGCTTCGTCCAGGCCGAGCTGGCGGTCGGCCTTGGTGTACCAGCCGTCGCCCACGGGATGGAAGTGCGCGCAGCAGGTCAGGGCCTGCTTGTAGATGTGCAGGGACACCGCGATGGCGCTGTCGCTGGGATTGCGGATGGTGTGGTACTCGTGCGGCGGGATCAGGCTGCCGGCCGAGCCCGCGCCGGCCAGCGTGGTGCCCACCGGCTCGAACTCGAAGCGGTCGCCGTCGCGGCCGCGCAGGTCGTACTGGGTGATCTCGAGCTGGCCTTCGACGATGCCTTCCACGCACCACACGCCCGAATGGTCATGGATGGCCGTGCCCTGCCCCGGGCCCCAGGTCATCGCCACCACGCTGAAGCCGGTGAGTTCACAGCGGTAGAGCTCGCGGCGGGCGTAATGGTCGGCGACGGGTTCGAGCACGCAGTCCGGCAGGGTCATCGCGCGGCGGCGGATCAGGTCGGACAGGCCGTTGCGGATGCAGTCGGTGGTCTGGCGCTGGCAGTCACCGGTGACCGCCGCGTTGATCATCGCGATGAGCTTGTCGCTGCCGGGGAATTCGAGGGCCAACATGGCATCACCAAGGGGTTCGGGATGGCGGGCAGTTTAGCACCGCGCCTTCACGCCGCCTTGAGCGCCGTCAAAGCCCGTCGGGCCGCGGCCAGGGCCACCAGCCGCGCCCGGTCAGGGCATAGCGGTCGGCGGCCTGCTCGAACCGGTTGCGGTGGCTGATGCCGCCGCAGGCGAAATACAGCGGCAGGAACAGCGGCCCCAGGGCCAGGTACTGCAGCACGTGCGCCCGCTCGTGGTCGCCCAGCCGCACCTGCTGGTCCCGGCCGCCGCGGGCGCGGCAGGCATAGGTCACCGCCGGCTCGTCCAGGCTGCCGCCGGTGTGCAGGATGACGTTGCCCAGGGTCAGCGCGCCGCCGGGTCCCCAGGGATAGCGGTGGAACACCAGGGCGGCGTCGGAGAACCGGGCCCGGGCGCCAAACGGCATCGCCGCCAGTCCGGCCAGCAGGCCGGCCACGGTCACCGGGCTGGCCCAGGCCAGGCCCAGCGCGGCCGCCGCGAAGGTCCCGAGGCGGCGCGCGCCGGTCATGGCCTCAGGGGCCGCCCCAGATCAGGCGCGACAGGGCCTCGGCGTGGTCGGGCGAGAGCTGGCTGGCGTTGTGGGTCAGCGCGTTGATCGCCCAGCAGGCATCGGCATCGGGGGCCGACACCGGGTTGCCCACCACCCGCTGCAGGCGCTGGACGTCGTTGCCGTTGAAGCGCGAGCCCAGCTCCATCAGTGCGCGTTCGCGCGCCGCCGGGTCCGCCCGGCGTTCCGGCAGGCCCTGCACCTCGGCCTTGAGCGCCGCCAGGTAGAAGCGCCAGAAATTGCGGTGGTGGCGCGGCGGCAGGCGCTCCAGCGCACCCTGGACATCAGCGGCCAGCACCCGGTCGAAGTCGTCGCGCGGCCGCATCAGCTTGGCGCAATTGGCCTGCTCCAGGCGCGGGATGACCGCGGCCATGGCCTGGGTCACCGCGACCAGCTGGCCGGCGTCCAGGGAGCGGGCGCCGCGGCGCAGGGCGCCATTCATCTCGGCATACAGGCCCTTGCTGGTGAAGCTGCCGACGAACCGGTCACGCAGCGCCGGGTCGGCGTTGAACTGGTCCACGAACTCCTGCTGCTGCGCATGCAGCGCCGAGCCCGGGGCGTACGGGTTCTCCAGCTTGCCGCTGCTGATGCGGATGATCGGCTCGCCGGACAGCATCGACTTGCCCAGCACCGCGGCGCCCACGACCAACACCAGGAACACCAGTAGCTTCTTCATGCCTTGCCTGCCCGCCCTTCACGCTGAAATAGGCCGGCGATCCTACCACCGCGGGCTTGTCCGTGAAGGCCGGCGTCTGCGAATCTGGCGATCCGTACAGGGGGACCCACATGCACCAGCCAGACCCGCCGGGCGCCGCCGACGCCCCGCCCGCCGCCGCCCACCACGTGCCGGGCCGCACCACCCCGACCTGGGAAATGGAGCTGCTGATCTCCGGCGCCACGGTATTCGGCCTGCTGCAGCTGCCGGCCCTCACCGACCGGGTCATGTTCAACATGAACAACGGCAGCGCGATGGAGATCTCCGGCCTGGTGCTGGCGCTGTGGATCTACGCCAAGTTCTCGCTGCTCACGCTGATCGGCACCTTCATCGTCCACCTGGCCCTGCGCGGCCACTGGGTCGCCCTGGTCGGGCTGCATTCGGTCTATCCGGGTGGCATCCGCTGGGACCGCCTGAACCGGCGCATGGGCCCGAACTACATCGAGGCCAGCCGCGAGCAGTGCGGCGACATGGCCGAGCTGATCGAACGCGCCGACAACCGGGCCAGCCGCGTGTTCGGCGTGGGCTTCGGCATGGCGGCGGTGATGCTGGTGCCGATCCTGCTGGTCGGCATCACCGTGGCCGTGCTCTGGACCTACCTGCGGCTGGGCGGTCCGGACGGCAACCTCACCCTCGTCGGCGTCTCGGTCGCCTTCCTGCTGGTCTTCCTGCCCTACGGCGTGCTGGTGGCCTGGGACCTGACGCGCGGCCGGCGCGTGCCGCGCGACTCGACCGAGGCGCACTGGCTGCGGCGCGGCTTCCGGCTCTATGGCGCGATCGGCTTCAGCCGCAGCAACAACCCGCTGCTCATGCTGTTCGCCAGCAACGAGGGCGGGCGGCGGACCGGCTGGCTGGTGGGCATCACCATGGCCCTGATGATGGGCGTGGTGAGCTTCCAGGCGGTGTCGGCGCGGATCGGCTGGGGCTTCGGCGACTATCGCGGCCTGCCCGACGATCGCGTCACCGGCAGCGACCTCCTGCTGCCCATGCATTACGCCAGCCGCCGCGGTGACGCCGTGATCCTGGTGCCGCCGCCGCACATCCCGGATCCGGTGGTGGACGGGCCCTACCTGCAGGTGTTCATTCCCTACCTGCCCTCGCGGCACAACCTGGCGATGCGGCGACGCTGCCCGGAGGCGCTGGCCGACACCGGACCGGACGCGCAGCGCGCGCGGCTGGACTGCCTGGCCACGCTGCAC
Organism: Arenimonas sp.; assembly: GCF_035721105.1. Classification (GTDB taxonomy): domain Bacteria; phylum Pseudomonadota; class Gammaproteobacteria; order Xanthomonadales; family Xanthomonadaceae; genus Arenimonas. The sequence goes on along the minus strand of NZ_DASTNG010000062.1, from coordinate 22,442 downwards.
GACCTGCGCATCGATGGCCAGCCGGTGGCGGTGCCGCTGGACGCGGCCCAGGACCCGCAGACCGGCCAGCGCGGCCTGGTCGCCATGGTCCCGATGGCCGGGGTGGCGGCCGGTCGCCACGAACTGACCGTCATGCCGGCGACCGGCAAGGGCCAGAAGCCGGTGGGCCCGGACACCCTGCCCTATCGCATCCCGTTCTGGCGCTGATCAGGCTTCGCGCGCGGGATCGGCCAGCGCCAGCGCGCCCAGCAGCACGCCGGCCTGGGTGCGGTTGCGCACACCCAGCTTTTCGAAGATGGCGCTCATGTGCGCCTTCACCGTGCGCTCCTGGATGCCCAGTTCGTCGGCGATCTGTTTGTTGAGCCGGCCTTCGGCGACGCGCGCGAGCACCTTGAACTGCTGCGGGCTGAGGGTGGCGAGCTTGGCCGCGGTCTCGCGGTCGCCGGGCTCGGCCGGCGCACCCTGCACGGCGTCGCGCAGCGCCGGCGGCAGCCACTCTTCGCAGGCCAGCACGGCGCGCAGGCCGGCCTGCAGTTCCGCCAGGTCGGCGCGCTTGGTCAGGTAACCGGCGGCGCCGTAGGCCAGCGCACGGCGGATGGTCACCGGATCGTCGTGCGCGGAGATCATCGCCACCGCCACGCCCGGGTGTTCGGCGCGCAGCGAGGCCAGGCCGACCAGGCCGTGGCTGCCGGGCATGTGCAGGTCCAGCAGCACCAGGTCGGTGTCGGGCTGCGCGGCCAGGGCGGCCTGCACGGCGGGCAGGTCCTCGGCTTCGGTGATCGTCGCGTCGGGCAGCACGCCGCGCACGGCCTGCGTCAGCGCCAGGCGGTAGAGCGGATGGTCGTCGGCGATGAGGAGGCGCGTCATGGCTGCAGTTTAGCCCGCCGGCCGGTAGGAGGGCCTTCAGGCCCGAAGCTCTTCGCGAAAGGCTTCGGGCCTGAAGGCCCTCCTGCAGGGACGGTTATTGGGCGGTCCAGCCGCCGTCCACGGGGATGGCCGCGCCGGTGAGGTTGTGCGACTGCCGGCGGCAAAGCCACAGCACGGTGTCGGCGATCTCGGCCGGCAGCGACATGCGGCCGCTGGGCTGCTTCTCGCGCAGCAGCTCGCGCACGCCGGCGTCGCGGTCGCCGCCGACGGCTTCGGCGCGGGCGGCGATCTGCGGTTCGATCAGCGGCGTTTCGACCCAGCCGGGGCAGACGCAGTTCACGGTGACGCCGCCGCTGTCGCGCGAGCCGGCCGCCGCGTACTCCAGCCCCGCCACCTTGCTCATGCCGACCAGTCCGAACTTGCTGGCGACGTAGGGCGACTTGTTCACCGACGCCACCAGGCCGTGCACCGAGGCGATGTTCACGACCCGGCCGTAGCCGCGCGCGGCCATGCCCGGCAGCGACAGCCGCATCGTGTGGAAGGCGGCGCTGAGGTTGATGGCGATCAGCGTGTCCCAGGTCGCGGCCGGCATCTCGGCGATCGGCGCGGTGTGCTGCACGCCGGCGCAGTTGACCACGATGTCGGCCGGGCCCCAGGCCTCGAGCTCGGCCATCATGGCTTCGATGGCGCCGGCGTCGGCGAGGTCGGCGCCGAAATGGCGGGCCTCCGCGGCGCCGGCCAGGCGGACCGAATCGAGCGCGGCGGAAACCTGCCCGGCGCTGCCCAGGCCGTTCACCGCCACCCGCGCGCCGGCGGCACCCAGGCCCTGGGCGATGGCCAGCCCGATGCCGGAGGTAGAGCCGGTGACGAGGGCGACGCGGCCTTCGAGGAAGCGATCGGTCATGGTGAAATCCTGGTTCCTGCAGCGATTCCCCACCCTAGCAGGCGGTCGCCGCCGGCGCGTCGTACCAAGGTACGATGCCGGCCGCGCGGGCCATTGCTAAGGTCGTGCCATGGACAAGAAAAGCCCGCCGCCCCGCCCCCTGCCCGTGCGCACCGCGCCGGCCCGGGATCGTCGTTACCGCACGCCGGTCCTGGCGCTGTCGCTGCTGGCGCTTTCGCTGGCGGGCTGCCGCGGACCGGAGGTCCGCACGCCCTCGGTCGAGCTCGAGGCCGGGCTGTCGCTGGCCACCCATCGCGGCGACGACGACCTGCTTACCGCGGGCCTCGGCGAGGCCGGCCTGCGCAGCCCGACGCCGCCGGCCTTCGCCAACCCGGACCAGCCCACGGCGGCGGAGCTTCGCCGGCGCGCGGTGTGGGCCAACTGGCGCGGCATCGCCGACCTCTCGCCGGGCGGTGGCTACGGCAGCGTCTACGGGTCGCTGGCGCCGGTACCGGGGCGCGAGTACCACGCGCTGGTGCGGCTGCCGGGTCGCCGGCAGCCGCACCGGGTGATGGTGCAGGTGCCCGACGGCTTCGACCCGCAGGCACGCTGCGTCGTGGTCACGGCTTCGTCCGGCTCGCGCGGCATCTACGGCGCGATCGCGCTGGCCGGGGCCTGGGGCCTGCCGCGCGGCTGCGCGGTCGCCTACACCGACAAGGGTGCGGGCACCGGCTACGTCGACACCACCGACGGCCGCGGCTTCGCGCTCGATGGCCAGCTGGCGACCGGCGACGAAACCGAGGAGTTCCGGGTGCCGAAAGCGGCGTCGACGGATGTCGCCGCCGCGCCGATCGCGGTCAAGCATGCGCATTCGGGCGACAACCCCGAAGCCGACTGGGGCCGGCACGTGGCGCAGGCCGCCGAGGTGTCGCTGCAGGTGCTGGCGCTGGCGCATCCCGAGGCCGGCCCGTGGACCTTCGACAACACGCGCGTGATCGCGGTGGGCGTGTCCAACGGCGGCGGCGCCGTGCTGCGCGCCGGCGAACTGCCGGGCGGGCGCTTCGATGCGGTGGTGGCGGTGTCGCCCAACATCCTGCCGGGCGACGGCGGCCGCGCGCTGTACGACTACGCCAGCGACGCGGCGATCTGGATGCCGTGCGCGCTCAACGCCAGCGCCTTCGACGGCGTGCTGCTCGCGCGCCCGGGCGGCGCCGCGGCGCCCGCGGGCGTGGCGCGCTGCGCTTCGCTGCACGCCGCCGGCATCCTGGCCGACGACGCGCCGGCGGCGCAGGCGGAAGCCGCGCGCCGTCACCTGCTGGCGGGCGGCTGGACCGACGAGGCCATCGCCGCGGGCGTGATCAGCAGCAACTTCGACCTGTGGCGCGCGGTGGACGTGACCTACGCCTCGGCCTACGCGCGCACCGGTCCGGACGACATGCCCTGTGGCTTCTCCTTTGGCGCAGTCGATGCCGACGGCCAGCCGCGCGCACCGACCGCGGCCGAGCGCGCGGCCTGGTGGAGCGACGGCAGCGGCATTCCGCCGGGCCAGGGCATCGCCCTGCGCGATCCCCAGGCCGCGGGCACGGACCCGACGCTGGCGGGCAACCTTTGCCTGCGCAAGCACTGGGACGACGCCGACGGCCCGGTCCGCGCCGGCATCGAAGCCACGCGCGCACAGGTGCCGGCGCCGGGCCTGCCGGTGATCGTGGTGCATGGCGCCGACGACGGCCTGGTGCCGGAAGCCTTCAGCGGCGGCGCGTATGCGCGCTGGACCCGCGCCCAGGGCCGGCCGGTGAGCTACTGGCGCGTGCGCAACGCGCAGCACTTCGACGCCTTCCTGGGCCTGCCCGTGCTGGGCATGCGCTACCTGCCGATGCTGCCCTACGGCTACCGCGCACTGGATGCGGCCTGGGCGCACGTCGCCGACGGCACCCCGCTGCCCGGCGACGCCGACATCGCCACCACGCCGCGCACGTTCACCGACGGCGCGCTGGCCCCGCTGCAGCCCGGCAACCTCGGCACCCTGCCCTGACTTCGCAGGCGGGCCTCCCGGCCCGGTCAGCGCGCCAGCAGGCGCGCCATCACGGACTTCAGGGCCAGGGGCTTGAGCGGTTTGTGCAGGAGCACGCAGCCCGCCGCGGCCACCGCGTCGCGGACGTCGGCGGCATGGTCGGCGGTGATGACCACGCAGGGACGGGGCGGCATCACCGCGGCCAGGCGTTCGCGCAGCATCAGGCCGGTCTGGTGGTCGTCGAGGTGGAAGTCCAGCAGCACCAGGTCGGGCGGATCGGCCGCGACCAGGCGCAGGGCTTCCTCGCCGTCGCGCGCGGCCAGCACTTCGCACTGCCAGCCTTCGAGCAGCGCCTGCATGCCGCGCAGCACGTCGGCGTCGTTGTCCACCACCAGCACGCGGCTGCGCGGGGGCTCGGGCGGCGGGGGCGCCGGCGCGGCGGCCGCGACCGGCGCCGGCGCGGCGCGCGGCACCTCGATCGAAAACACCGTGCCCCGTCCCGGCCAGGAGCGCAGCTTCAGCGGCAGGCCCAGCAGGCGCGCCACGCGCTCTGCGATCGCCAGCCCCAGGCCCAGGCCCTGGCCGCCGCGGTCGAGCCGCCGGAACTCTTCGAAGATCACCGACTGGTCGGCCTCGGCGATGCCCGGCCCGGTGTCCCAGACTTCGATGGCGAGGCGGTCGCCGCGCCGGCGGCAGCCGATCAGGATGCGCCCGCGCGCGGTGTAGCGCACGGCGTTGCCCAGGAAGTTCTGCAGCACCCGCCGCAGCAGCTGCGGATCGGTGCGGACCCAGGCGCCGCAGGCCACGGTGTCCAGCGGCAGCGCCTTCTCCGCGGCCAGCACCCGGAATTCCGCGGCCAGCGGCAGCACCAGTTCATCGATGCGGAACACCTGCGGCTTGGGCGCCATGCCGCCGGCGTCGAGCCGCGAGATGTCGAGCAGCCCCGCCAACAGCGACTCGGCCGAGCCCAGCGCGCCGTCGATATTGGCCAGCGCCGCCTGGTGCCGCGGCTCGTCGAGCTGCGGCGACAAGGCATGCACGAACAGATGCGCCGCGTTCAGCGGTTGCGCCAGGTCGTGGCTGACCGCGGCCAGGAAGCGCGTCTTGGCGCGGTTGGCGCGCTCGGCCTCGGCCTTGGCGCCGGCGAGTTCGGCGGTGCGCTCGGCCACGCGCTGCTCCAGCGTCTCGGCCACCAACTTGAGCTCGGCCTCGCTGCGCCGGAAGGCGGTGACGTCGGTGAAGGTGGCCACGAAGCCGCCGCCCGGCATCGGCGTGCCGCGGATCTCGACCACGGTGTCGCCGAAGCGGCGTTCGGTGACGTAGGGCGTGCCCGCGCGCATGTGCTGCAGCCGGCGCTGCACCGGGTCGGCCGCGGCCCGCGACTGTACCCGGCCGCGGGCGACGTTGTGCGCCACCAGTTCCGCCACCGGCACGCCGACCTGCAGCAGCTCGGGCGGGTAGTCGAACAGCTCGGCATAGGGCCGGTTCCACGCCACCAGCCGCAGCTCGGCATCGACCACGCTGATGCCCTGGCTCATGTTCTCCAGCGCCGCCTCCAGCACCCGCTGGTTGAACCGCAGCGCCTGCGACGCCTCGCCGACGATGGTGGCCACGGTGTCGAGGTCGCGGCCCTGTTCGCGGCGCGCGGCGTCGAGCAGCAGCCGCGCCGAGGCCGCGCCCAGCACCGCGGCCAGCTCGCGCTCGACCCGCTGCTGCACCCCGGCCGCCACGGCGCCGTCGCCGGTGGCGCCGGCCAGCGCCGCCTCCACCCGCGGCAGCGGCAGGAAGCGCACGGCCACCGCGCGCAGGCCGTCGCGCGTGAGCGTCGCGCCCTGCCCGCGGTCGGGCAGGACGTCCAGCCGCGACGCCAGCGCCCAGGTCACCAGCGCACCGGCCACCAGGCTCAGCACGGTCGCGCGCGCGATGCGGCTCCATTCGCCCAGGCCGAACATCCCGTCCGGCGACAGCCACGCCAGCCCGAAGGGCCCGTCCACCAGCCAGGTCGCGCGCGCCGCCGCGGCGTCGGCCAGCGCCGGCACCAGCAGCACCCAGATCCACACCGCCACCGCCGCCAGCAGGCCCGCCAGCACCGCGCGCGGCGGCGTCTGCGGCCGCCACACGGCGAAGCCCACCGCCGGCGCCAGCGTCGCCAGCCCGGAGAACGACAGCGCGCCGATGTCGGCCAGCGCATCGCTGCCGGCGATCGCGCGGCTGTAGCCCCAGGCCAGCAGCACCACCACCAGGATGCCCACGCGCCGCTGCATCAGCACCGCGCCGCGCAGGTCGGCGCCCTTGCCGCCGCCCAGCCCCCAGGCGCCGCGCACCAGCAGCGGCGCCAGCCAGTGGTTGGAAATCATCACGCTCAGCGCCAGCGTCGACAGGATCACCATGCCGGTGGCCGCGCTCAGGCCGCCCAGGAAGGCCAGCAGCGCCAGCGCTTCCTGGCCCTGCGCCAGCGGCAGCGCCAGCACGTACAGGTCGGAGGGCACGCCGATCGGCGCCAGCAGCGCGTCGCCGGCGCGCGCCAGCGGCAGGATCGGCAGCGCGATCACCAGCATGTACAGCGGGAACAGCCAGCGCGCCGTGCGCAGCTGGCCTTCGTCGCGGCATTCGACCACGCCGACGTGGAACTGGTGCGGCAGCGTGAACATCGCCAGCGCGCCCAGCAGCACCAGCGCCGGGAAACCGCTGGCGCCGTCGGCCGGCGGCGGGACCGGCGGCACGTCGGGCAGTTCCAGCCCGAACCAGACGAAGGCCCCGAGCGCCAACATCGCGCCCAGCTTGAGCAGCGACTCGAGCGCCATCGCCAGCACCAGCCCGCGGTTGTGCTCGGCGGCCGAGGCGCGCCGCGTGCCGAACAGCATCGCGAACAGCGCCATCGCCAGCGCCACGTAGAGCGCGCTGTCCTGCCAGGGGGGCGGCGACAGGTCCGAGGCGCGCGTGAGCAGCCCGTAGCTCATCGCCACCGCCTTGAGCTGCAGGGCGATGTACGGAACGATGCCCAGCATGGCCACGAAGGTGACCACGGCGGCCAGCCAGGAGTTCTTGCCCAGCCGCGTCGCCACCAGGTCGGCCAGCGAGGTCGAATTGTGCTCGCGCGCCAGCCGCAGCAGCTTGAGCAGGAAGCCGAAGCCGAGCACGTACAGCAGGATGGTGCCGAGGAAGGTCGGCGGGATCGGCCAGCCCGAACGCTGGGCCTGGGTCACCGTGCCGAAGAAGGTCCAGGACGTGCAGTACACCGCCAGCGACAGGCTGTAGACCATCGGCCACTGCTTCGACAGCAGGCCCGGCCGGCGTTCGGCCCACAGCGCGGTGCCGAACAGCAGGCCCAGCCAGACCAGGCCGGCGCCGATGACGAGGGCATCGGTCAGCACGGCGCGGGCGTCCGGCTCACTCCAGCGGCGCGCCGAGCGCGGCCATGGCCGACGCCAGCCAGCGCAGCTGCAGGCCGCGCCGGGTGTCGTAGTCCGGCCCCGTGTAACCCCACCAGTCCCAGCATGCCTTCGGATTCAGCGGCAGATAGCTTGATCGCGCCTGAGGATACAGCACCACCAGCCGCATCACGTCCGCCCAGCGGTTGAAGCCGGACTCGCGCGCGAAGCGATCGCCCAGCCGCCCGATGTCCTGTTCGCAGCCGTGGAAGACCACCACCGCCCCGCAGGTCTCGCCCGCGGCGCAGGCGGCCGGCACGTACAGCCAGCCGCGGTCGGCCAGCAGCGGATCGCCCGCCGCCGGCACGTACGGCGTCTGGTCGAAGACGCGCAGCTCGCCGGTGGCGACGCCGGGCGCCGCGGACGGCCCGTACAGCCAGGCCAGGGCTTCGCCCGCGGCGTCGAAGCCGCAGGCGCCCAGGTGCGGCGCCCCGCCGGCGCGGCAGTCGACGCCGCTGGCGGCGGTCGGCATCACGTGGCCGAACTCGCGGGCGCCGTCCCAGCGCAGCGCGAGGTCGGGCACCTGCGGCACCAGCTGTTCGTACACGCCCAGCGAGGCGCGGCTGACGCCCTCGGCGACCGTGCCGTCGTCGCGGCCGTGCAGCGCCAGCACGCGGTCCCCCGCCAGGCCGGCCAAGGGCGCCAGGTCGCCCGCTTCGGCGCGCTCGCGCACCTTGCCGGCCAGCCGCGCCGGGTCCGGGGTGAAGGGCTCGGCCTTCATGCACGGCCCCAGCGCGGTATCCAGCTGCCCGCCCGCGCAGCCGTAGGGCCCGCCGGCGACCAGCACCGCGCCGCGGAGCCGGTCCGAGAACGCCAGGTGCACCTGCGTGGCCTGGTAGGCGCCGGACGACACGCCGGCCACGGCGATGCGGTCCGGATCGAGCGCGAGCGAGGGCAGCGGCGGCGCCGACGGTGCGGCGCAGGCCGCCAGCACCAGCGTCGACGCGACGCCGGCGAGCCGCGCGGCGGGAGTAAAAAGACGGGCCGCTTGCGCGGCCCGTTGGGACATTTCCCGGGGAAAGCTTGGCATCAGAAGTTGTAGCGCAGCGACGCGTAGTAGTTGCGCGGCATGCCGTAGTAGGCGGTCTGGATGTTGCCGACGCTGGAGAATTCCTGGCCTTCGGTCTTGTAGACCTCGTCGGACAGGTTGCGCACGCCGGCGCGCACTTCCCACTGGCCCTCGGCTGAGGTCCAGGCGCCGAACAGGCCGTACAGCGTGTACTCGCCCTGGCGCAGGTTCACGCGGTTGTCGACCGACAGCCAGGTCTCGTCGCGGTAGGAGGCATCGGCGCCCACGGCCAGGCGGCTGCCGCCGGCCAGGTCGAAGGTGTGCTGCACGGCCAGGCGCGCGGTGACCTTCGGGCTGAAGGGCACGTGGTCGTGGATGTTGGCGAACAGCGCCGGGTTGGTGGCGGTGCGCGGATCGACGAACTTGTCGTAGCGGGCGTCCTGGAAGCCCACCTGGGCGCTGACGACGGTGGCCTCGCCCAGCAGCGCGCTGCCCTCGAACTCGGCGCCGCGGATGCTGAGCTCGGCGGCGTTGAGCACCGGGAAGGCGAAGGTCGGGATCGGCGCACCCGGGTTCTGGATCTCGGACACGCGGGCCTGGAAATCGGTGTAGTCACTGCTGAACAGCGCGAAGTTGCCGCGCATGCGGCGGTCCTCGGACTGCAGCTTCATGCCCACTTCCCAGGTGGTGACGAACTCGGGATCGAACGAGCTGATCTCGGGCGCGGTGTTGGCGCGGCCGTTGAAGCCGCCGGCCTTGTAGCCGCGGTTGCCGGAGACGTAGGCCATCGCGTTCTCGCTGACCTGCTTCTGCAGGCTGAAGGACGGGGTCCAGGCGCTCCAGCTGTCCTCGATGGTGAACTCGTTCTGCGGATCGGCAGCCAGCAGGGCCAGGTTCGAGAAGGTCGAGGTGGTGCGGAAGTAGTTCTTCTTGTCCTTGCTGTAGCGCAGGCCGGTGGACAGCGTCCAGGTCGGCGCGAACTCCCAGCTGGCGTGCACGAAGCCGGCGTAGCTGGTGTTGGACAGGTCGTCGTCGATGGTGCGCAGGAAGGTCAGCGGCACGCCGCCGAAGGCCAGGAAGTCATCGGCATAGGCTTCCTGGTGCGACGGCACGTTCTCGTCGAGGTAGAACAGGCCCATCACGGCCTTGAAGTTGCCGCCGTTGTCGTACTGGAGCTGGAACTCCTGGCTGAACTGGTCCTGGTCGATCGCGACCAGCACGTCGCCGAGCTCGAACTCGGAGGCGTCGATGTCGATGTAGGACTCGGTCTCGAGCTCGCGGTAGGCCGTGATCGACTTGAACAGGAAACGATCGTTGAGGTTCCAGTTCATCGCCAGCGACACGCCGGCGTGGGTCAGCTCCTGGCCCTGGTCGGGGTCGAACGAGGTGCGGGTCTGGAAGTTGTACTCGCCCGGCACGTAGGGACGCAGCACCACGGTGCCCAGCGAGAAGTCGGTCTGGGTCAGCGGCGCGGTCGGCTCGCCCAGGGTCAGGGCGTTGTCCTGGCGGGTGTAGTCGAGCGCGAGGGTGGCGTTGAAGGCGTCGCTGGGGCGGAAGGCCAGCTTGGCGCGGATGGCGCGGGTGTCCTCGCCGTTGTAGTCCTTGCCGGTGGTCGGGTCGGTGACGTAGCCATCGGAATTGATCCAGGCGCCAGCGATGCTGGCCGCCATCGTCTCGCTGAGCTGGAAGCTGGCGTAGGCGCGGCCCTCGGCGCGGCCGAAGTTGCCGGCGGTCAGCTCGACCGCGCCGCGGTCGCCGTCGAACGGGTCCTTGGTGGTCAGCTTGATCGCGCCGCCGGTGGAGTTGCGGCCGTAGAGCGTGCCCTGCGGGCCGCGCAGCACTTCGACCTGGCCGACGTCGAACAGCGAGAACAGCGCGCCGTTGATGCGCGAGTAGTAGACGTCGTCGACGTACATGCCGACGCCCGGGTCGAAGGTCTGCAGCGCATCGGGCTGGCCGACGCCGCGGATGAAGACGTTCACCGAGTTCGACGAGCCGCGGCCCGGCACGATGTTGAGGTTGGGCACGGCGCCCTGCAGGCCGTCGATGTTGGACGCCTGCAGGTCCTTGAGGGCGGTCTCGCTGAAGGCGCTGACCGCGACCGGGACGTCCTGCAGCGACTCGGTGCGGCGGCGCGCGGTCACTTCCACCGCGTCCAGGGTGGTGACGTCGGAGCGCGCCTCGTCGGCCGCCGCGGGCGCGGTCTGGGCCACGGCCTGCATCGCGGCCAGGGACAGGGTGAGGCCGATGGCCAGGCTCAGGTGGGTGCGCTTCATTCGTTTCCCCTTGCAACGCGGTTGGCTGGCCGGGATGGCCGCATGGCGTGAAGACTATGCGGGGGCCGCGCCGGCGGCACCTGTACCTTGGTACAAGTGGCCGGCGCCGCGGCGGCTGGGGACACTCGGGGCCTTGCTTGGAACCCCGGGGACCGAAGGCATGTCCTTCCTGATCGTGTTGGCCGCGCTGTGCTTCCTGATGCTGGTCGCCTACCGCGGCTACAGCGTCATCCTGTTCGCGCCGGTGGCGGCCCTGGGCGCGGTGCTGCTGACCGACCCCAGCCTGGTGGCGCCGATGTTCACCGGGCTGTTCATGGACAAGATGGTGGGCTTCCTGAAGCTCTACTTCCCGGTGTTCCTGCTCGGCGCGATCTTCGGCAAGCTCATCGAGGTGTCGGGCTTCTCGAAGTCGATCGTGGCGGCGACCATCCGCCTGTTCGGGCCCGACCGGGCCATGCTGTCGATCGTGGCGGTGTGCGCCGTCCTCACCTACGGCGGCGTGTCGCTGTTCGTGGTGGTGTTCGCGGTCTATCCGTTCGCGGCCGAACTCTTCCGCCAGGCCGACATCCCCAAGCGCCTGATCCCCGGCACCATCGCGCTGGGCGCGTTCACCTTCACCATGGACGCCCTGCCCGGCACGCCGCAGATCCAGAACATCATCCCGACCGGCTTCTTCGGCACCGACACCTGGGCCGCGCCGGTGCTGGGCACGATCGGTGGCGTCTTCATCCTGGCGCTGGGCATGACCTACCTGGAGTCGCGCCGCCGCGCCGCCGCCCGCGCCGGCGAAGGCTATGGCACCGACCTCAGGAACGAGCCCACGCCCTTCGCCGGCGACCGGCTGGCCAACCCCTGGATCGCCCTGCTGCCGCTGGTGCTGGTGGGCGCCACCAACAAGCTCTACACGGTGCTGATCCCGCGCCTCTACGGCGAGAGCCACGAATTCGCGCCCTCGGTGATCGGCAACGCCGCGCCGGTGGTGCAGGAAGTCAGCCGCATCGCCGCCATCTGGGCGGTGGAAGGCGCCCTGCTGACCGGCATCGCCGCGGTGCTGGTGCTGGCCTGGAAGCCAGTGACCGCGCACTTCGCCGAAACCACCCAGCCCGCCATCGGCGGCGCCCTGCTGGCCTCGATGAACACCGCCTCCGAATATGGCTTCGGCGCCGTCATCGCCGCCCTGCCCGGCTTCCTGGTGGTCGCCAATGCGCTGGGTTCGATCCCCAACCCGCTGGTCAACGAAGCCATCACCGTCACGGCGCTGGCCGGCATCACCGGTTCGGCCTCGGGCGGCATGTCGATCGCACTGGCGGCGATGGCCGACACCTTCATCGCCAACGCCAACGCCGCCGGCATCCCGATGGAGGTGCTGCACCGCGTCGCCTCGATGGCCAGCGGCGGCATGGACACCCTGCCCCACAACGGCGCCGTGATCACCCTGCTGGCCGTGACCGGCCTGACCCATCGCCAGGCCTACAAGGACATCTTCGCCATCACGATCATCAAGACGATGGCGGTGTTCGTGATCATCGGCGTGTTCTACGCCACCGGCTGGGCCTGAGGCCCGGGGCCTTCGGGACGCTGTCCGGCCCCGGCCTGCAGGTCGGGCGCGGCCGCTACGGCGGAAACGCCGCCCGCATGAGCGCCGCCACGGCCAGGCTCACGCCGGCGGTCGCGCCACCGGCAATTTCCAGCCGCGGCGGATAGCGAACAGGCGCAGCCCGGTGCAGGCCGCCACGCCCGCCACGACCACCCCGGGCAGCGGCAGCGACAGCGCCGTGCCGAGCACCACCACGCCCGCGCCGACCAGCGCCGCGATCGCATAGAGTTCGGCCTTGAGCACGGTGGGCACCTGCGCCACCAGCACGTCGCGGATCATGCCGCCGCCGATGCCGGTGAGCATGCCCAGCAGCATCGCGCCGACCGGGCCCAGCCCGAAAGCCTGCGCCTTGAGCGCGCCGGCCACGGCGAACACGCCCAGGCCCAGCGCATCGATCGACTGCACCGGATTGCGCCAGCGCTCGATGGCGCCGGCGCGCCAGAAGGTGACCAGTCCGGCCGCGATCGAGATCGCCACGTAGCGCCAGTCCTGCAGCGCCGCCGGCGGCGTCGCCCCGATCATGGTGTCGCGCATCACGCCGCCGCCGTTCGCCGCCACGAAGGACAGCACCAGCACGCCGAACAGGTCGAGCCGGTGCCGCACCCCCACGAGTGCGCCGCTGAGGGCGAACACGAAGGTGCCGACCAGGTCGAGCGTGACGAGCAGATAGTCCATGCGGGGCTCCCTTGGCCGGGCACTTTACCAGCGCGGCGCGGGCCGGGCTCAGTCGGGCACGTGGATGCGCGCCTTGATGTGCTTGAGGTTGGCGACGATGGTGAAGGTCATCACCACCAGCAGCGCCCAGGAGCTCCACTTGCCCACGTGCACCGCGGCCCAGGCGCCGAGCTGGTCGGGGTAGCTCCAGACGCGGAAGAAGGTGGAGATGTTCTCGGCGATCCAGATGAAGAAGCCGATCAGCACGAAGGCCAGCAGCAGCGGCATCCGGCGGTCGCGGTCGAGCGGCCGGAACACCACGGTGGCGCGCGCGTAGAGACCGAGCGCCGCGGCCGCCAGGTACCAGCGATAGTCACCGATGAAATGGTGGGTGAAGAAGTTGGCATAGATCAGTACGGCCACCAGCGCCGCCATCCAGTGCGGCGGATGGTGCTGGACCCGAAGGTCGAACAGGCGCCAGGCCTGGATGATGTAGCTGCCCACCGCCGCGTACATGAAGCCGGCGAACAGCGGCACGCCCAGCACCTTGGTGTAGCCCGCGTCCGGGTAGCTCCAGGAGCCGATCGCCGGGGAGGTCTTGAACACCTCCAGCCCGAAGCCCACGGCATGGAACAGGCAGATCGCCTTGAGCTCGTCCCAGGTCTCGAGCCTGGCCAGCAGCATGAAGGCCTGGATCGCGAGCGCCGCCACCAGCAGCACGTCGTACCGCGGCAGCCCCAGCCAACCCTCGCGCGGCACCGTGAACACCGCCGCGAAGAACAGCACCACGAACAGGCAGGCGCGCGCTTCCTTGATGCCGAAGTACAGGAACTCGCGCAGGAAGCGCGGCAGGCGTTCGAGCCAGGGATGCGGGCGCTGGCCCGTCAGGTGGTCATCGATCGCCGCCAGCGTGGGGAGGTTCACGGCAGGGGCCGGCTCAGGGCTTGGGGATGCGGATGGTCTTGCTGATCATCAGCGAGCCCGACACGGCGTACAGCAGCACCAGCGGGTGCAGCTCCCAGCCCAGGTCCACGCTGCCGAACCAGATCGCCTCGCCGATGCGGCCCTGCCAGGTGGCCACGGCCAGCACGACCACCAGCGCCAGGCTGGTCGGGATCGGGGTGCCTTCGAAATAGCTCACCTTGCCCGCGTCGCCGGTGAGCGACTCGGCGGTGACGTTGTAGCGCGCCAGGCGGCTCACGCCGCAGCAGACGAAGTAGGACAGCACCGCCCAGTCCCAGCCGCCCTGCATGCCGCAGGCATAGGCGAGCGCCGCGGGCGCGACGCCGAAGGAGATCACGTCGGACAGCGAATCGAGCTCGCGTCCCAGCGTCGAGGCCGTGTGCCGGTGTCGCGCCACCCAGCCGTCCAGCGCATCGAAGATGAAGGCCAGCGGGATCAGGGCCATGCCCCAGAGCAAATCCGCCGTGCGTCCGTCCTGCAGGAAGCGCATGGCCGCGAAGACGGCGCCGGTGCCGCAGAAGGCGTTGCCCAGCGTCAGCCAGTCGGCCAGGTGGAAGCCGCGGATCATGGAGAAATGGCGCTTCATGCCGCGACTCTACCAGCGCCCGCTCATTTGTAGGAGCGCCTTCAGGCGCGAAGCCCTTCGCCGAAAAGATTCGCGCCTGAAGGCGCTCCTACAGGGCGGGGCTGAGGCGGGGCAAAGAAAAAGCGGGCCGAAGCCCGCTTTTTCGTGTGGTGCCGGGTGCGAGGGGCTTAGACGCCCTCGCCCTCTTCCACGGCCTTGATGGACAGGCGGATGCGGCCCTGCTTGTCCACCTCCAGCACCTTGACCTTGACCAGGTCGCCTTCCTTGAGCTTGTCGGAGACCTTCTCGACGCGCTCGTTGGAGATCTGCGACACGTGCACCAGGCCGTCCTTGCCCGGGGCGATGGTCACGAAGGCGCCGAAGTCCATGATCTTGGCGACCTTGCCCTCGTAGATGCGGCCCGGCTCGACGTCGGACGTGATCTGCTCGATGCGCGCCTTCGCGGCCTGGGCGGCGGCGGCGTTGACCGAGGCGATGACGATGGTGCCGTCGTCCTGGATGTCGATCTGGGTACCGGTTTCCTTGGTGATGCCCTGGATGGTCGCGCCACCCTTGCCGATCACTTCGCGGATCTTGTCCGGGTGGATCTTGATGGTCAGCAGGCGCGGCGCGAACTCGGACAGCTCCGAGCGCGGCGAGCTGATGGCCTTGGCCATCTCGCCGAGGATGTGCAGGCGACCGGCCTTGGCCTGGGCCAGGGCGACCTTCATGATCTCCTCGGTGATGCCGTCGATCTTGATGTCCATCTGCAGGGCGGAGATGCCGCCCTCGGTGCCGGCCACCTTGAAGTCCATGTCGCCCAGGTGGTCTTCGTCACCCAGGATGTCGGACAGCACGACGTAGTCGCTGCCTTCCTTCACCAGGCCCATGGCGATGCCGGCCACCGGCGCCTTGATCGGCACGCCCGCGTCCATCAGGGCCAGCGAGGAACCGCAGACCGAGGCCATCGACGACGAGCCGTTCGACTCGGTGATCTCCGAGACGACGCGGATGGTGTACGGGAACGACTCCATCGACGGCATCACGGCCTGGACGCCGCGGCGGGCGAGGCGGCCGTGGCCGATCTCGCGACGCTTCGGGCCCATCATGCGGCCGGCTTCACCGACCGAGTACGGCGGGAAGTTGTAGTGGAAAAGGAAGTGGTCCTTCGACTCGCCTTCGACGGCGTCGATGATCTGGCCGTCGCGCGCGGTGCCGAGGGTGGCGACCACGATGGCCTGGGTCTCGCCGCGGGTGAACAGCGAGGAGCCGTGGGTGCGCGGCAGCACGCCGGTCTTCACCGAGATCGGGCGCACGGTGTCGAGCGCGCGGCCGTCGATGCGGACCTTGGTCTTGAGCACGGAGTCACGCATGGTGCTGTACTCGAACTCGCCGAATTCCTTCGACAGGTCGGCCAGGTTCCAGCCATTGGCCTCGGCCTGCGGCTTGAGCGACTCGAGCACCGACTTCTTGACCGCCGAGATGGCTTCCTTGCGCTCGAGCTTGTCGCGCACCTGGAAGGCGGCCTCGAGCTGGTTGCCGATGGCGGCCTTGAGCGCGTCGATCGGGGCCTGGGCCTTTTCCGGCGCCTTCCAGTCCCAATGCTTGACGCCGACTTCGGCGACCAGCTCGTTGATGGCCTTGATGACGGCCTGCAGCTGCTGGTGGCCGAACATCACGGCGCCCAGCATCACGTCTTCGCTCAGCTCCTTGGCCTCGGACTCGACCATCAGCACCGCGTTGGCGGTACCGGCGACGACCAGCTCGAGGTCGGAGGTCTTGAGTTCGGTGGTGGACGGGTTGAGCAGGTACTTGCCGTTGGCGTAGCCGACCTTGGCGGCGCCGATCGGGCCCGCGAACGGGATGCCCGACAGGGCCAGCGCGGCGGACGCGCCGATCAGGGCCGGGATGTCGCCGTGGATCTCGGGGTTCATCGACATCACGGTGGCGATGACCTGCACTTCATTGCGGAAGTGCTCGGGGAACAGCGGACGGATCGGGCGATCGATCAGGCGCGACACCAGGGTCTCGCGCTCGGTCTGGCGGCCTTCGCGCTTGAAGAAGCCACCCGGGATGCGGCCACCGGCGTAGAACTTCTCGATGTAGTCGACGGTCAGCGGGAAGAAGTCCATGCCTTCCTTCGCGTTCTTGTTGCCGACGGCCGTCACCAGCACGACGGTGTCGTCGAACTTGACGATGACCGAGCCACTCGCCTGGCGGGCGACTTCGCCCGTCTCGAGGGTGACCTGGTGCTGGCCGTACTGGAAGGTCTTGGTTACTTTCGCCACGATGATGTTGTCCTCTTTTCGGATTCAATCCGCCGGGCACCCTGCCCGCCGGTTTCGCATTCGGGATTCCGTGCCCCCAAATGCAACGCGGCGCATCACTGCGCCGCGTCGGTTTACTTGTCTTAGCGGCGCAGGCCCAAGCGCTCGATCAGCGTCTGGTAGCGCGCCTGGTCCTTCTTCTTGAGGTAACCCAGCAGCGAACGACGCTGGTTGACCATCTTGAGCAGGCCGCGGCGGGAGTGGTGGTCCTGCTTGTGCGCCTTGAAGTGGTCGGTCAGGTGGTCGATGCGGGCCGAGAGCAGGGCAACCTGGACTTCCGGGGAGCCGGTGTCGTTGGGGACGCGCTTGAACTCTTCGATGATCTTGGCGGAATCAATGGACATGTTTTTTCTCTTGTGATGCGCAGCCTGCAGGAACGTCGCCAGGATTGACGTCGCACCGCGTGGCCCGCCGGTTGGGATGTGCTCGTGAAAGCCGCGAAAGTTTAACGGAAGCGGCCTTTACGGACAAGGCTTTAGCGCGGCCGGACCGCTGCCGCGGGCGCCGTCAGGAGGCGGAAGCCCAGCGGAACAGGCGTTTGGGCCAGAGTTGGCCGTCTTCACGCCACTCGCCGAGGCCGAGGGAGCGGCCGGCGGGATCGAGCAGGTTCACGGTCGCGGGGATCGGGCCCGGGGCCCCGCCCGGCGCGGATCCGAGGGTGGACACGGCCTGCCCCTGGCCGAGGCGGCGGGCCTCGCCGGCGTCGACCACGGCCGCCGGCCAGTGCGCCAGGCCGGCCTCCACGGGCAGCAGCAGGGCATCGAGGGCCGGCTCGCCGCCCGCGGCCGCAACGGCTTCGAGGGACGCGAAGGTGTGCATCCGCGGCGGATTGAAGGGCTCGACCCAGGTCCGGCGCAGGGCCGTGATGTGGGCGCCGCAGCCCAGGGCCTCGCCCAGGTCGCGGGCCAGGCTGCGGATATAGGTCCCGGAGCCGCAGGTGACGGCCAGCCGCAGCCGGTCGCCCTCCAGCGCCAGCAGCTCGATGGCGTCGATCTCGACCGCGCGCTCGGCGACCTCGATCACTTCGCCGCGGCGGGCCCGCGCATACAGCGGCTCCCCGCCCTGCTTGAGCGCCGAATAGATCGGCGGCCGCTGCATGATCCGGCCCAGGAACGGCGCCAGCGCCGCGGTGACGGTGGCGCGGTCGAGCGCCGGCACCGCGCGTTCGCGCAGCACCTGGCCATCGGCGTCGTCGGTGTCGGTGGTGGCGCCCAGGCGCAGGCCGGCCTCGTAGGCCTTGCGGCCGCCGAGCAGCAGCCCGGCGATCTTGGTGGCCTCGCCGAAGCACAGCGGCAGCAGGCCGGTGGCCAGCGGGTCCAGCGCGCCGGTGTGGCCGCCCTTCTCGGCGCGGTACAGGCGGCGCACGTGCTGCAGCGCCCCGTTCGAACTCAGGCCGGCGGGCTTGTCGAGCAGCAGGATGCCGTCGAGCGGCCGGAACACGGGGCGACCCACGCGCGGGCCTCAGTCCTCGGCGGGACCGGGCGGGTTGTCGCGCAGCAGCTGGTCGATGCGCTCGCCCTTGTCGACCGAATCGTCGTAGAAGAAGTGGATCTCGGGCACGTGGCGCATGCGCACGGCCTGGCCCAGGCGATAGCGCAGCTCGGGCGCGATCTCCTTGAGCCCCTTCACCGCCGCCGGGCCCTGCTCGCCGATCAGGGCGGTGACGAAGACCTTGGCGTGGGCCAGGTCGCGGGTGACCTCGACGTCGGACACGCTGACCGAGGGCAGCCCGTGCTCGCGCACCGCCTGGTGCACGATCTGGCCGATGTCGCGCCGCAGCTGGGCGGCGACGCGATCGGTGCGATGGAAGCTCTTCTTCGCCATGGCTTCGCGCGCGCCTTACAGCGTGCGCTGGACCTCGATGCGCTCGAAGCACTCGATCTGGTCGCCCGGCTGCACGTCGTTGTAGGCCTTCACCGCGATGCCGCACTCGACGCCGCTGCGGACTTCCTCGACGTTGTCCTTGAAGCGACGCAGCGACTCCAGCTCGCCCTCGAAGACCACGACCGAGTTGCGCAGCACGCGGATCGGCTTGGACTTGCGGACGGTGCCCTCGATGACCAGCGAACCCGCGACCGCGCCGAACTTGGAGCTGCGGAACACGTCGCGGACCTCGGCGATGCCCAGGATCTCTTCGCGGATCTCGACGCCCAGCAGGCCGGACGCCACCTGCTTCACCTGGTCGATCACGTCATAGATGATCGAGAAGTAGCGCAGGTCGAGGCCATTGGTCTCGATGATCTTGCGGGCGCTGGCGTCGGCGCGGACGTTGAAGCCGATGATGACGGCCTTCGAGGTCGCGGCGAGCGTGGCGTCGGATTCGGTGATGCCACCCACGCCGGAGCTGATGACGTTGATCTTGATCAGGTCGTTCGAGAGCGCGACCAGCGACTGGCGCAGCGCCTCGACCGAACCCTGCACGTCGGCCTTCACCAGCAGGTTGAGGTTGGCCTGGTCCTTGTCCTGGCCCATCGAGGCCATGATGTCTTCCATGCGCGAACCGGCGGTGGCGACCAGGCGCGACTCGCGGCGCTTGGCGTCGCGCTGCTGCGCGACTTCCTTGGCCAGGCGCTCGTCGGCCACGACCACGAAGTCGTCGCCGGCGTCGGGCACGCCCGACAGGCCCAGCACGACCACCGGGATCGACGGCTCGGCCTGGTCGGTCTGCTTGCCGTTCTCGTCGAACAGGGCGCGGACGCGGCCGTAGTGCACGCCGCAGACCAGGTAGTCACCCTTCTTCAGGGTGCCCTGCTGCACCAGCACGGTGGCGACCGGGCCACGGCCCTTGTCGAGCGCGGATTCGATGACCACGCCGGTGGCGCGGGCGTCGTAGACGGCGGTGAGTTCCATCACCTCGGCCTGCACCGCGATCGCGTCCAGCAGGGCGTCCACGCCCATGCCGGTCTTGGCCGAGATCGGCACGAACTGCACGTCGCCGCCCCACTCTTCCGGCACGACCTCGAGCTTGACCAGGCCCTGCTTGACGTTGTCCGGGTTGGCTTCCGGCTTGTCCATCTTGTTCACGGCGATCAGCAGCGGCACCTTGGCGGCGCGCGCGTGGTTCACCGCCTCGATCGTCTGCGGCATCACGCCGTCGTCGGCCGCGACCACCAGCACCACGATGTCGGTGAGCTTGGCGCCGCGGGCGCGCATGGCGGAGAACGCCGAGTGGCCCGGGGTGTCGAGGAAGCTGATGACGCCGCGCTCGGTCTCGACGTGGTACGCACCGATGTGCTGGGTGATGCCGCCGGCTTCGCCGGTGGCGACCTTGGTGCGGCGGATGTAGTCGAGCAGCGAGGTCTTGCCGTGGTCGACGTGGCCCATGATGGTGACGACCGGCGGACGCGTCTTGCGCTCGCCCTGCACGTCTTCCTGGTGCGCGACCAGCGCGATCTCGGCGTCGTCATCGTTGGCCTTGCTGGCGCGGTGGCCGAGTTCCTCGGTCACCAGCACGGCGGTGTCGTGGTCGATCACCTGGTTGATGGTCGCCATGACGCCCATCTTGAACAGCGCACGCACCACTTCGCCGCCCTTCATGGCCAGCTTCACGGCCAGGTCGGCCACGGTGATGGAGTCGCCGATGAAGACGTCGCGGACGATCGGCGCGGTCGGGCGCGAGAAGCCGTGGGCGCCGCCGCCGGTGCGCGAAGGCTCCGGACCGCGCAGCTTGGTCTTCTTGCGGTTGCCGGCGGCGCCGCGGCGGGCGCGCTCGGAATCGGTGAGGTGCAGCTGGCCGGCCGCGAAGCGGTTGGCCTGGCCCTCGTCACCCTCGTTGTCGACCATCGCGTGCGAACCGCGGACGGACTTGTTCTTGGGCGGCGCCTGCTTGGCGGCGCCCGGGCCGGGCTTGCCGGGACCGGCGGGCGCCGGGCGCGCGGCCGGCGCCGGCTTGGGCGCGACCGGACGCGACTTGCGCGGCTCGTGGATGATGATCTGGCCGACCGGGCCGGGCGCGGCGGGACGCGGCGCGGGCTTGGCCGGCGCTTCCTCGACCTCTTCCTCGAACACCGGCTCGGGCGGCGCGACCTCGGCCGGCGCATTGCGCGCGGCTTCCTCGGCCTTCAGGCGGGCTTCCTCGGCGTCACGCTCGAGCTTGCGCTGGCGGTCGGCCTCGCTGAGCGCGGCCAGCTCGGCGTCGTTGCGGGCCTTGGACTCCTCGAGCTTGCGCAGGGCTTCCTGGCGCTCGTCGGTGACCGGCGCGTCGGCTTCGTCGCGCTTGACGTAGGTGCGCTTCTGGCGCACTTCCACGGTGACGGTCGACTTGGTCTTGCCGGCGCTGACGGTCAGCTCTTCCTGCTTGCGTCGCTGCAGGGTGATCTTCTTGGGCACGGCGGCTTCGGCCGGCTTGTCGTCCTTGCCGTGGGTACGGCGCAGGAAGCCGAGCAGCTTCATCTTCTCGGTGCTGCTGACCACCTGGTCCGGCCCGCTGAAGGTCATGCCCGCACCCGCGAGCTGCTCGAGCAGCTTCTCGGTGGGCATACCCAGCACTTTGGCCAGCGAAGCAACGGTGACTTCAGACATTGGTTGGTGATTCCTTGGGACTGCGCGCCGGGGCGCGCGTGGTGAAGCAGGGAACGACTTGGAGCAACGGCGTCTTGGTGCTTATTCGAACCAGTGCGCGCGGGCGGCCATGATCAGCTTGGCGGCGCGGTCGGCGTCCATGTCCTCGATGTCGGTGAGGTCGTCGGTGGCCAGGTCGGCCAGGTCGTCGCGGGTGACGATGCCGCGGCCCGCCAGGGTGTAGGCCAGCGATTCGTCCATGCCGTCGAGCGACAGCAGGTCCTCGGCCGGCTTGTGCTCCTCGATCTCTTCCTCGACCGCCAGGGCCTCGGTGAGCAGCGCATCGCGGGCGCGGGCGCGCAGCTCCTCGACGATGTCGTCGTCGAAGCCTTCCACCGCCAGCAGCTCGGCGGCCGGCACGTAGGCGATTTCCTCGACCGTGCTGAAGCCCTCGGCGACCAGGATGCCGGCGATCTCTTCGTCCACTTCCAGCTTGTCCATGAACAGCTGGCGCGCGGTGGCCTGCTCGCCCTCGGACTTGGCGGTGACCTGGTCCTGGGTCATCACGTTGAGCTGCCAGCCGGTCAGGCGGCTGGCGAGGCGCACGTTCTGGCCGCCCTTGCCGATGGCCTGGGCCAGCTTGTCCTCGGCGACCGCGAGGTCCATCGAGTGCTTCTCTTCGTCGACGATGATCGACTGCACCTCGGCCGGGGCCATGGCGTTGATGACGAACTGCGCCGGGTTGTCCGACCACAGCACGATGTCGATGCGCTCGCCGTTGAGTTCGTTCGACACCGCCTGCACGCGCGAACCGCGCATGCCGATGCAGGCGCCGATCGGATCGGTGCGGTGGTCGTGGGCCAGCACGGCGATCTTGGCGCGGTCACCCGGGTCGCGGGCGGCGGCCTTGATTTCCACCAGGCCCTGGCCGACTTCCGGCACCTCGAGCTTGAACAGCTCGATCATGAACTCGGGCGCGGTGCGGCTGATGAACAGCTGCGGGCCGCGCTGCTCGGCGCGCACGTCCAGCAGGTAGCCGCGCACGCGGTCGCCCGGGCGCAGCACGTCGCGCGGGATCGCCTTGTCCTTGGGGATGAAGCCCTCGGCATTGCCGCCCAGGTCCACGTAGACGCTGCCGCGCTCGACGCGCTTGACCACGCCATTGATCAGCTCGCCGACGCGATCCTTCCAGGCGTCGACCACCTGCGCGCGCTCGGCTTCGCGGACGCGCTGCACGATGACCTGCTTCGCCGCCTGGGCGGAGATGCGGCCGAACTCGGGGTTCTCGATCTGCTCCTCGACGAAGTCGCCGACCTCGGCGCCTTCCTTCTCGTCCACGGCGTCCATCAGGCGCACCTG
>NZ_DASTNG010000061.1:0-32220 GCF_035721105.1 Arenimonas sp. | reverse complement strand
CGCCGACAGCGCGGCCAGGTCGCCGCCCCACAGCCGCGTCAGCAGCGCCGCGCGCAGGGCGGTGTCGTCGTCCTCGGCCAGCAGGCCGTGCAGCACGACCTGCAGTTCGAAGGCCCAGTCGCCGGCGAACACGCTGTCGCGCGCCCCGCCGACGCAGGGCACGCCGCGGTCCTGCAGCCGGCGGCGCAGCGCGACGATGTCGCGGTTGGTGGGCAGCAGCACGGCGATGTCGCCGGGCTGCAGCGGCGTGTCGCCGAGGGCGCAGGCGCCGGGCTGCAGCAAGCGCGCGACGTGGTCGGCGCAGGCGTCGAGCGCCAGCCGCCGGCGCGCTGCCTGGCTGCCGGGGTCGACGGCGAGATGGTGCAGCACCAGCGGCTGCGCCACGACGCGCCCGGCTTCACTGAAGGGCGTGGCGTCCTGGCGGTCGCTGGCCTGCACCGGCTGGTAGTGGATGTCGGCGTGGTCGCCGCGGCCCAGCGCGGTGCCGGCCGCGGCGTAGAGCGCATTCATGGCCGCCACCAGCGCGCGCGAGGAGCGGTGGTTGGTGGCCAGCGACAGCCCATGGGTGGCGTCGAGGCTGGCGCGCCGGTAGGCGTGGATGTCGCCGCCGCGGAAAGCGTAGATCGCCTGCTTCGGGTCGCCGATCATCACCAGCCGGCCGCGCGCGCGGCCGTCGGCATCGCGGTACAGGCGATCGAGGATGCCGTACTGCAGCGCGTCGGTGTCCTGGAACTCGTCGACCAGCGCCACCGGCCATTCGGCGAACAGCGCGTCGGCCAGCGCGGGCCGGGCCAGCAGCGCGGCGTGCGCCTGCCGGATCATTTCGTCGAAGGTGGTCTGGCCGCGCACGGCCAGCCGCTCGTCGCGCCAGCGCGCCGCGCGCGCCACCTGGTCGCGCCAGAAGCGCAGGCGCGGCAGGTCGCGGGCCGCCTCGAGCCGGGCGAAGAGCTCGCGGGCCTGCTGCACCACCGGATGCGCGGCGAAGTCGGCGGCGCGTTCGGCCAGCACCTGGGCGTCGAGGTCGAAGTCGCGCAGGTTCTTGAGGGTCGAGTCCTTGAGGCCCGCCTCGTCGCCGCGCAAGTAGGCGGCCAGCGCGTGCATCGCATTGGCCAGCGCGCGCTTGCGCGGCTGGAACCAGCCCGGCGCGTCGGCCAGCGCATCCAGCGCATCGGGCAGGTCCGGGTCGGCCCCGGCGCGGATCGTGTCGGCGTCGTCGCCGTCGGCCTCGAAGCGGATGCCAGGCCGCATCAGCTTCGACAGGGTCCTGGCGAAGGTGGACAGCGTGACCTCCGCCAGGCCGGCATCGTCGAGCGCATGCGGATCGTCGCCCTGCTGCAGCACGCGCCAGGCGTCGCGGGCGAGTTCGTCCATCAGCGCCTGGTCGGCGGTCGGCTCGCCGGGCTCGAAGCCGGTGCCGCCCTCGAGCGGATGCTCGGCCAGGATGCGGCGGCACAGCCGGTGCAGCGTGCCGACCGGGGCGCGGTCGAAGTCGGCCAGCGCCAGGCGCAGGCGGCGGCGGTCTTCGGCGCGGCGGGCGTCATCGTGCCAGCGCGCGGCCAGCCAGCCGGCGTCTTCGGCGGCCGGATCGACCGGGGCGGCCGAGGCCAGCTGCGCCAGCGCGTCCTCGAGCCGGCGCCGCAGCCGCTCGCGCAGCTCCTGCGCCGCGGCTTCGGTGAAGGTGGTGACCACGATCTGTTCAACGCCCAGCCGCGGCGCGGACTCCAGCAGCAGGCGCAGGTAGAGCACGCCGATGGTCCAGGTCTTGCCGGTGCCGGCGCTGGCCTCGACCAGGGCCCGGCCGCCGCCGTCGAGCGGCAGCTCGCGCCAGTGCGCCACGCGCACGGCGCTCATTCGGCCCCCGGCGGCACGTAGCCGATCGCTTCGGCGAGCCGGGCGGCATCGACCAACACGCGCTCGACGTCTTCTTCGCCCGCGCCCAGCTGCAGGCCGCGGCCCAGCAGGCGCGCATAGCCCGGCGCATGGTCGCGCTCGGCCTGCCAGGCCTGGTCGACGTCTTGGCCGACCAGCGCCGCGGCGGAGGTGCGCGGGAAATACCAGGGCGCGTGCGGCGCCGGGCGCGCGAAGGCTTCCAGCAACCCTTGGACGCGCGTCGACAGCGACGTCGCCAGCAGCGCGCGCAGGTCAGCGTTGGCGGCGAGGAAGGCCTCGTCCTCGGCGCGCAGGCGGTCCTGCCAGGGCGACGCCGGCTTGGGCAGCAGCGCGCAGACGCGCACGCGGCGCTGGGCGTTTTCCGGCGCAAGGCGCAGCAGCGCCCAGGCCAGGAACAGGCCGATGCGCTCGCCCAGGCCGATCGCGTCCTCGTCCTTGCGGTGCGGGAAGGCTTCGAACACCCACAGCGTGCCGTCGCGCTCGCGCACACCGGCCAGTTCGCCGCTGAGCCGGAAGCGGCCCAGCTGGCGCTGGATCGCCGGCGCCTCGACCGGCGGCGCCAGCGTGGGCAGGAACAGCGAAGCGGCGTCCGCGCGCGCCTTCGCCACCGCCACCAGCTGCTGCGCGGCCTCGGTCTCCGCACGCCAGGCGCGCGCGCCCAGCGCACCCGCGGGCAGCACGCCGCCCAGCACCAGGTGTTCAGGCGGCATGTCGTCCAGCTCGATGTCGGGATCGGACAGCGCGGCCAGGCACAGGCCGCGCGCGGCCCGGTCCAGCGGGCCCAGCTTCGCCTCCAGCGGTTCGTCCTCGGCCAGCGCGGCCTCGTCGAGCGCGTCCAGCCGCGCGCGCAGGCGCGTCGCCAGCAGCTGCCGGGCCGGGTCGCGGAAGTAGCGGCGCAGCGCATCCAGCGACACCTCGAGCGTGGCGTCGTCGCGCGGCGCGGGCGCCTCCGACAGCAGGCGCGGCGCGTCGGCCCGGCCGCTCACCATGCCGGCCTGGCCGGCGTCGTAGGTGTACAGGCGCACATCCTTGGCGTCGAAATAGCGCGCGTCGAAAGGCTGCAGCGGATGATCCACGCGCCATTCCGGGGCCTCACCGTCCGCGCCGGGCGGCAGCGCCGCCATCAGTTCGGCCAGGGGCGAGGCCGGGTTGCGGGCGCGGCCATCGTGCACGTCGCGGCCGACGTAGCTCAGGTGCAGCCGGTCGCGGGCCGACATCACCGTTTCCAGGAACAGGTAGCGGTCGTCGCTGCGGGTGTCGCGATCGCCCAGCCGGCGCAGGCCGGGCTGGCGGATCGGATCCAGGCCGGCGTCGACGTCGCCGCGCGGGTAGTCGCCTTCGTTCAGTCCGAGCACCGCGACCACGCGGAAGGGAATCGCGCGCTGCGGCACCATGCCGCAGACGGTGACGCCGCCGGCCAGGAAGCGCTGCCGCGCCGGCACCGCATCGAGCTTCTCCTCGAGCCAGCGCCGCACCACCGGGAACGACAGCGGCGGATCCAGCCCGGCGTCGCGCGGCTCGGTGGCCAGGCTGCGCAGCAGCGCGCGCAGCGAGGCCATCGCTTCGCGCGCGGCGGGGTCGGCGGGATCCTCGAGCAGCAGCGCGTCGACGCGATCCTCCAGCCTTCGCGCCCAGGCGCTGGCCGGCAGGGTCGCGGCGGCATCGGCGCGCAGGCCGGCCACCTGCTGCAGCAAATGATCGAGCGCCCCCAGGGCCAGGCCCGCGCCGCCGCCGACGCCGGGCACGGGTGCCACCGCCGACTGGTCCGGGAAGCGATGCACCGGTTCGCTGGCCTCGTCGCCGAACACGAAGCTGGTGACCAGGCGGTCCATGGCCCAGGCCAGGGTGTTCTCGTCGCGGGCGGGCACGCCCAGGGCGGCACGGAAGCCCGGATCCAGGCCCCAGGCGGCGCGCGAGGCCGCCAGCCCGCGGGCCAGGCCGTCCAGGGCGTCTTCGTCCAGGCCCAGGCGCCGGGCCACGTCGGGCTGGCCGAGGAAGTCAACCACCTCCGGCGCCGTCAGCCGCGAGGCCGGCAGCGCCAGCAGGCGCCGGAACGCGGTGAGCAGGGTCGATGCCCGCGCCATCGGGATGTCGGCCAGGTGGTAGGGCAAGTCGCCGCCGGCCTCGCCCGCCGGTCCGAACACCGCCGGCAGCAGCGGCACGTAGGCGCTGATGTCAGGCGCCATCACGACGATGTCGGCCGGCTCGATGCCCGGGTCGTCGGCGCGCGCGCGCAGCAGCGCGTCGCGCAGCACTTCCAGTTCGCGCAGGCGGGTGTGGCAGGCGTGCACGCGCAGGCTGGCGTCGGCGCGGCGCGCGGCGGCCGGACGCGGATCGGTGGCCGACAGCGCCGGGTCCAGCCGGCGCAGGCTTTCCTGCAGGCAGGCCAGCCGCGACCCGGGCGCCTGGTCGGCGCCGGCATCGTCGCGGAAGTGGCGCACGTCCAGCCGCGCCTCCAGGTCCTGCAGCTGCAGCATGAAGTGCTGCCCCAGCCGGCCCCAGGCCGCCAGCAGCGGATGCGTCTGCTCGAGGAAGTACGCCTCGCTGTCTTCCGAATGCGGATCGTCGGCCAGTGCGCGCAGCCGGGCCGGCTCGCTGCGCAGGCCGCCCCAGAACTCGCGGCAGGGATCGGGCACGTAGAGCACCACCGGGCGCTGCACGGCCAGCGCCTGCAGCACGGCCAGTTCGGCCGGCGCCAGGTGGCTCAGGCCGAAGACATGCAGCGGCTGGTCGGCGTCGGGCACCGGCGGGGCGTCGCGCAGGCGCTCGGCCAGGGCGACCAGGCGTTCACCGCGGTGCAGGTCGGCGCCCAGGCGCTGGCGCAGCGCCTTCCACAGCGCGGGATGGAAGCCGGCGGCGTCGAACCCGCGCTTGCCCGCGGCCCAGTCGCGCAGCCAGTCCGGCCGGTACGCCATGTACTGCGTGTAGATGCGCGCCAGCCGGTCGGCCAGCTGGAAGCGGCGCAGCGCGGTGTCGCCGCCCTCGAGCGCAGCGCGCAGGGTGGCGTCGGCCGGGCGTTCGAGCAGGGCGTGCAGGTGCCAGCGCAGCGCCTCGCGCCGCCAGGCCCGCGGCGACACCGCGCTGCCGCCCAACAGTTCGCGCGCCAGCCCGTCCAGGAAGGTCGACGGCAGCACGATCTCGAGGTTGGCGACGATGTCGCCGACGCCGCGGTGCCGGGCCAAGGCCCCCGCCAGCCACTGGCGCATGCCCGGGTGCGCGGCCACGACGGTTTGCGGCGCCAGCGGGGAAGCCGGCGCCTGGGTGCGCAGCAGATGGTCCAGCGGTTCCAGCAGCGCCTCGAGCCGACTGGCCCGGAACACCGTGATCCCCTCGCTGGCGCGTTGTTTCCAATCCCCGGGCATCCGCACAGCCTAGCCGATGAAGGACGGCAGGCTAAGCCGAACCTGTCTCACCCCGCGCGACCCACCCACCCTGCCGCCAGCCACTTTGCAAGCCGCCAACCGCCCCGTAGATTCGGCGGCTGACTCCGGGAAAGGACACGCCATGCGCCCCATCGCCCTGCTCGCCGCGCTCCTGCTGGCGACCGCCCCTCCGGCCGGCCTCGCCAGCGAGCGCGCGCCCGCCGGCAAGTCCGGCCAGATCGACCTGGCCGAACTGCGGATCCCGCACCACAAGTTCGTGCTCGACAACGGGCTGACGGTGCTGGTGCACGAGGACCCGAGCGTGCCGCTGGTGGCGGTGAACCTCTGGTACCACGTCGGCTCGCGCAACGAAGTGCGCGGCCGCACCGGCTTCGCCCACCTGTTCGAGCACTTCTTCTTCAACGGCAGCGAGAACCATCCGCACGGCTTCCGCGAAGCCATGGACGACCTGGGCGCCAACAACCGCAACGGCACCACCAGCACCGACCGCACCAACTTCTTCGAGGACGTGCCGGTGTCGGGCCTCGAGCGGACGCTGTACCTCGAAGCCGACCGCATGGGCTTCCTGGCCGGCAACCTCGACGAGGCGATGCTCGAGCGCGAGCGCGGCGTGGTGAAGAACGAGAAGCGCCAGGGCGAGAACCAGCCCTACGGCCGGGCCTGGACCCGCATCACCGAGACCCTGTACCCGTATTCGCATCCCTACAGCTGGTCGCCGATCGGCAGCATGGAAGACCTCGACCGGGCCAGCATGGACGACATCCGCGCCTGGTATGCCGACTACTACGGCCCCAACAACGCGGTGCTGTCGCTGGCCGGCGACATCACGCTCGACCAGGCCAAGACCCTGGTGACGCGCTACTTCGGCGGCATCGCGCCCGGCAAGCCGGTGGCGCGCCAGCGTCAGTGGGTGCCGGCACTGGACGCCGACATCCGCGACAGCCTGCAGGACCAGGTGCCGCAGACGCGCATCTATCGCGCCTGGCACCTGCCGCCGATGGGCGCCCGCGCCACCCACGCCATGGATCTGTTCGCCAGCGTGCTGGCCGGCAGCGACAGTTCGCCGCTCAGCCGCCGCCTGGTGTTCGACACCAACCTGGCCACCGGCGTGCAGGCCGGCGTGCAGGCGCGCGAGCTGGCGAGCCTGTTCCTGGTGGTGGCCAACGTGCGGCCCGGCGTCGATCCGGCCGAGCTCGAGCGCGAGCTCGACGCGCAGCTGGCCAAGGCCCTGGCCGAATTGCCCGACGCCGACGCCCTCGCCCGCGCCCGCACCGGCGAAGTCGCCGGCTTCGTCCGCGGCAAGGAGCGGCTGGGCGGCTTCGGCGGCCGCTCCGACGTGCTGGCCGAAAGCATGACCTACTTCGGCGATCCCGAAGGCTACCTGCAGCGCTTCCGCGACTACCAGGCGATCACGCCGGCCGAGCTGCGCGACACCGCGCGCACCTGGCTCTCGCGCCCCTCGTACACGCTGCAGGTCGATCCGTTCCCGGCCCTGAAGGCGGTCGCCAGCGACCTCGACCGCAGCCAGCTGCCGGCGCTCGGCCCGGCGCCCGACGTCGACTTCCCCGAGGTGCAGCGCGCCACCCTCGGCAACGGGCTGAAAGTGGTGCTGCTCGAGCGCCATTCGGCGCCGCTGGTGAACCTGATGCTGGCGGTGGACGCCGGCATCGCCGCCGATCCGGTGGACGCGCGCGGCACCGCCAACTTCGCGCTCGACCTGCTGCTCAAGGGCAGCCGCAAGCGCGACGCCTTCCGCATCGCCGACGACCGCGACGCGCTGGGCGCGCAGCTGTTGGTCGGCAATGGCCTGGACCAGTCGTTCGTGCGGCTCGGCGCGCTGCGCAGCCAGCTCGGCCCCTCGCTCGACCTGATGGCCGACGTGGCGCTCAACCCGGCCTTCCCCGCCGACATGGTGGAGCTGCAGCGCAAGCAGCAGCTCGCCGCCATCGGCCAGCAGAAGGCCAATCCCGGCGCCGCCGCGCAGCGCGTGCTGCCGTCGCTGCTTTACGCGCAAGGACATCCCTACGCCGCCCCCGGCGGTGGCCTGGGCACCGAGGCCGCGGTGTCGGACCTGTCGCGCGAGGCGCTGGCGCAGTGGCATGCGCGCTGGTTCGTGCCGTCCAACGCCACCGTGGTGGTGGCCGGTGACATCACCCTGCCCGAACTGGTGCAGCAGCTCGAGCGCAGCTTCGGCGGCTGGACCGGCGGCCCGGCGCCGGCCAAGGCGGTGGCCGCCACCACGTCGCCCGGCCGCGGCGTGGTGCACCTGATCGACAAGCCCGGCGCGCCGCAGACGGTGATCGTCGCCGCGCACCTGGCGCCGCCCTCGGGCCAGTCCGAGGACCTGGCGCTGGAAACCGTGATGCGCAACTTCGGCGGCATGGCCACCTCGCGGCTCAACCGCAACCTGCGGCTGGAGAAGCACTGGTCCTACGGCGCCTACGGCGGCCTGAACGGCGCGCGCGGCCCGCGCACCTTCGTGGTCAACGCGCCGGTGCAGACCGACAAGACCCGGGAGGCCATCCTGGAAGTGAAGAAGGAAATCGAGGGCGTGGCCGGGGCGCGGCCGCTGGCGGGCGAGGAGTACGACAGCATCCTGCGCAGCCAGGTGGCCCGCCTGCCCGGCCGCTACGAGACGCTGGACTCGCTGGTTTCGGCCGCACTGGACATGGTCAACACCGGCCGCGACCCGGCCTACTACGCCAACTACGCGCGCGACCTGGCCGCGCTGGACGCCGACGCGCTCAACGCCGCGGCGACCGACGTGGTGCGCCCGGACCAGCTGACCTGGGTGATCGTGGGCGACCTGGACCAGATCGAAGCCGGCATCCGCGCGCTGGAGCTGGGCGAGGTGCGCCGGATCACGGTCGAGTAAGGGCGGCGGGGCGGCGGCTCCCCCGGGGGAGCCGCGCGCGCTGGCGGCACGCGCCCGGTCCCGGGCGCGGCGCGGCTCAGTCCCTGGCGACGCCGGTGAGCTGCTCGCTCAGCGTCACCAGGCGCTGGCGGGCCGCGGCGTCCGAGGGCTGGGGGTCGAGCGGCTCACCCGGCGTGCCTTCGACATAGAACGCGCCGGCGACCAGGGTCGGGGCGCGGACCAGCCCCATCACGTGGTCGCGGCCAGCCTCGACCGTGGTGCGCGGCGGAATGCCCAGCCCCTCGACCATGGTGGTGTTCATCAGCGTGGCCGGATGCAGCGACACCATCGTGATTCCGTCGGCGGCGAAGGCCGGCGCCAGCTCGACGGTCATCGAAACCTGCGCCAGCTTGCTCTGGCCGTAGCCGCGCCGGGCGGCGTCGGGAGCCTCCAGCATCACGTCGTCGAAGTCGATCGGCTCGGCGCTGAGCGAGGCCACGTTGATGATGCGCGAGGGTGCGGCGGCGGCCAGGTTCGGGCGCAGGCGGTTCACCAGCACCCAGCCCGCCAGGTAGTTCACCGCGAACTGCAGCTCGTGGCCATCGGCGCTGGCGTGGCGCGTGCCGTCATTGAAGGCGACGCCGGCGTTGTTCACCAGCAGGTCCAGCCGCGGCGTGTCGCGGGCGATGGCCTCGGCGAAATCACGCACGGCCTGCAGCGACGAGAAATCGGCGGCGACGAAGCGGGCCGAGCCCTTGCCCCCGGCGGTGATCTCGTCGACCACCGCCTGGCCGCGCTCGGCGTTGCGGCCGTGCACGATCACGTGGGCGCCGTCGGCGGCCAGGGCCAGGGCCAACTCCCGCCCCAGGCCATCGGTGGAGCCGGTGACCAGCACGGTCTTGCCGGCGTAGGACAGCGGCGCCGGCTCGGCGGCGGCGGCGGGAAGGGCCAGCGCGGCCAGGATCGACAGACAGGCAAGGACGGTTCGCATCGCGGGGACTCCCGGGCCAGACCAGGCCCCAAGCTACGCCCGGGTCCCGGCCGGGACAAGTTTCCCGGGCCCGGGCCGGGGTCGCGCCCGACGCGGGTCCCGGCCGGCCGGGGCTACAATGCCGCCCATGGATATCTTCAAGGTCTTCCGGATCGAGGCCGCGCACCGGCTGCCGAACGTGCCGCCGGGGCACAAATGCGCGCGCCTGCACGGCCATTCCTTCGCCGTGGAGCTGCACGTGGGCGGCACGCCCGACCCGCATACCGGCTGGATCATGGACTTCGGCGACATCAAGGCGGTGTTCGCGCCGATCTACGACCGCCTCGACCACCATTACCTCAACGACATCCCGGGCCTGGAGAATCCGACCAGCGAGAACCTCGCGCGCTGGATCTGGGACCAGCTCAAGCCGGCGCTGCCGGCGCTGTCGCTGGTGGTCGTGCACGAAACCTGCACCTCCGGCTGCCGCTACGCCGGCAGCTAAAAAAGGGGTCAGAGTACATATTTGTTTGAATCGGCCGCTGGCGGCCAATGATTCAAACAAATATGTACTCTGACCCCTTTTTTACAGGCAGAGGGCGGTGACGGCTTCCTGCAGGCTGCGGCGCAGGACCTCGCGGTCCTGGGCGGGATCGCGGACGTAGCAAAGGATCAGGCCGTCGACCAGGCAGCGCATCACCACGGTCCGGCGCCGCACGGTGGCGGGATCGAGCGGCTTGCCGGCGGCGTCGGCGCTGCGCCGCACCAGGTCTTCGAAGTCGACCCAGATCTGTGGCTCCTGCGCGGTAACCACGGCGGCGATGTCGGGGTCGCGGGTGGCCTCGGCCGAGACCTCCAGGAACAGCGCGGCGTCGAAGCCCCCCTCGCAGGTCATGCCGGGGCCGGATTCACGCCAGGCGTCGATCTTCTCGAGCAGCTTCTCCACCAGCTCCGAACAGGTCGAGATGCCGGCCAGCGCCTCGCGGCGCTCCTCGCGCTGCTCGTCGGTGATGGCGCGGATGATCGCCGCCTTGTTGGTGAAGTAGCGGTAGATCAGGCCCTGGCTCATGCCGGCCACCTCGGCGATGGTCGACATGCTGGCGCCGTGGAAGCCGCGCTCGGAGAAGCACCGGCGCGCGGCGTCCAGGATGCGCACGCGCTGCAGCTCGGCGCGCGCGCTCACCTTGGCGGGCGACGGCGCCGGACTCACGGCGCGCTCGCCTTGCGCGCAGTCAAGCGGCGCACCGCCACGAAGAACAGCGGGATGAAGAAGATGCCCAGGAAGGTACCGGCCAGCATGCCGCCGACCACGCCGGTGCCGATCGCGCGCTGCGCGCCCGAGCCGGCGCCCGTGGCCAGGGCCAGCGGCAGCACGCCGAAGCCGAAGGCGATCGAGGTCATCAGGATCGGCCGCAGGCGGTCGCGGATGGCGGCCAGCGTCGCCTCCACCAGGTCCATGCCCTTCTCGACGTTGGACTTGGCGAACTCGATGATCAGCACCGCGTTCTTCGACGACAGGCCGACCGTGGTCAGCATGCCGACCTGGAAGTACACGTCGCGCTCGAGGCCGCGCAGCGCGGTGAACAGCACAGTGCCCAGGATGCCCAGCGGCACCACCAGCAGCACCGAGGTCGGGATCGACCAGCTTTCGTACAGCGCCGCCAGGCACAGGAACACCACCAGCACCGACAGCGCGTACAGCATCGGCGTCTGTGCGTTGGCCACGCGCTCCTGGTAGCTCTGGCCGCTCCACTCGATGCCGAAGCCCTCGGGCAGGTCGGCGGCGATGCGCTCCATCTCGGCCATGGCGTCGCCGGAGCTGACGCCCGGCGCCGGCGTGCCGGTGATGTTCACCGCCGAGGCGCCGTTGAAGCGCTCCAGCCGCGGCGAGCCATATTCCCAGTGGGTGGTGGCGAAGGACGAGAACGGCACCATTTCGCCCGACGCGTTGCGCACGTACCAGAGGTTGAAGTCCTCGGGCACCATGCGGAACGGCGCGTCGGCCTGCACGTACACGCGCTTGACCCGGCCACGGTCGATGAAGTCATCGATGTACTGGCCGCCCCAGGCCACCGACAGCGTCGAGTTGATGTTGGCGATCGGCACGCCCAGCGCGGCCGCCTTCTGGTTGTCGATGTCGAGGCGGAACTGCGGCGTGTCTTCCTGCCCGTTCGGGCGCACGCCGGCCAGCAGCGGGCTCTGCGCCGCCGCGCCCAGCATCTGGTTGCGCGCGGCCACCAGCGCCTGGTGGCCCTTGCCGGCGTTGTCCTTGAGGTAGAGGTTGAAGCCCCCCGTGGTGCCCAGCTCGGTCACCGGCGGCGGCGCCAGCGCGAACACCATGGCGTCCTTGATCTGGCTGAAGGCGCCCATGGCGCGGCCGACGATGGCATCGACGCTGGCGGCGCCGGAGGTGCGCTCGTCCCAGTCCTTGAGCTTCACGAACACCATGCCGTTGTTCTGGCCGCTGCCGGCGAAGCTGAAGCCCTGCACCGAGAAGGTGGACACGATGTGCTCTTTCTCGCTCTCGAGATAATGGCGCTCCACCGTCTCCATCACCTTCTGCGTGCGCTCCTGGGTCGCGCCCACCGGCGTCTGCACGATGGTGAACAGCACGCCCTGGTCTTCGTCCGGGAGGAAGGACGACGGCACCCGCGAGTAGATGAACACCATCACCAGCGCCAGCAGGCCGTAGAGCGCGAGGAAGCGCCCGCCGCGGCGGATCATGGCGCCGACCAGGCCCTGGTAGCGCAGGTTGCCGGCGTCGAACTTCTTGTTGAACCAGCCGAAGAAGCCCTTCTCGCCGTGGTGCTCGCCCTTCTTGAGCGGCTTGAGCATGGTCGCGCACAGCGCCGGCGTCAGCACGATCGCCACCAGCACCGACAGGCCCATGGCCGAGACGATGGTGGCAGTGAACTGCCGGTAGATCACGCCGGTGGAGCCGGTGAGGAAGGCCATCGGGATGAACACCGCCGCCAGCACCATGCCGATGCCCACCAGCGCGCCGGTGATCTGGTCCATGGACTTGCGGGTGGCCTCCAGCGGCGACAGCCCCTCTTCGCTCATCACGCGCTCGACGTTCTCCACCACCACGATGGCGTCGTCGACCAGCAGGCCGATCGCCAGCACCATCGCGAACATGGTGAGCATGTTGATCGAGAAACCCAGCGCCAGCAGGATCGCCAGCGTGCCCAGCAGCACCACCGGCACGGCGATGGTCGGGATCAGGGTGGCGCGGAAGTTCTGCAGGAACAGGTAGATGACCAGGAAGACCAGGATCACCGCTTCGATCAGGGTCTTGACCACTTCATTGATCGAGACGCGCACGAAGGGCGTGGTGTCGAACGGGATCACCACCTCGAGGCCGGGCGGGAAGCCGGGCCGCATCTGGTCCATCAGTTCGGCGATGCCGTCGGCGGTCGACAGCGCGTTGGCATTGGTCGCCAGCGACACCGCCACGCCCGAGGCGGGCTGGCCGTTGTAGCGGCTGATCACCGAATAGTTATCCGAGCCCAGCTCAACGCGGGCCACGTCGCCCAGGCGCAGCACCGAGCCGTCGGTGCCGCTGCGCAGGATGATGTCGCGGAACTGCTCCGGGGTCTGCAAGCGGTCCTGCGCGGTGATGGTGGCGTTGATCTGCTGGCCGTCGATGGCCGGCGTGCCGCCGAGCTGGCCCACCGCCACCTGCGCGTTCTGCGCGCGGATGGCGGCGATGACGTCGGCCGGCGCCATCTGGTAGGTGTTGAGCTTGCCGGGGTCGAGCCAGATGCGCATGGCGTACTTGCCGCCGAACACCTGCACGCTGCCCACGCCCGGGACGCGGCTGAGCGGGTCGACGATGTTCGCCGCAACGTAGTCGGAGATGTCGCCGCGGTCCATGCTGCCGTCGGTGGAGACGAAGCCCAGCACCTGCAGGAAGCCCGAGCTGGCCTTGGTGACGCCGATGCCCTGCTGCTGCACGATCTGCGGCAGCAGCGCGGTGGCGCCCTGCAGCTTGTTCTGCACCTGCACCTGGGCGATGTCCGGGTCGGTGCCGGTGGCGAAGGTGAGCGTGACGCTGACGCTGCCGTTCGAGTCACTGGTGGCCGACATGTAGTCCAGGCCGTCCAGGCCGGTCATCGACTGCTCGATGATCTGGGTGACCGAGTTTTCCACCGCCTGCGCGGACGCACCCGGATAGCTGGCGTTGATCGTCACCGAGGGCGGCGCGATGGTCGGGTAGCGCGAGATCGGCAGCTGGGTCAGGGCCAGCAGGCCGGCCAGCATGATGATGATGGCGATGACCCACGCGAAGATCGGGCGATCGATGAAGAACCTTGCCATGGCCTGTGTCCCGCCTTCTTAGTTGAGCGCAGCGGTGGACGGCGCATCGGCACCGGCGACGGGCGCGGCGCCCGCCTCGACCACGGTGGCCTTGCCGCCCGGCTGCACCTTCTGCAGGCCCTCGACGATCACGCGGTCGCCCGCGGACAGGCCGCCGTCGACCAGCCACTGGTCGCCGAGGGTGCGGTTGGCCTGCACGGTGCGCTGCTCGACCACGCCTTCGGGCGTGACCACCATCGCGATGGCCTGGCCCTTCGGGTCGCGGGTGATGCCCTGCTGCGGCACCAGCACGCCGTCCGGACGCTGGCCCATGTCCACCGCCGCGCGCACGTACATGCCGGGCAGCAGCAGGTTGTCGGGATTGGGCACCACCACGCGCAGCGCGTAGCTGCCGGTGGTCGGGTCGACGGTGACGTCGGTGAAGGCCAGGCGGCCGTCCTCTCCGTAGGCGCTGCCGTCCTCGAGCAGGATCTTCACCGGCACGCCGTCGGCCTGCTCGAGCTTGCCGGCCGCGATCTCGCGGCGCAGCTGCAGCAGCTCGCTGCTGGACTGGGTCAGGTCGACGTAGATCGGGTCGAGCTGCTGGATGGTGGCCAGGGCCTGGGCCTGGTTCGCGGTGACCAGGGCGCCAGCGGTGACCGAGGACTTGCCGATGCGGCCGCTGATGGGCGCGACGATGCGGGCATAGCCCAGGGTCACGTCGGTGGCCTGCAGGTTGGCGCGGGCGGCGGCGACGTCGGCCTTGGCCTGGGCCCAGGCGGCCTGGGCACGCTCGTTGTCCTGGGCGCTGACCAGCTTGGAACCGGCCAGCTCCTGCGAACGCTGGGCGGCGAGGCGGGCCGAGAGCTCGGCGGCCTGGGCGCGGGCCAGGTTGGCGCTGGCGCTGTCGCGGCTGGCGCGGTAGCTGGCGTCGTCGATCGCGTACAGCGGGTCGCCGGCCTTCACCAGGCTGCCTTCGTCGAACAGGCGGCGCTCGACGATGCCGGTGACCTGGGGCCGGACTTCGGCGACCAGGAAGGGCGTGGTGCGGCCCGCCAGCTCGCGGGTCAGGCTGACCGGCTGGGCCTTGAGCGTGACCACGGCCACTTCGGGGACCGGCATCGGCGGCGGGGCGTCCTCACCGCCGCAGGCGGACAGGACCAGGGCCGCGGCGAGCGCGAGGGACAGCGGGGCAAGGGTGCGGGATGACATGGAAGCCTCGGATGCAGGGCTGCGACGCCCCGGGCCCGGGGGAGGTCAGGCCCGGGGCGGTCGCAAAAAAGTGAACGGTCATTCTATTCTTGGATGCTGTACCGTCAAGTGCAGTAAGGCCCCCTGACGGGGGATACAGCGTTGCGCAGACACCTGCGGTTCAGCGGGCGAGCAGGCTCGCGGCCCGCTCGGCGGCCGAAGCGCCGGGGGCATGGGGCAGGACGCCCAGGCAGGGCACGGGCAGGGCCGCATGCACCAGGTCCAGGTAGGCCGGGGGGAAGCCGGGCTCGACCGTGCTGCCGATCCAGCCCAGCAGCCGACAGCCGTCGGCGGCGATGGCGCGGGCGGTCAGCCGGGCGTGGTTGAGGCAGCCCAGCTTCAGGCCGACCACCAGGATCACCGGCAGGTCCAGCGCCTTCACCAGGGCGGACTGGTCGAGCTCGTCGGCCAGCGGCGCCAGCCAGCCGCCGACGCCTTCGACCACCACCTGGTCGGCCATCGCGGCCAGGTCGCGGTAGGCCGCCAGCAGGGGCGGCAGGGTCACGTGGGCACCGACGGCGCGCGCGGCCAGCTGCGGCGCGGTCGGATCGCGCAGGGCGACCGGATTGACCAGGGCGTAGGCGGGCACCGGGTCGCTGGCCGCCTGCAGCGCCAGGGCGTCGGCGTTGCGCCAGCCGTCGGGCGTCGATTCGCAGCCGCTGGCCACCGGCTTCATGCCGACCACGCGGCGTCCGCCGCGGCGCAGGGCGTGCACCAGCGCCGCGCTGGCGACGGTCTTGCCGGCATCGGTGTCGGTGCCGGTGATGAAGACGCCGCGTGAAGACATGAGGTCATCCAGGGACATGCCGGGATTTTACCAGCGGCGGCGAGGGTCGAGGCCGGCGCGGGGCCACTGCTACACTCGGCGACTCGAACCGCAGGGCAAGCACAGATGTTCCAGACCGGCACCTTGGATGGCAGCAAACCCGAGCAGTACGCCCAGCTCCTCGAGCAGGCGCGCGGGCTGATGCACGGCGAACGCGACCGCACCGCCAACGCCGCCAACCTCTCGGCGCTGGTCTTCCATGCCCTGCCCGACCTGAACTGGGTCGGCTTTTATTTCTTCGACGGCACCGAGCTGGTGGTCGGTCCGTTCCAGGGCCATCCGGCCTGCGTGCGCATCGCGATCGGACGCGGCGTCTGCGGCACCGCCGCAGCGAGCCGCCAGACCCAGCGCATCGCCGACGTCGAGGCCTTCCCGGGGCACATCCCCTGCGACGCCGCCTCGCGCTCGGAGCTGGTGGTGCCGCTGTTCCAGGGCGAGCGGCTGGTCGGCGTGTTCGACCTCGACAGCCCGCGCCTGGACCGCTTCGATGAAGACGACCAGCGCGGACTGGAGGCGATCGCCGCCGCCTTCCTCGATTCGCTGCCGCCGGCCTGAGCCGGCCCGCAAGGAGACGGAATGAGTTCGGACACCAAGCTGCGCAACATCGGACCCAAGTCGGCCGCCTGGCTCCGGCAGACCGGCATCCGCACGCAGGAGGACCTGGTCGCGGTGGGCGCGCTGGCGGCCTTCGTCCGGGTCAAGCGCGCGGGCTTCAAGCCCAGCCTGAACCTGCTCTATGCGCTCGAGGGTGCAATCCTGGGCTGCCACTGGCAGGAGATCCCGGATGAACGCCGCAGCGAACTGGTGCTGGCCGCCGGGGACGAAGTGGCCAAGCTGCCGCTGCCCAAGTACAAGCGCGTGCCGGTCGCCGGCCCGGTGACCACCGTGCACCACGATGACGGCGACGGCGCGATGCCCGAGCCCGACCTGGGCTTCGACGACCCGTCCGGCAGCAGCGCCGACTAAGACCCGACGGGCGCCTGTGGCGCCCCGCTCAGGCGATCAGCCGCCGGTAGGGCGGCAGGCTGTCGAGCAGCACGCGGCCGTAGCGTTTCACCACCACCCGCCGGTCCAGCAGCACGATGCGGCCGCGGTCGTGCTCGGTGCGGATCAGCCGGCCCATGTACTGGGTCAGCGTGCGCTGCGCCTCGGGCAGCGCCACTTCGAAGAAAGCCGAGCGTCCGCGCGACTCGTACCACTCGGCCTTGGTGGCGCCGACCGGGTCGGACGGCATCGCGAACGGCAGCTTGGCGATCACCACCGTCGTGGCCAGGTCGCCGGCCAGGTCCAGGCCCTCGCCGAAGGACGCCAGTCCGAACAGCGTGCTGCCCTTGCCGGCGCGGATGCTCTCCGCATGTTTGGCCAACAGTTCGGTGCGCGAGCGCGAGCCCTGCACCAGGGTGCGGATCGCCCGCGCCGGCGACAGCAGCGCGACCACGCGCTCCATCTGCCGCCACGACGTGAACAGCACGAGGTTGCCGGCATCCCAGTCGAGTTCGTCCTCGACCCAGCGCGCGACTTCGTCGGTGTGGCGGGCCGCGTCGTCGGGCAGCGACTGCATCGCCGGCACCGACAGCACGGCGCTTTCGGCCAGGTTGAAGGGGCTGGGCAGGCTGGCCAGTTCCCAGTCGTCCGGGATCGCGGCCTCCTCGCGGAAGTGGCGGAAGTCGCCGCCGGCCGCGAGCGTCGCCGAGGTGACCACCACCGACTCCACGCGCCCCCAGACCAGCTGGCGCAGGATGCCGGCAGCCGACACCGGGGCCGCGTGGCACAGCAGGCTGCGGTCCTTGGCCACGGTGAGCCAGCGCGCCATCGGCGCGCGGCCGGCGACGTCCTGCCGGGCCCAGCGCTGCCACAGCGCGGAGGCGTCCTGCAGGCGCTCGACCAGGCGCCCCAGGTTGCGCATCAGCTTGTCGTCGGGCGCGGCCTGGCCGCCGTCCTGCTTGGGCAGCGCCGACACCAGCGTGTCGGCGAAGCGGCTGAGCTTGGTGAACAGGCGATCGAGCTCGCGCACCTCGTCCCGCCAGTCCTCCGGCAGCTGGCCCATCGGCGCGCGCCAGGTGGGCTGCGCTTCCGCGGGATCAGGCACCCAGGCCAGCGCCAGCCTGTCACTGAAATCGCGCAGGGCATCGCGGGCCTGGGTCACCAGCTCCTGCACGTCCAGCGCCGCCAGGCCGCCGATGGCGTCCTTGCCGCTGCGCACGAAGGCCGCCGACAGCGGGCCGCGGCCGCGCTCCAGCGCTTCGATCGCGGTGGGCAGGTGCAGCTGCGCGGCGTCGGCGTCGATCGCCTTGGCCGGCAGGTGGTGGCCTTCGTCGAACACGAACAGCGCCTTCGACGGCGTCGGCAGGATCGGGTTGTCGCCCTCGTCGCTGTCGGGCAGGCCGAGGGCCGCGAGCACCAGGTCGTGGTTGGCGACGACGATGTCGGCGGCCTTCACGCCCGCGCGCGCCCGCAGATACGGGCAGGCCTCGGCGAAGGCGCAGTTGGCGCGCGTGCAGGCGCCGGCCGAGGTCGTGATGCGGCCGCGCAGGCCGTCGGGCAGCGGCACCGGCGACAGGTCCAGGTCGCCCTGCCAGGTGCCGGCATCGAAGCCCTGCGACAGCGCCTCGATCGCCTTGGCTTCCTCGGCGCTGGGCGAGCGCGCGTAGGCCGGGTCGAAGTCGAACAGCGACTCCCCGTCGCCGCCGCCCGCCGCCTCGGCCAGGTTGCGCAGGCAGGCGTAGCGCTGGCGGCCCTTGGCGATCGCCACCGTGGCGGTGAGGCCGGTGTCGGCCAGGAAGCGCGGGATGTCGCGCTGCACCAGCTGCTCCTGCAGGCTGACGGTGGCGGTGGCGATCACCAGCGGCCGCTGGTGCGCGATCGCGATCGGCACCGCGGCCGTGAGGTAGGCCAGGGACTTGCCGACGCCGGTGGGCGCCTCGATCACCGCGCCGCCGCCGGACGTACCCAGCGCGCGCGCGGCGATCGCGATCATGGCGTTCTGCGCGCCGCGGGTGCGAAAGCCGGGCGACTGGCGCAGGGCTTCGAGCGCGGCGCGGATGCCGGCCTTGTCGTCCTCGCCCAGGCTGCGCGGTGGCGCGGGGGTCTTGCCGGGTTTCTTCATCGGGCGCCGCGTCGGGGCGCCTGGCCCTCAGCGGACGACGGCATAGTCGCGCGCGTCCTCGCGCCATTTCGGCGTGCGGGCGATGGTCGGCAGGATGTCCTCGACGCGGTCCACCAGCGACCACATCGCGTGGTGCTCCGGGTTCATGAACTTCTGGTCGATCACCTGCTGCATGAAGGCCTGCAGCGGTGCGTAGAAGCCGTCCTGGTTGAGCAGCAGGATCGGGCTGAAGTAGATGCCCAGGCGCTTGAGCGTGATCGCCTCGAACAGCTCCTCGAGCGTGCCGCAGCCGCCGGGCAGCGCGACCACGGCGTCGGAGCCGGTGAGCAGCTTGTGCTTGCGCTCGCGCATGTCCTCCACCAGCTCGAGCCGGGTCAGGCCCGGATGGCCCCACTCCAGGTCGGCCATGAACTTCGGGAGGATGCCGATCACCTCGCCGCCCTTCGACAGCGCGCCGTCGGCCAGCGCGCCCATCAGGCCGTGCGAGCCGCCGCCGTAGACGACGCTGCAGCCGTTCGCCGCCAGGGTTTCGCCGAGCTGGCGCGCGGCGGCGTGGTAGGCGGGCGCCACCTGGGTGCTGGAAGCGGCATAGACGCAGACGCGCATGGTCGGGACCTCAGGGTGGCGGGGCGGTCATTTTGCCACTTCGGGTGGCGCCCGGTCCGCGGATCCTGCCGCGGGGGTCGGCCCGGCAGCCCGCCTCGGGGAAAGCGTCGCGGCGATCGCTCAGTCCGCGTCCGGGTGCCGGGCACGCCAGGCCGCGAGGCGTTCGCGATAGTGCGCCATCGCTTCGGCATAGGTCGTGAGCACGCAGGGGTCGCAGCCGCCGTCGCAGCAGTCGCCCGGCAGCGGCTTCTCCGGCTCGACCGGACGGGGGTCGTGGTCACGCGGCGCGTGGGTCATCGGCCAGGCCTGCGCAGCGGACGCCGCTTATTCCACCGTGACCGACTTGGCCAGGTTGCGCGGCTGGTCCACGTCGGTGCCCTTGAGCAGGGCGACGTAGTAGCTGAGCAGCTGCAGTGGCAGGGTGGAGACCACCGGCGCGGCGATCTCGCCGGCGGCCGGCAGGATGACCACGTGGGCGGCGTCCAGGCCGTGGGCCACGGTCTCGTCGACGAAGGCGTAGAGCTGGCCGCCGCGGGCGCGCACTTCCTCGAGGTTGGACTTGAGCTTGTCGATCAGGCGGTCGTTGGGCGCGACGGCGATGACGGGCATGTGCTCGTCCACCAGCGCCAGCGGGCCGTGCTTGAGCTCGCCGGCGGCGTAGGCCTCGGCGTGGATGTAGCTGATCTCCTTGAGCTTGAGCGCGCCCTCCATGGCCACCGGCCAGTGCGTGCCGCGGCCCAGGAACAGCGCGTGGTGCTTGTCGGCGAAGCGCTCGGCCAGCGCCTTGATGTCGGCGTCGAGCTTGAGCGTCTCGACCACCAGGCCGGGCAGCTGCTCGAGCTGGCGCACGCCGTCGGCGTAGCGGGCGTCGTCGAGACCCTTCACCCGCGCCAGCGCCAGCGCGAACAGCGCCAGCGCCACCAGCTGGGTGGTGAAGGCCTTGGTCGAGGCCACGCCGATCTCGGGGCCGGCGCGGGTCATCAGCACCAGCGAGGATTCGCGCACGATCGACGACTCGGGCACGTTGCACACGGCCAGCTGCGCCAGGTACGGCATCTGCTTGGCCAGCTTGAGCGCGGCCAGGGTGTCGGCGGTCTCGCCCGACTGGGAAATGGTGAGGAACAGCGTGCCCTCGCGCACCACCGGGTCGCGGTAGCGGTATTCGCTGGCGATCTCGGTGGTGCAGGGCACGCCGGCCAGCTGTTCGATCCAGTACCGCGCCACGAGGCCCGCGTGGTAGCTGGTGCCGCAGGCGATGATGTGCACGGCCTGGGTGTCGGCCAGCAGCCGGTCGGCGTCGACGCCGAAGATCTGGGTCAGCACCTTGCCGCCGGCGATGCGGCCTTCCAGGGTGTCGGCCACGGCCTGGGCCTGCTCGTGGATTTCCTTGAGCATGTAGTGGGCGTATTCGCCGCGCTGCACGGCGTCGGCGTTGAACTGCGACTCCTTGACCTCGCGCTCCACCTTCGCGCCCTCGCGCGTGTACACCTGCACGCCGGCCGGGCTGAGCTCGGCCACGTCGCCCTCCTCGAGGTAGAGGAAGCGGCGGGTCAGCGGCAGCAGCGCGTGCACGTCGGAGCCGAAGTACTGTTCGTTCTCGCCCAGGCCCACCACCAGCGGCGAGCCCAGGCGGGCGCCGACCAGGGTGCCCGGCTCGCGCGCCGACACCACCACGATGG
The DNA here is from genome assembly GCF_035721105.1 of Arenimonas sp. GTDB lineage: Bacteria > Pseudomonadota > Gammaproteobacteria > Xanthomonadales > Xanthomonadaceae > Arenimonas. Next base: position 11,356 of record NZ_DASTNG010000061.1, on the reverse strand, counting down.
CGTAGGCGCCGTGCAGACGCGGCACCACCTCCTGCACGGCCTGCAGCAGGCTGCGGCCGGCGCGCTGGGCGCGCTCGACCAGGTGTGCGATCACCTCGGTGTCGGTCTGCGAGCTGAATTCGTAGCCCTCGGCCTGCAGCTCGGCGCGCAGCGCGGCGTGGTTCTCGATGATGCCGTTGTGCACCACGCTGACCTGGCCCGAGACGTGCGGGTGGGCGTTGCCCTCGCTGGGCACGCCGTGGGTGGCCCAGCGGGTGTGGGCGATGCCGCAGTGGCCGTCGAGGCCGGTTTCGAGCTGCAGCGCGGCCAGGTCGCGGACCTTGCCCTTGGCGCGCAGGCGGACGATGCCGTCCGGCCCCAGCAGAGCGACGCCGGCGGAGTCATAGCCGCGGTACTCGAGCGCGGCCAGGCCGCCGATGAGGTGCCTGACGATGTTCCGCTGGGCGCTGATGCCGACGATTCCGCACATGGATCGCATTCCGTTGACGAACAAGGCCGCCAGTTTACGGGATGCCGGAACCGGGGCCGCGGCCGTCCGGCCCGGATGTCCGAAGTTTCTCGGCGCGGACACCCGGCGGACGCCCGCGGACACCGGACACTCCGCCAGACAGGCTTTTCAATCAAGCACTTGCCGTTGGCACGGGTCCTGCATTTGTTTCCACGACCTTGCCTTGGAAGCCACCATGATCCGCGACACCTCCGCCCAGGACCGCGCTGTATCCGCCCCCGCCTCGCGTCGTCGCCTCGGGCTGCTGGCCAAGCTGGGCGCCGGCGCCGCGGTGGCGCTGGTCCTGGTGCTGCTGGTGATGGGCTGGGCCTCGAGCGATCGCTCGGTGTCGGCGGCGCGGGTGCGCACGGCCGAAGTGACCCAGGGCACCTTCGTGCGGGACGTCGCGGTCGAGGGCCGCGTGGTCGCCGCCGTCAGCCCCACCCTGTACGCGCCGGTCGGCGGCACCGTCACGCTTGAGGCGCAGGCCGGCGCCACGGTCAAGCGCGGCACCGTGCTGGCCCGGATCGATTCGCCCGAGCTGACCAATGAACTGGCGCGCGAGCAGTCCACGCTCGCCAGCCTCGACGCCGAGGTCGGCCGCCAGCGCATCACCGCCCGCCAGGCCGGCCTGCTGACCCGCCGCACCACCGACGAGGCCGAGCTGGCCCTGACCACCGCCCAGCGCGAGCTGCAGCGCGCCGAGCGCGGCCACGGCCTGGGCGTGGTGTCGGAAGTGGACCTGCTGGCGGCGCGCGACGCCGTGCGATCGGCCGAGATCCGCCTGCGCCATGCGCAGTCCGACAGCGGCCTGGCGCAGCAGTCCACCGCCTTCGACCTGACCACCCGCGAACGCGCGCTCGAGCGCCAGGCGCTGGTGGTGTCGGACCTGCAGCGCCGGGTCGAGGACCTGCAGATCCGCGCGCCGGTCGACGGCATCGTCGGCACCGTGTCGGTCACCGACCGCGCCGTGGTGGTCGCGAACGCGCCGCTGGTGACGGTGGTCGACCTCTCGCGCCTGGAAGTGGAGCTGGAGGCACCCGAGACCTACGCCGACGACCTGGGCATCGGCATGAGCGCCGACGTGCGCATCGGCAGCGTGCAGGCCGCGGGCCGCATCAGCGCGATCTCGCCCGAGGTGGTCGCCAGCCGGGTGCGCGTGCGCGTCGCCTTCGAAGGCGAGCAGCCCGCCGGCCTGCGCCAGAACCAGCGCGTCAACGCCCGCATCCTGATCGACGAACGCGCCGACACCCTGATGCTGCCGCGCGGCCCCTTCATCGAGGCCCAGGGCGGCCGCACCGCCTGGGTGGTCGAGGACGGCGTGGCCGTGCGCCGGCCAATCCGCCTCGGCACCGCCAGCGTCACCCACGTCGAAGTCCTCGAGGGCCTGGCCGTCGGCGACACCGTGGTGATCGCCGGCACCGACACCTTCGACGACGCCGAGCGCGTCAAGCTCAACGACTGATCCCCTTCCCCGCTCCCGCCTCCGCCAAGGACCCCGCCATGCTCCGGATGAACCACCTCAGCAAGATCTACCGCACGCACATGATCGAGACCCACGCCCTGCGCGGCTTCGACATCCATGTGCGGGAAGGCGAATTCGTGGCCGTCACCGGGCCGTCGGGCTCGGGCAAGACCACCTTCCTCAACATCGCCGGCCTGCTCGAGGAATTCACCGAGGGCACCTACCTGCTCGACGGCGTCGAGGTGCGCGGCATGGGCGACGACCAGCGCTCGCGCCTGCGCAACGAGAAGATCGGCTTCATCTTCCAGGGCTTCAACCTGATCCCCGACCTGAACCTGTTCGACAACGTCGACGTGCCGCTGCGCTACCGCGGGCTGGACGCGGCCGAGCGCAAGCGCCGGATCGAGGATGCGCTGGGCAAGGTCGGCCTGGGCTCGCGCGCCAGGCATTACCCGGCCGAGCTCTCCGGCGGCCAGCAGCAGCGCGTGGCGATCGCCCGCGCCCTGGCCGGCTCGCCGCGCCTGCTGCTGGCGGACGAGCCCACCGGCAACCTCGACAGCCAGATGGCGCGCGGCGTGATGGAGCTGCTGGAACAGATCAACGCCGAGGGCACCACCATCGTCATGGTGACCCATGACCCCGAGCTGGCCGCGCGCGCCGCCCGCAACGTGCACATCGTCGACGGCCAGGTCAGCGACCTGGCGCAGCCGGCGTCGGCGCCGCGCCCGGCCGTGGCCCCCGCCACCGCGACCCCCTGACCGGAGCGCGCCATGTTCGCCTACTACTTCAAGCTGGGCCTGCGCAGCCTGCGCCGCAACCCCATCCTCACCGCGCTGATGGTGCTGACCCTGGCGGTCGGCGTCGCCACCAGCATGTCCACGCTCACGGTGCTGCGGGCGATGTCGGGCGATCCGATCCCGTCCAAGTCCGACCGGCTGTTCGTGGTGCAGGTCGACAACCAGCCGGCCGAAACCCCGGCCGCGCAGGCCCCCAACGACCACCTGAGCTGGATCGACGCCCGCGAACTGCTGGCCGCCCGCGAGGGCCTGCGGCAGACCGCGATGTACGCGGTCGGCGGCGTCGCCGAGCCCGAGGGCGAGGCCGGCAACCTGCTCATCAACGGCATGGCGGTGGGCGCCGACTTCTTCCCGATGTTCGACGTGCCCTTCCGCCACGGCGGGCCCTGGAGCGCCGACGTCGACGCCCGCGGCGGCACCGAGGTGGTGCTCTCGGCGGACTTCGCCGAGCGCCTGTTCGGCGACGAGGACCCGACCGGCCGCCGGCTTCGCCTGTTTGACCGCGAGTTCGTGGTCAGCGGCGTGCTGGCGCCCTGGCAGCCGATGCCGAAGTTCTACTGGCTGGTCGGCGGCAACAACCGCTTCAGCGAGACCGAGGAAGTGTTCATTCCGCTGAGCACCGCGCTGGCCAACGAATCCAGCCCCAACGGCAACGTCAACTGCAGCGGCGACGGCCCGGAGCCGGGCTTCACCGGCCTGCTCAACTCCGAGTGCGTGTTCATGCAGTACTGGGTCGAGCTCGAGGACGCCGACCAGCGCGCCGCCTACCGGGCGAAGCTGGCCGGCTACATCGACGCCCAGAAGGCGCTGGGCCGCCTGCCGGTCGGCGAGCGCTCGCGCCTGCTGGACGTGCGCGAGTGGATGGCCGAGCAGGACGTGCTGGGCGACGACACCATCCTGCAGACGCTGCTGGCGCTGGGCTTCCTGCTGGTGTGCGTGGTCAACACCATCGGCCTGCTGCTGGCCAAGTTCACCGCCCATGCCGGCGAGATCGGCGTGCGGCGCGCGCTCGGCGCCACCCGCACCCAGGTGTTCCAGCAGTACCTGGTGCAGGCCGGCGTGGTCGGCGCCGCCGGCGGCCTGGTCGGCCTGGGGCTGACCTTCGGCGGCCTGTGGCTGCTGGCCCGCCAGTCCGACGAAGTCGCCGCGGTCGCCCACATGGACCCGATGATGCTGCTCGCCACCGTGGCCGTGGCCGTGGTCGCGGCGATCCTCGCGGGCCTGCTGCCCACCTGGCGCGCCTGCCAGGTCGTCCCCGCCATCCAGCTCAAGACCCAGTGAGGCCCGCCATGGAAATCCGCCCGATCCTTTCCGCCCTGCTGCGCTCCAAGACCGGCGCGCTGCTGATCGCCGCCCAGGTCGCGCTCACGCTGGCCATCCTCGGCAACGCCGTCTACATCGTGCAGGAGCGCCTGGCGATCTCGGCGCGCCCGACCGGCGTGGACGAGGACAACCTGTTCTTCATCCGTCTGTACGGCTTCCGGGAGGGCATCGACGTGCAGGCCATGCTCGATACCGACCTGGCGACGCTGCGCGCCCTGCCGGGCGTGGCCTCGGTGGCCACCGCCAACATGGCGCCGCTGACCCAGTCGGGCTGGAACCTCAGCGTGCAGCCCAACAGCAACGACCCGGCCGTGGACAGCACCAACACCGCGTTCTACTTCAGCTCCGAGGACCTGGTGGACACGCTGGGCCTGAAGCTGGTGGAGGGCCGCTACTTCACGCCCGACGAAGTGCAGGTGATCGAGCCCTCGCTCGCCAACGTCGACCCGCGCCACGTGGTGCTGACCCAGGCGCTGGCCCGGCAGCTGTTCCCGGACGCGACCAGCTATGTCGGCAAGGCGGTCTACCTCGGCGATTCGCGCATGGAGGTGGTCGGCGTGGTCGAGCGGCTGCAGTCGCCGTGGGCGCAGCTGGGCGACGCCGCCGAGCGCTCGATGATCGTGCCGATGCGCCAGCTGGACCCGGCCGCGCAGTACCTGGTGCGGGCCGAGCCCGGCCAGCTCGACCGCGTGATGCGGGAAGTCGAGGACACGCTGGTCGCCGCCCGCGACGACCGCGTGCTGCTGCGCAACACCAGCCTCAAGGACGCCCGCGCCAATCGCTACCGCGCCGACCGTTCGCTGGCCTGGATGCTGGTCACGGTGATGGGCCTGCTGGTGCTGGTGACCGCCTCGGGCATCGTCGGCATGGCCTCGCTGTGGGTGAACCAGCGCCGCAAGCAGATCGGCGTCCGGCGCGCGATCGGCGCCCGCCAGCGCGACATCCTGCGCTACTTCCTGGTCGAGAACTTCATGGTCACCAGCTTCGGCATCGCCATCGGCCTGGGCCTGGCGCTGGGCCTGAACCAGCTGCTGGTGAGCACGCTGGAAGTGTCGCGGCTGCCGCTGGCGATCCTGCCGGCCGGCGTGCTGGGACTGTGGACCCTGGGCCTGCTGGCCGCGCTGGGCCCGGCCTGGCGCGCGGCGCGGATCCCGCCGGCCGAAGCCACCCGCAGTGTGTGAAAATCCCCGCCATGCCCACCGTCCTGGTCATCGACGACAACCCCGCCATCGCCACCGCGCTGGAGGTGCTGTTCTCGCTGCATGACCTGCGCACGCTGTACGCGCCCGATCCCGAGCAGGGCCTGGCCTGCCTGGCGACGGAGCCGGTCGACCTGGTGGTGCAGGACATGAACTTCCGCGCCGACACCACCTCGGGCGAAGAGGGCGAGGACCTGTTCCGGCGGATCCGGCAGGCGCATCCCGACCTGCCGATCGTGCTGCTGACGGCGTGGACGCACCTGGAATCGGCGGTGAGCCTGGTCAAGGCCGGCGCCGCCGACTACCTGGGCAAGCCCTGGGACGACGCCCGCCTGATGGCCACGGTGTCGAACCTGATCGAGCTGGGCCAGGCCAACCGGCTGCTGGCGCGCGAGCGCGGCGCCCGCCAGCGCACGCGCAGCGGCATCGCCTCGCGGCTGGACCTGCGCGGCATGGCCTGGGCCGACGATGCGATGGCCCAGCTGCTGGGCCTGGTGGCGCAGGTGGCGCCGGCCGACGTGCCGGTCCTGATCACCGGCCCCAACGGCGCCGGCAAGGAGTGCATCGCGGCGATCGTGCAGGCCAATTCCTCGGTGCGCGACGGGCCGTTCGTGACGCTCAACTGCGGCGCACTGCCGGCCGAGCTGATCGAGGCGGAACTGTTCGGCGCCGAGGCCGGCGCCTACACCGGCGCGACCAAGGCGCGCGAAGGCAAGTTCGAGGCGGCCGACGGCGGCACGCTGTTCCTGGACGAGATCGGCAACCTGCCGGCGGCCGGGCAGATGAAGCTGCTGCGCGTGCTCGAGACCGGACGCTTCGAGCGCCTGGGCAGCAACCGCGAGCGCCAGGTCAAGGTGCGCGTCATCAGCGCCACCAATGCCGACCTGCCGGCGATGATCCGCGCCGGCCAGTTCCGCGAAGACCTGTACTACCGCCTGAACCTGATCGAGCTGCGCGTCCCGGCGCTGGCCGACCGCCCCGACGACATCCTGCCGCTCGCCGAACATTTCCTGGCCGGCGCCAAGCCGCTGTCGCCGGCGGCGCGCGAGGCGCTGCGCCGGCACGCCTGGCCGGGCAACGTGCGCGAACTCAAGAACACCCTGCAGCGCGCGCTGCTGCTGGGCACCGGCGCCGAGATCGGCGTCGCCGAGCTGGGCCTGCCGCTGGCGCCGGACGGATCTGCCCTGCCCGCCGCCGGGCTCGCCGACGCCGAGCCCGACCGGGCCGCCATCGAAGCCGCCATCGCCCGCGCCAACGGCGTGCTGTCGCAGGCGGCCGCCGAGCTCGGGCTGAGCCGCCAGGCGCTGTACCGGCGGCTGGAACGACTGGGCATCGGGCGTCCCTGAGATGGCCGCGCCCGGCCGCCTCCGCAGGTCGCTGGCGGGCCGGCTTGCCGCGCTGGCCTTCGCGCTGCTCGTGGCCGGCGTGGCGCTGGCCGTGGCGCTGCAGGCCTGGCTGGATGCGCCGGCGGCCGCGTTCGCGATCACGCTGCTGGTGATGCTGCCGGTGGCGGCGCTGGTGATGCGCAGTGCGGTGCAGCCGGCGCTGTCGCTGTTCCGGGCACTGGGCGGCACGGTCGACAGCTACCGCGACGGCGACTTCAGCTTCGGGCTGGCCTGGCCCGGCAACGACGAGCTGGGCGAACTGGTGGCCACCCACAACGCGCTGGGCGACGCGCTGCGCGAGCAGCGGCTGGCGCTGGTGCAGCGCGAGCTGCTGCTCGACACCATGGTGCAGAACACGCCGGTGGCGATGGTGCTGGTCGATCCCTCGGGCCGGGTGACCTATGCCAACCTGGCCGCGCGCCGCGAGTTCAATGCCGGCCGGCGGCTCGAGGGCCACGCGCTGGACACGCTGCTGGCCGAGGTGCCCGCGCCGCTGCGCGAGGCGGTGCAGGCGGGACGCGACGGCCTGTTCTCGATCGGCCAGGACGACGACGAACAGACCTGGCACATCGCCCGCCGCGACTTCCGGCTCAACGGCCGCATCCAGTCGCTGCTGATGCTGCGCCAGCTCACGGTCGAGCTGCGCCGCCAGGAAGTGCAAACCTGGAAGAAGGTGATCCGGGTGATCAGCCACGAGCTCAACAATTCGCTGGCGCCGGTGGCGTCGCTGGCGCACTCGGGCGCGGAACTGACGCGACGCGGGCAGTACCAGCGGCTGGAGTCGGTGTTCGGCACCATCGAGGAGCGGGCGCGCCACCTCGAGGGGTTCATCCGCGGCTACGCCCACTTCGCCAAGCTGCCGTCGCCGCGGCTGGAGGCGATGCAGTGGCCGGAGTTCGTGGCGCGGCTGCGCAGCCAGATCGATTTCCGGCTCGAGGAGGCGCTGCCCACCGAGACTGCGCGCCTGGACGTGCCGCAGATGGAGCAGGCGCTGTTGAACCTGCTCAAGAATGCGCATGAATCCGGCTCGCCGCCCGAGGGCGTGTCGCTGCGGGTGCGGCGCCTGCCGGGCCAGCTGCGCATCGAGGTCGCGGATCGCGGCAGCGGCATGAGCGACGCGGTGCTGGCGAACGCGCTGGTGCCCTTCTATTCCACCAAGCGCAGCGGCACCGGCCTGGGCCTGGCCCTGGCCCGCGAGATCGCCGAGGCGCACGGCGGGCGCATCAACCTGGGCAACCGCATGGAAGGCGGGCTGGTGGTGACGCTGGTCCTTCCGGCGTCCGAGTAGAGCGGAGTTTTGACGCGGATTTACGCGGATAAACGCGGATAAAGCAGAGGGCGGATGGTTTTTCGCGGGACGTGGCGACCGGCGGAAATCCAGCCGGTCTTTGCTTTATCCGCGTTTATCCGCGTAAATCCGCGTAAATCCGCGTAAATCCGCGTCAAAAATCCCAGCCTTTGCTTTCTCGCAGACTTACTTCTTCGTCGGGCGCTGCCAGCCCTCGACGGTCTGCTGCCTGGCGCGCGCCACGGTCAGCTTCCCGGCGGGCGCCGGCCGGCCGATCACCGAGCCGGCGCCGATGGTGGCCTGCTCGCCGATCACCACCGGCGCCACCAGCGAGGAATTCGAGCCGATGAAGGCGCCGTCGCCGATGGTGGTGGTGGCCTTGTTCACGCCGTCGTAGTTGCAGGTGATGGTGCCGGCGCCGATGTTCACCGCGGCGCCGATCTCGGCGTCGCCCAGGTAGCTGAGGTGGTTGGCCTTGCTGCCGCGGCCCAGGCGCGCCTTCTTGGTTTCGACGAAGTTGCCGATGTGGACCTCGTCGGCCAGCTCGGTGCCGGGGCGCAGGCGGGCGAACGGGCCCAGCGTGCAGCCGGCGCCGGTGACGACGCCCTCGAGGTCGCTGTGCGCGCGCACCACGGTGCCGGCACCCAGCACCACGTCGCGCAGTCGGCAGAACGGGCCAATGCGGACGTCGTCGCCGAGCACCACGCGGCCTTCGAGGATGACGTCGACGTCGATCTCGACGTCGCGCCCGGTCTCGACCGTTCCGCGCTGGTCGAAGCGCGCGGGGTCGGCGAGGCGGACGCCTTCGCGCATCAGGACCTCCGCGGCGCGACGCTGCCAGGCGCGTTCGAGGCGGGCGAGCTGCACCGGATCGTTGGCGCCCTCGGCCTCGCCGGCGACCAGGCAGCCGACCTGGGCCGCGGGGCGACCGTCGGCGCGGGCCAGGGCGAAGATGTCGGTGAGGTAGTACTCGCCCTGGGCGTTGTCGTTGCCAACCCGGCCCAGCCAGCGGCGCAGGTCGGCGGCGGGCGCGGCGATGACGCCGGTGTTGACCAGGCGGACCGCGCGCTGGCGCTCGTCCGCGTCCTTGTGCTCGACGATGGCCTGCACGTCGCCGTTGCCGTCGAGGACGACGCGGCCGTAGCCGGTCGGATCGTCGAGGGTCTCGGTGAGCACCGCGGCGCGGCCGGCGGCGGCCGACAGCAGGCGGCGCAGGGTGGCGACGGTGATCAGCGGCACATCGGCGTAGAGCACCAGCACCGTGGCCCGGTCGGGCACCGCCGGCAGCGCCTGCTGCACCGCGTGGCCGGTGCCGAGCTGCCGGGCCTGTTCGGCCCAGTGCAGGTCGGCCTGGGCGGTGAAGGCCGCCTGGACCTGGTCGCCGCCGTGGCCATGCACGACGTGGATGCCCGCGGCGCCAAGGGCCCGCGCGGCTTCGATGGCGTGGGCCAGCATCGGGCGGCCGGCGATCGGCTGCAGCACCTTGGGCGTGCGCGACTTCATGCGCTTGCCTTCGCCGGCGGCGAGGATGATCACGTGCAGGGTCGGGGTCATGGGGTCCTCCAGGGCCCTAGTATCGGCGCGGCGGCGCGGCGCTGCTAGCATTCGCGGATGACCGGCCTCCCGCACCCGATGTCCCGGCAAGTCCTGCTCTTCCTGGCCGTCGGCGGCGCACAGCTGCTGCTCGACAGCGCGGTGTTCATCGGCCTGACCGCGCTGGGCCTGCCGCTGGTGCTGGGCAACGTGCTTGGCCGCGTCGCCGGGGCCAGCCTCGGCTACTGGCTCAATGGCCGCTACACCTTCGCCCGCGGCGGCGAACCGCAGCTGCAGCGGCGGCATCTCTGGCGATTCCTGGTGGCGTGGTCGGCGCTGACGGCGCTGAGCACGGCGCTGCTGGCCGCGGTCGAGGCGTCCGCCGGGCTGTCGGTGTCCTGGCTGGCCAAGCCCCTGGTCGAGGCGCTGATGGCCGCGATCGGGTTCATGGTGTGGCGGCACTGGGTGTATCGCTGAGGCCCAAAACAAAAACGCCGGCGCGAAGGCCGGCGTTTCGGTGAGCCCGGGATCGCCGGCTCAGTGCTTGAGGTTCTTGCGCAGGCGCTCGAGCGCCTGGAGCTGCGCCATGGCCTCGGCCAGGCGGGCCTGGGCCTCGGCGATCTCCATGGCTTCGCCGCGGTTGGCCAGGATGCGCTCGGCGTCCGCCTTGGCTTCCTTGGCCTTGGCCTCGTCGAGGTCGGCGGCGCGGATGGCGGTGTCGGTGAGGACGGTCACCACCTGCGGCTGCACTTCGAGGATGCCGCCGGAGACGTAGAAGAACTGCTCCTCGCCGTTGGCCAGGATGACGCGCACCTGGCCCGGCTTGAGGCGGGTGATCAGCGGGGCGTGGCGCGGCGCGATGCCGAGTTCGCCCAGCTCGCCGGTGGCCACGACCATCTGCACTTCACCGTGGAAGATCTCTTCCTCGGCACTGACGATGTCGCAACGGATGGTGCTTGCCATTTCGAATTCCCTGAGTGTGCCCCCTCTCCCGCTTGCGGGAGAGGGTTGGGGAGAGGGCCTTTAGGCCGCCGCGCTCATCTTCTTGGCCTTCTCGAAGGCCTCGTCGATGCTGCCGACCATGTAGAAGGCCTGCTCGGGCAGCGAATCGCACTCGCCGTCGCAGATCATCCGGAAGCCACGGATGGTTTCCTTCAGGGTGACGTACTTGCCCGGCGAGCCGGTGAAGACTTCCGCCACGTGGAAGGGCTGCGAGAAGAAGCGCTCGATCTTGCGGGCGCGGGACACGGCCTGCTTGTCTTCTTCCGACAGCTCGTCCATGCCCAGGATCGCGATGATGTCCTTGAGCTCCTTGTACTTCTGCAGGGTGGCCTGCACGCGGCGCGCGGTGTCGTAGTGCTCGTTGCCGATCACGTTCGGGTCCAGCTGGCGCGAGGTCGAGTCCAGCGGGTCCACGGCCGGGTAGATACCCAGCGAGGCGATGTTTCGCGACAGCACGACGGTGGCGTCGAGGTGGGCGAAGGTGGTCGCGGGCGACGGGTCGGTCAGGTCGTCGGCGGGCACGTACACGGCCTGGATCGAGGTGATCGAGCCGGTCTTGGTCGAGGTGATGCGCTCCTGCAGCACGCCCATTTCCTCGGCCAGCGTCGGCTGGTAACCCACGGCGGACGGCATGCGGCCCAGCAGCGCCGAGACCTCGGTGCCGGCCAGGGTGTAGCGGTAGATGTTGTCGACGAAGAACAGGATGTCGCGGCCCTTGCCGGTGGCCGGGTCGATGTCGTCGCGGAAGTACTCGGCCATGGTCAGGCCGGTCAGCGCGACGCGCAGGCGGTTGCCCGGCGGCTCGTTCATCTGGCCGTACACCATCGCGACCTTGTCCAGGACGTTGGAGTCCTTCATCTCGTGGTAGAAGTCGTTG
>NZ_DASTNG010000060.1:0-25879 GCF_035721105.1 Arenimonas sp. | reverse complement strand
TCGCGATGCAGTAGGCGCGCATCGGGTCGAGTTCGGTGATCTCGGTGCCGACCGTGCGGATCACCCGCGGGCCATAGAGCGCCAGGCCCACCGCGATGCCGAGCGCACCGATCGCCATTACCCAGAACGGAATCGGCGCGTTGCCGTGGATGGCACCGGCGCTGGACACCACGTCGACGATCGCGGCCAGCGGCCCGATCGCGTTGGCGACGTCGTTGGAGCCGTGCGCGAAGCTGAGCAGCGCCGCCGCGAACACCAGCGGCACGCCGAACAGGCGGTTGATGCCGGCCTTGCTGTTCTCGAGCTCGCCCGCGCGCCGCAGCACCGCGCCGCGGGCGATGAAGTACACCGCCGCCGCGACCCCGAGGCCCAGCACCACCGCGGCCAGGAAGCTCACCGGGATCAGCTTGTTCACGCCCTTGAGCAGCAGGTAGGTCGAGAACGCCCAGGCCATCACCGCCACCAGCATCGGCACCCGGTTGCGGGCCGCGCCCACCATGTCCTGGCGGTAGGTGATGGTGCGCTTGATCAGGTACAGGAAGCCGGCGGCGATGGTCGCGCCCATCAGCGGCGACACCACCCAGCTCATGGCGATGTTGCCCATCACCGGCCAGTTCACCACCGCCAGGCCGCTGGCGGCGATGCCGCCGCCGAGCACGCCGCCGACGATCGAATGGGTGGTGGAAATCGGGGCGCCCACGGCGCTGGCGATGTTGAGCCACACCGCCGCGGCCAGCAGGGCCGCCATCATGGCCCAGATGAAGGCCTCGCTGGTCGGGATCAGGGCCGGGTTGATGATGCCGCTGCGGATGGTGCCCACCACCTCGCCGCCGGCGATCAGGGCGCCGGCCGCCTCGAACACGGCGGCGATCATCAGGGCCCCGCCCAGGGTCAGCACCTTCGAGCCCACGGCCGGGCCGACGTTGTTGGCCACGTCGTTGGCGCCGATGTTCATCGCCATGTAGGCGCCGAAGACGGCCGCCAGCACCAGCACCAGGCTGGGCTGTCCGTCGCGGATCCAGGCCACGTAGACCAGGGTCGCCAGCACGAACAGCAGGCCGAGCCCCAGGCGCACCAGCGAACCGAGCCAGCTTCCGGTCGGCTCGGCCTTGGGCTTGGCGGTTGTCACGGCACTGTCATGGGGCATGGCGGGAGGCTCCGGGGCAGGTCCTCTGGGCAAGCCGGGCGCGCGATGCGCCGGCGGGAGGGCCTGTGGGGCGGCATTTTACGGGTTTGTGACGGTTTTGCGCCATGACGTGGCGGTGCCCCGTCCCGGTCAGCGCGGCCCGGGCTCGAGGCTGGTCAGGTACAGCCGCAGGTCGAATTCGCGCTGGTGGTAGTCGGGCAGCATGTGCGTGCACAGCTGGTAGAAGGCCTTGTTGTGGTCCGACTCGCGCAGGTGCGCCAGTTCGTGCACCACGATCATCTCCAGGAATTCGGCGGGCGCGTCGCGGAACACCGTCGCGATCCGGATCTCCCGGCTGGCCTTGAGGCGGCTGCCCTGCACCCGCGAAACGGCGGTATGGGTCCCGAGGGCATGCTTCATCACCTGCAGCTTGCCGTCGTAGGCCACCTTGGCCAGCGGCACCGACTGGCGAAGGTGCCGGTCCTTGAGCGCCTGCACGTAGGCGTAGAGCTGGCCGTCGCTGCGCACGGCGTGCGGCCGCGGGTACTTGCCGGCCAGGAAGGGGCCCAGCCGGCCCTGCCCGATCAGCGCGCGGACCTGGGCCAGCAGCGGTTCGGGGTAGCCGGCGAGGTATTTCAGGTCGCTCATCGGCGGGACCCGGGGCAAGGACCGCGCCACTATACGGGGCGATGCGCCGCGCCGAGACCGCCCGGGCCGGACGCAGGGCGCGGCCCGGCCGACGGGCCGCGGGTATCATGGCCGCTGACTCCTCCGCCAGACCCCGACCCATGGCCAAGCTCAACCCGCTCCAGGAACAACTGCTCAAGGCGGGCCTGGCCAAGAAGTCCAAGGCGGCCGAGGCCGCCCGCGCCCAGGACAAGGCCCGGCTCGGCAAAGGCCCCTCGGACCAGGCCGAAATCCAGCGCGAGGCCGAGCGGGCCCGGCTCGAGAAGATCGAGCGCGATCGCGCGCTGGCCGCCGGGCAGAAGGCGAAGGCCCGGGAAGCCGAGCTGCGCGCGCAGGCGCGGCAGATCATCCAGGACAAGAAGGTGCCGCGTACGGGCGAGAGCGAGTACCGCTTCAGCGCCGATGGCGCCATCCGCACCGTGCTGATCGACGACGACCAGCGCAAGCAGCTGGCCTCGGGTGCGCTGGTGGTCGCGCGGCTGGGCGATCGCTACGAACTGCTGCCGCGCCGCGCCGGCGACCAGGTGCGCGAACGCGATCCGGCCCTGGTGGTGCTCGACCACGGCCAGCCCGGCGACGCGCCGGCGACGGACAGTGCCGAGGACGATGCCTACTACGCGCAGTTCAAGGTGCCCGACGACCTGGTCTGGTGACCGCGCGCGGCCTCAGGTCGCGCACATCGCCTGCAGTTCGCGGTAGCCGGGGAACACGCGGCCGGGCGCGCAGACCGGGCAGGCCGGGTCCGGCGCCAGCCGGGTTTCGCGGAAGCGCATCCGCAGCGCGTCGAAGTGCAGCAGCCGACCGCTCAGCGGCTCGCCCAGCCCCAGCAGCAGCTTCAGCGCTTCGGTGGCCTGCAGCAGGCCGATGACGCCGGGCAGCACGCCCAGCACGCCGGCCTCGGCGCAGTTGGGGGCGTCCTCGGGCGCGGGCGGTTCGGGGAACAGGCAGCGGTAGCAGGGGGCCCTGCCCCGCTGCCGGCCAGCGTCGAACACGCTGGCCTGGCCTTCGAAGCGATGCACGGCGCCGTACACCAGCGGCTTGCCGAGCTGCACGCAGGCATCGGAAAGCAGGTAGCGCGCGGCGAAATTATCGGCGCCGTCCACCACGACGTCGACGTCGCGCACCAGCGATTCGACGTTTTCCGCGGTGACCCGCACCCGATGGGCCGCCAGGTCCACGCGCGGGTTCAGCGCACCCAGCGCCTCGCGCGCCGAATCGACTTTCGGCATGCCGATGCGCGCCTCGGTGTGCAGGATCTGGCGCTGCAGGTTGCTGCGGTCGACCACGTCGTCGTCGGCCAGCACCAGCCGGCCCACGCCCGCGGCGGCGAGATAGAAGGCCGCCGGTGAGCCGAGGCCGCCCGCCCCCACCAGCAGCACCCGCGCCGCCGCCAGCTTGCGCTGGCCTTCCAGCCCGACCTGCGGCAGCCGCAGGTGGCGCGAATAGCGCGCCAGGAAATCGGCGTCCTCGTCGGCGCCGGCCATTTCCGGCAGGCCGTCGTGGCGCCACTGGTCGAAGCCGCCCGCCACCGAGGCCAGGCGCGTGTAGCCGCGCGCACGCAGCGCGCGCGCGGCCGCCAGCGAGCGCATGCCCGCCGCGCAGATCAGCAGGACGTCCGCGGCCGGGTCCGGCAGCCATTGCGAAGGCGCCGATTCCAGCGCCGCGCGCGGCACCGCCAGCGCATCCCGGGGCAGGCCCAGCGCGTGCTCGCCGGGCTCACGCACGTCCACCAGTCGCGCACCGGCCTGCTGGCGGCGAAGCGCTTCGGCCGGGCTGATTTCCTCGATCTCGTCCATGCGCGCAGTCTAGCGCCCTGCCCCGCCCGCAGGCAGGCGCTTGACCGCTGTCAACGCCGGTCGCCGGCGGACATGCTGCAATGGCCGTCCTTCCCGGGACCCCGTCGCGATGACCGACCCGCTTGCCGCCACGCCGGCCACCGGCCTGACGAACGAGGAAGCCGCGCGCCGCCTGGCGCAGTTCGGCCGCAACGCCCTGCCCGCGCCGGCGCCGCGCGGGCTGCTGCGGATCGTGCGCGAGGTGCTGACCGAGCCGATGTTCCTGCTGCTGGTGCTGGCCGCCGCCAGTTACCTGCTGCTGGGCGACCTGGGCGAAGGCCTGCTGCTGGGCGCCTTCGCAGTGCTGACGATCGGCCTGGTGGTGATGCAGGAGCGTCGCGGCGAACGTGCGCTGCAGGCCCTGCAGGCGCTGGGCACGCCGGTGGCGACGGTGCTGCGCGAGGGCGCGGCGCGTCGCATCGCCAGCCCGGAGGTCGTGCCCGGCGACCTGCTGCTGGTCGAAGAGGGCGAACGCGTCGCCGCCGACGGCGTGCTGCAGGCCTGCCGGGGCCTGAGCGTGGACGAGTCCCTGCTCACCGGCGAAAGCGTGCCGGTCAGCAAGCGTCCCGCGCGCGCCGGCGACCCCGACGGCGCCGATCCCGGCGGCGACGACCTTCCTTTCCTGTACGCCGGCACGCTGGTCGCGGCCGGCGAGGGTCGGCTGCGCGTCACCGCCACCGGACTGGCGTCCCAGGCCGGCCGCATCGGTCGCTCGCTGGCGGTGATCGAGACCGAAGCCACCCGGCTGCAGCGCGACACCCGGCGCCTGGTGCGGCTGTTCGGCGGGTTCGCCGGCGTGGTGAGCCTGGCGATGCTGCTCTTCCATGGCCTGGTGCGCGGCGAATGGGTCGACGGCCTGCTGGGCTCGATCGCGCTGGCGATGGGCCTGCTGCCCGAGGAGTTCCCGCTGGTGCTGACGGTGTTCTTCGCCATCGGCGCCTGGCGGCTGACCAAGGTGAAGGTGCTGGCGCGGCGTTCGGCGGTCATCGAGACGCTGGGTGCGGCGACGGTGCTGTGCGTCGACAAGACCGGCACGCTCACCGAGAACCGCATGCGGATCCGCCGCCTCGACGCCGGCGGGCCGGTGTCGACGCTCGGCGACGAGGCGGTCGCGCTCGATGCCGCCCAGCGCGAACTGCTCGACCACGCCTTCCTGGCGACCCGGCCGCAAAGTTTCGATCCGATGGACCGCGCGGTCGGCGAGCTGGCGCTGGCCGCCCGGGACGGCCGCGACCCGCTCAACGGCGACTGGTCGCTGGGCCGCCACTACGGCCTGACGCCCGACCTGCTGGCGATGTCCCAGGCCTGGCGGACCGCCCCGGGCCACCACGCCTTCGCCAGCAAGGGCGCCCCCGAGGCGGTGGCGGACCTGTGCCACCTTTCCACGGCGGAAAAGGCGCACTGGATGGCGCGGGTCGCCACGCTCGCCGCCGACGGCCTGCGCGTGCTGGCGGTCGCCGCCGGCGACCACCGCGGGCCGGCGCTGCCCGAGGATCCGCACGACGTCCGCTTCCGCTGGCTGGGCCTGGTCGGCTTCGAGGATCCGCTGCGGCCGTCGGTGCCGGGCGCGATCGAAGAAGCGCGCCGCGCCGGGCTGGCGGTGAACATGATCACCGGCGACTTCCCGGCCACCGCCCTCGCCATCGCCCGCCAGGCCGGCATCGACACGCGCGCCGGCGCGCTGGCCGGCGCCGCGCTCGACGCCCTCGACGACGCCGCGCTGCGCGCGGCGCTCGACCGCACGCACGTGTTCGCGCGCATCCGGCCCGAGCAGAAGCTGCGCCTGGTCGAGGCCTTCAAGGCCCGCGGCGACGTGGTGGCGATGACCGGCGACGGCGTCAACGACGCGCCGGCGCTCAAGGCCGCGCACATCGGCATCGCCATGGGCCAGCGCGGCAGCGACGTCGCCCGCGAGGCATCGGCGATGGTGCTGCTGGACGAGGACTTCGGCGGCATCGTCGCGGCGGTCGCCGTGGGCCGGCGCATCTTCGACAACCTGCGCAAGGTGATGCTCTACATCGTCGCCATCCACATCCCGATCGCCGGCCTGGCCATGCTGCCGCTGCTGCTGGGCCTGCCGCCGCTGCTGCTGCCGCCGCACGTGGTGCTGGTGGAAATGATCATCGACCCGATGTGCTCGGTGGCCTTCGAGAACGAGCCCGCCGAGCCCGATGCCATGCGGCAGGCGCCGCGGCCGCTGGCGGAACCGCTGGTCGGCGCGCGCCAGCTCTGGGTCGGGCTGGCCCAGGGCCTGGCGCTGCTGGCTGCTTGCCTGGTCGTGTACGTCGGGGCGCTGGGCGACGGGCGCGGCGCCGACGTGGCCAGGACCCTGGCCTTCCTGGCCCTGACCGCCGGCAACCTGATGCTGGTGCGCAGCAACGCCAGCCGGCGCAGCGCGTTCCGGCCCGCCCCGCAGCGACGCATGGCGTTCTGGGCGATCACCGGCGTGGCGTCGGCGGTAGTGCTGGCCTGCGTCGCGATTCCCGGGATGCGCGCGCTGTTCGGCTTCGGACTGCCGTCGGCGTCGCAGGCGCTGCTGGCGATCGGCGCCGGTCTGCTCGGCGGCTCACTACTGGAGCTGGGCAAGACCCTGCCCTGGGTGCGCGCGGCCATCGGCCACGCGCCGGCGGCGCGCGCGGACTAGAGGCCGGCGAGACCGCCGAACGCCAGCACGTCGACGCGATCACCGGCGGCATAGTCGGCCGCGCCTTCCGGCAGCTGGATCAGCACGTTGGCATCGGCGGCGCCGCGCAGGCGGTGCGAGGCGACGGCGGGATTGGGCCGCACCTGCAGCTGGCCGGCCTCGCTGCAGGACAGGTTGCCGCGCATGAACTCCAGCCGCGCATGCGGCTTCACGATCGGCGTCAGCAGCTCGGCGCGCAGCGGCAGCCGCGGCTCCACCCGCCCCTGCAGGCCATCGATCAGGCCACGCCCGAGCGTCAGGAAGGTCGCCAGCACCGACACCGGGTTGCCGGGCAACCCCAGCACCAGCGCCTCGCCCAGGCGCCCGAACAGCACCGGCATGCCGGGCTTCATGCGCACCTTCCAGAAGTACACCTCGCCCTGCTCGCGCAGCAGCGCCGGCAGATGATCCTTCTCGCCGGCCGACACGCCGCCGCAGGTGATCACCAGGTCGAACGAGAACGCCGCGTCGCGCAGCGCGATGCGCATGCGCTCGGGGTCGTCGGGCAGCACCGGCCAGGCCACCGGCTCCAGGCCTTCGGCCATCAGCAGGGTCTGCAGCAGCACGCGGTTGCTGTCGTGGATTTCGCCCGGCGCCAGCGGCTGGCCCGGCGGGCGCAGCTCGTCGCCGGTGGTGAATACGGCCACGGTCGGCCGCCGGTGGATGGCCAGGCCGTCCTGGCCCAGCGCCGCCGCCAGGCTCAGGCGCGCCGGGCCGAGCACGTCGCCGGCGCGCAGCACGCGATCGCCCACCGCCACGTCCTCGCCGGCGCGGCGCAGGTGCGCACCCGGCGTCACCGGAATGGCGGCGACCACGCGACCGTCGACCTCGCGCGCGTCCTCCTTGGCCAGCACCGCGTCGGCGCCCGCCGGCATCGGCGCGCCCGTGGTGATGCGGGTGCACTCCCCTGCCCCCAGCACCAGCCCGCGGCTGGCGCCGGCGAACTGTTCACCGGCCAGGCGCAGGCCGGCGTCGCCGGCGGCGTTGGCCTCGGCGGCGCGCAGGGCGAAACCGTCCATGGCCGAGTTGTCGAAACCGGGCAGCGGGATCGCGGCCACCAGGTCCTCGGCCAGCACCGCGCCGCGGGCGCGGGACAGCGGCTGGCGTTCGACCTCGAGCCGGCGCTCGGCGGCGACGCGCGCGAGAATGGCCTGGGCTTCGGCAAAGGCGATGCGGGTCGGGAACGAGTCGATCACGGGTCGTAGCCTTCGGGGAAATCGTGGGGTGAGTTCAGGTTCTGCAGCCGCCGTGGCGACAGGTCCAGCCGCGCAACGCGCAGGCGGGCCACCAGGCGGCGGGCGGCGGATTCTCCGGCATCGAGCATGTGGCCGGCGTGTTCGCGCAGGGCCGCGCAGCGCCACAGGCCCAGCAGCGGCTGCAGGCCCTCGGCGTCGGTGACCACCACGCCGTCGTCCTCGACGGCGGCCGCCAGCGTCTCGGTCAGTCCCTCGGGCAGCCGATCCAGGTCGACCGGGACGGTCAGCAGCCAGGGCGTGGTGCAGGCCGCGGCCAGGGCTTCGATGGCCGCCAGCGGGCCGGCGAAATCCTCGCGCCGGTCCAGCACCACCCGCAGGCCCAGCCGGCCGAAGCGCGGGTCATCGGCGCGCGCGCTGACCAGGCGCTCGGCGAAAGCGCCCGGGAAGGCCATCAGGATGTTCTCGACCAGCGGGGCGCCGCGATGCCGCACCCAGGCCTTGTCGCGTCCGCCCAGTCGCTGCCCGCGTCCGCCGGCCAGGATGCCGAGCGTGATCGCGTCGCGGCCGGTCACTTCCGCTTGACGTGCTTCATCAGGCGGCGCTTGGCCTTGACCTGGCGCTCGGTGAGGACGTTCTTCTTGCCCTCGTACGGGTTCTCGCCTTCCTTGAAGACGAACTTCACCGGCGTGCCGACCAGCTTGAAGCGCTTGCGGAAGAAGTTCTCGAGGTAGCGGCGGTAGCTTTCCGTCAGCGAGGTCAGGCGATTGCCGTGGACGATGAAGGTGGGCGGATTGGCGCCACCCGGATGCGCGAACTTGAGCTTGGCCACGTGCCCGCGCACCACCGGCGGCGGGAAGCTTTCCACCGCGACCTGCAGGGCCTTGGTGGTCTCGGCGGTGCTGAAGACGTGCGTGGCCGACGCGTGGGCGCGGTGGATGGCCTTGAACAGGTCCTTCAGGCCGGTGCCGTTCCTGGCCGAGATGGTGACGCGCTCGGCCCACTCGCAGAACGAAAGCTTGCGCTCGAGCATCGAGATCGCCTGCTCGCGGGTGTACTTGTCCTGGCCATCCCACTTGTTGACGGCGATCACCAGGGCGCGGCCGGAATCGAGCACATGGCCCAGCACGGTCGCGTCCTGCTCGGTGACGCCTTCGCCGGCGTCGAGCATGACCACCGCGACCTGGCAGTTCTCGATCGCCTGCAGGGTCTTGAAGACGCTGAACTTCTCCACCGCCTCCTCGACCTTGGCGCGGCGGCGCAGGCCGGCGGTGTCGATCAGCTTGTAGGGGCGGCCGTCGCGCTCCATGTCCACCGCGATCGAATCGCGGGTGGTGCCGGGCACGTCGGAGGCGATCATGCGCTCCTCGCCCAGCAGGCGGTTGACCAGGGTCGACTTGCCCACGTTCGGGCGGCCCAGGAAGGCGATGCGGATGCGGCCCGGCTCGTCTTCGACGATCTCGACGTCGCGCTCGGCCGGCAGCTCCGGGATCACTTCCTCGAGCAGTTCGGGGATGCCGCGCTGGTGCGCGGCCGCCAGCGGGATGACCCGCTCGACGCCGAAGCGCGCGAATTCGGCCAGCACGGCCTGCTCGTCGAGCCCGTCGGTCTTGTTGACCACCAGGAAGAAGCGCCGGCCGCTCTTGCGCAGCCAGTGCAGGATGTTCTCGTCCAGCGCCGAGGGCCCTTCGCGGCCGTCCACGACGAACAGCACCAGGTCGGCCTCGTCTACCGCCGAACGCGCCTGGCGCGCGGTGGCGCCGGCCAGGCCTTCTTCGTCGCCGGACAGGCCGCCGGTGTCGCACAGGGCGAACGGATGGTCTTCGTCGCGGCGGCAGATGCCGTAGTGGCGGTCACGCGTGACGCCCGGCTCGTCGTGGACGAGCGCATCGCGGCTGCGCGTGAGCGCATTGAACAGGGTGGACTTGCCGACATTCGGCCGGCCGACGAGCGCGACCAATGGCAACACGATGGATCTCTCCCGGTGGACTCGGCCGATCAGTTCGGTTGCGGGAAGGCGGACAGCTTGCCTTCGTTGGTCAGGGCGAACAGCATGCCGTTCGCGGCGACCTGGGGCGTGCCCAGGATCGGGGCGCGCTCGACGCGGGCGCGGCCGGCGACGGTGCCGTCGGCGATGCGGATCCAGTGCAGGTAGCCCTCGAGGTCACCGAACACCACGAACTCGCCCTGGATGGCCGGCGTGGTCAGCTGGCGGCGCGCCAGCACGTCCTGCTTCCACAGCGCGGTGCCGTTGTAGCGGTCCAGCGCCCAGACGGTGCCGGCCGAATCGGCCAGGATCACGCGGTCGCCCAGCAGGGCCAGGCCGCCGTAGCCGCCGGCGTCGCGGTTCCACAGCGGACGGCCGGTGCTGGTGTCGATGGCCATGGTCTGGCCCTTGTAGCTGCTGGCATAGATCGCGTCGATGCCGACCTGGATCTCGCCGTCGACGTCGGCCATGCGCTCGAGGTCGTTGCGGCCCTCGGGCTGGGCGATCAGCTGCTCCCAGGCGCGCTGGCCGTCGGCCATGCGCAGGGCGATGACGCTGCCGTCGTCGTAACCGAGGTAGATGAAGCCGCTGCCCGCCACCGGCGAGCCGTTGCCGCGCACGCCCAGGCCCGGCAGGCCGCGGTCGAAGACCCACTTGCGACTGCCGTCGGCGGCATCGAGGCCGAAGGTGCGGCCGTCGTTGCTGCGGACCACGACCAGGCCGCCGGTGACCAGCGGCGTGGTGATGACTTCCGAAGTGACCGCGGTGCGCCAGCGCTCGGTGCCGGTGTCGGCGTCGAAGGCGATGACCTCGCCGTTGCGGCCGCCGATCACGACCAGGCCGTCGGCCACGCCGGGGCTGCCGGACAGGCCGGCGTCGATCTTCTCGCGACGCCAGAAGAACACGCGGCTGCCTTCCTTGCCGGTCTTGACCGCCTCGGAGTCCCAGACGGTGTCGCCGGTGTTGATGTCCAGGGCCAGCACGCGGCCGTCGTCGTTGGAGACGAACAGGCGCTCGCCCTCGATGGCGGGACGCTGGCGCAGGCCCAGCTTTTCCTGGCCGTCGCCGAGGTTGCGCGACCAGGCCGCGTCGACCGCGATGGGGCTGGCGATCTCGACCAGTTCGGCCGGCTCGCTGGCCTTGTTCTTGTCGGAGGAGAACCAGTCCTTGACCGTGGCGCAGCCGGTGGCCAGCGTCAGCATCAGGGCGATGAGCAGGGTGCGAAGCAGCATGCGGTCAGATCTCCGGCTGGGCCGCCGGCGAACCGCCGGCATCAGTGAGTTTCATTTCGACGATCGAGCGCGTCGGGGCGGCAAGGTCCAGGGTGGCCAGGGCCTGCTCGTAGGCGGTGCGGGCGGCGTCGCGACGGCCCAGGGCCATCTCGGCGTCACCGCGGATCTCGGCGGCGACCGAGGGGAAGGCGACGACCGGCACGTCGGCGTCGGCGTCGGCCTCGGCGGCCGGCGCGGCGGGCGTCATGGCCGCCAGGCGCTCGAGCGCCTCGGCCGGCTTGCCGGCGATGAGCTGCAGGCGGGCGGCGCGCAGCTGGGCCAGCTCGAACAGCATCGGGTCCAGGCCGTCGCGGGCGACGGTATCCAGGACCGCCACGGCCTCGTCGTCCTTGCCTTCGGCGTGCAGCGCCTCGGCCCGGCGCAGCGCGGCCAGCGCCGGGTAAACGGTGTCGGGATGATCCTGGGCCAGCGCGGTCGCGTGGGCCTCGGCCTTGGCCACTTCATCGGCATCGAGCGCCTTGTTGAAGGCGCGGAACTCGATCGCGGCCTGCACCTTCTCGTTGGCCTGCTGGCCCTGCCACCACTGCCAGCCGGCGAGGCAGGCCAGGCCGAGGGCGACGCCGCCGATCAGGGATGAGCCGTTGTTTCGCAGCCAGGCGCGAACGCGTTCGCCCTGTTCGTATTCGTCGATCTGGTCCATGGAAGGCTTCTTCAGGCCGGCGCAGCGGCGCCGGCGGGGTGATCAGGGAACCGGCGGCGGGGCCGCGGTCAGTTCCCCGGGGGAGCGGGTTGGCCGGTAGAGGATACCGTAAAGCGGGCGACGTCCGCCGCGCGATAAGGCGCCAGGTCGACCGGCTTGCCGGCGAAACTGACCTCGACCGCATCGGCCTTGCCGAGGGTAATGCGCGCGACCTGTCCGGCGGCGTAACGGCGCACGTCGCCGCCGGCAACCAGGCCGCGTTCGACCCGGCGACCCTGGGCATCGAGCACCTCGATCCAGCTTTCCTCGCGGAACGACAGCAGCAGGCCGTCCTGCGCATCGCGCCGGAAGGAAGGCGCCAGCGAAGCCATCACCGGATCGGGACCGTTGCCCGCGTCGGCGGCCGGGGGCGCGGTGGGCGCGGCCTCGGCCGGGCCGGCGGGCGTCACCGCCGCCAGGTCGCCCGGGGTCGCGGCCGGACCCGCGTCGGCCAGCGGGGCCGGCGGCGGGGCCGCTGGGGTAGCCACCGGCGGCGCCGGGGTGAAGGTCGACGGCGTGTCCAGCGCCAGCTGGCGAGGCGCCTGGCCGGACTGGTAGTGACGCGCCACCAGCACGACCGGGACCACCAGCACCGCGGTCATCAGCAGGTAGACGCCGTTGCGGAGCGAGCGGTCCAGCACGCGGCGCATGCGCGAGCGGCTGCCCATCGGCACCAGCTGCGGGGTGGGCTTGGTCTGGGCGGCCTGTTCGGCCAGCGCCTCGGGCAGGCCCACCAGGCGCAGGTAGCTGCCCAGGTAGCTGCGCACGTAGACCGGCGCGCCGAGCCGCGGCCAGTCGTCGCGCTCCATGGCCTCGACGATCGCGACCGGCAGCTTGAGCTGCTGGGCGACCTGGGCGACCGAGAGCGACTGGGTTTCCCGCGCCTGCTTCAGGCGAAGGCCGATCGGATCCTGGAACAAAGCTTCCTGCGTGACGTCTTGGGTCATGGCTGGAGCGAACCTTGGTTGTCGGACGGCGTGAAGTCGGGGAACTGGTCCTGCAGCCGCTGGCGGTAGCGGCGGGCGGCGACGGTGTCACCGGCGCCCTGCTCGATGCGGGCGGCCAGGTAAAGCAGGTCGGCGGTGAGCGCGCCCTGCGATTCGCGGCGCTGGTAGAAGGCGCGGGCACTCATGTAGTTGCCGGCGCGGAACTGCAGCTCGGCCATCAGCGCCAGCAGGCGCGGATCATCGGGCGCGACCTCGATGCCCTGGCGTAGGTGCGCCTCGGCGGCCTCGAGCCGCCCGGCGTCCATGGCGCACTTGCCGGCGTTGAAGAAAGCCTGGTCGCGCGCCTTGTAGAACGGGTCCTTCACGGCCCGGGCGAACACGGCGTCGGCTTCGGCGGCCTGCCCCTTCTCGCACAGCCACACGCCGTAGACGTTGAGCACGTGACCGGACTCGGGGTCGAGCTTGCCGGCGCGCTCGAAGTGCTCGCCGGCGCGGGCGCTGTCGCCCAGGCGTTCGCGGATCAGGCCCAGCACCACCTGCACGTCGGCGGAATTGGGATCGCTGCGCAGGGCGCGGTTGGCGCGGTCGAGCGCGTACTCGAGCTTGTTCGCGGCCAGGTAGTTCTGCGCCAGGTTGAGGTTGGCGACGCCCTTGCTGGTCATGGCGGCCTGGCTGCCGGGCGAGCCGGTGCTGGCGTTGTTGCTCGCCGGGGTGCCGGCGCAGCCGACGGTGATCGCCAGGACGCCGGCGACGAGGCAATGACGCAGGACGTTACGCGGCATCGGACACTCCCTGTTGTTCGAGCTTGCGCTTGAATTCGGACTGGCGACGGGTCTTGTCCATCACCTGGCCCTTGAGCTGGCCGCAGGCGGCGTCGATGTCGTCGCCGCGCGTACGGCGGACCATGGTCAGCACCTTCTGGTCGAGCAGGATCTTCTGGAAGGCGCGGATGTCGGCCTCCTCGGAGCGCTCGAAGCGGGTGCCGGTGAAGGGATTGAAGGGGATCAGGTTGACCTTGGCCGCGTCCTCGCGCTGCACGCGCGCGTCGAACTTGCGCATCAGCTGGGCCAGGGCCCGGGCGTGCGCGGGCTGGTCGTTGACGCCCTTCATCATGGTGTATTCGAAGGTGATCGAGGTACGCGGCTTGCGCTGGGCGTAGCGCACGCAGGCGTCGAGCAGCTCGGCGATCGGGTACTTCTTGTTCAGCGGCACCAGCTGGGTGCGCAGGTCATCGTCCGGGGCGTGCAGCGACACCGCCAGCGAAACGTCGCTGACCTCGGAAAGCTTGTCGATCATCGGCACCAGGCCGGCGGTGGACAGGGTGACGCGCTTGTTGGCCAGGCCGAAGCCGTAATCGTCGCGCATCAGGCTCATGGCGCGCACGACGTTGTCGAAGTTCAGCAGCGGCTCGCCCATCCCCATCATCACGACGTTGGTGAGCTTGCGCTGGTGGTGGGTCTTGTTGCCGAGGTGCTTCGAGGCCGTCCAGACCTGGCCGATGATCTCGGCGGTGGACAGGTTGCGATTGAAGCCCTGGGTGGCGGTGGAGCAGAACTGGCAGTTCAGGCCGCAGCCGACCTGGCTGGACACGCACAGCGTGCCGCGGCCCTTGTCGGGGATGAACACGGTCTCGATCGAATTCGAGGTGTCCATGCCCAGCAGCCACTTGTGGGTGCCGTCGGTGGAGCCCTGGTCGAGCACCACGTTCGGCGGGCGGATCTCGCAGTGCTGCTCGAGCCGCGCCCGCAGCGCCTTGCCGACGTCGGTCATCTGGCCGAAGTCGGTGACGTGCTGGTGGTACATCCACTTCATGATCTGGTGGGCGCGGAAGCGCTTCTCGCCGAGGGTCTCGGCGAAGAAGCGCTCCAGGCCCTCGCGATCGAGGTCGAACAGGTTCACGCGCGCACCGCCCGTCCCTTCCGGGTTGGTCAGCGAGGGGATGAGCTTGTCCATGGCCTCGGTCACGGGGTCGCCGCTCAGCGCGGGCAGAGCTCGGTGGCGGCGAAGAAGTACGCGGTTTCGATCGCGGCGTTCTCCAGGCTGTCCGAACCGTGCACGGCGTTGGCGTCGATCGACTGCGCGAAGTCGGCGCGGATGGTGCCGGCCGCGGCTTCCTTCGGGTTGGTGGCGCCCATCAGGTCGCGGTTCTTCTGCACGGCGTTGTCGCCTTCCAGCACCTGGATCATCACCGGGCCGGAGATCATGAATTCGACCAGCGCGTTGAAGAACGGACGCTCGCGGTGCACGGCGTAGAAGCCCTCGGCTTCCTTGCGGGACAGGTGCTTCATCTTGGCGGCGACGACCTTCAGGCCGGCCTTCTCGAAGCGGGAGTAGATTTCGCCGATGACGTTCTTGGCGACCGCGTCGGGCTTGATGATGGAAATGGTGCGCTCCAGCGCCATGGTGGAACTCCGTGGGTTCTAGGGGGTTGTTGGGCCCGTAAATTTAGCACAATTCCCCGTCCCGGCGAGGGTTTAGCGCCAATCCCTGAAAACTTCCGCAGGCTCGGTCACCCCGCCTTGCCGGCCCCGGGCGCCCGATGTCGTCCAGCCGCTTGATTGAATCACCCATTTGACGGCGGCCGCGACCGGCGTACACTCGCCAACAACCGTTTGAATCGAACGCTGGCAGGCCATGACCACGACCCACTTCAATACCAAGGAACGCATCCTCGGCGCCGCCGAGGAACTGTTCGCCCAGCACGGCTTCGCCGGCACGTCGCTGCGCCAGGTCACCAGCCGGGCCGACGTCAACATCGCGGCGGTCAACTACCACTTCGGCAGCAAGGAAAACCTGGTCAACGAGGTCTTCCGGCGCCGCATGGACGAGATGAGCGAGCGCCGCCTGGCCCAGCTGCGCAAGGCCCAGGAGGAGAAGCCCGGCGACCTCGAGGCCATCCTGGCCGCCTTCATCGAGCCGCCCCTGGCCCTGACCATCGACCGCCACGGCGGCTCGGCCTTCGTCCGGGTCCTGGCCCGGGCCTTCGCCGAGAAGAACGACCGCCTTCGCAAGTTCCTGTCCGACAACTACGGCCACGTCCTGCGCGAGTTCGCCAAGGCCATCGGCCACGCCGTGCCGGCCCTGGCCAAGGAAGACCTGTACTGGCGCCTGGACTTCACCGCCGGCGCGCTCACCTACGCCATGGCCGACTTCGGCCTGATCAAGCGGCCGACCGGCGTGTCCGAGAAGGCCCACTGCGAAAAGGCCGCCCAGGCCCTGATCCGCTTCGCCGCCGCCGGCCTGCGCGCCGGCTGACCCTCCTCCTTCCTCCTCCTTCCTCCTCCCACGGAGTTCCAACCATGTCCCAACTTCGCATCCGAAAGGTGGCCGTCCTCGGCGCCGGCGTGATGGGCGCGCAGATCGCCGCCCACCTCGTCAACGCCGACGTCGACACGATCCTGTTCGACCTCCCCGCCAAGGAAGGCCCGCCCAACGGCATCGTCGACAAGGCCATCGCCAACCTCGGCAAGCTCTCGCCGGCGCCCTTCGCCAGCAAGGCCAAGGCCGCGGCCCTCACCCCGGCCAACTACGACCAGCACCTGGAGCTGCTGCGCGACTGCGACCTCATCATCGAGGCCATCGCCGAGCGCACCGACTGGAAGAAGGCGCTGTACGACCGCATCGAGGGCTACGTGGCCCCGCATGCGATCCTCGCGACCAACACTTCCGGCTTGTCAATCAATGGCTTGGCCGAAGTTCTTCCGGAATCACTTCACCATCGGTTCTGCGGCGTGCACTTCTTCAACCCGCCGCGCTACATGCACCTGGCCGAGTTGATCCCCTGCGCGAAGACTGACAAGCAAGTCCTTGAAGGGCTTGAAACTTTCCTGGTCACCACCCTGGGCAAGGGCGTCGTCTACGCCAAGGACACCCCGAACTTCATCGGCAACCGCATCGGCGTGTTCTCGATCCTCTCCACCCTGCACCACACCGCGCAGTTCGGCCTGGGCTTCGACGAGGTCGACGCCCTCACCGGCCCCCTGCTCGGCCGCCCCAAGTCGGCCACCTACCGCACCTCGGACGTGGTCGGCCTCGACACCATGGCCCACGTCATCAAGACCATGGCCGACACCCTGCCCGACGACCCGTGGCACAAGTACTTCAAGGCGCCGGAGTGGCTGCAGGCCCTGATCGCCAAGGGCGCGCTGGGCCAGAAGACCGGCGCCGGCATCTTCATGAAGAAGGGCAAGGACATCGTGGTGCTGGACCTCAAGGCCCAGGACTACCGCCCGGCCACCGGCGCCGCGGACCCCGAGGTCGTCGCCATCCTCAAGAACAAGGACCCGGCCGCCAAGTTCGCCCAGCTGCGCGCCAGCCAGCACCCGCAGGCGCAGTTCCTGTGGGCGATGTTCCGCGACCTGTTCCACTACAGCGCCTTCCACCTGGCCTCGATCGCCGAGACCGCCCGCGACGTCGACCTGGCCATCCGCTGGGGCTACGGCTGGGCGCTGGGCCCGTTCGAGTCCTGGCAGTCCGCGGGCTGGAAGCAGGTGGCCGAGTGGATCGCCGAGGACATCGTGGCCGGCAAGTCGATGTCCGACGCGCCGCTGCCGAACTGGGTGTTCGACGGCCGTGACGGCGTGCATGCCGCCGAGGGCAGCTACAGCCCGGCCCGCGGCGAAATGCAGCCGCGTTCGAACCTGGCCGTCTACAACCGCCAGCGCTTCCCCGACCCGATGCTGGGCGAGCGCGCGGCCCCGGGCACCACGGTGTTCGAGACCGACAGCGTGCGCATGTGGCACGACGGCGACGGCATCGCGGTGCTGAGCTTCAAGACCAAGATGAACACCGTCGGCGACGGCGTCCTGGCCGGCATCGGCGAGGCCATCGACCGCGCCGAGAAGGACTTCCGCGGCCTGGTGCTGTGGCAGACCAAGGAGCCGTTCTCGGCCGGCGCCGACCTGTCCGGGGCCATGGCCTCGCTTCAGGCCGGGCGCGTGGACGAGTTCGAGGCGATGGTGAAGACCTTCCAGGCCACCAGCCAGCGCATCAAGTATTCGCTGGTGCCGGTCATCGCCGCGGTCCGCGGCCTGGCCCTGGGCGGCGGCTGCGAGTTCCAGATGCATTCGGCCCGCAGCGTGTTCTCGCTCGAGAGCTACGTCGGCCTGGTCGAGGCGGGCGTGGGCCTGCTGCCGGCCGGCGGCGGCCTGAAGGAGATCGCGGTGCGCGCGTCGGCGGCCGCGGGTCCGGGCGGCGACGTGTTCGCGGCGCTCAAGCCCTACTTCGAGACCGTGGCGATGGGCAAGGTGTCCGCCTCGGCGCTGGAGGCCAAGGAGCTCAAGCTGGCACGCGAAAACGACGTGGTGGTGTTCAACCAGTACGAGCTGCTGCACGTGGCCAAGGCCCAGGCCCTGGCGCTGGCCGAGTCGGGCTACCGCCCGCCCCTGCCCGCCCGCCAGGTCCAGGTGGCCGGCGACGTCGGCATCGCCACCTTCAAGATGATGCTGGTGAACATGCTCGAGGGACGCTTCATCTCGCCGCATGACTACGAGGTGTCCTCGCGCATCGCCACCGTGCTGTGCGGTGGCGAGGTCGACCGCGGTTCCGTGGTGGACGAGGAGTGGCTGCTGACGCTCGAGCGCGAGCATTTCGTCGCGCTGGCCCAGATGCCCAAGACGCAGGAACGCATCCTGCACACGCTCAAGACCGGCAAGCCGCTGAGGAACTGACCCCATGACCAAGCAAATCCAGGACGCCTACATCGTCGCCGCCACCCGCACCGCGGTCGGCAAGGCCCCGCGCGGCGTCTTCCGCAACACCCGCCCCGACGAGATGCTCGCGCACGTGCTGCGCGAGGTCGTGGCCCAGTCGCCCGGCATCGACCCGACCCGCATCGACGACGCCATCATCGGCTGCGCCATGCCCGAGGGCGAGCAGGGCATGAACGTGGCGCGCATCGGCCTGCTGCTGGCCGGCCTGCCGAACGTGATCGCGGCCCAGACCATCAACCGCTTCTGCTCCTCGGGCCTGCAGGCCGTGGCCCTGGCCGCCGACCGCATCCGCCTGGGCGAGGCCGACCTGATGATCGCCGGCGGCACCGAGTCGATGTCCATGGTGCCGATGATGGGCAACAAGGTGGCGATGAGCCCGCAGGTGTTCGCCAAGGACGAGAACGTGGCGATCGCCTACGGCATGGGCATCACCGCCGAAAAGGTGGCCGAGGAGTGGAAGGTCAGCCGCGAGGACCAGGACGCCTTCGCCTATGCCTCGCACCGCAAGGCGCTGGCGGCGATCGCGGCCGGTGAGTTCAAGCAGGAGATCACGCCCTACCAGGTGGTCTCGCGCCAGCCGGCCGGCGGCAACGCCATCAAGCTGCGCGAATTCATGGTCGACACCGACGAGGGCCCGCGCGCCGACACCAGCGCCGAAGGCCTGGCCAAGCTGCGGGCGGTGTTCCGCGCCGGCGGCAGCGTCACCGCCGGCAACTCGTCGCAGATGTCCGACGGCGCCGGCGCGGTGATGCTGGCCTCGGAAAAGGCGATCAAGGACTACGGCCTGACCCCGCTGGCGCGCTTCGTCGGCTTCTCGGTCGCCGGCGTGCGCCCGGAAGTGATGGGCATCGGCCCGATCGCGGCGATCCCGAAGGTGCTGGCCCAGGCCGGCATCACCCAGGACCAGCTGGACTGGATCGAGCTCAACGAGGCCTTCGCGGCCCAGGCCCTGGCGGTGATCCGCACCTGCGGCCTGGATCCGGACAAGGTCAACCCGCTGGGCGGCGCCATCGCCCTGGGCCACCCGCTGGGCGCCACCGGTGCGATCCGCGCCGCGACCATCGTCCACGGCCTGCGCCGGCGCAAGCTCAAGTACGGCATGGTGACCATGTGCATCGGCACCGGCATGGGCGCCGCTGGCATCTTCGAAGCCCTCTGATCTTCGCGTGGTTGTGGAAGGCGGCTCCGTGGGGGCCGCCTTTTCTTTTAACGCGGATCAAAGCGGAAACGTCGGATAAGAGCGGATTTTTTGCCACGGATGAACACGGATGAACACGGATAAGGCAAAAGCGTTGGGAGGGGCTTGAGGCCAGGATGGGCCGTCAGGCAATTGATCCAAGCCTTTTTATCCGTGTTTATCCGTGTTCATCCGTGGCAAAAAACTGCTTTAAAAGCGGCAAAAGCACGAAGCGCCCCACGCGCGCAGCGCAGCCGCGCGCCAAAACCATCTCGAAAATCCGCTCTTATCCGACGTTTCCGCTTTGATCCGCGTTAAAACACGCCCTCCCCCCCCGAAGCCCAAGCGTCAGGCAAGGCGCGTCCCGTTCGGAACCTCCCGCTCGAGGGTAGTGATGACCACCCCGTCGTCGGTAGGAAAGCCAGTTAGGAGGAATTCGGAGATGAACGGCCCGACCTGTTTGGGCGGGAAGTTGATGACGCCGACGATCTGGCGACCCACCAGGTCCTCGGCCGCGTAGAGCGCCTTGACCTGCGCGCTGGTCTTGCGCACGCCGTGGGGACCGAAGTCGACCCAGAGTTTCCAGGCCGGCTTGCGCGCCTCGGGGAAATCCTCCACCCGCAGCACGGTGCCGGCGCAGAGCTGCACCTTTTCGAAATCGGCCCAGGAAATCGGCGGCGGCGCTTCGGTAGTCATCAGGGTCGTCCTTCCATGCGGTCCTTCCAGGCGTCGCGGGCCTGGTACCACCAGTAGCTGAGCTGGGCGCCCAGGAAGCCGGCCGGCTTCATCGCCGAGACCAGCCCGTAGCGGCTGAACTCGCGCCAGCGCGTGTCGTCTTCGGCGATCGCGGCCGCCAGCACTTCGCCGGCGAAAGTGGTCGGCGCGACGCCGTGGCCGCCGAAGGCCTGGGCCAGCCACAGGCCCTCGTCCACGCGGCCGATCTGCGGCATCTGGTGCCGGGCGTAGCTCATCAGGCCGGACCAGGCGTAGTCGATGCCGACCTCCCCGAGCTGCGGATAGACCTTGAGCAGGTCGCGCCTGAGCAGGCGCTTCACCGCCTCCGGCGAACGGTCGCGCACCGAGATGCGGCCGCCCCAGAGGATGCGGGTGTCGGGCAGCGGCCGGTAATAGTCGAACGCGAAGCGGGTGTCGTAGATCGCGGCGCGGGTGCGGATGACCTCGTCCAGGCGCGGGCCCAGCGGCTCGGTGACCATGACGTAGGTGGCGATCGGCAGCACGCCCGCGTCCACTTCGCGGCGCAGCCCGGCCAGGTAGCCGCCGCAGGACAGCACCACGTGCCGCGCCCGGACCTCGCCCTCCGGGGTGCGTACGGACCAGCCCTGCCCTGCCCGAGCCAGCGAGATCGCCGGCGAGCCTTCGTGCAGGGCCACGCCCAGGCCGCCGGCGACGCGGGCCAGGCCGTGCGCGTAGTCGAGCGGATGGAAGTGCAGCGCATTGCGCTCGAACAGCGCCTCGCTGTAGCGGCGGGTGCTGAGCTGCGCCGCCAGCTGCTCGCGCGACACCCAGTCCCACTGCGTGCCGAAGTGATCGGCCAGCAGCGCCTGGCGCGCGCGCAGCGGCGCCGGGTCGCGGAACCAGTTCGCCCAGAGCACGCCGGCGTCGGTGGCCTGGCAGGCGATGGCGTGGCGGGCGATGCGGGTGCGGATCAGGTCCACCGCGTCCTGCGTGCCCTGGTACAGGCGGCGTGCGGCGGCCGGGCCGAGTTCGGCCAGCAGCGCCTCTTCGCCGCGCGAGAATCCGCCGAAAACGAAGCCGCCGTTGCGCCCGGAGGCGCCGTGGCCGACGGTGTCGGCCTCCAGCAGCACCACGTCGCGCTGGCCGCGCTCGGCGAGGCCGAGCGCCGTGTTCAGGCCGGCGAACCCGCCGCCGACGATGCAAACCTCTGCTTCGCGCAGGCCCGACAGCGGCGGATGCGCGGGCGCGGGCGAGGCCGCGGCGGTGGCACGGTAGTAGCTCGGGGGGGCCATCGCCGGCGACCCGGGGCTCAGCGCGCCAGCGCCGCCCGCATGAATTCGCGCGTCGGCTCGGCCAGGTCCTCGTGGTCGAGCGCGAACTGCATGGTCGCCTCCACCAGGCCGATGCGGCTGCCGCAGTCGAAGCGCCGACCTTCGAAGCGATAGGCGAGCACGCGTTCCTTTTCCATCAGCGCCGCGATGCCGTCGGTGAGCTGGATTTCGCCGCCCGCACCGGGCCTGGTCTTGGCCAGCAGGTCGAAGATGCTGCCGCTGAGCACGTAGCGGCCCACCACGGCGAGGTT
The DNA here is from genome assembly GCF_035721105.1 of Arenimonas sp. Taxonomy (GTDB): domain Bacteria; phylum Pseudomonadota; class Gammaproteobacteria; order Xanthomonadales; family Xanthomonadaceae; genus Arenimonas. Next base: position 4,284 of record NZ_DASTNG010000060.1, on the reverse strand, counting down.
GCTGGGCGCGACCTCGGGCTTGGGCTTCTCGACGATGGCGCTGATCTCGCCGTGGCGGCCGGCGAAGTCGCGGGTCGCGACGATGCCGTAGCTGCCGGTCTGCTCGCGCGGCACGTCCTGCACCGCGATGACGCTGGCCGATTCACGCTCGGCCAGGTCGGCCATCTGGCGCAGCGCGCCGTGGCCGGTGTTCCAGATCAGGTCATCGGGCAGCAGCACCGCGAACGGCTCGTCGCCGATCACGGGGCGCGCGCACAGCACCGCATGGCCCAGGCCCAGGGCCTCGGCCTGGGTGACGAAGACGGCGCGCACGTGGCGCGGCAGCACGTCGCGGATCAGGGCCAGCAGCTCGGACTTGCCGGCCTTCTCGAGCTTCTGTTCGAGCTCGTAGGCCTTGTCGAAGTAATCGGCCACCGAATGCTTGTAGCGGTTGGTGACGAAGACCAGGGTGTCGCAGCCGGCCTCGATCGCCTCGTCGACGGCGTACTGGATCAGCGGTTTGTCGACCACCGGCAGCATTTCCTTGGGCACCGTCTTGGTGGCCGGGAGGAAGCGCGTGCCGAGGCCCGCGACCGGGAATACCGCCTTCTTGATGCGAAAAGTCATGCGTTCGAACCACCTCTTTGTTGCTGCCCGGCGGCCTCGAAGGCCTCCGTGGCGTCGGGATGGGGATTGTACTCGGGCACGGCTTCATGCAGCAGCGAGACTAGCGCGTGGCCACCATCGGGCTGGCGCAGCAGGTGGTCCAGGCGCGCGAGCACGCGTCGCATCGCGTCGACGTCGACCTCGCGCGGCTGCGCCTGCAGGATGCGCGGATGGCGCGTGCGCTGGTAGCGCTCCTGGGGATGGAACAGGATCTCGTGCAGCTTCTCGCCCGGCCGCAGGCCGGTGTAGCTGACGGCGATGTCGATGCCCGGGCGCTTGCCGCTGAGCCGGATCATCTGCTCGGCCAGTTCGCGGATGGCCACCGGCCGGCCCATGTCGAGCGCGAACACCGCGCAGTTCCCGGCACACAGTCCCACCGAATGCAGGATCAGCGCGCAGGCCTCGGGGATGGTCATGAAGTAGCGCGTCACTTCCGGATGCGTCACGGTGACCGGCCCGCCGGCGGCGATCTGGCGCCGGAACAGCGGCACCACGCTGCCGGCCGAATCGAGCACGTTGCCGAAGCGCACGATCGACAGGTGCACGTCGCTGCCGGCCAGCTCGGCCTGGCAGGCCAGCTCGGCGAAGCGCTTGCTGGCGCCCAGCACGTTGATCGGCGCGATCGCCTTGTCGGTCGAGATCAGCACGAAGTGGCCGACGCCGCGCTCCCGGCACATGCGCGCCAGGGTCGCGGTGGCGGTGACGTTGTTGCGCAGCGCCTCGCGCACCTGCCCTTCCAGCATCGGCACCTGCTTGCAGGCGGCGGCGTGCAGGACGTAGTCGATGCCGTCGCCGAAGGCGATGCTGCAGGCGGTCGGGTCGCCGCAGTCGGCCAGCATCGGTTCGATGTCGGCGTCGGGATAGCGCCGGGTCAGCTCTTCGGTGATCTCGACCAGCGACAGTTCGGCCCGTTCGAACAGCACCACCCGCTTCGCGCCCGCGGCCACGCACTGGCGTGCCAGCTCCGAACCGATCGAGCCACCGGCGCCGGTGACCAGCACCCGCTTGCCCACCAGCGCCTCATACATGGCGCCGAACTCGACCGGCTTGCGGCCCAGCAGGTCCTCGATCCGCACCTCGCTCAGCTCCAGCCGCGCGCCGGACTTGCCCGAGAGCATGTCGCCCAGGCGCGGCACCGTGCGGAACGGCAGGCCGGTCTCGTCGCACAGCGTCACCACCCGCTGCATCTCGGCGGCGCTGGCCGAGGGCATGGCGATGACGATCAGCTTGGGCGCGGTTTCCTGCGCGATGTAGGGCAGTTCGTCGATCGTGCCCAGCACCGGCACGCCCTGCAGCTTGGCGCCCTTGAGCGCGCGCTGGTCGTCGAGCAGACCGACCGGCTGGTAGCGGCCGTCGCTGCGCAGGTCGCGCAGCAGGGTTTCGGCGGTGCGGCCGGCACCCAGCACCAGCACGCGCTGGGCGTCGGCGTTGTGGCCGGAATGGCGGTGGTCCTTCCACAGGCGGTAGAGCACGCGCGGCACGCCCAGCACCACGACCACCGCCATCGGGTAAGGGAACAGCACGCGGCGCGGCACGTCCGGCAGCAGCCCGGCCAGGAACAGCAGCGCCACGATCAGCAGCACGCCCACCAGCGCCGCGCGCACCAGGTTGGCCAGGTCGGGCAGGCTCGCGAAGCGCCACAGCCCCTGGTACAGCCCCACCGCGCGCAGCACCAGCGCCTGGGTCAGCACCACGATCACCAGCTCGAGCTGGATCGCGGTCGCCGGCGGCGCGCCGGCCAGCCCCGCCAGCCAGCGCAGGCCCAGCCAGACGAAGGCCACGGCCGCCAGGTCGTGCACGACGATCAGCAGGCGCGGCAGCAGCATCGAAGCGCCAGCGTAAGACTTCATTCCCTAGCTTCCTTTCCCGGGTCGGTTCCCGGGCGCGGCCAGCGTCGGCCCCCCAGGGAATGGACCATGATTCCAGAGATCAGCCATCCGAGGGTGACTCCCCATGCAACGGCAAGCGGCGCGGCCGCCAGCCACGCCGCCAGTCCGATCGCGACGCCGGTCCAGGCGGCATAGGCCAGGCAGACCCGGCCGTGGCTGGCGCCGTGGCTGATGGCGCGCTGGTAAAGATGGGCGCGGTGCGCCTGCCAGACCCGTTCGCCCCGGACCAGGCGCCCGAGCAGGGTCAGGCCGCCGTCGACCAGGAAGGCCGAGGCCAGCAGCAGCGGCGCCCAAGCGGCCTGGCCACCGTCGACCGACAGCGATGAAAGCACCAGCGCGGCCACCGCGACGCCCAGCGCATGGCTGCCCACGTCGCCCAGGAACAGGCGGGCCCGCGGCAGGTTCCAGGGCAGGAAACCCAGCGCGCCGCCGGCCAGGGCCAGGCCGAGCCAGGCCGTGGGCGTGCCGAGGCCGGCCAGCAGCGCGGTCGCCGCGCCGAACAGCAGCGCCTGGCTGGCGGCCAGCCCGTTGCTGCCGTCCATGAAGTTCCACAGGTTCACCAGCGCCACGACCAGCAGCCAGGCGGCGGCGACGGCCGCCACGGGGCCCCACAGCGCCGGCAGCAGCGGCCAGGCCACCGCGATCGGCAGCGCGCCCAGGCCCTGCAGTGCGAGTTTGGCCAGGGCCGGCACCGGCCGCAGGTCGTCGAGCAGTCCGGCGCCGGCGGTGATCGCCAAGCCCACGGCGAAGGCGCCGCCCGGCGGCCCCAGCCAGGGCGCCATGGCCAGCAGCGCCACGGCGATGCCAATGCCGCCACCGCGCGGGGTCGGCACGCGGTGCAGCCGGCGTTCGTCGGGCAGGTCGAGGACGCGATGGCGGGCGAAGCGCCACCAGGCGCCGGCCAGCGCGAACGACAGCAGCGCCGCGGCCAGCACCCCACCCAGGCTGGCGACCAGCGGCGCGCCTGGCGTCACTCGCTCACCGCGCCGTGCACCGGCTTGATGCTGCCCCAGGACTTGCAGCCGGGGCACTGCCAGTGGTGGGCGCGCGCGCTGAAGCCGCAGCGCTGGCAGCGATAGCCCGGCGTGCGCACGACCAGCTGGTCGGTGATCTGCTTGAGCGCGCGCAGCGTGCTGGCCGGATCGGCGCCTTCGTCGCGCAGGCTCAGGTCGATGTATTCGGCCTCGCCGCGCACCGACGGCCGCAGCCGCAGCTGGCGCGACAGGAACTCCAGCGCCGCCGCCTGCCCTTCGTCGCGCTCGATCAGGCGCGTCAGCGCCAGCACCGGCGACACGCCCGGGTAGTGCTCGATGGTCTCCATCAGGAAGCCGCGGGCGCGGGCACTGTCGCCGCGGCGCTCGTAGCAGCGCAGCAGCGGCTCGAGCAGGTCGGGCAGGAATTCGATGTCGTGCCGGGCGACCCGTTCGAAGGCCCGGATGGCGGCCGCGTCGTTGCCGGCCGCCAGCTCCAGCTGGCCCTCGGCCAGGCCGGCCCGCACCGAGTGGCTGTCGGCCTCGTAGGCCTGCGCGATGTGGCGGCGGGCCTGGTCGAGGTCGCCGGCCAGTCGCGCCTTCTCGGCCAGCTCGCAGTGGAACTGCGCCACCAGCTTGCCCATCGGCTCGCCGCTGGCCGCCTCGAACTCGCGCGCATGTTCGATCGCCTTGCCCCAGTCGCGTTCGGCCTGGTAGATCGAGATCAGGTGCTTGAGCGCCTGCGGGGCCAGCACGCCCATGTGCACCAGGTCGGTGAA
>NZ_DASTNG010000059.1:0-67502 GCF_035721105.1 Arenimonas sp. | reverse complement strand
GCCTGCACCTTCTGCGCATCGTTGAGGTCGGGGCGCTGCACGAGCGCCTGGTGCAGGCGGATCGCGCGGTCGACTTCGCCGCGGCGCCGGAACAGGTGGCCGAGCGCGAACTGCGTCTCCACCGTGTCCTTGTCGACGGCGGCGATCTGCAGGAAGACCTCGATGGCCTTGTCCTGCTGCTCGTTGAGCAGGTAGTTCAGGCCGCGGAAATAGGTGTTCGACAGCCGGGATACGCGGGCGCCGCCGCGGCGTTCGCCGCCGCGGCGACCGGCCAGCCAGCCGCTGCCGGCCGCGACCGGGAGCAGCAGCCGCAACAGCCAGGCGTATTCAGTCCTGGACGTCCGCGGCCGGCGGCTCGGGGGCCGGCGCCTCGCGCTTGCGGCGCAGGCGCAGCGGCCAGATCACGCCGGCGGTGAGCACCGCGCCGGCCAGCAGCGCGCCGGCCAGCACGGCCAGCAGCAGGGCGGTGCCGACGGTGGCGTCGATGCCGGTGAATCCCAGTTCGATGCGCACGGCCTGGCGGTTCAGCGCGCCGAACAGCACGCCGAAGGCAATGAACAGGAGGGCAAACAGGGCTTTGAGAAGACGCATCCGCGGCGGTTCCGTGGGCGGGATGCCACAAGCTTAGCCCAAGGCGGGCCGGAAACTCAGCCTTCGGAGGCGGCCGGGCCGGCGTTGACGCGATCGCGCAACTCCTTGCCGGGCTTGAAATGCGGGACGTACTTTCCGGGCAGGGCCACGGAGTCGCCGGTCTTGGGGTTGCGGCCCAGGCGAGGAGGACGGAAATGCAGGGAGAAACTGCCGAAACCGCGGATCTCGATGCGCTCGCCCTGGGTCAGGGCACCGCTCATCATCTCGAGCAGGGTCTTGACGGCGAGATCGACGTCATCGGCCTTGAGGTGGGCCTGGCGACGCGAAAGCACCTCGATCAGTTCAGACTTGGTCATGCCTGCGCGGACTCTTGCAGCGGGGAATCGGAGCGTCGCGCGGCCCGGGGAAACCCCGGGCCGCGGACACGGGTGGGCTTACTCGCCCTTGTTCAGCTGTTCGCGCAGCAGGGCGCCGAGCTTGGTGGTGCCCGAAGCCGCGTCGAACGACTTGTTCACCTCGGCCAGGTTCTCCTGCAGCTCGGCCTCGTCCTTGGCGCGGATCGAGAGCTGCATGACGCGGCCCTTGCGATCCATGCCGATGAACTTGGCTTCCACCGCGTCGCCGACCTTCAGGTACTGGCTGGCGTCGTCGACACGCTCCTTGGCGATGTCGTTGGCGCGCACGTAGCCCTCGATGCCGCCGTCGAGCTCGATGGTGGCACCCTTGGTGTCGACTTCCTTGACGACGCCGGTGACGATGCTGCCCTTGGTGGTGGTGGCCATGTACTGGCCCACCGGGTCCTGCTCGAGCTGCTTCACGCCGAGCGAGATGCGCTCGCGCTCCGGATCGACGGCCAGCACCACGGCTTCCAGCGTGTCGCCCTTCTTGAAGTTGCGGACCACGTCTTCACCCGTGGTGTTCCACGAGATGTCGGACAGGTGCACCAGGCCGTCGATACCGCCGTCCAGGCCGATGAAGATGCCGAAGTCGGTGATCGACTTGATCTGGCCGGAGACCTTGTCGCCTTTCTTGAACAGGGCCGAGAAGGCTTCCCACGGGTTCGGGGTGCACTGCTTGATGCCCAGCGAGATGCGGCGACGCTCGCCGTCCACGTCCAGCACCATCACCTCGAGCTCGTCGCCCAGCTGGACGACCTTCGACGGGTTGACGTTCTTGTTGGTCCAGTCCATCTCGGACACGTGCACCAGGCCTTCGACGCCCGGCTCGATCTCGACGAACGCGCCGTAATCGGTGACGTTCGAGACCTTGCCGAACAGGCGCGAGGAGGTCGGGTAACGGCGGGCGATGTTGTCCCACGGATCGTCGCCCAGCTGCTTCAGGCCGAGCGAGACGCGGTTGCGCTCACGGTCGAACTTCAGCACGCGGACGTCCAGCTCTTCGCCGACGTTGACGACTTCGGACGGATGGCGCACGCGCTTCCAGGCCATGTCGGTGATGTGCAGCAGGCCGTCGATGCCGCCCAGGTCCACGAACGCGCCGTAATCGGTGAGGTTCTTGACGACACCCTTGATGACGGCACCTTCCTGCAGGCGCTCCATCAGCTGCTCGCGCTCGACGCTCGACTCGGACTCGACCACCGCACGGCGGGAGACCACGACGTTGTTGCGCTTGCGGTCGAGCTTGATGATCTTGAACTCGAGTTCCTTGCCCTCGAGGTAGCCCGGGTCGCGGACCGGACGCACGTCGACCAGCGAACCCGGCAGGAACGCGCGGACGTCGCGGATGTCGACGGTGAAACCGCCCTTGACCTTGCCGCTGATGCGGCCGGTGACGATCTCGCCGGCTTCCATGGAAGCCTCCAGCTCGTCCCAGACCATGGCGCGCTTGGCTTTCTCGCGCGACAGCACGGTCTCGCCGAAGCCGTTCTCGAGGTACTCCAGCGCCACCTTGACGGTGTCGCCCACGGCGACTTCGAGCTCGCCGGCTTCGTTACGGAACTGCTCGATCGGGATGATGCCTTCCGACTTGAGGCCGGCGTTGATCACGACGACGTCGGAACGCACTTCGACCACCATGCCGGAGACGATGGCACCGGGCTTGAGCTTGCTCAGGGCGCCCTGGCTCTGCTCGAACAGTTCAGCGAAAGATTCAGTCATTGTTGGATACTCGGTTGGACATACGGGCCGCGGCATCCGCCACGTCCCACCTGTTGGCGCTTTCGCGCGTGGATAGGAAGACCGCGCCTCATGGCACGGGGTTGTCCTGCGTTCGGAAACCGCGCCCGTGGCGGGGCGGGATGCGCCGGGGTGGCGGTTACGGCTGGCGGGGCGCGCGGAGTTTTTCCGGCAACACCGACAGCACGCGCTCGATCACCTCGGTGATGGGCGTTCCGGTGGAGTCCACGATCACCGCGTCTTCGGCGGGTTTCAGGGGCGCCACGGCACGCCCGGCATCGCGCTCGTCGCGAGCGGCGATTTCGTGCAGCAGGCCGGCAAGATTAACCGAAACCCCTTTTTCCTTCAACTGCTTATAGCGCCTTTGCGCCCTTTCCTCGGCGCTGGCGGTCAGGAAGACCTTGTAGGGGGCATCCGGGAAGATGACCGTGCCCATGTCGCGGCCGTCGGCGACCAGGCCCGGGGCCTTGCGGAAACCCTTCTGCAGGTCGACCAGGGCGGCCCGGACCGGGGGATGGGCGGCGATGGCCGAGGCCGCCGCCCCGGCGGTTTCGGTGCGCAGCTGCCGGGTGGCGTCCTTGCCATTCACGATCACGTGCGGCTCGCCGGCGCCCTGGGTCTCGAACCGGATCTCGGTGCGGCGGGCGCACTGGGCCACGGCCTCCGGGTCGCTCAGGTCCACGACCTCCCAGGCCGCGGCCAGGCCGACGGCCCGGTACAGGGCCCCGGAGTCGAGGTAATGCCAGCCCAGGCGTTCGGCCACGGCGCGGCTGATGGTGCCCTTTCCGGAACCGGAGGGGCCATCGATGGTGAGTACGGGGATTCGGGGCATGGGCGGGGATTCTAGTGGATTGCCCGGGCCCGGGTCAGGCCGTGCGCAGTCCGAAGCCGGCGGCGGTCGCCAGCGACTCGAAGCCGGGGAAGGACGTGGCGACGTTGGCGCAGTCGAGGATGCGCACCTCGCCCGCCGCCCGCTGCCCGGCGATGGCCAGGCTCATCGCCACCCGGTGGTCGCCGTGGCTGTCGGCCTCGCCGCCGTGCAGGCGGCCGCCTTCGATCACCGCGCCGTCGGGAGTCTCGTGGATGTCGGCGCCCAGGGCCCTCAGGCCGGCCGAGGTGACCGCGATCCGGTCCGATTCCTTCACCCGCAGCTCGGCGGCGCCGCGCACCACGGTGCGGCCCTCGGCCAGGGCCGCGGCCACGAACAGGGCCGGGAACTCGTCGATCATGTCCGGCACCAGCGCCTCGGGCACCTCGATGCCGCGCAGGCGGGCGTGCCGCACGCGCAGGTCGGCGACCGGCTCGCCGCCCTCCTCGCCCGCGCCGAGCTCGGTGATGTCGGCGCCCATCAGGCGCAGCGCGGCGAGCAGGCCGGTGCGGCGCGGGTTCATGCCGACCCGCCGCAGCAGCAGGTCCGAGCCCGGCACCAGGCTGGCGGCCATCAGGAAGAAGGCGGCGGACGAAAAATCGGCCGGCACCCGCACTTCGGTGGCGCGCAGCCGGTGGCCGCCCGTCAGCACCGCCTCGCCCGGCGAGAAGCGGATCGGCCAGCCGAATGCCGAGAGCATCCGCTCGGTGTAATCGCGGGTCGGGTGCGGTTCGCGCACGCGGGTCTCGCCGCGCGCGTAAAGACCGGCCAGCAGCACCGCGGACTTCACCTGCGCGCTGGCAACGGGCAATTCGAAATCAATACCTTGCAGATCATTGCTAAAGTAAATTCGGAGTGGCGGCAGGCCCCCCGCGGCCGACTCGATGCTGGCACCCATGCGCCGCAGCGGCTCGATCACCCGGGCCATGGGCCGGCGTGACAGCGAGGCGTCGCCGACCAGGGTGCTGGCGAAATCCTGGCCCGCCAGCAGGCCGGCCAGCAGGCGCATGCCGGTGCCGGCATTGCCGCAGTCCAGCTCGGCCTCGGGCGCCATCAGGCCATACAGGCCGACGCCGTGGACGGTGCGCCGGCTGGGGCTGGGCGCGTCGATGCGTACGCCCAGCTGCCTGAAGATGGCGGCGGTGGCGCGGGTGTCCTCGCCCTCCAGGAAGCCGTGTATCTCGGACACGCCCTCGGCGATCGCCGCCAGCATGATGGCGCGGTGCGACACCGACTTGTCGCCGGGCACGGCCAGTTCGCCCGTGAGCGGCCTGCCCGCCCCCGCCACCCAGTCCAGCCGCGTCGTCATGCCAGCACCTCGTCGAGCGCCTGCAGCAGGCGCCGGTTCTCGTCACGCACGCCCACGGTGAGCCGCAGGCAGGTCGGCAGGCCGTAGCCGCCCATGGGCCGGGGGACCACGCCGCGGGCCACCAGCCCGGCCTCGACCGGGCCGGCGTCGCGGCCGAAATCGACCAGCAGGAAATTGGTCTGCGACGGCGCCACCGCCAGCCCGCGCGCAGCCAGCGCGTCGGCCAGGGCCTCGCGCTCGGCGGCGTTCTGGCGGCGGACCCAGTCCAGGTGCGCCGGGTCGCCCAGCGCCGCCTCGCAGGCCGCCAGGCCCGGGCCGTTGACGTTGAAGGACTCGCGCACGCGCTCGAGCACCGCCACCAGCGCCGGCGCCGCGACCAGGTAGCCGACGCGCAGCCCGGCCAGGCCGTAGCCCTTCGAGAAGGTCCGGGTCACGGCCAGGTGGGGGAAACGCGCCAGCAGCGGGATGGCCGAGGCCAGCGTCGGGTCGGTGGCGTATTCGAGGTAGGCCTCGTCCACCACCACCAGCACGTCGGGAGGCAGAGACGCCAGGAAATCGGCCAGCGCCGCGGTGTCGAACCAGGTCCCGGTGGGGTTGTTGGGGTTGGCCAGGTAGACCAGGGCCGTGCCGGGGCCGACGGCCGCGCGAATCGCGGCCAGGTCGTGGCCGCGGGGCATGGCGTCGCCCACCGGCCGCGCCGGCGCCTGCACCAGGCGCGCACCGGCCGCCTGCGCGGCGATGGCATAGACCGCGAAACCGAACTGCGAGGCGACCACGTCCCGCCCCGGGCCGGCGAAGACCTGGGCCATCAGCATCAGCAGCTCGTGCGACCCGTTGCCCAGCACCAGCGCCGACGGGTCGACGCCGTGCCGGGCCGCCAGCGCGCGCTTGAGGTCGCCGCCGGCCGGATCGGGATAGCGGTGCAGCGCATGCAGGGTGTCGAGGATGGCGGCGCGCGCGGCGGGGCTGGGGCCGTGGCTGTTCTCGTTCGAGCCCAGCTCGACCAGGCCGGCACCGGAGGCGGCGCGACGCAGCGCCACCAGGTCCAGGCCCGGGTCGTAGGCGCGCAGCGCGCGGATGCCCGGCTGGGCCAGGGCGATGTAGTCCGGGGCCGCCATGGTCAGATCAGCGCCACCGGGTAGGAACCGAGCACCTTCACGTCGGCGGCGTACTCGCCCAGTTCGGCCAGCGCGCTGGCGACGTCCGGGTCCTGCACGTGGCCGCTGACGTCGATGAAGAAGGCGTACTGCCAGCGCCCGGCATGCGAGGGCCGGGATTCGATCCGGTTCATGCTCACGCCGTGGCGGGCGAACGGGCTGAGCACGCCGTACAGCGCGCCCGGCTGGTCGCGCACGTAGACCAGCAGCGAGGTGCGGTCGTGGCCCGAGGCCGAGAACAGCTCGCGGCCCAGCACCAGGAAGCGGGTGGTGTTGTCCGGATGGTCCTCGATCGGGCCGGCCACGACCTTCAGGCCGTAGACATGCCCGGCGTTCTCGCCGGCGATGGCGGCGGAATCGTCGGCCGTGCGGGCGCGCCGGGCCGCCTCGGCATTGCTCGAAGCGGCGATCTTCTCGGCCTTGGGCAGGTGCTGGCGCAGCCAGGCGCGGGCCTGGGCCAGCGACATCGGATGCGAATACACCCGCTCGATGTCCTCGATCCGGCCGGTCCGCGACATCAGGTACTGGTGCACGGCCAGCTCGACTTCGCCGCAGATCTTCAGCGGCGAGGTCAGGAACATGTCGAGCGTGGACTGGATGGTGCCCTGCCCCGAGTTTTCCACCGGCACCACGCCGAAATCGGCGTGGCCGGCCTCCACTTCCTGGAACACTTCCTCGATGCTGGCCAGCGGCAGGCCCTTGGCGGAATGGCCGAAATGCTTGTGCAGCGCCTGCTGCGAGAACGTGCCCTCCGGCCCCAGGAAGCCGACCTTCAGCGGCTCCTGCTGGGCCAGGCAGGCCGACATGATTTCCCGGAACAGGCGCAGCAGGACCTCGTCGCTGAGCGGCCCGTCGTTGCGGTCGAGGACCTGGCGCAGCACCTGCGCCTCGCGCTCGGGCCGGTAGTAGTCGACGGCGGCCTTGAGCGGCCCCTTGGCCTTGCCGACCTGGCGCGCCCACTGCGCGCGCTCGGCGATCAGGGCCTGGATCTGGCGGTCGATGCCGTCGATGCGCTCGCGCACCTCCGACAGCACCGGCGCGGCCTCGGGCTCGGCCCGGGCGCGGCGCGGCGCGGCGGTGCCGGCCGCGGGGCGCCCCGGGGTCGCCGCGGACGGGCCGGCCTTGGCGGGCGTTTTCCGGGTGGCCATGGCTCAGCCGTTCCGGCGCGCGAAATCGGCCATGAAGCCGGCCAGCGCGGTGACGCCGGCTTCCGGCATGGCGTTGTAGATCGACGCGCGCATGCCGCCGACGGCGCGATGCCCCTTCAGGCCCAGCAGGCCGGCGGCCTCGGCTTCCTTCAGGAAGGGCTTGTCGAGCGCCGGGTCGGGCAGGAAGAACGGCACGTTCATGGTGGACCGGGCCGCCGGCGCCACCGGGTTGCGGTAGTAGCCGCCCGAGCCGTCGATGGCCGCGTACAGCGCCGCCGCCTTGCGCGCGTTGCGCTCGCCGATCGCGGCGGCGCCGCCCTCGGCGCGGATCCACTTCAGCACCAGGCCCAGCACGTACCAGGCAAAGGTGGGCGGGGTGTTGAACATCGAGTCGTGCCTGGCCTGGTTGCCCAGCTCGAAGATCGGCGGCAGGTCGCGGCCGTGCCTGCCCAGCAGGTCCTTGCGGATGATGGCGATGGCCAGGCCCGAGGGGCCCAGGTTCTTCTGGGCGCCGCCGTAGAGCACGCCGAAGCGGCCCACGTCGATCGGCCGCGAGAGGATGTTCGAGGACACGTCGGCCACCAGCGGCACGTCGCCGACCTCGGGGATGTCGTGGAACTCGACGCCGTGGATGGTCTCGTTGGGCGTGTAGTGCACGAAGGCGGCGCCCGGCGTGAGCTGCCAGCCGGCGCGGGCCGGGATGTCGGTGTAGCCGCCGGCCTGGCTGCTGGCCGCGACGTTGACCTTCATCGAGGGGCGGGTGTTGTCGATCGCCTTCTCGCCCCAGTGGCCGGTGAGCACGAAGTCGGCGACCTGGTCCGGGCCGGCCAGGTTCAGCGCCAGCAGGGCCGAGAGCGTGGTGGCGCCGCCCTGCAGGAACAGCACGTGGTAGTGATCAGGGATCGCCATCAGCTCGCGCAGGTCGCGCTCGGCGGCGGCGGCGCATTCGATGAAGGCGGCGCCGCGGTGGCTGACCTCCATCACCGAGGCCCGCTCGCCCTGCCACTCCATCAATTCAGCCTGGACCTGGCGCAGGACGGGCTCGGGCAGCGCGGCGGGGCCGGCGCTGAAATTGAAGGCGCGGGACATCGGGATCACCTCGGGAAAGTCGTTGGCAGGCTAGCACGGCGAAACCGCGCCTCGGAAGCCGGTCAACCGACGATGCGCGCACTCGACAGGAGCTTTTGCTCGAACTGTTCCGGCGGCAGCGCGCGCGAGAACAGATAGCCCTGTCCGTACTGGCAGCCGACCGACTCGAGCAGTGCCCGCTGGCCCTCGGTCTCGATGCCCTCGGCGGTCAGCGCCAGCGACAGTTCATCGGCGAAGGCGGTGATGGTGCGGACGATGGCGCGGTGCCGGCGGTTGGTCTCGATGTCCCGGATGAACACCTGGTCCATCTTCAGTGCGTCGAAGGGCGAGGCGGCGAAGGACTCCAGCGAGGAATAGCCGGTGCCGAAGTCGTCCACCACCAGCCCCACGCCCAGCGCCTTGAGCGACAGCAGGCGCTCCTCGGCCTGGCCGCGGCCGGCCCGGAACGCGGTCTCGGTGACCTCGAGGCGGAGCGAGGCCGGCGGCAGCGCGTGCTCCTGGATCAGGCGGAACACTTCCTCGACGATCTCGGGCGACACCATCTGCCGCTCGTCGACGTTGACGTTCATGCTCAGGTGGGCCAGCTCGGGATAGCGCCGGCGCCACTCGCCCAGCTGGCGGCAGGCCTCGCGCAGGGCCCAGGCGTCCATCTCGACGATCAGGCCCGTTTCCTCGGCGATGCCCAGGAACTCGGCCGGCGGCAGCAGGCCGCGGGTCGGGTGGCGCCAGCGCACCAGTGCCTCGGCGCCCACCAGCCGCCCGCTAGCCAGCTCGACGATCGGCTGGTAGTGCAGGCGGAACTCGGCGCGCTCGAAGGCCAGCCGGAAGTCGGTCTCGAGCTGCAGCCGGGCCAGCGCCTCCTGGTGCATGCCTTCGTCGAAGATGACGAAGCCGGACTTGCCGGCGGCCTTGGCGCGGTACATCGCGGTATCGGCGTCGCGCAGCACCTGGTCGGGCGAGGCGTACTCGCTGCGGCCGATGACGATGCCCAGGCTGGCGGCCGAGAACACCTGCTGGCCACCGATGTCGAAGGGCTGCTCGAACAGGCGCAGCACCCGCCGGGCGATGTCGACCGCGCGGTCGTGGTCGCAGTCGCCGTCCGGCAGCAGGGTGAACTCATCGCCGCCGTAGCGGGCGATCAGCACGTCCTTGAGCAGGCCGTCCTCGAGCCGCCGCGCGATCTCGCACAGCAGGCGGTCGCCGGCGCCGTGCCCCAGGCTGTCGTTGACCCACTTGAAGCCGTCCAGGTCCAGGAACAGCACCGCGTAGCGGCGACGGCGGCGGTCGCTGGCCTGGCCGACCTGCAGCATGGCCTCGGCCAGCCGCTGGTTGAAGAGCATGCGGTTGGGCAGGCCGGTCAGCGGGTCGTGGGTGGCGTGGAAGCGCAGCCGCTGCTCGGCCTCGCGCTGGCGGGTGATGTCGAGCACGGTGCCGGTGAGGTGCTCGTCGCCGTCCAGGTTCACCGACCCGATGCTGACGCGCACATGCACCCGGCGGCCGTCACGGTGCAGCAGCGTGGTTTCGAAGTCGGGCGTCACCGCCTGCCCCTCGCGGCGCTGCCGGTCGCGCTCCTCGGACTGGGCGATCGACTCGGGCGCCATGATCTCGCGGTAATTGCGCCCTTCCAGCGCGCCGTCGGGGTGGCCCAGCATGCGCGTCAGGGCCTGGTTGGCGTAGGTGTAGACCTCGTCGCGCATGATGAACACGCCGACCTGGCTGTGCTCGACCAGGGTGCGGTACTTGCCCTCGGAGCGCTGCAGCGCCTGCTGCATCGCGTGGTGCTCGTCGATGTCGAGCACCGAGCCGGTGAAGTGCACCGGCTGCCCGGCCTCGTCGCGGATCAGCAGCACGCTGGCGCTGACCCATTTCTGGCCGCCGCCGCGGGTCCGCACCCGGGTCTCGTGGTGGCTGAAGGCGCCGTCGCGCACCGCCCGCGCCACCAGCCCCTCGCGCTCGCCCGGATCGACGTAGACCGCGCCCATGTCCTGCACCATGGCCTTGAGCTGGGCCGGGCTGTCGTAGCCCAGGATCCCGGCCATCACCGGGTTCACCTCCATGATCCGGCCATCGAGGCTGGTGCGGAACAGCCCCGCGGGCGAGCTCTCGAACAGCTCGCGGTAGCGGCGCTCGGCCTCGGCGATCGCGGTCTGGCGGCGGCGGTCGTCGGTCACGTCGCGCAGGGTGCCGGTGGAAGCGATGTCGCCCTGGTACTCCACGGCGTCGGCGCGCACCTCGCACAGGATCCGATCGCCGGACTTGCGCTGCAGGTGGATCTCGTAGACCTGCGCGCTGCGCGACCCGGCCTCGCGCTCGGCCCGGCGGTCGGACTGGGCGGCGCGGTCGGCGGGATCGACCAGGGTCATGTACTCGCGGCCCTGCAGTTCGCCCGCGGCGTAGCCCAGGATCCGCTCCATGGCCTCGTTGGCGAACACGATGCGCCCGCGCTGGATCAGGAACACGCCGTCGCGGCTGTTCTCCACCAGGACCTGGTAGAGGGCCCGGGACTGCCGGAGCGCCTGTTCGGCCTCGACCTGCGAGGTGATGTCGACCAGCGAGCCTTCGAAGAAGCGGACGGTGCCGGCGGCGTCGCGGATTGCGCGCGCGTTCTCGGTGACCCAGATGATGCGCCCGTCGCGCCGGTACACCCGCGCGCGCTGGCGCTCCAGGCGCCCGCCGGACAGCAGCTGGCGGCGGGCGGCCTCGGCCTGGCCGGGATCGGCGTACAGGTGGTCGGTGTCGCGCGAGAGTTCGTCCAGCAGCTGCCGCGGCGAGTCGTAGCCCAGCAGGCGCGCCATCGCCGGGTTCACGTCCAGGAAACCGCCCCCGGGCAGGCTGCGATAGATGCCCTCCGACGCGGCCAGGTACAGCGACCGGTACAGCGAATTGTCGGGCCCGGGCCCCTCGATGGGCGTGTCCTCGGGCAGCAGGCTGACCAGGCAGAACAGCACCGGCTCGCCGTCCTGGTCGGCGAATTCGACCGACAGCGTGCCGGGCCGGATGCTGCCGTCGGCACAGCACAGCCGCATGGGCAGCGCGGCGACGCGGCGGTCGGCGCGCAGCAGGCTCCAGAGCCGGGCGCGGAAGTCGGGTTCGGGCCACAGGCCGACCTCCACCGGCAGCCGGCCGATCACCTGCTCGCGACGGTAGCCGGTGCTACGCTCGAAGGCATCGTTCACCGCCAGGAATACGCCGTCGGCGGCCCGCATCACCGCGACCACGCTTTCCGATGAGGCGAACGCGTCGACCAGGCGCATCCTTTTCCCCGGTGGCTGACTCTGTAGGGAGTATAGCCACCGAACCCGGCCCCGATGGGCCCTGCTGGAGACGCTCGCGTGAAGATCATCCTGCCTCCCGAACTCCCCGCCTCCCAGATCACGCCCGAGCCCGTTTACCGGGCCCGCCGGCAGCTGATGGGCCTGGGCCTGGCCAGTCCGCTGCTGGCCCTGGCCGGCTGTGCCGGCGCCGACGACGGCGGTGATGCCGCGGCACCCGGCGCACCCGCCGGGGCCGGGGCAGCGGGCGGCGGCGCCGAGGAGCTGACCCGCTTCGAGGACGCCACCAGCTACAACAACTTCTACGAGTTCGGCACCGCCAAGACCGACCCCGCCCGCTATGCCAGCTCGCTCGAGCCCGCGCCCTGGTCGGTGGTGGTCGGCGGCGAAGCCGAACTCACGGGCACCTTCCCGCTCGAGGACCTGCTGGCGATCACCGCGGCCCAGGACCGCACCTACCGGCTGCGCTGCGTCGAGGGCTGGTCGATGGTGATTCCGTGGCAGGGCCTGCCGCTGGGCGAGGTGCTGCGCCACTTCAAGCCGACCTCGCGCGCGAAGTACGTCGCCTTCACCACGCTGGCCGACCCGCGGCAGATGCCCGGCCTGCGCTATCCGTCGATCAACTGGCCCTACCGCGAGGGGCTGCGCATCGACGAGGCCATGCACCCGCTGGCGCTGCTGGCGACCGGCATGTACGGCAAGCCGCTGCCGAACCAGAACGGCGCCCCGCTGCGCCTGGTCGTGCCTTGGAAGTACGGCTTCAAGAGCATCAAGTCGATCATCCGCATCGACTTCACCGAAGCGATGCCGCCGACCAGCTGGAACCAGCTGCAGCCCGAGGAATACGGCTTCTACTCCAACGTCAATCCCGACGTCGACCACCCGCGCTGGAGCCAGCGCAGCGAGCGCCGCATCGCCGGCACGGCCAGCAAGCTGTTCGCCGAGCGCATCCCCACCCTGCCCTTCAACGGCTATGGCGAACAGGTCGCCGGCCTGTACGCGGGCATGGACCTGCGCAAGTGGTTCTAACGCGCGGCGGCATCGACTGGCGCTGGGTGGGCCTGAAGGCGCTGGCGCATGCGCTGGCCCTGCTGCCGCTCGCGCTGCTGGTCCAGGGCGTGCTGCAGGACAGCCTGGGCGCCGACCCGGTAGCGGCGCTGACCCACGGCACCGGCGACTGGGCGCTGCGCCTGCTGCTGCTGGGCCTGGCACTGACGCCGCTGCGGCGCCTGACCGGCCAGTCCTGGCCGATCCGGTTCCGGCGCCTGGTCGGGCTGTACGCCTTCTTCTACGCCTGCCTGCACCTCACGGTGTTCCTGGTGCTGGACCTGGGCGGGTACTGGACCCAGATCTTCGAGGACATCGTCAAGCGGCCCTACATCACCGTCGGCTTCGCGGCCTGGCTGCTGCTGGTGCCGCTGGCGCTTACCTCCACCAAGGGCTGGATGCGCCGGCTCGGACGGCGCTGGGCCCGCCTGCACACCCTGGTGTACGCGATCGGCGTGCTGGGCGTGCTGCATTTCCTGTGGCTGGTGAAGTCGGACCTGCGCGAACCGCTGGTGTACGCCGGCGTGCTGGCGCTGCTGCTCGGCCTGCGGCTGTGGTGGCGCCTGCGGCGCCCGAGGCTTCAGGCGCCGGCGCGGGGCGCGTAGACCAGCAGCGCGGTCAGCGCCGCTGCCAGCACGGTGGCGGCGGCGATCAGCCACCACAGCGCACCCGGGTCCTTGCGCGGCAGCTCCGGCGCGACCGGCACGGCCGCCGGCGCCGGGTCGCGGGCGACCGGCACGCGCACCGCCTTCATGGTCTGGGTGTGGGTGGTGGCCACGGGCTTGGCGGCATCCATCTGGCCGCGCAGCGGCAGGCCGGGGGCCTCGAGCTGGAACCGATGCTGGTCGACCACGACCTGGTCGCCGGGCGAAAGCACCGCGTCGCGGACCGGCACGCCGTTGACCTGGCTGGCGTCGTTGCCCATGGCCCGCAGCACGACGCGGTCGCCGTGCAGTTCGACCACGGCGTGGCGTTCGGCCACGCCGGCATCGTCCAGGCGGATGTCGGCCGAGGCCGAGCGGCCGATCAGGCGCGGCTCGGTAAGGGTGTAGCTGCGGCCGTAGTGCAGGCCGGACAGGCCGCGGAGCACGACGCGGGCGGCGGCGACGCGCTGGGCCTCGCTCATGGCCGCGGGCGCGGCCGCGGGGATGCGGCGCTCGATCGCCGGCTCGTCGTCGGCGCGCACCACCACCCGCACCTTGTCCAGGCACACCAGGTCGCCGGGCCGAAGCTGGGCGAGGCGACGCACCGGACGCGCGTTCAAATGCACCCCGGGCACGCCCGCGGGCACCCGCAGCCACAGGCCGCGGCGGTCGCGCAGGAAACTGGCATGGTGCGGCGCCAGCCCCGAGGACGGCAGGCAGACCCGGCTGCCGCTGCGGCTGCCCACGATCACTTCCCCCCGAAGGGCCACGCTTTCATGCTCACCGTTGGGGAACGTCAACTGCATCCGGGATCCTCCGGCCGGGAATCTACCATGGCCGACCCGGGCCACACCCTTGGTGGATACGCCAAACCCAAGCAGAATAGGCCGCCGAGGAGGGCACCATGTCCAATATCGATATTCGCCGCAGCCATGCGCGGCCGCTGAAGGAAGCCCGCGCCGCGATCGAACGCGTCGCCGAACACATCGCCGAGAAATTCGACGTCGAATACGGCTGGAACGGCAACACGATGGAGTTCTCCCGCGGCGGCGTCGATGGCCACATCGCCGTGAGCGCCAAGGAAGTCCACGTCACCGCGACCCTGGGATTCCTGCTCGGCGCCATCAAGGGCCCGATCGAGCGCGAGATCCAGCGCTACCTCGACGAGGAGTTCGGCTGACCCCGATCGCGAACGGATCCGGGTCGCCGGCGAACAGCCGGGCCGAGGCCTCGCGCTCACGGTGCCCGATCGACTCGAGGAACTCGCCGGCGCCGTCGAGAGCCTCGAAGGCGCCGAAGCCGCGCTCGAGGAAACCCTGCAGCTCCGACAGCCCGGCCGCCCGCGCCGGCAGCCGCGACGCGCGCAGCAGCTTGAACACACCGCGCTGGTGCACCGAGGCGTCCAGGGTCCAGCCCACGCCCAGGATCAGTTCGATCTGCAGGCGCCGCAGCCGCGGCTGCCCCACCGCCCGGTACGCGACCCCGTAGTCGGCCAGGGAAATCGGCGCCGTGGGGTTGCGGCGCCGCGCCAGCTGTTCGGCCATGCGCAGGTCGAAGGCGTGGCTCAGCACCGCCAGTCCGATCGCGTCGGCCGCCGCCTCGAGCAGACTGTCGGGCAGCAGCCGCGACATCAGCGGCATGATCCGGGCCACGTCGCGGTCGCGGGCCGAGAAGTCCTTCTCGCCGTACAGGTCGCTGAGGAAGAACTCGGCCGCGGGCCGCATGCGGGCGTTGGCCAGGAAATCCTCGAAGCTGCCCGCCAGCCGCCGGGTCTGCCACGCCCGCAGCAGCGGCAGGGTCGGCAGCCGGTTGCGCGGATCGCGGGCCGCGTCGTGCACGTCGCGCTGCCAGGCCAGGCGCCGGGCCAGCTTCTGGCGCAGGGGCGTCGGGCTCATGACGGGCGCCGCGGCCCGTGAAGGGCGGGTAAGGAACTGCGATGGTTCACACTTGTCCGGGGTCTGGGGCGGGCTACAATCGCCGCGCCTTCGTTGGAGTTCCCCCATAGCATGCTAGTTCTGCAGCCCGCCCGGAAGCGTCGCCAAGCCAGTGAGGGCCGGATCGGCCTCGCCATCGCCGGCGGCGGGCCGATCGGCGGCATGTACGAGCTGGGCGCGCTGCGCGCGCTGGACGTCGCCATCGAGGGCCTGGACCTCACCAAGCTCGAGGTCTACGTGGGCGTGAGTTCGGGCGCCTTCCTGGCCGCGGGCCTGGCCAACCGGCTCGACACGGCCGAGATGTGCCGCATCTTCATCACCGGCGACAGCGACCAGGTGAAGTTCCGGCCCGAGATGTTCCTGCGGCCGGCCTTCCTGGAATACGCACGCCGCGCGGCATCCCTGCCCCGCCTGGCCTTCGACTGGTGGAAGGACGTGCTGACCGACCCGACCGGATCGCACCTGAGCGAGCTGATCAGCCGCTTCGGCGGCGTCATCCCGACCGGGCTGTTCGACAACCGCGGCATCGAGAGTTTCCTGCGCGAAGTCTTCACCATCCGCGGCCGTAGCAACGACTTCCGCGAGCTGGCGGCCAAGCTCTACGTCGTCGCCGTCGACCTCGACAGCGGCGAGGCCGTGCGCTTCGGCAGCCCGGGCTGGGATGACGTGAGCATCTCGCGCGCGGTCCAGGCCAGCTCCGCCCTCCCCGGCCTGTATTCGCCGGTGGACATCCGCGGCCATCATTTCGTCGACGGCGCGCTGCGCCGGACCATGCACGCCTCGGTGGTGCTCGACCACGGCATCGACCTGATGCTGGGCATCAACCCGTTCGTGCCCTTCAACGCCAGCCGCGGCGGCCGGCCGCCGGAAGGCATGGACAAGCTGGCGCAGGGCGGCCTGCCGGTGGTGCTGTCGCAGACCTTCCGCACCATCCTGCAGTCGCGCATGCAGGTGGGCCTGGCCAAGTATGCCCAGCAGTACCCGGACACCGACCAGATCGTGTTCGAGCCCAACGAGGACGACGGCGAGATGTTCTTCACCAACGTCTTCAGCTACTCCTCGCGCCAGCGCGTCTGCGAGCACGCCTTCCACTCGACCCTGTCCGACCTGCGCCGCCGCCGCGAGCAGTTGGCGCCGGTGCTGGCGCGCCACGGGCTGCGCCTGCGCGCGGACGTGCTGGACGACCCCGGCGTCTCGATCATGGATGGCCTGGGCATCGCGCCGACGCGCACCACCGACACCACCGCGCGGCTGCGGGTGGCGCTGGACGACGTCGAGTCGATCGTCAAGGCGCGCCGTCCGAACCGCCGCCGCGCCGCCGCCACGCGCCGGCGCTGATCCTGCCGCACGCGTTCGCGCGCAGTGGTGTGAATGCTCTAGACACGCGGCGCAAATTGGCGCCACTCGGGCGCCATGCCCACCCCTTTACCGAACGGAGTTCCAGCGCGATGGCCAAACTCAAGAAGACCGTGCGTGCCAAGAAGGCCGCCCCGAAGTCGAACGCCGACCTGCAGGCCAAGGCCGAGCAGATGTCGCGCTCGATCGTCGAATCGGCGCAGCAGATCTGGATGGCCGGCGTCGGCGCCTTCACCCGCGCCCAGGGCGAGGGTTCGAAGCTGTTCGAGGCCCTGGTCAAGGAAGGCATGACCATCGAGAAGACCACCCGCCAGCTGGCCACCGGCCGCGTCGACGCCGTGCGTGACGCTGTCGAGGACCGCGTGGGCGTGGTGCGCGAGCGCGCCGTCGACACCTGGGACCGCCTCGAGACCGTGTTCGAGACCCGCGTCCAGCGCGCCCTGAACCGCCTCGGCGTGCCGGCCCGCGAGGACCTGGCCGAGCTCAACGCCCGCGTCAACGAACTCAACGGCGAGCTGCGCAAGCTGGGCGCCAAGCCGGCCGCGAAGAAGGCCGCCAAGAAGGCCCCGGCCCGCAAGCCGGCCAAGGCCGCCAAGCCCGCGAAGGCCGCCAAGCCCGCCGCCCGCAAGGCCAAGCCGGCCGCCAAGCCGGTCGCCCGCAAGCCGCGCGCCGCCCGCAAGCCGGCCCTGCCGAAGGCCCCCAAGCCCGAGGCGCCGCAGGCCGCCTGATCCGGTTCATGTCCGCCAGCCAGTAACTTGAAGTCCGTTCGCTCCCTCCCCTTGCGGCTTCCGGCTGGCGGACATCTTTAGATCCAGGGAAAGGCCCGGCACACGCCGGGCCTTTTTCGTCGGGGTCCTGGCCCCGGGGCTTTCCGCGTTATCCTCTGGCACCCCAGCTATTGAGTTCGGAGCCCCCGGATGTTTGGTGTCAGCCCCTGGATCGCCGCTGCAGGCGCCACCGTTCTCTCGGTACTCGCCAGCACCTGGTGGTTCGGCATCCATCGCCGCCGCCTGGCCGAGAACAGCGCCGGCGTGCGCGCCCTGGCCGGCATGAAATGGCGCGAGTGCGCCGGCCTGGTGCTCCAGGCGATGGAAGACAAGGGCTACACCGAGCTGCCCTCCAGCCGCCAGCCGGGCGACGGCGGCGCCGAGTTCCTGCTGGTCAAGGAAAACGAGCGCTGCCTGCTCGGCTACAAGCACGGCACCGCCTATCGCCTGGGCGAGGCCAACGTCCGCGACTTCGCCAATGCGGTCCAGCTGCAGGGCGCCACCAGCGGCATGCTGGTCACCCTGGGCAGCGCCGAGGGCTTTGCGCGCGACCTGGCGCGCCGGTACGGCGTCGACCTGATCGACGGCCGCAGCCTGTGGCCGCAGGTGGAACCGTTCGCCCCGGCCAGCCTGGTCGAGGACATCCGCCACCAGGCCGCCAGCAGCATCCGTCGTGGCCAGCAGATGGGCCTGGCCGGCAGCGTGCTGCTGGGCCTGGTCGTGTTCGGCCTGGGCCAGCTGGGCGGCGAAGACCCGCCGATCGCCGTCGCGCCGATCGCCCCGGCCGCGCCGGTGGCCGGAACGCCGGCCCCGACGCCCGCCGTCACCCAGGCCGAGGCGATCACGCCCGCGGCGCCGGCCGAGCCGGAGTTCCAGGACGAGGCCTCCCGCCAGGCCAGCGATGCCATGAAGGAACTGGCGGCCGTGGCCCAGCTGACCGACGAAGAGCGCGCCCTGCGCCGCCGCCAGGCCGCGGCCCGGGTCGCGGACCTCAAGCAGGCCGACCGCGCCAACTGGTCCACCCAGTCGACCCTGGTGGTCGGACTGGCGCGCGAGGACGGCATCGACGCCGGCATCGTCAACGAGGCCTGCGCGATCCTGGTCGAGTACGAAGAGCTGCGCTACACCCGGCTGCAGCTCGAGCCACCGCAGGCCTCGAAGGTCCCGGTGCGCTGGAGGCAGTGCCAGTAAACCGTCCGGCACGCGCCTTCCCCGCTCGCGGGCGGGGAAGGCGCCACCCGCTTACCAGTGGACGCCGCGCATCAGCGCCGCGAACGCCACCTGTTCGTTGGTCGGCTTCTCGTCCTTGAGCGCCTTGCGGTCGCCCTTGGCCGCGGCCGAATCCGGGAACATCTCGAACGCCGTGTTCATGATCACCTCGTAGGCCTTCGGCGCCACCGCGTTGAGCGTGGCGGCGAAGATGCCCATGCGGGTGGCGACGCGGCTGGGCCGCTCGATGATGGCCTTGACGATCAGGTCGGCCGCCTCTTCCGGCGTCAGCGTCGGCACCGAGTCGTACATCTTGGTCGGGGCGATCATCGGCGTCTTCACCAGCGGCATGTTGACCGTGGTGAAGGCGATGTTCTTGCCGCTGAACTCGGCCTGGGCGCAGCGGCTGAAGGCATCAAGCGCCGCCTTCGAGGCCACGTAGGCCGAGAACCGGGCCGAGCTGGCCAGCACGCCGATCGAGCTGATGTTGATGACGTGGCCCTTGCGGCGCTGGGTCATGATCGGCAGGAAGCCCATGATCAGGCGCAGGCAGCCGAAGTAGTTGAGCTGCATGGTGCGCTCGTAGTCGTGGAAGCGGTCGTAGCTGAGTTCGACCGAGCGACGGATCGAGCGGCCGGCGTTGTTGACCAGGATGTCGACCACCTTGTGCTCGTCCAGCACCGTCTTGACCAGCGCGTCGCAGCTGGCCAGGTCGGTCAGGTCGCAGGTATAGGCCCAGCACTTGCCGCCGGCGGCGATGATCTCGTCGCGGGTCTTGAACAGCTCTTCCTCGCCGCGGGCGACGATGATGACCTTGGCGCCGGCCTCGGCGACCTTGATGGCCGAGGCGCGGCCGATGCCCGACGAGCCGCCGGTGATCACGACCACCTTGTTGGCGACGTGGCCGCGCAGGGTGCGGTCGACGAACAGGTCCGGGTCGAGGTGGCGCTCCCAGTAGTCCCAGATCCGCCAGGCATAGCCCTCGAGATCGGGCACGCTGATCTTGCTGCCCTTGAGCGCGCGCTCGGCGACGCGGGTGTCGAAGCGCGTCGGGTAGGTGATGAAGGACAGCGTCGCCGGCGGCAGCTTCAGGTCGCGCAGCAGCATGCTGGTGAAGCGCTTGATCGGCGGCAGGTTGGTGACCGCGCTGCGCACCGCGCCGGGCACCACGGCGAGCATGCGCGCGTCCAGGCGCATGGTCATCTCGGGCGCATGGGCGGCGCGGCAGAAGGTGTTCATCAGTTCGCCAAAGCGCATCGGCTCGGGGTCGACCAGGTGGAAGCACTGGCCGTCCAGGCCCTTCTTGTGGGCGATGTGGTCCATGGCGTCGGCGACGAAGTCGACCGGCACCACGTTGATGCGGCCGCCCTCGATGCCCAGCGTGGGCACCCACTGCGGCAGCGTCTGGCGCATCTTCTTGATCAGGGTGAACAGGTAGTAGGGGCCGTCGATCTTGTCCATCTCGCCGGTCTTGGAATGGCCGATGACCATCGACGGACGGTAGATGCGGAACGGCACCTTGCACTCGTTGCGCACGATGCCCTCGG
This sequence comes from Arenimonas sp., assembly GCF_035721105.1. Classification (GTDB taxonomy): domain Bacteria; phylum Pseudomonadota; class Gammaproteobacteria; order Xanthomonadales; family Xanthomonadaceae; genus Arenimonas. Next base: position 47,429 of record NZ_DASTNG010000059.1, on the reverse strand, counting down.
ATTCGTGCTTGGTGCGCAGGTACGGATCCTTGAGGCCCTCGGCCTCCTCGAACATGTCCTCGCGGAACACGCCCGGGTACAGGCCGGCGGCGGCGATCGAGCTGGTGTGGTGGAAGCAGCCGGCCTTGATGGCCGCCGCCAGCTCGATGGCGTGGCGGGTGCCGTCGATGTTGGCCACCTGCTGCGAGGCGGCGTCGGCGGACAGGTCGTAGATGGCCGCGAGGTGGAAGAAGTGCTGGACCTTGCCCGACAGCGCCTTCACCTGGGCCGCGCTCATGCCGAGCCTGGGCTTGGACAGGTCGCCCGGCACCGGCACGATGCGCTTGCGGTCCCAGCCCATCTTCAGCGCGATGGCTTCGAGTTTCTTCTCCGAGCCCTTGCGGACCAGGACATGCACGCTGCCCTTGCGCTTGAGCAGGTTGCTGACCAGATAGCGCCCGATGAACCCGGTGGCGCCGGTGACGAAATAGCTCATGACCTCTCCCTGCCCTGTACCCCGGACCGTCCGCATGGACGGCCTCCCTGCGCCTAACTTGCCAGACCGCCCGCGCGCCGGCAAACATCGCGTTGACCGTCCCCGGGGGCCGTGTTATCACCCGGGGCTCAACCCGGGGATCTAGCGATGGCAGACCTGAAAGAACAGTTCCAGAAAGCGGCGCAGGACGTGATGAACCTGGCCGAGCGGCCCGACAACGACACCATGCTCAGGCTCTACGGCCTGTACAAGCAGGGCGCGGAGGGCGACGTCAGCGGCCCCAAGCCCGGCTTCTTCGACTTCGTCGGCACGGCCAAGTACGAGGCCTGGGAAAAGCTGGCCGGCACCAAGCCCGAGGACGCGATGAAGAAATACGTCGACCTCGTGAAGAAACTGCGCGGCTGAGGCCGCCCCATGGCCCGCCAGACCCGCCAGCGGATCCTCGACACCGCCCTGCGCATGTTCAACCAGCAGGGCGAGCCTAACGTCACGACCAACCACATCGCCGACGAGCTGGAGATCAGCCCGGGCAACCTGTACTACCACTTCCGCAACAAGGACGACATCATCGAGCAGCTGTTCCAGCGCTACGAAGAGCGCATGGACACGGCCCTGGTGTCGCCCGACAGCCGGCTGCGGGACCTGGAGGACATCTGGCTGCAGCTGCACCTGGTGTTCGAGTGCATCTGGGAATACCGCTTCCTGTACCGGGACCTGGTGGACATCCTGAGCCGCAACCGGCGCCTGCGCCTGCGTTTCGCCCGGATCCTGAAACGGGCCGCGGACGGCGCCTCGTCGGGCATGAAGGGCCTGGTCCAGGCCGGCGTGATGCGGGCCTCGGCCGCCGAGGTCGAGGCCACGGCCACCAACATCCTGGTCATCGCCACCTTCTGGATGAACTACGCCAGCGTGCGCGGCGACAAGGACGAGGACGAGGCCATCCGCAGCGGCATCGTCCAGGTGATGATGCTGCTCTCGCCCCTGCTGCGGGACGCCGAGCGGGTCCACCTCAACACCCTCACCCAAGCCTACCTCCGCTAACCCCCCTTGTAGGAGCGCCTTCAGGCGCGAATCTTTAGGGCCTGACGGCGCCAAGTCCGTTTGAGGCGACAGCCCGCCGCAAGGCGGCGAAAGATTCGCGCCTGAAAGCGCTCCTACAAGGGGCGGGCGTGGGGGCAACGGGTTGTATTGCAAGCGGTTTTGGACTGGGCTATACTCCCGCTTCTTTATCGCCCCAACCCCATCCCAAGGAACTGCCATGAAAGTGCTCTCGTCCCTGAAGTCGGCGAAGACCCGCCATCGCGACTGCAAGGTCGTGCGCCGTCGCGGCAAGGTCTTCGTGATCTGCAAGTCCAACCCGCGTTTCAAGGCCCGCCAGCGCTAAGCGCAGGCCGCCAGGGTTGACCGAAGCGCCGGCGAAAGCCGGCGTTTTCGTTTCCTCGCCGCCGGGCCCGGCCGGACATGGCGCCATCGCGCGGGTTTTGCGATGATCCCGGGCCTACCCGTCATCCCGACGACCCGTGGAGGTGGACCATGAAGGCCCTGACCCTTTCCCTTGCCCTGACCGCCGGCCTGCTGCTGCAGGCGCCCGCCCAGGCCGACACCCTGCTGGTCGATCGCGTGCAGGCGGAATCGCAGCCGATGCCGGCCCGCGGCCAGACCATGGCCCAGGTCGAAGCCAAGTTCGGCGCCCCGCAGCAGAAGCACGCGCCGGTTGCCGGCCCGGGCGACCGCCAGCACAACCCGCCGATCACCCGATGGGACTACGCCGGCTACTCGGTCTATTTCGAGAACAGCCACGTGGTCGACGCCGTGGCCAAGCGCGCCACCCCGACCGAGGCCGGCCCCAAGCCCGTCCAGTAAAGACCGAAGATGTCCGATACCCTGCGTTTCCCGGCGGAATGGGAGCCCCAGTCCGCCGTCCTGCTCGCTTGGCCGCATGAAGGGACCGACTGGGCCGAGCGCCTGGACGGCGTCGAGAGGACCTACGTCGCCCTGGTGGCGGCCATCACCCGGTTCCAGCCGGCCCTGGTCTGCGTCGCCGATGGCGCCCTGAAGGCCCGCGCCGCCGCCCTGCTCGCCGCCGCCGGCGTCGATGCCGCGCGGCTGCGCTTCTTCGAAGTGCCCTACGACGACACCTGGCTGCGCGACTCCGGCCCGATCACCCTGCGCGAGGGTGGCGGTTTCCGGCTGCTCGACTTCCATTTCACCGCCTGGGGCGGCAAGTTCGAGGCCGGCCTGGACGACCAGCTGGTCGGCAAGCTGCACGCCTCGGGCCTGCTGGCGCCGGCGGCGCACCAGCGGATCGACTTCGCGCTCGAGGGCGGCGGCATCGAGACCGACGGCGCCGGCACCCTGCTCAGCACCTGGACCTGCCTGCACGAGCGGCACCCGGACAAGACGCGCGAGGACGTCACCGCCACGCTCGAGCAATCGCTGCGGCAGACGCGCACGCTCTGGCTCGACCACGGCTACCTCGAGGGCGACGACACCGACGCCCACATCGACACCCTGGCCCGCTTCGCGGCGCCGGACGCGATCGTGTTCCAGGCCTGCGACGATCCCGGCGACAACCACTTCACCGAACTGCAGGCGATGGCCGCCGAGATCGCCGCGCTGCGCCAGGCCAACGGCCAGCCCTACCGCCTGTTCCCGCTGCCCTGGGCCCAGCCCATCCTCGACGACGGGCGCCGCCTGGCGGCGTCCTACGCCAACTTCCTGATCGTCAACGGCGCCGTGCTGATGCCGGCCTACGGCGATGCCGCCGACACCGCGGCCGCCGCGGTGCTCGCCGCCGCCTTCCCCGGCCGCGAGATCGTCCCGATCGACTGCCGTCCGCTGATCTGGCAGAACGGCAGCCTGCACTGCGTCACCATGCAACTTCCCGAAGGCCTGCTGGCATGAACACGAAATCCCTGACCGTCGCCCTGGTGCAGGACCGCGACCACGGCAGCGTCGAGGCCAACCTCGCCAACATCGAAGCCCGCGTCGCCGAAGCCGCGGCGTGCGGTGCGAAGCTGGTGCTGCTGCAGGAACTGCACAACGGCGCCTATTTCTGCCAGCACGAGTCGACCGAGGAATTCGACCGCGCCGAGCCGATCCCCGGCCCCAGCACGCAGCGCCTGGGCGCGCTGGCGAAGAAGCACGGCGTGGTGCTCGTGTCCTCGCTGTTCGAGCGCCGCGCCGCCGGGCTGTACCACAACACCGCGGTGGTGTTCGAAGCCGACGGCTCGATCGCCGGCAAGTACCGCAAGATGCACATCCCCGACGACCCGGGCTTCTACGAGAAGTTCTACTTCACGCCGGGCGACCTGGGCTTCGAACCGATCAACACCTCGGTCGGCCGCCTGGGCGTGCTGGTGTGCTGGGACCAGTGGTATCCGGAAGCCGCGCGCCTGATGGCGCTGGCCGGCGCCGACCTGCTGCTCTACCCCACCGCCATCGGCTGGGACCCGGGCGATGCGCAGGACGAGAAGGATCGGCAGCGCGGCGCCTGGCTGCTCAGCCACCGCGGCCACGCGGTCGCCAACGGCCTGCCGGTACTCAGCTGCAACCGCATCGGCCACGAACCCTCCCCGCTTGCGTCCGAAAAGCCCGTTGGCGCGTCGGGCATCCGCTTCTGGGGCTCGAGCCACGTGCTCGGCCCGCAGGGTGAATTCATCGCCGAGGCCGGCACCGACGGCGCCGAGGTCCTGGTGGCCGAGGTCGACCTGGGCCGCAGCGAGCAGGTGCGCCGCATCTGGCCCTTCCTGCGCGACCGCCGCATCGATGCCTACCAGGACCTTCTGAGGCGGTACCGCGATTGAACATCTCCACGGAGGCCGGCTACGACGGCCTGCATGACCAGCCCCACGCCATCGTCGAACGCGAGGGCGTGCGCTACACCCTGCTGGGCACCGCCCACGTCTCGCGCGCCAGCGTCGATGCGGTGGAAGCCGCGCTCGCCACCGGCCGCTACGACACCATCGCGGTCGAGCTCGACGCCCAGCGCCACCGGGCGATGACCGATCCGGACGCGCTGTCGAAGCTGGACCTGTTCCAGATCCTGCGCGAGGGCAAGACCGGCCTGGTCGCCGGCAACCTGGCGCTGGCCGCCTACCAGCGCCGCCTGGCCGAGCAGCTGGGCGTGGAGCCCGGCGCCGAGCTCAAGGCCGCCGCCCAGGGCGCCGAGGCGCGGGGCCTGCGGCTGTCGCTGATCGATCGCGACGTCGGCACCACCCTCAAGCGCGCTTTCGCCGGCCTGGGCTTCTGGGGCCGCGCCAAGCTGATGGCCGGCCTGGGCGCCAGCCTGCTGGCCGACGACGAAGTCGACGCCGGCGAGATCGAGAAGCTCAAGCAGGGCGACTACCTGGAATCAAGCTTCGGCGAATTCGCAGCCGGCAGTCCGCCGCTGTACCGCGCGGTGATCGCCGAGCGCGACGTCTACATGGCCAACCGGCTGCGCCAGGTCGGCGCCGGGGGCGCCCGGGAGGTGCTGGCGGTGGTCGGCGCCGGCCACCTCAAGGGCCTCGAGCAGCACCTGCGCGAGGACGTCGGGTCGCCAGCCCCCTTGCTGTCCTCGCTCGACAGCGTGCCCGAAGGCAGCAAGATCCCCTGGTTCACGATCCTGCTGGTGGTGTTCCTGTTCGGCGGCTTCGCCTGGGGCTTCTGGCAGGGCGGCGCCGAACTGGGCGGCGAGCTGGTCCTGCAGTGGGCCCTGATCACCGGCATCGGCGGCGCCATCGGCTGCATCGCGGCCGGCGGCCATCCGCTGAGCGTGCTGGCCGCCTTCATCTCGTCGCCGCTGACGCCGCTGCACCCTGCCCTCGCCTCCGGCACCGTCAGTGCCGCGGTCGAGGCCTGGGTGCGCAAGCCCACCTACGCCGACTTCCTGCGGCTGCGGGACGACACCGGCAAACTGTCGGGCTGGTGGCGCAACCGCGTGGCGCGGGTGCTGGTGAACTTCTTCCTCACCAGCTTCGGCACCGCGATCGGCGTCTGGATCGCCGGCGCCAACATCATCGGCAAGCTGGGCTGAGGCCCGGGCCGGACGGCCCGGGCCCGCGCCTCATTCGGCCGCCGCGGACCGCGGCGCCAGCGGCGCCCAGCGCCAGCCGCGGCGCAGGGTGGCCGCCGTCCATTCGCGCATGTCGTCCATCACCGCGTAGATCGTCGGCAGGAACAGCAGGCTGACGATGGTCGAGAACACCAGGCCACCCGCGATCGCACGCGCCATCGGGTAGTAGGCCGGGCCGTCGCCGCCCAGCTGGGTGCCGCCGATGCACAGCGGCAGCATGGCCAGCACCGTGGTGCAGGTGGTCATCAGGATCGGGCGCAGGCGCTCCTTGCAGCCGTGCACCAGGGCCTCGGTGCGGCCCAGGCCGCTGCGCCGCTGCGCGTTGATGTGCTCGAACAGCACGATGCCGTTGTTGACCACCACGCCCATCAGCACCAGGCAGCCGATGAAGGCCATGATGGTGAAACTGGTCCCGGTGAAGGCGAACAGCCAGAACACGCCCAACGCCGAGAACAGGATCGAGCTGATGATCGCGGCCGGGAACAGCATCGACTCGAACACCGCCGCCATCACCAGGTAGACCATCACCAGCGCCAGCCCCAGGTTGAACATCATCTGCATGCCGGCGTCGGCTTCCTGCTGGAAGGAGCCGCCGAAGTTGAAGCGGTAGCCGGGCGGGAACTTCGTCGACGCCAGCACCTCCTCCATCGCCTTGCGGGCGTCGGGCACGGTGACGTCCTTGGCCAGGTTGGCCTCGATGGCCAGCGAGGTCTGGCGGCTCTCGCGGCTGATCTGCGAGGCGCCCTGGCGCACGTCCACGTCCACCACCGACAGCAGCGGCACGCTGGTTCCGTCGGCCCGGCGCAGGGTCAGCGAAGACATGTCCTGGACCCGGAAGTCCTGCGAGCCGGCGAAGCGCACCCAGACCGGCAGCTCGGCGTCGCCGGAGCGGAACTCGCGCAGCGGCGTGCCGCGCAGGGCGATGCCGAGGTAACTGGCCACTTCCTGGGCGCTGAAGCCCAGGGCGGCGGCGCGCTCGCGGTTCACGCTGACCTGCACCTCGCTGTTCTCGTCGCCGGTGTCCACGCGGACGTCGCGGAACTCCTTGCGCAGCGCCAGTATCGGCACCAGCTCGTCCGCCAGCTCGGCCAGCGTCGCCGAAGAGTCGCCCTGCAGGAACACGCGGACGCCCTGCTCGCCATCATTGCCACCGCCGCCGTCGCTGCCGCTGAAGCCGATCTCGGCGCGGGCGGTGCGCGGCAGGTCCTTGCGGATCATTTCCTGCACTTCCTCGGCCGACATCAGGCCGGGCTCCTGCTTGCGCAGCAGCAGCTTGTCCCAGAGGCTGGGGTTCGGGTCGACCAAGGTCACCTGCATGCCGGCCCAGCCGCGCTCGCTGAACCAGGAGTAGAGCTGCTTGATCTGGTACTTCTCGCGATTCTGGTCCAGGAACTGCTCGACCCGCAGCACTTCGTCGGAGACCTGCTCGAGGCTGTAGGCGCCCTTCCAGTCGAAGTACATCTCGATCCGGCGACCGACGTCGTTCTTGAAGAAGTCGAACTTGGTCATGCCGACCGGCACCAGGCTCACCAGCACCAGCAGCAGCATCGAGAGGATGGACTTGGCGCGATTGGCCAGCATCCAGCGCAGCAGCGAGGCATAGCCGCGGGTCAGGCGCGGCACGAAGCCGTGTTCGGCGGTGACCGCCGGCGGCGTGCGCAGGCGCGCCGAGATCATCGGGATCAGGCTGACCGCGACGATCCAGGACGCCAGCAGCGACATGGTGATCGTCATCGCCACCTGGCCCAGGTAGATCGAGATGAAGTTGCGCTCGCCGAACAGGTTCGGCATGAACACGATGATGCTGGTCAGGGTGCCGGCGCTGATCGCCACCTGCACGCCGCGCGTGCCCTCGATGGCGCAGCGCATCGGGTCGTTGGGGTACTTCTCGCGATACTGGTAGATGCTCTCGACCACCACCACGGCGTTGTCGACCAGCATGCCGACGCCGATCAGCAGGCCCATCATCGACAGGATGTTCAGGGTCATGCCAAAGAAGTACATCGCGCCCAGGGTCATCACGATGCAGATCGGGATCGCCAGCGTCACCATCAGCGTCGACGGCCAGTGGCGCAGGAAGTAGAACAGCACCAGCAGCGACAGCAGCGAACCGATCAGGCCGGCCTCGATCAGGCCATCGATGGAGCTGGTGACGCCGACGGCCTGGTCGTCGATGATGTTGAGCTGCAGGTCGCGGAACTCGGGCTCCTGGTTGATCAGGGCCAGCTCCGCCATCACCTGCCGGGATACGTCGACCAGGTTGGCATTGCGCTCGCGGAAGATGTCCAGGCCCACCGCCGGGCGACCGTCCAGGCGCCGCCCGTAGTCCACTTCCTGCGGCCGCTGGCGGATGACGGCGATGTCGCCCAGGCGCAGGCCGGTGTCGTTGAGCACCAGCTCCCGCATCTCCTGCAGGCTGGCGGTCTCGCCGATCGGCTGCACGCGCAGGCGCTGCCGGCCTTCGTTGATCTGGCCGGCCGAGACCGAGAAGTTGACGGCGCGCAGGCGTGCCGCCAGCTCGTTCAGGCCCAGGTTGTGCGCGCTGAGCCGCTCGGCGGAAATCGCGATCTCGACCTCGGGCGGCGAGGCGCCGGAGATGTCCACCCGCGCCACGCCCGGCACCCGCTCGAGGCGGCGCTGGAACTGCTGCTGGATCAGGGTGTACTCACCGGTGAAATCGCGGTCGCCGGCGAAGCGCACCCGGATCACCGGCTGGTCGCTGGGCGAGAACTTGAAGACGAAGTAGCGCTGCAGGTCGTCGGGCAGTTCGCCGCGGATGGCGTCGAGGCGATCACGCGCCTCGCTGGCCGTGATCTCGATGTCCCGGTTCCAGTCCGAGAACAGGATCTGGACGCTGGCGCCGTCCGGCCGGCTGCTCGAGCGCATGCGGCTGATGCCGGTCAGGGTCGCCAGCGCCTCTTCCGCCGGGCGGGTGATGGTCCGTTCGACCTCCTCCGGCGTCGACCCCGGGTAAGGCAGGTCGACGAAGATGAAAGGCACGTTGACGTCCGGGAACTGTTCCAGCGGCAGCCGGAAGGCGGCGATCAGGCCGATCACCACCAGCGAGACGTAGAACATCACCGCCGTCACCGGACGGCGCAGGCTCAGCTCCGCCAGGCTCATGTCGCGTCTCCCATCGCGGTCGCCGCGCGCAGCCGCTCCAGCGCACTGGCCCGCTGGCCGCGCTCGACGTAGGACGCGTCCGACTTGCGGTCCATCAGTTTGTACATCACCGGGATCACCACCAGGGTCAGCAGCGTCGACACGGCCAGGCCGCCGATCACGGTGATCGCCATCGGGGCGCGGACCTCGGCGCCTTCGCCGCCGAAGAACGCCAGCGGCGCGAAGCCGAACAGCGTGGTGGCCGTGGTCATGATGATCGGGCGCAGGCGCGAGTAGGCACCCTGCATGATCGCCTCGTCCTTGGCCACGCCCTGCTCGCGCAGCTGGTTGACCTTGTCGATCAGGATGATGGCGTTCTTGACCACGATGCCGACCAGCAGGATCAGGCCGATGAAGACCACCACCGACACCGGCGAGCCGCTCAGCCACAGCGCCATCACCGCGCCGACCATGGCCAGCGGGATGGTGAACATGATCACGAACGGATGCAGCAGCGACTCGAACTGCGAGGCCATCACCAGGTAGACCAGGAAGATGGCCAGCGACAGCGCGAAGATCAGCGAGCTGATCGAGGCGTCGAGCTCTTCGCCCTGGCCACCGATGTGCATGCGCACCTCGGCACCCAGCGGATCGGCCGCCACCATGTCGCGCACCTGCTGCACGGCCGTGCCCAGGTCGATGTCGCGCAGGTTGGCGGACACGATGGCGACGCGGATCTGGTCGACGCGGTTGATCTCGCTGGGCCCGACCGTGGCCACCACGTCGGCGACGGCGTCCAGGGTCACCGGGCGGTCGCTCTGCGGGTTGACGATGATCTTGCGGATGCTCTCCAGCGACTCGCGGTCGGCTTCCTGCGCCCGCACCAGCACGTCGATCTTGCGGTCACGGAAACTGTAGCGGGTGGCGACCTCGCCCCGGACCTTGCGCACCACCTGGTCCGCGATCTGGCGGCTGGTCAGCCCCAGCGCCGCGGCCCGTTCCTGGTCGAAGCGGATCTGGATCTCGGGGAAGCCCTGCTCCACCGTCGACTTGACGTCGGCGAAGCTGTCCGAGCCCTCCATCATCGCCGCCAGCTTGCGGCCGGCCTGCTCGACCGCGACCAGGTCCTGGCCGCGCAGCTCGATCTCGAGCGGCGTCGAGAAGCTGAACAGCTGCGGCCGGCCGAACTTCACCTGCACGTCGGGGTACTGCGCCATGGTGGCGCGCATCCGCTCGGTCTGGCGCGCCTCGGAATCGCGTCCGAAGTCGCCGCCCATCACCACCGTGAGCTTGGCGATGTTCTCGCCCGACTCGGTCGGATTGGCATCGAGCCGGGTGCCGCTGCCGCTGACGCCATACAGCGCCTGCACGCCCTCGTCCTCGCCGTGGACGAGCTGGACCTGCTTCACCAGCGCGTCGGTATCGCGCAGCTGGGTGCCCGGCGGCAGCTTGGCCGTCATCTCGAAGCGGTCCTGGGCGAACTGCGGGATCAGGTCGGTGCCCAGCGTGGAGGCCACGAACAGCGCCAGCCCGAACGCGATGCCGGCGCTGCCCAGCACCGGCAGCGGATTCGAAAGCGCCTTGGGCAGCAGGCGGTGGTAGCCGGCTTCGGCCCAGTCATACGGCTTGAGCACCCAGCCGCCGACCCAGCCCAGGCCGCGTCCACCGATCGCCAACACGCGCGCCACCAGCACCACCAGCCAGGACAGCGCCGACAGCGCCCAGGGCAGCAGGAAAGCGACCGGCACCGCCAGCAGGAGCAAGACCAGGCAGAACACCCAGACCACCGCCAGCACCAGGGCCACGAGGCTGGCGACGACACCGCGCAGGCCGCTGCGCCCAAAGGCCGCGCCGATCTTCTGGAAGGGCAGGAAGAACAGCTCTCGCACCTGAGCGAGCATCAGGCGCCAGGGCGGCGTGGCCGGCGAATCGCCACCCGGCGTCGCCGCGAAGGCCATCGGCGACTTGGCCTTGAGCGCCGACAGCATCGGGATCAGGGTGAGCGACACCACCAGGGAAATCACCAGCGCGATCGACACCGTCAGCGCCTGGTCCTTGAACAGCTGGCCCGCCACGCCCTGCACGAACACCAGCGGGAAGAACACCGCCACCGTCGTCAGCGTCGAGGCGACCACCGCCATGCTCACTTCCTGGGTGCCGACCACGGCCGCTTCGAGCACGCCCAGGCCGCGTTCGCGCGCCTTGGCGATGCTCTCGAGCACCACGATCGAGTCGTCCACCACCATGCCGGTGGCCAGCGCCAGGCCGGCCAGCGACATCACGTTGAGGTTCAGGCCGAACTGGCCCATGAAGAAGAAGGTGGCGATGATCGACACCGGCAGCGACAGGCCGATCACGAAGGTGCTCCAGCCGTCGCGCAGGAAGAAGAAGATGAGCAGGATGGCGAACACGCCGCCCATCAGCGCTTCCTTCTTGACCTCGGACAGCGCCGCCTCGATGAAGACCGACTGGTCCTCGATCGTGGTCAGCGTGGAGCCTGCGGGCAGTTCGTCCCTCAGGCGTTCGAGCGCAGCCTTGATCGCGTCGGCCACGGCGACGGTGTTGGCGTCGCCCTCCTTGTAGATCGCCAGCTCGACGGCTTCACCACCGCCCAGGCGGATGATGGCCTCGCGCTCCTTGTAGCCCTGGGTGACCGTGGCCACGTCGCGCAGGCGCACCGGCACGCCGTCGACGTTGGCGACCAGCAGCTCGCGCATCTGGTCCAGGCCGGTGAACTGGTTCACCGTGCGCACCAGGTAACGCTGCGAGCCTTCCTCGATGCGGCCGCCGGAGATGTTGACGTTCTCCAGGCGCAGGCGCTCAATCACGGTGTTGACGTCGAGGTTGAGCTGGGCCAGGCGGTCCTGGTCGATCAGCACCTGCACCTCGTCTTCCAGGCCGCCGGCGACCTTGACCGCGGCGACGCCGGACACGGGCTCCAGGCGTTTCTTGAGCTCTTCCTCGGCGTGGCGGCGCAGGCGCATCAGCCCGGCCTGCTCGCTGCCCGGGGTGGTCTCGGTGGAGGCCAGCACGAGGCGCATCACCGGCTCGGTGGAGGGATTGAAGCGCAGCAGCACCGGCTGCTTGGCCTCCAGCGGCAGGCGCAGGACCTCGAGTTTGTCGCGCACCTCCAGGCTGGCCTGGTCCATGTCGGTGCCCCAGGCGAACTCGAGCACCACGTCGCTCTGGCCGGTGCGCGAGACCGAACGCAGCTTGCGCAGGTTCTTGACCACGCCCACGGCCTCTTCGACCGGCTCGCTGATCAGGGTCTCGATCTCCATCGGTGCCGCGCCGGTGTACTCGGTGCGGACCGTGAGCGTCGGATAGCTCAGGTCGGGCAGCAGGTTGACCTTGAGGTTGAACAGCGCGATCACGCCGAAGATCACGAAGGTAACCGTGACCATCGCCACCGTGACCCGCCGGCGGGTGGAGAACTCGACCAGGCTCATTCGGAGACGGCCTGCGCGACGGCGGTTTCGGCGGCGGCCGGAGCGGCCGGATTGATGACCTCGACCTCGGAGCCATCGCGGATCGCCACCTTGCCGGCGGTGACCACGTCCTCGCCTTCCTTCAGGCCCGCGCGCACTTCGGCCAGCTCTCCGTTGACGTAGCCCAGCTCCACCGGCACGCGCACGGCCTTGTTCTCGCGGACCACGAACACGGCCGGCTCGCCCTCATCCTCGAGCAAGGCCACGCGCGGCATCGTCAGCGCATCCACGCGCTCGTCGTAGACCACCTCGATGCGGCCGAACATGCCCGGGCGCAGCGTGCCGCCGCCTTCGAAGGCGCAGACCACGCGGAAGGTGCCGCTGCCGGAGTCGACCACGGGGCTGATGCGATCAACCCGTCCCTCGAACACCTGGCCGGGCACCGCGTCGACCACCATGCGCAGCGGCATGCCGGGGCGCAGGGTGGCCAGCTCGCGCTCGGGCACGTTCAGCACGCCCTCGAGCTGGGAAATGTCCACGACCCGGAAGGCCGGCATGTTCAGGCCGATCAGGTTGCCGACCTTGACCATGCGCTGGGCGACCACGCCGGTGATCGGCGCGACGATGTTGGTGTTGGACAGTTCGAGCTGGGCGAGCTCGTAGCTGGCCTTGGCCGATTCGAGGTCGAAGCGGATCTGCTCGACCGACTCCGCGCTGACCAGCTTCGAGGCCAGCAGCTCCTGGGCGCGGCGGAAATTGTTCTCGAGCTTGCGCACCGTGGCGCGCGAGCGCTCCATCTCCAGGCGCGGACGATCGGGATCGATGCGCGCCAACACCTGGCCGGCGCTGACCTGGTCACCCTCTTCCACCAGCACCTGCAGGACCACGCCCGAGGACTTGGCCACGACCTGCGCCTCGGCCGGCGCCTCCAGGCTGGCGGTGCCGCTGTAGCTGGCCGAGATCACCTGCTTGGTCACGCGGGCGACCTCCACCGGCACGGCCGGGGCCTTCTTTTCCTCGGGCTTGCCGTCGGCACCCACGGTCGTGGCGGCCTGCCCCTCGGGCGTCGTGCCGCCCGAGCAGCCCGCCAGGGCCAGGGCGATGGCGAGGGCCAGGACGGCCGTCGTGCGGGCCAGCGGGGTCTTGCGGGAAGTCTTCATAGTCGGGGCTTCTGGCGGGGGTGTTGTAGTTGAATAGAACAGTACAGTAGGGGCGTGAAGACCCGCATATGCCGGAAGTCTGGATGCCCACCGGTGACGGTCGCATGCGCGTCCATGCATTGCCCCCTGTCTGGCTTGGGATGCGCAGGCTATAATTTCCGTTTAGTGCGCCCCGCCCGACCCTTCGAGCCGGAAAAAAAGACCGATGAAGCGAAACCTGTTGCCCGCCGCCAGCCTCGTGCTCGCCCTCGCCACCGCGCCCGCGTTCGCCAAGGGCGATCCGGAAAAGGGCAAGGCCCTGTTCTACACCTGCACCGGCTGCCACGGCATCGCCGACTACAAGAACGCCTACCCGACCTACCGCGTGCCCAAGGTCGGCGGCCAGAACGAGGCCTACCTGGTCGCGGCCCTCACCGGCTACAAGACCGGCGATCGCTCGCACCCGACCATGCAGGCCCAGGCCCAGAGCTTCTCCGACCAGGAGATCGCCGACATCGCCGCCTATCTCTCCAGCCTCAAGCCGGCCAAGTGAGGACCGACCCCATGACCCTTCGCCTGCTCGCCGCCTCCACCCTCCTCGCCCTGGCTGCGCCGGCCTTCGCCGCCGGCCCGGTCGGCAATGTCGCCGCCGGCCAGGAGAAGTCCAAGACCTGCGCGTCCTGCCACGGCGCCAACGGCAATGAAACGCTGGACGAAACCTATCCGAAGCTGGCCGGCCAGCATCCCGAGTACCTGGCCCGTGCCCTGCACGAGTACAAGTCCGGCCAGCGCAAGAACGCCATCATGGCCGGCTTCGCCGGTGGCCTCAGCGACGAGGACATCGACGACCTCGCCGCCTTCTATGCCAGCCAGGCCGGCGACCTGCACGACCTGAGCAAGATCGACGAGCGCTGATCGCGCCCGCGGTCCACGAAAAAAGCCCGGCCTGCGCCGGGCTTTTTTTTCATCCCCCGTCGCCGGCATGGCGACCGCGGCCATGGACGGGATGCGCCGGGAAATTCAGCCGGCTTTCGGCACCGGGACCTCGGTGGGCTTGGCCAGGGGCTTGCGGCAGTGGAAGTCGTACAGCTCGCGCGTGTTCTTCCAGGCGGTCTGGCTGCCGGTGCTGGTGATCTGGTCCCACCAGGCGGCGCACTGCGCGGCTTCCTGCGGGTTGAGCGTATCGGGATCGTCGAGTTCGACCACGTAGCCGTCGTTGTTGTGGCGAATGCCGCAGGCGCCGCCCGCGGCGAGCACGGACACCGTGCACACCAGCTTCGACCCCGGCTTGCCGGGCACCGGGATCTCGACCGTGCCGGTGGTGGCCTCGACCGCCTTCTCCAGCACCTGCGTCAGGATGTTCTTCTCGGGGATCCAGTACTCGTCGAAGCGCGTCGGCTCGTACACCAGGGCCGGCTGCCGCCGCATGAAGCTGCCCGAATCGAGCAACCCCGGCTGCTGGAAACTGAACTCGCGGCTGTCGTCGGTGGCGCCCTTGAGCTGGTCGCGCAGTTCGTCCGGCAGGTCGATGGAGCCGTCGGGGTTGTACAGCTGCAGTGAGCCGCCGGCCGGCGCCAGGTCGATGGCCTGCATCGCGCCCGGCGCGCCGCCCGGCGCGGCACCGGGCGGCGGAGCCAGGAAGTCATCAGCCCGCGCCGGCGCGGCCGCGGGCGACGTGGTCGTCGCGACCGAATCCGGGACCGGCGCGGTGGCCACGGGCGCCGGGGCCGCTTCGTCCTCGGCGGCGACCAGGGGCAATTCGCCGAAATCGATGTCCGGCGCCGGCTGGGTAACGCGCTGCGGCTCGGGGCGCAACGCGTCAACCGTCGGTGCGGCCGGGCGCTCGACCGACACTGCCACCGGATCGAGCACCGGCGCCAGCGACGGGCCGGCGACTTCGATGCGGCCCGGCGCCGGCGGCGCGTCGGGCGTCGGTTCGGACACCGGCATCCGCTCGCGCGCCACCGCCACTTCGGGCAGCGGTTCGACGGCGATCTCGCGCGACGCCGGCAGCTCGCGCTCGGCGAGCGGCGCCGGCTCGGGGTCTTCCACGGGCACGAACACCAGGGTCGAGTCGATCTGCGGCTCGACGTCCGAGGGCAGGTCGACCTCCTCGGACGGATTGGGGTCGGTGGCGGGCTCGACCGCGGGCTCGGGGTCGGGTAGCGGCTCGGGCGTGGGTTCCGGCTCCGGAAGCGGCTCGGGTTCGGGCTCGGGAACCGGTTCCGGCACGGGCTCGGGTTCCGGCACGGGCTCGGGTTCGGGCAAGGGTTCGGGGGCCGGCGCCGGGGCGGGCGCGGGCTGCGGTTCGGGCGCCGGGTCCGGCTCGGGCGTTGGCCGGATGATGATTTCCGGCTCGGGCTCCGGCCGGATGATGATCTCGGGCTCCGGCTCCGGGAAGATCAGGATCGTGGTGACCTGGCGATCCGGTTCGGGGCCGACCACGAAGCTGCTGCTGTCGAACACCCAGAACACCACGGCATGCCCGACCGTGATCAGGCCCAGCAGCACCAGGCGAAGCCCCACCGGCATGTCTTCCGGCGCACGCGGCGGCCGCCAGCGATGTCCGGACGCGTTGAGTGCCTCTGCGGGATCGAAGGTCTCGCGGGGATCGGTCACGGGCACCGCGTCGTCGGGAAGGGCCGGGCGAGATTAACCGCCGGCCCCGGGAAAATTCGGTTAAGCGGCGCGGGCGCGGCGCGCACCATTCAGCCGCGGGCTATGTACGGCGCACTGCCGGTGCTGTGGTCGGTGGCATCGCGCACCGCCGTCACTTCCGGGATCTTCGCCATCATCGACTTCTCGATGCCCTGCTTCAAGGTCACGTCGACCATGCCGCAGCCGTGGCAGCCGCCGCCGAAGCGCAGGTAGACCACGCCGTCGGCGTCGATCGAATCGAGCGCGACACGGCCCTTGTGCGAGGCCAGCTGCGGATTCACTTCCGAGTCGATCAGCCACTGCACGCGCTCGACCAGCGAGGCGTCGCCGGCCGGCTGGTCGCCCTTGATGCGCGGCGCCTTGATCGTGAGCTGGCCGCCGGTGGCGTTGGCCGAGTAGTCGATGTCGGCCGAGTCCAGGAACGGCGCGCTGGGTGCATCGACGTAAAGCGTGAAGCCCGCGCACTCGATCGCCCACTCGTCGCCCAGCAGGTCGCCGTGCTCGCAGAACTCCAGGCGCGCATCGGCGCGCGGCGTGCCGGGATTGACGGCCGAGAGGCGGATCCCGATGGCGTCGCCACCCTGGGACTGCAGCAGGCGCTGGAAATAGGCTTGGGCGGATTCGGTGATGTTGATCATGGGCCGCATTGTAAACCCGCCGGCCTATACTTCGGCCCAACCGCCCAGGAACACTGACATGACCAAGATCAATGAACTCGCCGGCCGCCACTGCACCCCGCTCAAGGGCGAACAGCACCGGCTGCCGCCCGCCGACGTGAAGGCCCTCCTCACGTCCCTGCCCGGCTGGGAGCTGGTCGAGGACGGCATCGCGATCCGCAAGACCTTCAAGTTCCCGGACTACTACAGGACGATGGCCTTCGTGAACGCGCTCGCCTACGTGGCCCACGCCCAGGACCACCACCCGGACCTCGGCGTGCACTACGACCGGGCCGTCGTGCGCTTCTCCACCCACGACGTGGGCGGCCTGAGCACGAACGACTTCATCTGCGCCGCCAAGGCCGAACAGCTGGCTTGAGCAGGAAAAGCGGTACCAGGTTCATTTATCCGGAGAGGGTTCCGCCATGGCGCGGACGACCCTCTCCGGATAAATGAACCTGGTACCGCTTTCCCTGGCGACGCTCAGCCGAGGCGGTCGAGGACCGCGGCCAGCTCCTCGCTCAGGGGCGCATTGATCAGGTAGGGCGTCTTGCCCTGCTCGAGCGAGAACTCGATCGAGGCCGCGTGCAGGAACAGGCGCTTGAGGCCAACCTGCTGGGCCAGGCGCTTGTTCACCTCGGGATCGCCGTACTTGTCGTCGCCGGCGATCGGGTGGCCCAGGTGCGCGGCATGGACGCGGATCTGGTGGGTGCGGCCGGTCTCGATGCGCACTTCGCAGTAGCTGTGGCCGCCGCGGCGCTCGAGCACCTTGAAGTGGCTGACCGAGGGCTTGCCTGCCGGGTCCACCCGCACCTGCCGCTCGCCGCCCTGCATCACCGACTTCTGCAGCGGCGCGTCCACGGTCAGCGTGCCGTTCGGGACCCGCCCGACCAGCAGCGCCAGGTAGCGCTTGCCCGGGCCCTCGTCGTCCTCGCCGGCGCGCATCAGGGCCTGCAGCTCCAGCAGGGCCGAGCGCTTCTTGGCGATGATGATCACGCCCGAGGTGTCCCGGTCGAGCCGGTGCACCAGCTCCAGCGGCTCGCCCGGGCGCAGCGCCCGCAGCGACTCGATCAGGCCGTGGCTGATGCCGCTGCCGCCGTGGGTGGCCAGGCCGCTGGGCTTGTTCACGGCCAGGATGGCCTTGTCCTCGAACACGATGCTGGCCGCCAGCCGGTCCAGCAGCCCCTTGGGCACCGGCCGGGCCTCCCCCGCCTCGTTCAGCTTCACGGGCGGGATGCGGACCTCGTCGCCCCCGGCCAGGCGGCTGTCGGCCTTGGCCCGCTTGCCGTTGATCCGGACCTGGCCGCTGCGCACGAGCTTGTAGACCAGGCTCCGGGGCGCCCCCTTGAGCTGCAGCAGCAGGAAATTGTCCAGCCGCTGGCCGTCCCGGTCCTCGGGGACCTTGACCATCTTCACGCCCGTCGAGACTTCATTTGCCGCCATGGGGGTTACACCTATACAATCGCTTCGCGAGATAACGTCCTGATTTCCCTGGGGTGCCGGCCGAAAGCCGATCCCAGTTGAATCCTGAGGAACCGCTACCACACCCCACGGGGGTGACCATGTTAGCCGGTCCCGAAGGCGGACGGATATCGCCGTACACCTTACAAGTGCACGACAGACCGGAAAACGCTCGGCGGTTTCCGGCCCCAATGACCGAACACAAGTACAACAAGCGCTCCCGCGGGTTCGCCCAAGGTTCGTAGCGCTGGAAGTTCCTGCCAGGCCCGGGTGCGCGGTGCGCCCCTAGCCGGAAACATCGGGCGCGGACCCCGGCGTTCCTCGCGGTAAGAGCGCGTGAGGACACCAGACAATGAAGCGTATGTTGATCAATGCCACGCAGGCCGAAGAGCTGCGCGTGGCGATCGTCGATGGCCAGAACCTGTACGACATCGACATCGAGCAACCCTCGAAGGAACAGAAGAAGTCCAACATCTACAAGGGCCGCATCGTGCGGCTGGAACCGTCCCTCGAGGCGGCCTTCGTGGAGTACGGCGGTGAACGCCACGGCTTCCTTCCGCTCAAGGAAATCTCCCGCGACTACTTCGTCCCCGGCGTCGACCCGAACAAGGCCGGCCTGAAGGAATTCCTGCGCGAAGGCCAGGAAGTGGTGGTGCAGGTCGACAAGGAAGAGCGCGGCAACAAGGGCGCTGCCCTGACCACGTTCATCTCGCTGGCCGGCCGCTACATGGTGCTGATGCCGAACTCGCCCACCGCCGGCGGCGTCTCGCGCCGGGTCGAGGGCGACGACCGCCAGGCCCTGAAAGAGGCCATGGACGCGCTGACCATCCCCGACGACATGGGCGTGATCATCCGCACCGCCGGCGTCGGCCGCGCCGCCGACGAGCTGCAGTGGGACCTGGACTACCTGCTCCAGGTCTGGAAGTCGATCACCGATGCCGCCCTGGCCAAGCCCTCGCCCTTCCTGATCTACCAGGAATCGCGCCTGATCATCCGCGCCCTGCGCGACTACCTGCGCGCCGACATCGGCGAGATCCTGGTCGACACCCGCGAGATGTACGACGAGTCGCGCGAGTTCATGGCCTCGGTGATGCCGCAGAACCTGCGCAAGCTCAAGTTCTACGAAGACCCGACGCCGCTGTTCAACCGCTACCAGATCGAGTCCCAGATCGAGGGCGCGTACGAGCGCCAGGTGCGCCTGCCCTCGGGCGGCAGCATCGTGGTCGACCAGACCGAAGCGCTGACCGCCATCGACGTCAACTCCTCGCGCGCCACCAAGGGCAGCGACATCGAGGAAACCGCGTTCAACACCAACCTCGAGGCCGCCGACGAAGTGGCCCGCCAGATGCGCCTGCGCGACCTGGGCGGCCTGGTGGTCATCGACTTCATCGACATGAGCTCGGGCAAGCACCAGCGCATGGTCGAAGAGCGCCTGCAGAATGCGCTCAAGCAGGACCGCGCCCGGGTGCAGATCGGCCGCATCTCGCGCTTCGGCCTGCTGGAAATGAGCCGCCAGCGCCTGCGTCCGTCGCTGGGCGAGTCCAGCCAGATCGTCTGCCCGCGCTGCGAGGGCCACGGCCGCATGCGCAGCGTCGAATCGCTGTCGCTGAGCATCCTGCGCCTGGCCGAAGAGCACGCGATGAAGGAGAACACCGGACAGGTGCTGGTTCAGGCCCCGCCGGAAATCGCCAACTACCTGCTCAACGAGAAGCGCCGCGCCCTGATCGAGATCGAGCAGCGCCACGACGCGCCGGTGGTCATCGTCGCCGACGACCAGCTCGAGACGCCGCACTTCAACATCAGCCGCCTGCGCGACAACGAGCTGGGCGAAGAGTCCGGCAAGCCCAGCTACCACCGCACCACCCCGCGCAAGCTGGCGGTGCACTCGCTGACCAAGGCGCACATCAACGTGCCCGACCTGCCGGCCGTCACCGCCGTGCGCCCGCCGAACCCGGCGCCCGCGCGCGAGGAAGTCGAGCAGGAAGTCGCGCCGGCGCCGGTGTTCTCGAACAAGGTCGCCGAGCCCAAGCGCGGCTTCTTCGCGCGCGTCGCGGCGTTCTTCACCGGCGGCGAGTCCTCCGGTGAGGCCGCCCCGGCCAAGCAGGCCCGCGCCGAGCGTGCCGACCGCGGTGATCGCGGCGGCGAGCGCGGTTCGCGCAACGGCGGGGGCGACGGTCGTCGCGACCGCAGCGGCCGTGGCCGCGACCGCGGCGAGCGCGGTTCACGCGGTGGCGAGCGCGGCGAGCGTGGCGAGAAGTCGCCGAACGCCGCCAAGCCGCAGGCCGCGGCCCAGGCGCCCCGCCCGCCCAAGGCCGAGCGCACCGAGGAACAGAAGAAGCAGGACGAGCAGCGTCGCCTGGAGGGCCAGCAGCGCCGCGAGGAAAACCAGAAGAAGGAAGCCGAACGCCGCGAACAGCAGCGCCAGGAAAACCTGAAGCGCGAAGCCGAGCGTCGCGAAGCCCGCGCCGCCAAGCTGGCCGCCCAGGCTGCCGCCGGTGGTGTCGCCGTGGCCGAGGATGACGCCGCGGTCCCCGCCGAAGCCATCGAAGGCCAGGTCGCGCCGGGCGTCGAGAACCCCGAGGCCGCCGGCGATGCCGCTGGCGCCGAGGGCACCGGCCGCCGTCGCCGTGGCCGTCGCGGCGGTCGCCGCCGTCGTCGTCCGGAAGATGCCGCGAACGAGGGCAACGCCCAGGACGGCTCGCAGGACAGCGAGTCCGATTTCGATGACGAAGAGTCCGGCCAGGACGCCGGCGCCCGCCCGGCCGCGACGGCAGCCACGGTCAGCGCCGCCGAGTCCGACTTCGACGACCTGGGTCCCGCACCGACCCCGGCGCCGCGCCCCGTGCCGGTGTCTGCGCCGGTCGCGGCGATGGCGTCGGCACCGGTCGTCGTGGCGGCGCCTGCGCCGGCCGCGGCGCCCCAGGCCGAGCCGGTGCCTGCGGCCGCCTCGTCGGAAGCGCGTGAGGTCCCGACGCCGGCCGTTGCTCCGATCGCCGCGGCTCCCGCGGCGGAAGCGCCGGTCGCCGCCGAAGCGGCCCCGATCGTCGCCGCGCCTGCGGCGGTGGTGGCGCCGGTGAGCGCGCCGACGCCGGTCGCGCCGGTCATCGTGGCCGAGCCGACGCCGGTCGCCGAGCCGGTGGCGCCTGCGCCGACCCGCCCGGCGCCGGTGCAGGCCAGCCTGATCCCGGCCGAGCCCGCCCCGGCGGCGCCGACCCCGGTCGCGGCCGCGCCCGAAGTCGCGCCGACGCCCGCGGCCCCGGCCTCGAGCGCCGCGCCGGTCAATCCCTTCCTGCGCACCCAGCCGGCCGTGTTCGACGCGCCGCCGGTGGCGGAAGCCAAGCCGGTGCTGGCCGAGAACCTGCCCGAGCCGGTCGCGACGCCCGCCGATGCAGCGGCCGACGCCCCGGAAAGCGACGAGGCACCGCCTGCGCTGCCGCCGGCGCCGAACTGGTCGCTGGAAGAGCCGGGTGAGACCAAGCCCGGCGGCAATCCGAACTAAGGAAAAGGGCGCCGCAAGGCGCCCTTCTTCTTTGCGGCCTCAGATCGCGTAGATCGGATCGGACACACCGTGCTGCCCGGCCATCCGCGCCAGCGCCACCGTGTCCTTGATGCCCAGCTTGTCGTAGAGCCGGTACTTGTGGGTGGCCACGGTCTTGCCGCTCAGGCTGAGCCGGCGTCCGATCTCTTCCATGCGCAGGCCCTGGCACAGCATGCGCGCGACCTCGAGCTCGCGCGGCGACAGCAGGTCGAAGGGCGACTCGTCGCCGCCAAGGCGCGAGAGCGCCATCCGCTGCGCCACGTGGCTGGCCAGGTAGCGCCGGCCGCGCGCCACTTCGCGCAGGGCACGCAGCAGTTCGTGCGCGTCGCAGCCCTTGCCCAGGTAGCCGCTGGCGCCGGCCTCGATCAGGCGGCGCGGCATCGGCCCGTCCTCCTGCACCGAAACGATGAGCACGCGCGTGCCGTATTCGCCGCGGACGATGCGCTCGGTGATGTCCAGGCCGCTGATGCCCGGCAGGTGCAGGTCGCAGATCACGACGTGCGGCTTGAGGCTGCGGATGGCCGGCAGGCCCTCTTCGCCGCTGCCCGCCTCGCCCACCACCTGGAACTCGGCCTCGCGCTCCAGGATCAGCCGGTAGCCGGTGCGGACCAGGGCATGGTCGTCCAACAGGAATACTCGGATCATCGCGCTCTCCCCAGGGCGTTTTGTCCAACCTACGCCGGCCGGCCGCGGCGGCGGCATCGCCATCCGCCACGACGGCTGGTAGGAAATCAACTCGTGCAGGGAAAACTAGCGGAGCCCCGCGCGCTTTTGCAGATCGGCGGCAATTACGCCCCGAATCACTAACCAGGTAAGAAGTCCGGGCGCGCGCCGCGCCGCTATCCTTCCCTCGCACCGGGGAGGTGCGAACCGGGAGCGCGCATGACCCTGCCTCGCCGCACGCTGCTGCTGGTCCTGGCGCTTTGCCTGCCGCTGGTCTACGCCGTCGCGCTGCGCGGCTTCATGCTGGCCGAGATGCGTACCGCCGGCGCCGATCGCGCCCTGGTCTGGGTGGAAGGCACGCCCGCGCAGCTAAACGCCCTGGCCGAGCAGGTCGACGCCCGCCACGGCCGCGTGCCCGCCGGCCGCGTGCGCGAGGCCAGCGCCACCCTGCCCCCGCCCAGGCCCTGCGGCCCACAGGCGCGCGAGTATTCGATCGGCGCGCTCAACCACGACCAGAACCACCCGGCCCGGAAACTGCTGGAACAGCTCGCCGCCGAAACCGGCGCCACGGTCTGCCGCAGCAACATGTTCGTCTTCAACGAACTGCACGTGCCCGCCGAACGCAGCCCCGGGGAAATCGCCGCCTCGATCGGCATGCAGTCGCTGCTGCTGCCGGCGGGCTTCGTCATCGCTGGCTACTGGGCCTTCGCCCGCCAGCTGTCGCTGCCGGCACCCGGCGCCGGCCTGCTGCCGCGCGGGAAAGCCGTGGCCTGCGGCCTGGCCGTGGCGCTCGTGCTCTGGTGCGGCCTGAAACTGCTGGGCCTGTGGATTCCCGACGCCGGCATCGACAGCGGCTACCGCGTCGCCGCCATCGGGCTCCCGATCGCGGTTTCGCTGGTCCTGTTCGAACCGCTGATGCAGGAACTGTCGCTGCGGCTGTGGCTGGTCACCCTCGCCGAGCGCGCCGTCGGCACCTGGCCGGCCGTGCTGATGTCCGGCCTGGCGATGGTTCCGATGTACTACTCGCTGGGCTGGGCCACCAGCCTGTCTTCCGCGGCCGTGGGCTGCGCGCTCGCGGCGCTGTACGCCCGCACCCGCTCGCTGTGGGCCACGCTCGCCGCGAATTCGGCGCTGGGCTTTGCGCTGTTCCTGCCGTGAAGCGGCCCTGGCGACCAACCGGCGCCGCGCACCTGCCGGAGGCGGCGCCGCTCCCCGCGATACCCCTTGGCCGTCAGCGTCGGCTTCCGGGGAAGGTGTTGGGCTCGTTGTCCCATGAGAAGTTGTTCACCCAGTCCATCAAGCCCGCCGGCGCCACGTCGCTGCAGGCTCGCTCGCGGCTGTAGTCCGGCCGCCAGTAGGCCACGCCCATGCGCAGCGACTGCGATTCGGCGCCCAACCCATGGACCACGGCGGAGATGTGGGACTCGCCCGCCGGCAGGGTGTAGTTGCCCGGCTCCGGCGCCTGGATCCTGTCGTACTGCTGGCCCGGCTCGAAGGCGTACACGGTCCGGACGCAATACTCGATGCCGCTCAGGTTGCGGAGCAGTGCGACGAAGCCGCCGTAGCCTGTCCCCGGCGCCTCGCCATCGGCGATGTCCATCTCAAGACCATTCCATGGCTCGCCCGTCGCCGGATCGCGGACGAAGAAACGGCCGTCCGAGTTGTAGACCATCCTGGACCCATGGCCGCTCGACTGCACGATGGTCCGATAGAACTGCTCTGCCGTTTGCTGCGCCATCGCCCCGGGGGACGTGAGCGATCCCCAGGCGAGGGCCAGGCACGCGATCAGCATCGTGCTGTGTTTCTTCACGACGAACTCCTCCAGATAACCCGTTCTGACTTCGCCCGCGCGGGGCGTCCCCTTGGCCGGGACCCGGTCAGGCCCGACCGCCGAAGAGTGCCGTCGGCCGGCGTAGAAGGCACGTGAATACAGACGTCGGCCTGGCCGCCGGCGTGGATCGTGTGGAGAGGGTCCGCGGGTGGCGGAGAGAGTGGGATTCGAACCCACGGAAGGTTTGACCCTTCGGCGGTTTTCAAGACCGCTGCCTTAAACCACTCGGCCATCTCTCCGTATTTTGGAGGCGTGTTGCGAAAAGATTCGCGGCTGAAGCCGCTCCTACATTAGGGGGCGCCGCCGTCGGGCATCAAGGGGCGCCACGGCCGGGCATCAAGGGGCGCCGCCCGGGGGGCATGGGACGCCGCCCTTGGTGCCGCATTTGAGGCGGCTGTCCTCGATGATGCCGGGCAGGCGCTCGGCGAGGAAGTCGATGAACACGCGCACGGCCGGCAGCAGGCCGCGGCGGCTGGGGTAGATGGCGTGGCAGATGCCCTGGGGCAGGCTCCATTGCGGCAGCACGACCTCGAGTTCGCCGCGGCGGATGGCTTCGGCGCAGGTCAGTTCGGGCAGCAGCACCACGCCCAGGCCGTCGCGGGCGGCGGCCATCAGCAGCGGGAAATCGTGGGCCATCAGCAGCGGCTGCAGCTCGACCTTCTGCACCTGGCCCTCGGGGCCGTGCAGGGTCCAGCGCTGGCGGCTGTCGTCCTCGCTCATGCTCAGCGTGGTGTGGCCGGCCAGGTCGGACGGCTGCGCGGGGCGGCCGATGCGGTCGAGGTACTTCGGGCTGGCCACCAGCAGCTCGCGCAGCTGGCCGAAGCTGCGGGCGACCATCTCACCGTCGTCGGTGAGCTGGCTGCGCACGCGGACGGCGACGTCGAAGCCTTCCTGGATCACGTCCACCCGGCGGTTGCTGACGTGCAGCTGCAGGCGCACCTGCGGATGCTTCTTCATGAACTCGGGGAGGATGGGGCCCAGCACTTCCTGGGCGATCGACACCGGGCAGCTGACCTTGATGCTGCCGCGCGGCGCGGCGCTGACGCGGTCGACCGCCTCGCGCGCGGCCTGGGCCTCGGCCAGCATGGTCTGGGCGTGGCGGTACACGCTCTGGCCGACGTCGGTGACGGCGAACTTGCGGGTGCTTCGCTGCAGCAGGCGCACGCCCAGTTCGTTCTCGAGCTGGGCGATGCGGCGGCTCAGGCGACTCTTGGGGATGCCCAGCGCGCGCTCGGCCGCGGCGAAGCCGCCGTGCTCGACCACCATGGCGTAGAACTGCAGGTCGTTCAGATCCGGGTGGTTCATGCGCCGATCCTTTCCAGTCCGCCCAGGTAGGGCCGCAGCGCCTCGGGCACGGTGATGCTGCCGTCGGCCTGCTGGTAGTTTTCCATCACCGCGATCAGGCAGCGGCCCACGGCCACGCCCGAACCGTTGAGCGTGTGCACCGGCTCGGGCTTGCCCGTGGCCGGGTTGCGCCAGCGCGCCTGCATGCGCCGGGCCTGGAAATCGCCGCAGTTCGAGCAGCTGCTGATCTCGCGGTAGGTGTCCTGGCTGGGCAGCCAGACCTCCAGGTCGTAGGTCTTGATGGCGCCGAAGCCCATGTCGCCGGTGCACAGCAGCACCTTGCGGTACGGCAGCCCCAGCGTCTCCAGGACGACTTCCGCACAGCGGGTCATCCGCTCGTGCTCTTCCGCGGATTCGTGCGGCCGGGCGATGGAGACCAGCTCCACCTTTTCGAACTGGTGCTGGCGGATCATGCCGCGGGTGTCGCGGCCGTGGCTGCCGGCCTCGGCGCGGAAGCACAGCGAGTGCGCGGCCATGCGCAGCGGCAGCTGGGCGTCGTCGACGATCACGTCGCGCACGATGTTGGTCAGCGGCACTTCGCTGGTGGGGATCAGGTAGCGCTTGCTGTCGCCGAAATCGGTGGCGAACAGGTCCTCCTCGAACTTCGGCAGCTGGCCGGTGCCGCGCAGGCTGTCGGCATTGACGATCAGCGGCACGTTCACTTCCAGGTAGCCGTGCTGCTGCGTGTGCAGGTCCAGCATGAACTGCGCCAGCGCCCGGTGCAGGCGGGCCAGTTGGCCGCGCAGCACGGTGAAGCGCGCGCCGCTGAGCTTGGCGGCGGTGTCGCCGTCCAGCCAGCCGTCGCGGGCGCCCAGCTCCACGTGATCCTTCACCGGGAAGTCGAACGCGCGCGGCACGCCGAAGCGGCGCACTTCCTGGTTGTCGTGCTCGTCCTTGCCGGCCGGCACGCTGGCGTCGGGCAGGTTTGGCACGGCCAGGGCGATGGCGTCGATCTCGGCGCGGATGGTTTCCAGCCGCGCTTCACCGGCCTTGAGCTCGTCGGCGATGCCGGCGACCTCGGCCATGAGGGCGCGGGTGTCCTCGCCCTTCCCCTTCGCCATGCCGATCGCCTTGGACCGGGTGTTGCGCAGGTTCTGCAGCTCTTGCGTGCGGGTCTGGATCTGCTTGCGCTCGGCCTCCAGGCGCTCCAGCGCGGCCACGTCCAGGGCGAACCCCCGGGTGGCCTGCAGGCGCGCGGCGGTGTCGGCGAGCTGGCCGCGCAGCAGGGTCGGGTCGAGCATGGGTCATTCCAATAATGAAACGGGTCGCCGGATTATCCTCCGCCGACCTCCAGCGGCGCAACGATTTGCTGCGGCCGGGCGGCCGTCGGTCCGGACTGGCCGTGCCGCTCGCCCCGACGCGTTCATCCGGCTGCGTGCCATCCGGCCCGCCGACCTCCCGGAGCTTCCCCGTATGTCCAGCCGAATCCGCTTCTTCGTTCCTCTCGCGAGCGCCCTGTTGATCGGACTGGGCGGCGCCGCCGCCGCGGCCCCCCGGGCGCCGGGCGCCCCCCAGGCACCGGCCGGCCTGCTGGCGCCGGCGGACACTTCGCCGCTGACGCCCGCCGAGCGCGGCGAACTCGCGCGCCAGCTGGTGCTCAAGTGGGGTTACTACGTCCAGCGCGTGCACGGCGTGCCGATCGACGCCTGGGCCGAGCGCATGGTGCCCAGCCTGATCCAGGCCGATCCCGCCAATTTCCGCGCCGCCCTGCAGCGCGACACCTTCGAGGGTGCGATGGCGGAGCTGGGCGGCGTCGGGCAGCGGCTAGACGACGACGCGGTGATCACGAAACTGGCCCTGGCCGACGGTGACGGCACCCAGGCCCTGGGCGCGCTGGCCAACGACCTGGTCTATACGCCGGTCGCCCCGTGCCGGATCCTCGACACCCGCAGCACGGCCGCCGGTGCGATCAGCGGCAACAGCACGCGCAACTTCATCGCCATCAATGCGTCCAACTTCACCTCGCAGGGCGGCAGCGCGACCAACTGCGGCACGCTGGGCCTGAACGCGACGGCGGTGGCGGTCAACCTCACCGCGGTCACCCCCGACGGCGCGGGCTACGCCACGGCCTATCCCTTCGGCACCGCGCAGCCGGTGGCGGCCAGCATCAACTACACCGGCGGCGCCATCGTCAACAACGCCCTGATCGTCCAGATCCCGAACCCGCTGTCGTCGTTCGACTTCACCGTCTACACGTTCGCGCGCTCGCACTTCGTCGCGGACATCGTCGGCTACTTCGCGCCGCCGCTGGCCACCGCCGTGCAGTGCGTGGACACGGCCAACACCACGGTGAGCGGCATCCCGGCCGGCGGCACGGCCAATGCCAGTGCGCCGGCCTGCCCGGCCGGCTACACCGCCACCGCGACCAACTGCGAGGCCTCGGACTGGCAGGTGCCGTTCGTGTTCTTCCACGCGGGCACGTGCTCGGCGCGCAACAACAGCGCCAGCCCGCAGGATATCCGCGCCTCCCGGACCTGCTGCCGCGTCCCCGGCCGCTGATCGCCGGCCCGTCGGGGCCGGGCGTCGTTGACGCCCGGCCTCAGGCGGCGCGCAGTGCCTCGGCCAGGCGCGCGCCGGCCCACACCAGCGCAAAACCGGCGACCAGGGTGGTGCCGAGGTAAACCATGAGCATGCCGGGTCGCCCGCTTCGCGCGTACAGCAGGCACTCGAGCATCAGCGCGGAATACGTGGTCAGGCCGCCCAACACGCCGACGATGAGGAAGGCGCGCAGGTAAAGCGCGCCCGGCCCGCGCCCTTCCAGCCAGGCCAGCAGGAAACCGGCGGCGAAGCTGCCCAGCAGGTTCACTGCCAGCGTGCCCCAGGGCAGGCCGTCCCCGGCCTGGCGAAGCAGCCAGCCGCCGAGCAGGTGGCGACCGCCGGCCCCCAGGGCGCCGCCGGCCATCACCAGCCAAAGCAGGGTCCAGTTCATGGCGGAAGCCTAACCGAAACTTGTAGGCTTCGGCTTTCCATGCCGCCCCGAGAGTGCCATGCGCCTGCTGATCCCGCTGCTCCTCGCCGCCCTGCCCGTCCTTGCGGCGCCACCCCTCGTCACTGTTTCCGAACAGTCCGGCTTCACCCGCACCGGCCGCTACCAGGAGGTGGTGGAACTTTGCGATGCCTTCGCTGCCCGCTACCCGAAGGCGGTGCGCTGCCTGGACTTCGGCACCACGCCGCAGGGCCGGCCGATGAAGGCGCTGGTGGCCTCCACGTCGGGCGCCCTCGATCCCGCGTCGGCCCGCCAGCGCGGGCTGCCGGTGGTGCTGGTGCAGGGCGGCATCCATGCCGGCGAGATCGACGGCAAGGACGCCGGCTTCCTGGCCCTGCGCCAGGTCCTCGAGGGCGAGGCCGCCGTGGCTGCGCTGGACAAGCTGGTGCTGGTGTTCGTGCCGGTCTTCAACGTCGACGGCCACGAGCGCTTCGGCGCCTGGAACCGCCCCAACCAGCGCGGCCCGGTGGAAATGGGCTGGCGCACCACGGCGCAGAACTACAACCTCAACCGCGATTACCTCAAGGCGGACGCGCCCGAGATGCAGGCCATGCTGGCCCTGGTGAACGCCTGGGATCCGCTGGCCGTGGTCGACCTGCATGCCACCGACGGCGCCCAGTTCGAGCACGACATCGCCATCCAGGTCGAACCGGTGCATGCCGGCCCGGCCGCGCTGCGCGCGATCGGCAAGCAGTGGCGCGACGGCGTGATCGCCGACCTGGCCGAACAGGGCTCGCTGCCCCTGCCCTTCTACCCGTCCTTCGTCGTCGACGACGATCCGAGCTCGGGCTTCGCCGACTCGGTGGCGCCGCCGCGCTTTTCCACCGGCTATTTCTGGCTGCGCAACCGGCTGTCGATGCTGGTCGAGACGCACTCCTGGCGCCCCTACCCGGAGCGCGTGCGCAGCACCCGCAACACGGTCGTGTCGGTGCTCGAGCACCTCGCCGAACACGGCCAGGACTGGCAGCGCATCGTCCGCGACGCGGACGTGGCGGCCAGCCAGCCCGACACCGCCCCGGTGCCGCTGGCCTTCGCGCCCGGCGACGCGGTGCGCATGATCGAATTCCGCGGCTACGCCTACACGCGCGAGCCCTCGGACGTCTCCGGCGCACTGATGACCCGCTACGACGAATCCACCCCGCAGGTCTGGACCGTGCCGATGCGCGACGACGTGCAGCCTTCGCTGTCGGTGCCGATGCCCGGCGCAGGCTACCTGGTGCCGGCCGAACACGCGGCTGGCGTCGCCGCGAAGCTGCGCGTGCACGGCGTGGCGTTCCGCGAGCTGGCCGACCCGGGCGAGTTCGACGTCCAAGCCTTCCGCGCCGACAGCCAGGCGCTTTCGGCCGGTTCGGTCGAGGGCCACCAGACGCTGGCGGTCAACGGCACCTGGGCGCCGGAGCGGCGCACGCTGGGTGCGGGCGCGCTGTTCGTGCCCATCCGCCAGCCCAAGTCGCGCCTGGTGATGGCCATGCTGGAGCCGCAGGCGCCGGATTCGCTGCTGGCCTGGGGCGCGTTCAACAACCAGTTCGAGCGCAAGGAATACATGGAGGCCTACGTGGCCGAGGACGTGGCGCGCGACATGCTGGCCAAGGATCCGGCGCTCCGGGCCGAGTTCCAGCGGCGGCTGGCCGACGATGCGGCCTTCGCGGCCAACCCGTCCGCGCGGCTGGAGTTCTTCTACCGCCGGCATCCGTCCTGGGACGCGCAGCTGGGGCTTTACCCGGTGCTGCGGGTGGATACCGCGCCACGCTGACCGGCGCCCGGCGGCGGCTCGAACCAGGCCGCCGGCATGCGGATGTTGCGCAGGTGCGCGGTGGCCAGGTGCGACGCGTGGACCGGTTCGGCGAAAAAGCTCATCAGCAGGCTCCGGCGCCGGCCGCCGGTGACGTTCAGGCTGCCGGCGTGCACGAGGTCGGCGGTGAACACCAGGATGTCGCCCGCGCGACCTTCCAGCTGCACGGCCGCGGAGGTGTCGGCGAAGTCGAAGGACGCCAGGCGGTGGCTGCCCGGCACGACCCGGGTGGCGCCGTTGCCGGGGCCGTAGTCGTCCAGGAACGCGATCGCCAGCGCCGTATCGTCCGGCCGGTACGCCGAGAAATCGCGGTGCAGCCCCTGGTGGCCACCGCCGGGCAGCGGCTCGCGTCCCTCGACCTGGGCCAGGAAGAAGCGCTCGCCGATCAGCGCGCCCGCCGCCGCCAGCACCTCGGGCAGCCGGCAAACGGCCTGCACGCGCGGCGAGTCATCCAGCCAGGCATGGCGCCAGTCCGCCCCGCGCGGCACCGGCCACTGCGCGTTGGGCAGCACCGCGGCATCGAAGCCCGCCCGCAGCGCTTCGCACCAGTCCGCCGGGATCACGCCCCGCAGCAGCACGAAACCGTCGGCCTGCAGCTGCCCGGCGCGGTCGAAGCCGGCGACCGCGGTGGCCTCGCGCTCAGTCAAGGGATGGCCTCGCGGCGGCGCGCGCTGCGCGCAGGCGATCGAGCTTGTCCTTGAGCTTGATTTCCAGTCCCCGGTCGACGGGCTGGTAGTACACGCGTTCGCCCATCGCCTCCGGGAACGCGGTCTGGTCGAGCGCGATGCCGTCGGGGGCGTCGTGGTCGTATTGGTAGCCGCTGCCGTAGCCGAGCTGCTTCATGAGCCGGGTGGGCGCATTGCGCAGGTGGATCGGCACCTCCTGGGTGCCGCCCTCGTGCACGTCGGCCTGGGCCGCCTTGAACGCCACGTAGGCGGCGTTCGACTTGGCGCAGCTGGCGAGGTAGATCACCACCTGCGCCAGCGCCAGGTCGCCTTCGGGGCTGCCCAGGCGCTCGTAGGCGTCCCAGGCTTCGATCGCCATCTGAAGGGCGCGCGGGTCGGCCAGGCCGACGTCCTCGACCGCCATCCGGGTCAGGCGCCGCGCCAGGTAGACCGGGTCGCAGCCGCCGTCGAGCATGCGCGCGAACCAGTACAGCGCGCCGTCCGGGTTCGAGCTGCGGACCGATTTGTGCAGGGCCGAGATCTGGTCGTAGAACTGCTCGCCCTGCTTGTCGAAACGACGCCTGCGGTCGGCCAGCACCTGCACCAGGGTGGCCTCGGTGATGCGGCCGCCTTCGTCGGCGGCCAGTTCGGCGGCGATCTCGAGCAGGGTCAGCGCGCGCCGGACGTCGCCGTCGGCGGCCCCGGCGATCTCGCGCAGGCGCTCGTCGTCGACCGCGATGCCCTGCCCGCCCAGGCCGCGGACCGCGTCGGCGAGGGCGCGGCGCAGGGCCTCGGCGATGTCGTCGGGCGACACCGCCTCGAGCACGTGCACGCGGCAGCGCGAGAGCAGCGCGGAGTTGAGTTCGAAGCTGGGGTTCTCGGTGGTGGCGCCGACGAACAGGATGCTGCCGCGCTCGATGTGCGGCAGGAAGGCGTCCTGCTGGGTCTTGTTGAAGCGGTGCACCTCGTCCACGAACAGCACCGTGCGGCGGCCCTCCGCGAAGCGCTGCTCGGCCGCGGCCAGCACCTCGCGCACCTGCGGCAGGCCCGACAGCACGGCGGAAATGGCGACGAACTCGGCCTCGGCGTAGCGCGCCAGCAGCAGCGCCAGCGTGGTCTTGCCGCAGCCGGGCGGGCCCCAGAGGATCATCGAATGCACGCGGCCCGATTCCACCGCACGGCGCAGCGCGGAGCCCGGCGCCAGCAGCCGGCGCTGGCCCACCATGTCGTCCAGCGCGGCCGGCCGCATGCGTTCGGCCAGCGGCTTCAGGCCTTCCGGGGGCTGGAACAGCGGGTCACTGGCGGGCTTGGCCTTGCGCACCCGGCCATTCTACGAGAACGGGGCCCCGGGTCGCCGCAGGCGGGCGCGCGCCGGGCCGGACCTCAGTCCCGGAGCGGGATGACCTCGGCCGACTCGGCGACTTCGCCGATCTGGTCGACGCCCTCGGGCTTGACGAACACGAAGGTGCCCGCCGCGAAGGCCGGGTTGCGCTTCCAGGCCGAGAAGCCCATCACCGTGCGCTGGCCCAGGCCGTCGAACATCTCCATCCGCACCAGCCCGGCCGGGCCAAAGCCCAGGCGGGCGCGGTCGAACGGCGCCTCCTCGGGCTTGCGCGGCGCCAGCTCCAGCCACGACAGGCCCTGGCCCTGGCCGCCCTCGGTGACCTTGAACTGCCGCTCCATCTGGCCGATGTCGATCAGCATCGCCAGCGGGCTGTTCTGCTCTTCCAGGCTCTGCTGGCGGACGGTGACCTGCTCCATGTCCGGGTCGTAGATCCAGATGTGGTCGCCGTCGGCCACGATCAGCTGCGGATAGGGCTTGAGGTATTCCCAGCGGAACTGCCGCGGCGCCTGCAGCTGCACCGTGCCCGACGAGGTTTCCCGGAGCGCGCCGCCGGCGTCGTAGACGCGCTGCTCGAAGGTCGCCGCGAGGCCCTGCACGCCGTTGCTGAAGACATCGAGCTGCTCGCGCGCGCCGGCGTGGGCGATGCCCGCGACGAGGACCAGGGACAGGACGAGGAGCTTGCGCATGGCGGGGTTCACCGGAAGGTCGTTGCAGGGAGTCTGGCGCCCGCCAGCTGAACGGAACGGGACGCGGCCGGGCCGACCGGCCCGCGCCGTTTCCCGCGGTTCAGCGGGGCGGCGGCGGGGCGATGACGGTGCGGTCGCCGTTGTGCTCGGGGCCGGAGACGATGCCGGCCGCCTCCATCGCCTCGATCAGGCGGGCGGCGCGGTTGTAGCCGATCTTGAGGCGGCGCTGCACGCCGGAAATGGACGCGCGCCGGGTCTCGGTGACCACCTTCACCGCCTCGTCGTACAGCGGATCGGACTCGTCGCCCGAACTGCTGGCCTCGGGCAGGCCGCCGGGGCCGACCACGACGCCGTCGCCCATGGTCTGCACTTCCTCCAGCACGCCCTCGATGTAGTCGGGGCCGCCGCCGTTGGCGCGCAGGTGCGCCACCACGCGGTGCACCTCGTCGTCGCTGACGAAGGCGCCGTGCACGCGCTCGGGCATGGCGGTGCCGGGCGGCAGGTACAGCATGTCGCCGTTGCCGAGCAGTGTTTCGGCGCCGGACTGGTCCAGGATCGTGCGCGAGTCGATCTTGCTCGAGACCTGGAAGGCGATGCGGGTCGGGATGTTGGCCTTGATCAGGCCGGTGATCACGTCCACCGAGGGGCGCTGCGTGGCCAGGATCAGGTGGATGCCGGCGGCGCGGGCCTTCTGCGCCAGGCGGGCGATCAGCTCCTCCACCTTCTTGCCGACGATCATCATCATGTCGGCGAATTCGTCGATGAAGACGACGATGAAGGGCAGCTCCTCGAGCACCCGCGGCGCCTCGCCCAGGTCCGGGTTCGGGCGGAACAGCGGATCCATCAGCGGCTGGCCGGCGTCGCGGGCGTCCTTGACCTTGCGGTTGAAGCCGGCCAGGTTGCGCACGCCGACCGCGCTCATCAGCTTGTAGCGGCGCTCCATCTCGGCCACGCACCAGCGCAGGCCGTTGGCGGCCTCCTTCATGTCGGTGACCACCGGCGCCAGCAGGTGCGGGATGTTCTGGTAGACCGAGAGCTCGAGCATCTTCGGGTCGATCATCAGCATCCGCACTTCCTTGGCGGTGGCCTTGTACAGCAGGCTCAGCACCATGGCGTTCACGCCCACCGACTTGCCCGAGCCCGTGGTGCCGGCCACCAGCAGGTGCGGCATGCGCGCCAGGTCGACCACGATCGGCCGGCCGGCGATGTCCTTGCCCAGGGCCATCGCCAGCGGCGAGGCGACCTTGTCGTATTCCTTCGAGCGCAGGATCTCGCTGAGGTAGATGGTTTCACGGTGCGAGTTCGGGATCTCCAGGCCGACCACCGACTTGCCCGGGATCACGTCGACCACGCGCACCGACTTCACGCTCAGGCCGCGGGCGATGTCCTTGTCCAGCGAGCTGATCTGGCTGCCCTTGACGCCCGGCGCCGGCTCCATCTCGAAGCGGGTGATCACCGGGCCCGGGTAGGCACCGACCACCTGCACTTCGACGCGGAAGTCCTTGAGCTTGAACTCGATCTGGCGCGACAGCGTTTCCAGCGTTTCCTCGGAATAGCCCTTGGGCTGCTCCTTCGGGTCGTCGAGCAGGGACAGCGGCGGCAGGCCTTCGCCGCCGCCGGCGTTGAACAGCGGGATCTGCTGCTCGCGCTGGGCGCGCTCGGACTTCTCGATGACGGGCTTGGGCGGCGGCTCGATGTAGACCGGCTCGCGCTTGGCGCGCTTGACGGTCTCGACCTTGCGCACTTCCTCGCGCTCCTCGCGCATGACCCGGGCGCGCTGCCACTCGGCGGCCTGGCGGGTGCCCTTGCCCAGGCGCGACGCCAGCGCCAGCACCTTGCCGCCGATCCAGTCCATCAGCGCGAACCAGCTCAGGCCGGTGGCCAGGGTGACCGACATCAGCACCAGCGACAGCAGGAACAGGTTGCCCCCCATTACGCCGAACACGCTGCGCATGGACGCGCCCACCACCTCGCCGAGCACGCCGCCGGAGCCGGCGGGCAGGTTCGGCATGGGGCCGCCGAGGTTGTGGACCAGGCCGCAGGCGCTGACCAGGAAGCCGACGATGCCGATCAGCCGGAGCGCCGGACCGAAGTCCACCCGTCCGTCGCCGTCGGAGTCGAGCCCGAACAGCGCGATCCAGGCGACGCCGCCCAGCACCAGCGGGACGGTGTAGGACACGTAGCCGAAGAAACCGAAGGCCAGGTCCGCGAGCTTGGCGCCCACGAAGCCGCCGAAATTGTTGATCTGGCCGGTGACGCTGCCGGTGGTGGACCAGCCCGGATCGTCCGAGTGGTAGCTGAGCAGGCTGGCCAGCAGGTACAGCAGCAGCGGGGAAATCGCGACCAGCGCGAGCTCGCGCCAGAGTTTCTGGCGGCGGTCGAGGCCGGCGGTGGTGCTACGGTCTGGAGTTCGCGCCACTGAGAGAAAAGACCTCAGGAAACCTTTATAGACGGCTGTTTATACAGCAATTCACACCAACAAGCCCGTTTCTTCACGGACCCCGCCCGCAACACAGCGACCGGCCGGCCCGCCTTGATTTGGCCTGCCCCGCCCGCCAAGCTAGCCCCCTCCGCGACACGCCCCGGACCCTTTGCCGGCCGGTGCCCGCGCGCCCCCTTCAACGGACGAAGAATCATACATGACCGCCCCCAAGCACTGCCGCCTGCTCATCCTCGGCTCCGGCCCCGCCGGCTATTCGGCCGCCGTCTACGCCGCCCGCGCCAACCTCAAGCCGGTGCTGGTGACCGGCCTGCAGCAGGGCGGCCAGCTGATGACCACCACCGAGGTCGACAACTGGCCCGGTGACGCCCACGGCCTTATGGGCCCGGACCTGATGGCGCGGATGCAGGCCCACGCCGAGCGCTTCGAGACCGAGATCATCTTCGACCACATCCATACCGTGGAGCTGGGCCGCCGGCCCTTCCGCCTGGTCGGCGACAGCGGCGAGTACACGGCCGACGGCCTGATCATCGCCACCGGCGCCAGCGCCAAGTACCTGGGCCTGGCTTCCGAGCAGCGGTTCATGGGCAAGGGCGTGTCGGCCTGCGCCACCTGCGACGGTTTCTTCTTCCGCGACCAGGACGTGGCGGTGATCGGCGGCGGCAACACGGCCGTCGAAGAAGCGCTGTACCTGTCCAACATCGCCCGCAAGGTCTACCTGGTGCACCGCCGCGACAAGCTGCGCTCGGAGAAGATCCTGCAGGACAAGCTGTTCGCCAAGGCCCAGGCCGGCAAGGTCGAGATCATCTGGGACCATAGCGTCGACGAAGTGCTGGGCGACGATTCCGGCGTGACCGGCATGCGCATCCGCTCGACCAAGGACGAATCCACCCGCGAGATCGCGGTGCAGGGCTTCTTCGTGGCCATCGGCCACACCCCGAACACCTCGCTGTTCGAGGGCCAGCTGGACATGCGCAACGGTTACCTGACCATCAAGTCGGGCCTGGACGGCAACGCCACCGCCACCTCGGTGCCGGGCGTGTTCGCCGCCGGCGACGTGGCCGACCAGGTCTACCGCCAGGCCATCACCTCGGCCGGCTTCGGCTGCATGGCGGCGCTGGACGCCGAGAAGTTCCTCGACAAGGAATAAGCCCGGCACGTTCTGCGCGGGGCCCCGGGCCACTCCCACGGCCCCGTCACGAACGCGTCGCGTAAGCTGGCGGCATGACCGAACTGCGCCTGCACGCCGCCCTCGATGAACTGCCTGCGGCGGCCTGGGACGCCCTGCACGACCGCCGCCATCCCTTCCTCGCGCACGCCTTCCTGGCCGGCCTGGAGCGCGAGGGCTGCCTGCGCCCGCGCTGGGGCTGGACGCCGCGGCATGCCTCGCTCTGGCGCGACGGCGAACTGGTGGCCGCCGCGCCGGCCTACCTCAAGACCAATTCGCACGGCGAGTTCGTGTTCGACCACGCCTGGGCCAACGCCTACGCCCGCTTCGGCCGCGACTATTTCCCGAAGTGGCTGGTCGGCGTGCCCTACACCCCGGTCACCGGCCCCCGGCTGCTGGCCCGCGACGCTGCGGACCGGCACGCGCTGCTGGCGGCGATGGCCGACCGGGCGCGGCGGGACGGGCTGTCCTCGATCCACGTCAACTTCCACCCCGGGGACGAGGCGCCGGCCTTCGGCGCCGACTGGCTGGCGCGCGAGGACGTGCAGTTCCACTGGCACAACCGCGGCTGGGCCGGCTTCGACGACTTCCTGGCGGCGCTGCAGCCCAAGAAGCGAAAGAACCTGCGCCAGGAGCGCGACAAGGTCCGCCGCGCCGGCTACGGCTTCCGCACCGTGCACGGCGACGAGGCCACCGAGGACGAGCTCGCGGCCATGCACTTCTTCTACTGCCGCACCTTCGCCGACTACGGCAACCATCCGGCGCTGACGCTGGAGTTCTTCCGGCACCTGGCGACGGCGATGCCGCGGCAGCTGGTGCTGTTCCTGGCCGACCGGGACGGCGAGACGGTGGCCGGCGCCCTGTGCCTGCGCGGCGGCGACACGCTTTACGGCCGCTACTGGGGCAGCAGCGAACCGGAGCCGTCGCCGGGCCTGCACTTCGAGACCTGCTACTACCAAGGCATCGACTACTGCCTGCGCGAAGGCCTGCGGGTGTTCGAGCCCGGCGCCCAGGGCGAGCACAAGATCGCCCGCGGCTTCCTGCCGGTCGCCACCCACAGCCACCACTGGCTGGCCGACCCGGAATTCGCGCGGGCCATCGACGGCTGGTGCGCACAGGAGCGCGCCGGCACGGCAAGCTATCGGCAGTCCGTCCTGGCGCACAGCCCCTATCGCGATGCCGATCCGCCTGCCCCTGCTGCCGGCTGACCCCGAGGCGCCGTTCCCGCCGGCGGCGCGCGCGCACCCGGACCCGAACGGCCTGCTCGCCATGGGCGGCGACCTGTCGCCGACGCGGCTGCTCAATGCCTACCGGCACGGCATCTTCCCGTGGTTTTCCGAGGGCGACCCGATCCTGTGGTGGTGCCCGGACCCGCGCATGGTGTTCGACACGGCCGGGTTCCGGCTGCCGTCGCGGTTCCGGCGCAGCCTGCGCGGCAGCGGGTGGCAGGTCCGGGCCGACACGGCGTTCGACCGGGTGGTGCTGGCCTGCGCGCTGCAGCCCCGGCCCGGGCAGGACGGCACCTGGATCACGCAGGACATGATGGACGCCTATGGCGCGCTGCACCGGCTGGGCCATGCGCATTCGGTCGAGGTGTACGACGGCCGGCGCCTGGTCGGCGGCATCTACGGCGTGGGCATCGGCCGGATGTTCTTCGGCGAAAGCATGTTCAGCGGCGTCTCGGGCGGCTCGAAGGCGGCGCTGGCCGGCCTGTGCCGGATCCTGGCCGGCGCCGGCTGCCCCCTGCTCGACGCCCAGGTCGAGAATGCACACCTGGCCTCGCTGGGCGGACAGCGCCTGCCCCGCCCCGACTTCCTGGCCCAAGTGGCCCGCCTGGCCGCAGCGCCCGCCCCGCCGGGCCTCTGGGCCCCCGATCGCACGGATTTCCAGGCGGCACGCCTGGCCGGCCCCGCCGGCGATTAACCAAATTTTTGCAAGCCCGGCAGGGACATGGCAGAATGCGCGGCTTCCAAGGCCGGCTTCCCCGTCCAGCGAAACCAAGAATGTCCAAAGACGATTCCATCGAATTCGAAGGCACGGTGCTCGAGACCCTCCCGAACACCATGTTCC
Organism: Arenimonas sp.; assembly: GCF_035721105.1. GTDB lineage: Bacteria > Pseudomonadota > Gammaproteobacteria > Xanthomonadales > Xanthomonadaceae > Arenimonas. The sequence goes on along the minus strand of NZ_DASTNG010000059.1, from coordinate 8,926 downwards.
GGGTCAAGCTCGAGAACGGCCACGTCATCACCGCCCACATCTCCGGTCGCATGCGCAAGAACTACATCCGCATCCTCACCGGCGACAAGGTCAAGGTCGAGATGACGCCCTACGACCTCACCAAGGGCCGCATCACCTACCGCATGAAGTAATGCGGGGGTTCTGGCAACAAGAACGGCGGCCCAGGGCCGCCGTTTTGTTTGGCCTGGCGCCCGGCCGGTCCCCGGGCCGCAGCCGCACCGTATTGTGCCGCCCGCGGCCTCCCGCCTAGACTCCCGGCTCTTCATTCGATGACCAGGGGATGGGCATGGCGACTTGCGCGTGCTGCGGCACCACCGTTTTCTTCGGCAAGCGCGCCGGGCCCGACCAGTACTGCAATGACAATTGCCTCGGGCGCGGGCCGATCCTCAGCGTCGGCAAGACGGTGCCGGACTACCTGGTCCAGGCCGAGGCCGAAAAGATCTTCAAGGCCCCCTGCCCCGTCTGCCGCGGCGCCGGCCCCACCGACGTGCATACGTCCCACACGATCTGGTCCGCCGTGCTGGTCACGTCCTGGAACAGCAAGTCGCAGTTTTCCTGCAAGCCCTGCGGGGTGAAGCGCCAGTTGCTGGCGACCCTGCAGTCGGGACTGCTGGGCTGGTGGGGATTCCCCTGGGGCATCCTGGGTACGCCGGTCACCATCATGCGCAACCTCTTCGGCATGGGCACCAAGATCGGCGCGGCCCGGCCGTCCAGCGACCTGCTCAGCCAGACCCGGTCGCTGATCGCGATGCAAAGCATCGAGCAGTCGCGCCGCACGCCGGCGGCCTGACCCCGCGCGCAGGTCCGTGGCGCGCTGCCTGCCGACGGGCCAGGCCTGGATGCGAAATGCCCGCCTCGACGGCGGGCATTTCGCTGGACACGCCGAGGCCGGTGATCAGACCGTGGCGGGCAGCAGCTTCTCGGGCTCGGCCTGGGTGACCACGACCAGCTCGCCGTCCTTGACGTCGACCAGGACCCGGCCGCCATGGGCGAGGTCGCCGAACAGCAGCGCGTCGGCCAGCGGGCGCTTGATCTTGTCCTGCAGCAGGCGCGACATCGGGCGGGCACCCATCTGCGGGTCGAAGCCGTGTTCGGCCAGCCACTGCCGCGCCTCGGCCGTCGCCGACAGGCTGACGTGCTTCTCGTGCAGCTGCGCCTCGAGCTCGATCAGGAACTTGTCCACCACCCGCAGGATGTGGTCGATGCCCAGCGCGCCGAACTGGATGATGGCGTCCAGGCGGTTGCGGAACTCCGGCGTGAAGGCCTTGCGGATCACTTCCATCGCGTCGCTGGTGTGGTTCTGCTCGACGAAGCCCATGGTGCGGCGGGCCGCCTGCGAAGCGCCGGCATTGGTGGTCATCACCAGCACGACGTTGCGGAAGTTCGCCTCGCGGCCGTTGGTGTCGGTCAGCACGCCGCGGTCCATGACCTGCAGCAGGATGTTGAACACGTCCGGATGCGCCTTCTCGATCTCGTCGAGCAGCAGCACGCAGTGCGGGGTCTTGACGATCTTCTCGGTCAGCAGGCCGCCCTGGTCGAAGCCGACGTAGCCCGGGGGCGCGCCGATCAGGCGGCTGACCGAATGCGACTCCATGTACTCGGACATGTCGAAGCGCACCAGCTCGATGCCCAGCTGCATCGCCAGCTGCTTGGTGACCTCGGTCTTGCCCACGCCGGTGGGGCCGGCGAACAGGAAGTTGCCGATCGGCTTGTCCGGGTTGGACAGGCCCGAGCGCGCCAGCTTGATCGCCGACACCAGCGTCTCGATGGACGGGTCCTGGCCGAAGATGACCATCTTGAGGTTGCGCTCGAGGTTCTTGAGCACGTCCTTGTCGGAGGCGCTGACCTGCTTGGCCGGGATGCGCGCCATCTTCGAGACGATCAGCTCGATTTCCTCGACGTCGACCACCTTCTTGCGCTTGTCCTCGTCGAGCAGGCGCTGGCGGGCGCCGGCCTCGTCGATGACGTCGATGGCCTTGTCGGGCAGCAGGCGGTCGTTGATGTGCTTGACCGAGAGGTCGACCGCGGCCTGGAGGGCGTCGGAGGCGTACTCCACGTCGTGGTGGGCCTCGAACCGGGTCTTGAGGCCGTTGAGGATGGCCACCGCCTCGGCGATGGTCGGCTCGACCACGTCGATCTTCTGGAAGCGACGGGCCAGCGCGCGGTCCTTCTCGAACACGCCGCGGTACTCCTGGAACGTGGTCGAGCCGATGCAGCGCAGCTCGCCGTTCTGGAGCACCGGCTTGATCAGGTTGGAGGCGTCCATGGTGCCGCCCGAGGCCGAGCCGGCGCCGATGATGGTGTGGATCTCGTCCACGAACAGGATCGCACCCGGCTCCTTCTTGATCTGCTGGATGACGGCCTTGAGCCGCTTCTCGAAGTCGCCGCGGTACTTGGTGCCGGCCACCAGCGCGCCCAGGTCGAGCGAGTAGATCACGGCGTCCTTGAGCACGGCCGGCACCCGGCCCTCGACGATGCGCCAGGCCAGGCCCTCGGCCAGCGCGGTCTTGCCCACGCCGGCTTCGCCGACGTAGAGCGGATTGTTCTTGCGGCGGCGGCAGAGCACCTGGATGGTGCGCTCGACTTCGTCCTCGCGGCCGATCAGCGGGTCGATCTTGCCTTCCTTCGCCAGCTCGTTGAGGTTGGCGGCGAACTCCTGCAGCGGGTTGCCCTTCGGCTCGCCTCCCTCCTCGCCTTCGGGCTTGGCCTCGGGCGCGGGCTTGTCCTCGGGGCCGTCGCCGATCTTGGCGATGCCGTGCGAGAGGTAATTGACGACGTCGAGCCGGGTGATCTCCTGCTGGTTGAGGAAATACACCGCGTGCGAGTCTTTCTCGCCGAAGATCGCCACCAGCACGTTGGCGCCGGTCACTTCCTTCTTGCCCGAGGACTGCACGTGGTAGACGGCGCGCTGGAGCACGCGCTGGAAGCCCAGCGTGGGCTGGGTGTCGCGCGGGTCGTCGGCCGGCAGCACCGGCACGGTGTCGGCGATGATCTGGCGCAAGCCCGTGGCCAGCTTGGGCTGGTCGGCGCCGCAGGCCTTGAGCACGCCGGCCGCCGAGGGGTTGTCCAGCAGGGCCAGCAGCAGGTGCTCGACCGTCATGAACTCATGCCGGGCTTCGCGGGCCTGCTTGTAGCACTGGCCGATGGTGTACTCGAGATCCTTGCTGAACATTTGGCGTCTCCGGAACGTTTGCTCCGTTATGGGGCCAGCCTAGGTCTTTTCCATGGTGCACAACAGGGGGTGCTGGTGTTCGCGGGAAAAGTCGTTGACCTGCGTCACCTTCGATTCAGCCACCTCGCGCGTGTAGACGCCGCAAACGCCCTTGCCCCGGGTGTGGACCTGGAGCATGACCTGGGTGGCTTTCTCGCGGTTCATGGCAAAGAAGGTCTGCAGGACCTCGACCACGAAGTCCATGGGCGTGAAGTCGTCGTTCAGCAGCAGCACCTGGTAGAGCGGCGGGCGCACCACTTCGGGCCGCGAGGCTTCGACGGCCAGGCCGCGGTCGTGTTCGAATTCGGGATGGGGGTCTTGGGGCATGCCGGCAGTATAAATCGGGGCGGGCGACGGCGTTGGCAAGACCACGCGACGGCGTGGACGCCGCGCGGGCTTTGCGCCGACAATGCCCGGGCCGGACCGCCGGCGCCCACGCCCCGAGGAATCCCCATGATCCTGCGCCCCGCCCTGCTCGTCCTCGCCCTGCTCGCGCTGTCCTTCACGGCCGCCGCGGCCGAGCCCGACCCGGTCGTGAAGGCCCAGCTCGAAAGCAAGGGCACCCCGTTCGAGATCGACGACGACGGCGACTTCCAGATCGTGGTGCGGCTCGATGACGACCGCACCCAGCTGGTCTGGGTCCGCACCGTCACCAGCGAGACCACGCACCACAAGGTCCGCGAGATCTGGTCGCCCGGCTACCAGTCGGCCACCGACAACTTCCCAGCCTCGGTCGCCAACGACCTGCTGGCGCGCAGCCAGGAGATGATCCTGGGCGCCTGGGTGAAGCAGGACCGGGTGGCCATGTTCGTCACCAAGATCGACGCCGATGCCGACGCCGATACGCTGGACGAGGCGATCGACCTCACCGCGCTGGCCGCCGACGAGGTCGAGAAGGACCTGACCGGCAAGGACGACCTTTGAGCTATCGCAGCGGACGCTTCTGGCAGCCCGACGTCACCGTCGCCACCGTCGTGGTGCGCGACGGCCGGCTGCTGATGGTGGAAGAGCAGGTGCGCGGCGAGCGGGTGATCAACCAGCCCGCCGGCCACCTCGAGCCCGACGAGACCCTGCTGGAAGCCGCCCGCCGCGAAACGCTCGAGGAAACCGGCTGGGACGTGACGCTGACCGCCTTCATCGGCGCCTACCAGTGGAAGGCGCCGGCGGATGGCCGCCATTTCCTGCGCATGGCCTTCGCCGCCGAGCCCCTGCGCCACCATCCCGACCGCGCCCTGGACGAGGGCATCCTGCAGGCCCTGTGGCTGACGCCGGCCGAGCTGTCCGCGGAAGCCGCCCGGCACCGCAGCCCGCTGGTCTGGCAGGTGGTCGAGGATTTCCTTGGCGGCCGCCGCTTCCCGCTCCAGGCCATGAACCACACGGCATGAGCCCGGCGCGCGTCATCGTCGGGATGTCCGGCGGCGTCGATTCCTCGGTCGCCGCCCTGCTGCTGCAGCGGCAGGGCGAGTCGATCGCCGGACTGTTCATGCAGAACTGGGACGACGACGCCCCGGGCGGTGCCGACGGACGCGCGCCCGGTGCGACCAGCGACTGCCGCGCCGAGGACGACCGCCGCGATGCCCTGGGCATCTGCGGCCGCCTCGGCATCCCCTTCCACGCCCGCAACTTCGCCCGCGAGTACTGGGCCGGCGTGTTCGAACACTTCCTGGCCGAGTACCGCGCCGGCCGCACGCCCAACCCCGACGTGCTGTGCAACCGCGAGATCAAGTTCAAGACCTTCTTGGACGAGGCGCGGGCGCTGGGCGCCGAGAAGATCGCCACCGGCCACTACGCCCGCGTCGCCCATCGCGACGGCCGCTGGCAGCTGCTGCGCGGCGTCGACCAGGACAAGGACCAGAGCTATTTCCTGCACCAGCTGGGCCAGGCGCAGCTGGCCGCCACCCTGTTCCCGGTCGGCGACCTGCCCAAGGCCGAGGTCCGCCGGCTGGCGGCCGAGGCCGGGCTGCCGACCGCGACCAAGAAGGACTCCACCGGCATCTGCTTCATCGGCGAGCGCGACTTCCGCGAATTCCTGGGCCAGTACCTGCCGGCCCAGCCGGGCGAGATCCGCAGCGTCGACGGCGCCGTGGTGGGCCGCCACGCCGGCGTCTGGTACTACACGCTGGGCCAGCGCGAAGGCCTGCAGGTCGGCGGCGTGCGCGGCCGGCCGGCGGCGCCCTGGTTCGTGGTGGGCAAGGACGTCGCCCGCAACCTGCTGTTCGTCGACCAGGGCAGCGACAGTCCCTGGCTGCTGTCCGACCGGCTGCAGACCGAGCCCGCGCACTGGATCGCCGGCGCGCCGCCCGCCGCGGCCTTCGCCTGCACCGCCAAGACCCGCTACCGGCAGCCCGACCAGGCCTGCGAGGTCCGGGTGGACGCCGACGGCTCGCTTTCCGTAGCCTTCGCGGTCCCGCAGCGCGCGGTCACCCCCGGCCAGTCCCTGGTCCTGTACCGTGGCGACGAATGCCTGGGCGGTGCCGTGATCGCCCGCACCAACGCCCCCACGATCGAATTGAAGACCCCCGACGCATGAAGGATCGCGCCCTCGCCCTCGCCGGCCTGCTCCAGGCCGTGCAGCTCGTCCAGCAGATGGCCCAGAACGGCCAGGCCGAAACGCAGCCGCTGTCGGCCTGCATCGAAAGCCTGTTCCGGTTCGACGCCGAATCGCCCGAGGCGGTGTTCGACGGCGCCGGCAAGCTCGGCCCCGGCCTGCGCCGCCTGGTCGGCCAGCTCGAGGGCGGCGCCGGCCGCGACCCGGCCATCACCCGCATGGCGATGACCGTGCTGCACCTCGAGCGCAGCTTCATCCGCCACCGCAGCGCGCCGCAGGCGGTGCACGACGGGCTGGAGGACATCGCCCGCCAGCGCGAGCACTTCGGCCCGACCCACGCCACCGTGCTGGGCCGCCTGGGCGAGCTGTACGCCCGCGAAGTCAGCCCGGTCGGGCCGCGCGTGCTGGTGCAGGGCAACCCGGTCTACCTGGGGCAGCCGGCGCTGGTCGGCGAAGTCCGCGCCACCCTGCTCGCCGCGCTGCGCGCGGCGGTGCTGTGGCGCCAGCTGGGCGGCAGCTACTGGGACTTCCTGTTCGGCCGCCGCGCGATGGTGCAAGCGGCCCGGGACTGGCTCGACGCGACGCACTGAGCGGGCGCCGCGAGCGGACGGCGGGGTATGGTTTGGGGCATAATACGGGGCTGACGCGGCCGCCCTGCGCGCCTCCCAGCCCCCTCTTCCAAAGCCCGGAGCCTGTCCATGAGCGACTCCTTCGCCACCCGCGACCAACTGGTCGTCAACGGCACGTCCTACACCTACTTCAGCCTGGCCAAGCTGGGCCAGCGCTTCGACCTGGCGCGCCTGCCGTACTCGATGAAGATCCTGCTCGAGAACCTGCTGCGCTGCGAGGACGGCGGCATGACCGTCGGCAAGGAGCACATCGAAGCGGTCGCGACCTGGAACGCCAAGGCCGAGCCCGACACCGAGATCGCCTTCATGCCGGCGCGCGTCGTGCTGCAGGACTTCACCGGCGTGCCCTGCGTGGTCGACCTGGCCGCGATGCGCGACGCCGTGGTCAAGCTCGGCGGCAACGCCGACCAGATCAACCCGCTGATCCCCTCCGAGCTGGTCATCGACCACTCGGTGCAGGTCGACGTGTTCGGCAAGCCCGAGGCCCTCGACCTCAACGGCAAGATCGAGTTCGAGCGCAACCAGGAGCGCTATAGCTTCCTGCGCTGGGGCCAGAAGGCCTTCGACAACTTCAAGGTGGTGCCGCCCAACACCGGCATCGTCCACCAGGTCAACCTCGAGCACCTGGCCCGCGTGGTGATGGCGCGCGACATCGACGGCGTCAAGTACGCCTTCCCGGACACCGTGTTCGGCACCGACTCGCACACCACCATGATCAACGGCATCGGCGTGCTGGGCTGGGGCGTCGGCGGCATCGAGGCCGAGGCCGCGATGCTCGGCCAGCCGAGCTCGATGCTGATCCCGCAGGTCGTCGGCTTCAGGCTGACCGGCAAGCTGCCCGAGGGCGCCACCGCCACCGACCTGGTGCTCACCGTCACCCAGATGCTGCGCAAGCACGGCGTGGTCGGCAAGTTCGTCGAGTTCTTCGGCGAGGGCCTGGACCACCTGCCGCTGGCCGACCGCGCCACCATCGCCAACATGGCCCCGGAATACGGCGCCACCTGCGGCATCTTCCCGATCGATGCCGAGTCGCTGAACTACCTGCGCCTGTCGGGCCGCGACGACGGCCAGATCGCCCTGGTCGAAGCCTACGCCAAGGCCCAGGGCCTGTGGCGCGACCCGTCGGTCGAAGCCGAGTACAGCGCCGTGCTGTCGCTGGACATGGGCGAAGTGAAGCCCTCGCTGGCCGGCCCGAAGCGTCCGCAGGACCGCGTGCTGCTGAGCGACATGAAGGCCAACTTCAACGCCAACCTCGGCGCACTCACCGCCAACCGCAAGCAGAAGAACGGCGACGTGGCGCGCATGGACGCCGAAGGCGGCCACCAGCCGCAGGCCGGCCACCTGGCCGCCAAGCCGAAGTCGAAGATCCGCATCAAGGACCAGGACGCGCACCTCACCGACGGCTCGGTCGTCATCGCCGCCATCACGTCCTGCACCAACACCTCCAACCCGGCGGTGATGCTGGGCGCCGGCCTGCTGGCGCGCAACGCCGTGGCCAAGGGCCTCACCGCCGCGCCGTGGGTCAAGACCTCGCTCGGCCCGGGCTCGCTGGTGGTCACCGACTACCTCAAGAAGGCCGGCGTGCTCGACGACCTCGAGCAGCTCGGCTTCCACGTGGTCGGCTACGGCTGCACCACCTGCATCGGCAACTCCGGCCCGCTGCCCGAGGAAGTGTCCAAGGGCATCGCCGAGAACGACCTGGTCGTGACCTCGGTGCTCTCGGGCAACCGCAACTTCGAAGGCCGCGTGCACGCCGAAGTGAAGATGAACTACCTGGCCTCGCCGCCGCTGGTGGTCGCCTACGCCATCGCCGGCACCACCGACATCGACCTGTCGACCGAGCCGCTGGGCACGGGCAAGGACGGCCAGCCGGTGTACCTCAAGGACGTCTGGCCGACCAACAAGGAAATCGGCGACTTCATCGCCAGGACCGTTGGTCCGGAGATGTTCAAGGCCAACTACGCCAACGTCTTCGGCGGCGACACCCGCTGGAACCAGATCGCCTCGCCCGACGGCGCCAAGTTCGCCTGGGACGATGCCTCCACCTACATCAAGAACCCGCCCTACTTCGACGGCATGAAGATGTCGGTCGGCCACATCGAGGACATCAACGGCGCGCGCGTGATGGGCGTGTTCGGCGACTCGATCACCACCGACCACATCAGCCCGGCCGGCAACATCAAGGCCAGCTCGCCCGCGGGCAAGTTCCTGCAGGCGCGCGGCGTGCAGCCGGCCGACTTCAACTCGTATGGCTCGCGCCGCGGCAACGACGACGTGATGGTGCGCGGCACCTTCGCCAACATCCGCATCAAGAACCTGATGCTGGGCGGCGAGGAAGGCGGCAACACCATCCACTACCCGTCGGGCGACAAGCTCGCGATCTACGACGCGGCCATGAAGTACAAGGCCGAGGGCGTGCCGCTGGTGGTCTTCGCCGGCAAGGAATACGGCACCGGCTCCTCGCGTGACTGGGCCGCCAAGGGCACCAACCTGCTGGGCGTGAAGGCGGTCGTGGCC
>NZ_DASTNG010000058.1:0-16584 GCF_035721105.1 Arenimonas sp. | reverse complement strand
CGTAGATGTCACCGCGGCCCAGCGTGGCCTCGACCGTGTTGACCTCGAAGCCTTCCATCGCCGCCTGCAGGGCGTTGATCGGATCGATCTCGGTGACCACGACGCGCGCGCCGAAGCCACGCAGCGAACGTGCCGAGCCCTTGCCGACGTCGCCGAAGCCGCAGATGACGGCGAGCTTGCCGGCGATCATGCGATCGGTGGCGCGCTTGATGCCGTCGGCCAGCGACTCGCGGCAGCCGTAGAGGTTGTCGAACTTGGACTTGGTGACCGAGTCGTTGACGTTGATCGCCGGCACCAGCAGCTTGCCGGCCTCCAGCATCTGGTAGAGGCGGTGCACGCCGGTGGTGGTCTCTTCCGAGACGCCCTTCCAGTCCTTGACCACGTTGGTCCAGAAGCCCGGGCGCTCCTTGGCGACGCGCTTGAGCAGGTCCTTGATCACCTGCTCTTCGTGCGAGCCCGAGGGCGAGTTGACCCAGGCGGTGTCGCCCTTCTCGAGCTCATAGCCCTTGTGGATCAGCAGGGTGACGTCGCCGCCGTCGTCGACCACCAGCTCCGGGCCCTTGCCGCCCGGGAAGCTGACCGCGTCGAGGGTGCAGTCCCAGTACTCTTCCAGCGTCTCGCCCTTCCAGGCGAACACCGGGGTGCCGGTCTTGGCGATGGCCGCCGCGGCGTGGTCCTGGGTGGAGAAGATGTTGCACGACGCCCAGCGCACGTCGGCGCCGAGGTCCTTCAGGGTCTCGATCAGCACGGCCGTCTGGATGGTCATGTGCAGCGAGCCGGTGACGCGGACGCCCTTGAGCGGCTTGGCGGCGGCGTACTTCTCGCGGATCGACATCAGGCCCGGCATTTCCTGCTCGGCGATGTCGATTTCCTTGCGGCCCCAGTCGGCCAGGGACAGGTCGGCGACCTTGTAGTCGTTCTTGAGGTTTACGACAGCGTTCATGGTGTTGCTCCGTTGGTTGGCGACGCCGGCCGGGCCGGGGCCTCGGGGGTCGCTCATTAACGGGCGCGGTTGGTGCGGAACCTTCGCCGAGCCTGATCCCTTGCCCGCGATGCGGACCGGGCTTGCAGCGCCCCTCGGCGGAGGGTCCGGCGGGCCGCGGGGCGGCTGCCGGGGGTGCGGGTCCTTTCAGACCGGCCGCCATTGTATCGCCAGTTCGCGATGGAGGGATGAACGTCGGCTCCCGGCGCCGCCCCCGCGGCCGGGGCGGGCTGTTGGCGCGGCGCGGACTGGCGCTAACATCCGGGCTCCCACCCTGGAGCCCTTGCCTGCATGTCGCGGATTTCCATCGATGAACTGGTGTTGCTGGATGACGAATCGCTGGGCGAGGCCGGCTGCGTGGTGGACTGGCGCTCGGCGGAGGACGAAGTGGTGGAGGCGTTCGCCGAGCGGCTCGATCCCGAGGATGCGCTGGCCTGGACCGAAGCGGACGGCCGCGTGACGCCCGTTTACCGGGGTGTCGCCCATCCGGTGCCGCTGACCCTGACCGGGAGCGACCGCTACGTCATGATCTTCTCGATCATGGAGCTGATCCGTGACAAGTACACCGTGTTCCGGGACGCCGATGCCGACGGTGACACCCACGTGTTCCACGTGCTCCGCAACGACGAGGCGGAAGACCTGGCGCGGCGGCATCCCCAGTGGATGCGAAAGCACCTGGAGGCGCTGGTGCCCGGCGTGGACGGCTTCAGTGGCCTGGACGTGCCGTGGCTGGGGCATGAGGACCACGCGCCCGATTTCGCGGCCAAGCGCCGCAAGCTGGACCAGGACATGGGCCACTACCTGCAGGGCGCGAGGCGCGAGATGGAAGCCATTGCCGCCGAGGCCATGTTCGGGCGTCGGCCGGAGGCGTCGGAGCGGATGCTGCCGCGGCAATGGGCCGCGGCGGCGGCCTACGGGGTGGGCGCCGTGCTGTTCGGCCTCGCGGCCACCTCGGGCCTGGCGGGCGCGGCCAAAGCGATCGGCGCGCTGTGGTTCACGACGGGATTGCTGGCCGTCTCGGCCATCTACCACCTGGCCCTGGTCCGGCGGATGCGCCGCACCGGCTGGCGTCCGGCGGTGTGGGTGCGGGTGGTGCCGGGGGCGGTGATCGTGCTGCTGATGTTCCTGGCGCCCCAGCTCTTGCGGGGTGGGTGAGGGGCTGGAACGAGAACGGGCCGCTTTCGCGGCCCGTCCCCTCTCCCCAGCCCTCTCCCGCGAGGGGAGAGGGGTCCGGGAGGCTTACTTCTTCTTCTTGGCGACGACCGGCTTGTCGAGGCCGGCGGCCTTGCGCAGGGCGTCGGCCTTGTCCGTCTTCTCCCAGGAGAAGGCGGTGGCGGTGTGCTTCTTGCCCTTGCCGTCGGTGTAGGTCACCTGGAACGGCTTGCGGCCGAAGTGGCCGTACGAGGCGGTGAGGCGATAGATCGGGTGCAGCAGGTCCAGCATCTTGGTGATGCCGTACGGGCGCAGGTCGAACTGCTGGCGGATCAGCTTCTCGATCTTGTCGTCGGCGATCTTGCCGGTGCCGAAGGTGGTGACCGAGATCGAGGTCGGCTCGGCCACGCCGATCGCGTAGCTGACCTGCACTTCGCACTTGTCGGCCAGGCCGGCGGCCACGATGTTCTTGGCCACGTAGCGCGCCGCGTAGGCGGCCGAACGGTCGACCTTGGACGGATCCTTGCCCGAGAACGCGCCGCCGCCGTGGCGGGCCATGCCGCCGTAGGTGTCGACGATGATCTTGCGGCCGGTCAGGCCGGCGTCGCCCACCGGGCCGCCGATCACGAAGTTGCCGGTCGGGTTGATGTGGATCTTCGACTTCGGCAGCGCCTTCAGCCACGCCTTCGGCAGCACGGGCTCGAGGATGTGCTTCATGACGCCGGCGACGATGTCCTTGTGCTTGACGTTCGGGTCGTGCTGGGTCGACAGCACCACGGCGTCGAGGCCGACGATCTTGTCGTTCTCGTAGCGCAGGGTGACCTGGCTCTTGGCGTCCGGGCGCAGCCACTTGAGCTTGCCGGACTTGCGGACCTTGGCCTGCTGCTCGACCAGGCGGTGCGCGTAGTAGATCGCGGCCGGCATGTACTCCGGCGCCTCGTTGCAGGCGTAGCCGAACATCAGGCCCTGGTCGCCCGCGCCCTGGTCTTCCGGCTTCTTGCGGTCCACGCCCTGGTTGATGTCGGGCGACTGCTTGCCAATCATGTTGACGATGGCGCAGGTGTGGCCGTCGAAGCCGACGTTCGAGTTGTCGTAGCCGATGTCGTTGATGACGCCGCGGGCCAGCGCCTCGATGTCGACCCAGGCGGTGGTGGTGATCTCGCCGGCGACGATGGCGGCGCCGGTCTTCACCAGCGTCTCGCAGGCCACGCGGGCCTTCGGGTCCTGGGTCAGGATCGCGTCCAGCACCGCATCGGAAATCTGGTCGGCCATCTTGTCCGGGTGGCCTTCGGAGACCGACTCGGAGGTGAAGAGGTAGCTGGACATCGTGGCTTATATCCCTTGATTGAGATGAAAGGATGGGTGGGGGCCGGCATGATACACGCCCGGACCCCGGGGTGCATCCTGCGCCCACCCATGTTGCACCCGGGTTAAGCCATCTGTCACGGCGGCGGGCCGCGTCTTCCGGTCACGCCGGGGCGACATCGGCGTCGGCTAGGATCGCGGCATGGACTCCCTTTCCCAGATCGTACTGGGCGGCGCGCTCGCCGCCGCCGTCGCCCCGGCCGGCCATCGTCGCGCCGCCCTGCTCGCTGGCGCCGCGCTGGGCACGCTGCCCGACCTCGACTCGTTCGTGATGCTGCCCCTGGACCTGGACCCGGTCGACATGATGACCTGGCACCGCGGCCCCTCGCATTCGCTGTTCGTGCTGCTGCCGCTGGCCGCGCTGATCTGGGCCGGCTTCCGCGCGCTGGGCGGGCGGGTGGCGCAGGCGCCGGGGCGCTGGTTCCTGGCGATCGCACTGGCCCTGGCCACGCATCCGGTGCTGGACGCGTTCACGGTCTACGGCACCCAGCTCTGGTGGCCGATCCCGGTGTCGCCGGCGATGTGGTCGAGCCTGTTCATCATCGACCCGCTGTACACGCTGCCGCTGCTGGTGGCCTGCGTGCTGGCCTGGCGCTGGCGCGAGCGGGACGCGGCGCGCCGCGCGCTGGTCGTGGGCCTGGCCCTGAGCACGGCCTACATCGGCTGGTCCCTGGCCGCGAAGACGCTGGTGGACCGCCAGGCGGAACGGACGCTGGCGGGCATGGGCCTCCGGGATGCCCCGCGCTTCTCGGTGCCGATGCCGTTCAACACGCTGCTCTGGCGGGTGGTGGTGATGACGCCCGACGGCTTCCTCGAGGGCGAGCGGTCGCTGGTGGCGGATACGGGGCCGATGGTGTTCCGTGCGTATTCGTCCGACGCCCAGGCGCTGGAACGTGTCGGCGAATTCGCCGCGGTGAAGCGACTGCATTGGTTCAACCACGGCTTCATGAAGGCGGAGGTGCGCGAGCGCCAGCTGGTGCTGAGCGACCTGCGGATGGGCGCCGAGCCGGACTACAGCTTCCGCTTCGTCGTCGCCGAGCGCGAGGGCCTGGGCTGGCGCGAGATCCCGCCCCGGCAGATCGACTGGCCCTGGGAAGCGAGCCGGCGGCTGTCGCAGATGTGGCAGCGGATCTGGGAGGCGCCGCCCGCGCCCGGCGAGGACGGGGCGGCGACCCAGGCCGTGCGCTAGCCGGTCAGAACAGGTTGATCGCCGGCCACGCGCTGACGTCGTCGGCGATGGCGTTCATCATGTCGTTCATCGCGGCGGTGCTGTCGTTGTTGCTGTTGCTGGCGGCGACGAGGCCGAAGCCGTCGCTGCGACGGCGGTAGATGGACGTGGTGCCACTCATCTCGCCGTAGTGGGAGTAGGGCGTGCCCAGCCAGCTTTCGTGCTTCATGAAGCGCAGCAGGTCGACCGGGCGGGCGATCCAGCCGCCGTGCGAATCGAAGCGCCGCGGCTTGACGCTGGAATAGGCGCCGCCCCCGTAATACACGACTTCGTCCGACTTGCGGTCGGCCAGCTTGTCGCCGCCGATCACGATGTCGCCGGCGCCGGCGGGCTTGAGCAGCGCGTCGCGCACGTAGGCCTCGTAGGACTTGCCCGACCGCGCCTCGATCACCCGGCCCAGCAGGCAGTAGCCGAAGTTCGAGTACATGTCCTCGCTCTTCAGGCCGGCCGGCGTGGTGCCCGGCGTGTAGCCGAGCGGGTACTGGCCGAGCGCCCAGTTGATGAGGCCGGCGTGGTCGGTGCCGGTGTAGGCGAACATCGGGTCGCTGCCGTTGCCGTCCTTGTCGATGCGGCGGAAGCCGGCGCGATGGCGGATCAGGTGGTCGATCGTGATGTCTTCGATGTCCGGGTTGTTGGACGGCGTGGCGAAGGTGCCGCCGAGCACGCTGCCCGGGCCGAACACGCGGTCGGAGGTGTTGAGCGTGGTGTCGTTGGCCAGCTTCAGCACCGCGGCATGGGTGATCGGCTTGGACACGCTGGCGATGCGGAAGCGGTGCATCGGGCTGACCGGCATGCCGCTGTCCTTGTCGGCGACGCCGAAACCGGCGGCGTAGACCAGCTTCTCGTCGCGCATGATCGCGATCGACAGGCCGGGCATGTCGTTGGCGCGCATGTAGGCGCGGGCCTTGTTCTCGATCAGCGCCAGGTCCTGGCCGGAGAAGGTGGTGTTGCGCCACAGCGCGTTGAAGCGCACGCCGTCGGCGCCGTTGAAGGCCTCGACGTAGTCCGGCTCGAAGGACTGGTAGCGGTGGTTGTCGAACACGGCCTGGTAGTGCGCCGCCGGGATGCCGTGGCGCGCCGACAGCAGCGGGCCGCCGGCCTTGGTCCAGATCGCGGCGTAGCGGTCGCTGCCGCCGTCGCGGTAGCCGCTGACCACGCTCAGCCGGTAGCCCTGGCGGTTGAACTGGTCGAACGCCGCCTGGTACTGCGCCGGGGTCAGGCCATGGCGCGCGACCCAGGCCGGGCCGCCCTTCTCGAAGATCGCGGCGAAGCGCGGCGTGTTGCCGACCGTGTAGGCGCTGACGTGGGCGAGGGAATAACCCTTGCCGACGAACTCATCGACGGCCGCCTGGTACTGCGCGCCGTTGAGGCCGTGGCGCGCGACCGAGTCCGGGCCGCGGCCCTTGCTCCAGATCGCCGCGTAGCGCGCCTCGTTGCCGATCGCGTAGCCGTTGACGAAGGTGAGGCGGTAGCCCTGCTGGCTGAAGCTGTTGAACGCCGCCTGGTACTGCTCGGCGGTGAGGCCGTGGCGCGCGGCCCAGGCCGGGCCGGCCTGCTTCTTCCAGACCGCGGCATAGCGGGCCTGGCCGCGGCCGCCGTCGTAGCCACTGATCGACACCAGGCGATAGCCCTTGCCGGAAAAACCCTCGAAGGCGTCCTGGTACTGCGCGGCGGTGAGGCCATGGCGCGCGACCCAGTCGGCGGCGAAGGCGGGCACCGACGCCAGCAGCATCAGCGCGGCGGCGACGAGCAGGGCCCAGCGCGTCGACGGACGGCGCGGCGCAGTGGCCTGTGGGGGGAGGGAACGAGTCATGGGTGGCTCCATCAGAGGGGAACAGGATGCGCCCGTCGCGATCGTGCGCCCTGATTCCAACGGCACCCGGCGCGATGACCGGCCTCCCGCGGTGCAGCATCGTTCAGCTCAGGCGGCCGGCGCGGCGTCCCAGGCGACGCCGGCGACCAGCGCGTCGAAGTAGTCGCGGGTCAGGCGCAGCTGGCCCTGCATGTCGTCGGCGCGGTTGACGACGGCGCGGAAGGCGGCGTTTTCCGGACGATCCTTCGCGTACCAGCCCAGGTGCTTGCGGGCGATGCGCACGCCGGCGACTTCGCCGTAGAAGTCGTGCAGGTGGGCCAGGTGGCCCAGCAGCACGTCGCGCACTTCGGCAAGGCTTGGCTCGGGCAGCTTCTCGCCGGTGGCCAGGTAGTGCGCGATCTCGCGGAAGATCCACGGCCGTCCCTGCGCCGCGCGGCCCACCATCACCGCGTCGGCGCCGGTGTGCCGCAGCACGATGGCCGCCTTTTCAGGCGAATCGATATCGCCGTTGGCCAGCACCGGGATGCGCAGCGCCGCCTTCACTTCGGCGATGGTGTCGTACTCGGCGTGGCCGGTGTAGTGCTGGTCGCGCGTGCGTCCGTGCACCGCCAGCGACGCGATGCCGCTGTCCTCGGCGATGCGGGCGATGCGCAGCGCGTTCTTCTGGTCGGCGGCCCAGCCGGTGCGGATCTTGAGCGTCACCGGCACGTCGACCGCGGCGACCACGGCCGACAGGATGCGCGCCACCAGCGCCTCGTCGCGCATCAGCGCCGAGCCGGCCCAGGTGTTGCAGACCTTCTTGGCCGGGCAGCCCATGTTGATGTCGATCAGCTGGGCGCCGTGGTCGACGTTGTAGCGGGCGGCCTCGGCCAGCATCGCCGGGTCGGTGCCGGCGATCTGCACGCTGATCGGGTCGGGCTCGCCGGCGTGGTCCATGCGGTGCAGGGACTTGTTGGTGTGCCAGAACTTCGGGTTCGAGATCGTCATCTCGGACACGCACAGGCCCGCGCCCAGGCGCTTGCACAGCATCCGGAACGGCTTGTCGGTGACGCCGGCCATCGGGGCCAGCACCACGCGGGGTTCGATGCGGTGGGGGCCGATCTGCATGGGGCGGCATTCTAGCCGCCCCGCGGCGGGGCTGCCGGGCTCAGCGGCCGGCGCGTCGCCGGCGCCAGAACAGGAAGCCCGTGATCAACAGGAACAGGGGCAGGCATCCGGCGATGAGCAGTGCGATCTTCATTCCCGGTCCGCCGACGGCGGCCACGTGCAGCGGATAGATGGCATGGCTCAGGCGCGCGCCGGGTCGGTCGGCGGTGGCGTCGTGGCGCAGCAGGACCTCCCGGCCGTCACGGCTCACGCCCACCACGCTCCGCCCCACCGGATGCCATTCGCCCTCGGCCTGCGCCCGGAACGTCAGCGAGGTCGCATCGGGCGCCGGCGCCGAGATGCGCGCCAGCCGTGCGCCCGGCAGCGCCGTGTCCGCCGTGGCCAGCACGGCCCGCCAGTCAGGCTCGCCCGGCGCGGCGGCGCCTGCAGCGGCCACCGGGGCGGGGTGTTCGCCCAGCGCGGCCACCAGCACCGTGCGGAAGGCGTTGGGATAGACCATGCCCACGCCCGTCAGCGTCGCCAGGCCCAGCAGCGGCAATGCCAGTACACCGCTGCTCCGGTGCCAGCTCAGCCAGCGCCGCACCGGCGGACCGGCGTGCCAGCGCAGCTGGGCCAGCATGCGACCGCGCTTGGGCCACCACAGATAGAGACCGCTCGCCAGCAGTCCCAGCGACATCCAGCCGACGATGCCCAGGACTGCTTTTCCGGTCGGGCCGCCCAACAGTTCGACGTGCCAGTGGTGCAGCCACATCAGCCAGTCGTCCTGGTGGCTGCGCAGCAGCAGCAGGCGGCCGTCTTCCGGCGCGAAGTAAGCGCGGCGACCATCGGCGAGATAGCCCTGCCAGACCGGCAGGCCCTCCCGCGGCAGGTCCAGTGCGGTCAGGCCGCGGGGCTGCCACTCGGTAAGCAGCCGCCCCATCACCGCGCCGTCGGCGACGGGCGAATGCTCCGCCAGCACCGGCCGCGTGGCGACCAGCAACTCGGTGTGGAAGACCAGCACCGAGCCCGCCAGCGACACCAGCGCGAACACGGTGCCGACCGCCAGCCCCACCCACAGGTGCAGCCACGCCAGCGCCGACCGCAGGCGCGGTCGGTTACCCCGGGCGGAGACGCGGGCGCCGTCCGGCATCGCCGGCGTCAGAAGCGATGCGACCAGGCCACGCTGAGCACGCGGCCGCGGCCGGCCACGTAGTCATCGTTCGACGGCGTGGTCTGGGAGTAGTAGCTCACGTACTGCTCGCCGAGCAGGTTCTCGAGGCCCACCGCCAGCTGGCCGCGCGGGAGCGCGATCGTCGCCTGGAGGTCGACGGTCGTGTAGCCCTCGAAGGAGGCGACGCGGGTGCCAAAGCGCTCGAACTCACGATCCCTGGCCTGGCTGGCCTGCAGGCGGGTGGCCAGCACGTCGTTCCAGCGACGCTCCCAGAACAGGGTGGCGCGATCCGGGCTGATGTTGATCCCCTCGAGGTCGGTGTCGACCGCGCCATCCTGGTTGCGGTCGTATCGGCCCTCGGTGCGGGCATAGGCCACGCCGATGCGGTCGCCCGGCGACAGCCGCAGGGCCAGGTTGCCCTCGACGCCGCGGATCTCGGTGCGCTGGCGACGTACGTTGTAGTTGTCGGTGGCCGGGTCGTAGACAAGCAGCGAGCCCAAGTCGGACTCGGAGCGGTACGCGGCCAGGTGGGCGCTCCAGCGGCCGTCGTCGTAGTCCAGGCCAATCTCCTGGTTATCGGCCACCACCGGCGAGAGGTCGACCAGGCGGTCGACGTCCTGCCCGGGCACGTTGATCGCGCGCAGCACGCGGCCGATGTCGGCCACCGTGTATCCCTCGGCGTAGGAGCCATAGAGAGTGAGTGCGTCGGTGGCTTGCCAGACGATGCCGACGTTGGCCAGGGTCTCGCTTGTTTCTGGCTGGCCACCGCCCACGCGCTGGGCGCCGTAGATGGGCAGGGTCACGTAGTCGTCCACGTCGAGCTCGCCGCGCTCATGACGCAGGCCGCCAACCAGGCGGACGTCACCCACCGTCCACTGCAGCTGCGCAAACGGCGACAGCGAAGTGTAGGTGGTTTCCGGTACCCAGGCCAGGTTGCTGGCCAGCAGGATCTGGGACGTGGTGTCTCGCTGCAGGTCGAGCCCGGCCGTGGCCTGCAGCGGGAGACCGAACAGCTCGTCGCGCGACCAGCTGAGTTTCGCGCCGACCTTCTCGGATTGGTTCTGCGACTGGTCTTGCCAGATCGAGCCCGGGTCGTTCCGGAAGAAGTCCACCCACGGGCTGGAGCCATAGCGCGCGGCGAAGTCGACCCAGAACAGCTGCGCCTGCAGGTAGCCGCCCGCGGCGTCCCGGTCGACGTAGTCCAGCGCCACCTGGCTGGAGCGGTTGCGCGGCGGATCCAGGGGCAGGTCGCCGGGCACCGAGGTGGCGGTGAGGCCGGTGCCCACGTTACCCGGCACCGAGACGTAGTTGCCTTGGCCCTCGAGCTCGTAGTGGCTGACGGTCAGCTGCAGGCGTCGCTGCTCGTCCAGGTTCCAGCCCAGCTTGGCGAACAGGTTGCTGGCGGCTGAATCCATGAGGTCGCCCTGGACGCCGTTGACGGCGATTGCGCGGCCGTCGGCGTCGTAGTGCAGGCCCTCGCGTGCGAACGAAAGCCCGCCAACCAGGTCCACCGAACCCTGGCGGGTGCCGTACAGCCAGGAGCCCCGGGTGCCGGTGCCGTCGTCCTCGCTCGGCAGGGCGCTGCTGGCGCCGAGCGACACCTCGTGGAACGCGCTGCCGGGCTGGGTCGGCGCCCGCTTGGTGATGATGTTGATGATTCCGCCGGAGGCGCCCAGCCCTTGGAGCGCGTTGGCGCCGTGGATGACCTCGATTCGCTCGATCATCGCTGGGTCGATGGTGTGTGCATCGCGGCTGCCGTCCCGCAGCGGCGTGGACTGCGGCACGCCGTCCACGAGGTAGAGCGGCTGACGGCCGCGAAGGGATTCGCCGAAACTGGTCATCTTCTGGCGCGACGGCGCGAAGGCCGGGATCAGGTTCGCCAGCACCTGCGACAGGTCGCGGGTCAGGGCAAGCTGCTGCTCGAGCTGGGCACGGTCGATGACGGTGATGGTGTTGGGGAGCGCGGCTTCGGACCAAGGCAGGCGGCTGGTGCTGGCGGACACGGTGATCTCGTCCAGCACCGTGGCGGTATCGGCGCCATGGGCGGGGAGCGAGAGCGTGCCAAGGATGGCGGCGGCGAGGAGGGCGTGGCGGGGCATTCGGGGATTCCAGGCGGTGGACCCGCGCATGGTAATAAGAATGATTCGCACTTGCAACGATTGGCCGGCTGCCGTCGCCGGCCCGTTTGCCCGCCGGCGGGCTCGTCAGTCGTCCAGGTCCGTTCGTCGGGGCATCGCCAGGGCCGCGCCGTGCCGCTCCGTGGACCGGGCTGCGAAGCGGCAGGCAAAGGCCACCGCATCGGCGAAGCAAGCCGCCGGGTCCGTGGCCAGGGCCGCGGCCAGCGCGCCGTTGAAGGCATCGCCGGCACCGGTGGTGTCGATCGCGTTGGCGGCATGGGCCGGCTGGCGGTAGCTCGTCCGGGCGTCGCCATGGCTCTGCTCGCCGTGCGAAACGAACGCGCCGGCGGCGCCGAGCGTCACCACCACGGTGGCGCGGGGCGCCAGGGCGCGGCAAAGCGCATGCAGTTCGGCGTCCGGCAGCGTCGCGAGCGCGCCGGGATCGACGTGGCGACCCTCGTGCCGGGCCAGCATGGCGGCGAACTCGGTTTCGTTCGGGGTCAGTACGTCGGCGACCGCGAGCATCGTGTCGGTGGTCGCGGCGTTGGCGGGCGCGGGGTTGAGGATGGCCAGCGCACCGGCGGCGCCGGCGGCGTCCAGCGCCGCCTGCACGGCGTCGGCGTCGACCTCGAGCTGGGCCAGCACCACGCGGGCCTCGCGGAAGGCGTCGGCCTGGTCGCGCACGAAGCCGGCGCCGAGCGCGGCGTTGGCGCCCGGGGCCACCACGATCACGTTGCGGCCGGCGGCGTCGACGAAGATGCCGGCGGTACCCGTGGCCAGCCCGGGATGCACGTCGTCGCGCAGGTCGATGCCTTCGGCCGAGGCCAGCGCCCGGGCGCCGGCGGCGGTGTCGTCGGCGCCCAGCGCGGTGATGAAGACCGTGCCTGCCCCGGCCCGTGCCGCCGCGACGGCCTGGTTGAAGCCCTTGCCGCCCGGCCCGCTGGCGAACGTGCCCAGGCGCGTGGCGCCGGGCACCGGCATTTCATCGCTGCTCCAGACGAAGTCCTGGTTGTACGAGCCGACGACCACGACCTTGGCCATCAGGCGCCGAGGCTGGTGAGGACGCCGGCGATGGTGGCGGTCATGAAGGTGGCCAGGGTGCCGCCCAGCACGGCGCGCAGGCCGAACTTGGCCAGGTCCTGGCGACGCTCGGGGGCCAGGCCGCCGATGCCGCCGATCTGGATCGCGATCGAGCTGAAGTTGGCGAAGCCGCACAGCGCGTAGGTCGCGATCAGCTTGCCCTGGTCGGTCAGCGTCACGCCCTCGACGTTGCCGTTCACGATCTCGGCCAGCTGCAGGTAGGCCACGAACTCGTTGAGCACGATCTTCTGGCCGATCAGGCCGCCGACGGTGGTGGCGTCCTGCCACGGCACGCCGATCACCCAGGCGATCGGTGCGAGCACGTAGCCCAGCAGGGTGGCCATGTCGGTCGGGCGACCGAGCATGTCGGCCAGGCCGGTGACTTCGCCGATCCAGGTCAGCGGCCAGTTCAGCATCGCGATCAGGGCGATGAAGGCCAGCAGCATGGCGCCGATGTTCAGCGCCAGGCGCAGGCCGTCGCCAGCGCCGGCGGCGGCGGCGTCGATGATGTTGCTGGTGGTCTTCTCGACCTCCATCTTCACCGTGCCGCGGGTCAGCGGGTTGCCGGTTTCCGGGATCAGCAGCTTGGCGATCACCAGGGTGGCGGGCGCCGCCATGATCGACGCGGCCAGCAGGTGCTTGGCGTAGTAGGCCGACTCGACCGGGTCGCCGCCGCCGAGCATGCCGACGTAAGCCGCCAGCACGCCGCCGGCGATGTGGGCCATGCCGCCGATCATCATGGTGATCAGTTCGGATTCGGTCATGCGGCCGATGTAGGGGCGCACGGTCAGCGGCGCCTCGGTCTGGCCGATGAAGACGCTGGCGCAGACGCTGGTGGTCTCGGCGCCGGACACCTTCATCACCTTGGTGATGGCCAGCGCCATGATGCGCACGATGAACTGCATCACGCCCAGGTGGTAGAGCACGCCCATCAGCGCCGCGAAGAAGATGATGGTGGGCAGCACCTGGAAGGCGAAGATGAAGCCGTAGGTCTCGGTGTTCATCAGGTTGCCGAAGATGAACTTCGAGCCTTCGCCGACGAAGCTGAGGATGCGGACGAAGCCGTCGCCGAGCCAGTTGAAGACGTCGCGGCCGCCCGGCACCAGCAGCACCAGCGCGGCGAAGCCGATCTGCAGGCTGATGCCGGTGAGCACCAGGCGCCAGTCCACCGCACCCCGGTTATTGGAGAACAGCCAGGCGATGAAGAGCAGGACGGACAGGCCGAACAGGCCGAAAAGAATGCTGGTGATCATTGAGCGAAGGAACCCCCGGGGCGATGCGGCAGGGTAGAGCAGGCCCCCCGCCCGGGCAAGGCGGGATCAGCCTTCGTCGCGGGCGGCCACCCGGTTGCGGCCGCCCTGCTTGGCCGCCTGCAGGCGCAGGTCGGCCCGTTTCATCAGGCCCGAGAGGTCATTGGCGTCCTGCGGGCAGCTGGCCAGGCCGGCGCTGAGGGTGAGCCGGCGCGGCTCGAAACCGGCCTCGGGCACGAAGGGCGTGGCCTCCAGCCGGCGCCGCAGGACCTCCATGCGCTCCCAGGCCGCGCCGATCGGCAGCCGCAGCAGCAGCACGAACTCCTCGCCGCCGACGCGGATCATGGGCTCCTCGCGCGCCAGTTCGCGCCGCAGCACCTTCACCGCGTGGCGCAGGGCGCGGTCGCCGGCCAGGTGGCCCAGCTCGGCGTTGATGTGGCGGAAGTTGTCGAGGTCGACCAGGGCCAGGCTCACGGTGTGGCCCTGGGCGCGGGCGTCGCGCACCAGCTGCGGCACGCGGGTGTTGAGGTAGTTGCGGTTGGGCAGGCCGGTCAGGCCGTCGGTGGCCGAGAACTGGGTCAGGCGCTGGGCGCGGAACACCACCATGGCCGTCACCAGCGTCACCGCGACCAGCAGCACCAGCCGCTGGACCTGGGTCGAGGTGCTGACGGTGCCGTAGACCGCCGACACCAGCGGCGCCTGCGCCAGCCAGGCCACGGCCGCCCAGAGCAGCGCGGTCTGGAGCAGCGCCAGCGCGCCGGCGAAGAAGGTGACGCGGACGTCGTGGCGCAGCGCGGTGGCGAAGATGGCCAGCGGATAGCAGCCCCAGACCACGGCGCTGTTCACCGCGGCCACCGGAGATTCCAGCGCCAGCAGGGCCAGCACCAGGGTCACCATGGTGATGTCGGAGGCGGCGGTGGCGATCGCCAGGCCCCGCACCCGGCGCGGCCGCCGGGCCAGGCGCAGCCACAGCATGCTCAGGCCCAGCACCAGCAGCGCGCCGGCCAGGCCGGCCAGCGATTCATGGGGCGTGCCGCCGGCCCAGTGGTTCACCAGCGGCAGCAGGAGCAGCAGGCAGGCCACGCCGACGCGCAGGTGGGCGACCAGCAGTTCGCCGCCTGCGCCGACTTCCAGCAGGATCTCGTCGGGCGGCTCGCGAAGCGAGGCCGCCAGGTCTTCGATGGTCTCGCGCAGGGTACTCACGCCGGGGGTCGTGGCCTGTCCAGAACTGCCCGGAGCATAGCCGGGCCCGCGCCGCGCTGTCAGGCCGGCGTGGGCCTCAGAGGCTAAGGCCCCGCAGCGCCACCCAAACGGCCAGGGCCGCGAACAGGGCGGCGGCGCCCCAGCGGGCCGCCTTGAGCGGCAGCTTGGCGGCGAACTTCGAGCCCAGCAGCACCACCGGCACGTTGGCCACGGCCATGCCCAGCGTGGTGCCCGCGACCACCTGCCACAGGGGCGAGTACTGCGCGGCCAGCACCACGGTCGCGACCTGGGTCTTGTCGCCGATCTCGACGATGAAGAAGGCGATGGTGGTGGCGAGGAAAGCGCCGAAGCGCGAGGCCTTCACCTCGCCCTCCTCGAGCTTGTCGGGCACCAGCGCCCACAGCGCCACGGCCGCGAACGACGCCACCACGGCCCAGCGCAGGACCTCGGGGCTGACGAAGGCGGTGATCCAGGCCCCGAGCGATCCGGCCAGCCCGTGGTTGGCCAGGGTGGCGACCAGGATGCCGGCGATGATCGGCCAGGGCTTGCGGTAGCGGGCGGCCAGCATCAGCGCGAGCAGCTGCGTCTTGTCGCCGATCTCGGCGATCGCGACGGCCAGGGTGGAGATATAGAGAGCGTCCAAAAGATGACTCCGGGGCCGGGACGCGGTTTGGACGAAGGCCGGCGCCTCGCGTCCCGGCCCGGGTTCGCGACGCGCTGGCCTTCGGTCTTGCCCGCAAAGCGTGTGCTTTGCCCGCGCACCATGGCGATCGCCAAGTATGTTGATGCGAGGCGGCCCGAAGGGCCTGGGCTACTCCCCGAAGCCAGGGAAAGCACGCAAAGGATAGCCCGATCCGGGTGTCCGGGCCACCCGGCGGGTGGCCCAGGGTTCAGCGGGGGCGGCAGATCGGGCGGTTGCTGTGAACCAGGGCGTCCTGGACCGTGAAGATGGCCGGCATCACGGTGAGGACCTGCTTCTTGAGGCCGGGGTCCACGCGGCCGCCGTAGTGATCGCGATGCCAGCGGTCGGCGAGGGCCAGCGCGCGGCGGAACTCGTCGGGCGGCAGTGACCGGAAGGGCGTGGGCGGCGTCCCGACCAGGCGTAGGGCGAGCTGCTGGTAGGCCTCCGAGAGGAAAGCGTCGTCCGGCACGACGGCGTCGCCGAGGTTGACATCGCTGTCGTGGGCCAGCGCCAGCCGGACGGGGACGGTGAGGTTGCCGCGCTCGATCTCGCGCCGCAGCAGGTCCGGGGCTTCGCGTCGCCAGGCGTCCAGCAGCGGGTCGCGGACGTGCGCCGGCCCCTGCATCTCGAACAGCACGCCTTCCGTGTACAGGCGCATGGCGTCGGGATGGCCGGCCAGCGCCGCCTGGCGAAGGTAGTGCGAGGCGCCGCCCTTGGGCGTCGGCGGCCGCTGGGCGCACTGTTCGCGGCGGGAGATCAGGCGGGCCTGGGCGCGCGCCATCTGGTCCGCCTTGTCGAGGTCACCGCGTGCCGTGGCGCTGGCTTCCTCCTGCGCCAGCTGCCCAAGCGCCTGGTCGGACGGCAGGGTTCGCATGGATTCGCAGAACATCAGCTCGACGCCGACGCGACAGGCCGCGCTGCGATCGCCGGCATCGGCGCGCGCGATCAATTCCTCGGCGACCAGCGCGAACGGCGCGTCGGCGGGCGGCAGCGGGACGGGAGCGGCGCCCGGCGCAGGCGCAGGCGTGGGCGGCGGGGGCGGCGTGTCGAGGGTTGCGCGGGTCGCGACGGCTTCATTCGCCGCCGGCGGCGCGGGCAACCGCTCCCGTTCGTTGGCAAGCCGCAGCCAGGTCAAGCACAGGGCGATGGCCAGCAGGAGCGCGAGCGCGCGGCGGGTGCGGGTCATCGGTGGGGCAGGCCTGGGGTCGCGGGGGTCCTTCAGTTAACCGTCTGCGCGCAGGCCAGGCAAGTCATCGCGCGGGGGCGCGCGCCGACGCCAGGTGAAGCGCGATGCTCGAGAAAAAGGGGTCGGAGTGAATATTTGCTTCGAACCAATAGCCACGCTGACCCCTGTCCGTGACGTCTTACCGGGATCGAATGGTCACGCCGGTGCGTTTCCGCGGGTCCCTCGCCGGCGCATCGCGGGTCAGATGGCGGCGAGGGTCTTGGGCGGTG
>NZ_DASTNG010000057.1:0-3016 GCF_035721105.1 Arenimonas sp. | reverse complement strand
CAGGCGCGAAGCTTTTCGCCGAAAAGCTTCGCGCCTGAAGGCGCTCCTACAGGGGGGGTCAGGCGGTCTTGATGACGAGCTTGCGGCCGACTTCCTGGAGGTGGTCGCGCTCGGTCTCGAGGTCCAGGCGGGTCAGGGGATGGCCTTCGAGCCAGCGCTTGGACAGCTTGATGGCGAGCGTGTCGCCGTCGGCCTGCGCTTCGGCCAGGGGCAGCGGGTCGCGGTCGTGGCTGCGGTGCAGCAGGACCGCCAGCCGAAGCAGCAGCGCGATGCGCAGCGTGTTCGGGATCAGGCGGTCCGGCAGCTTCTCGATGCTGCCCAGGTGCACGCCGCGGCGCTGGTTGCGCACCAGGGCCGCTAGGATCTGCTGCTCGGTGCGCGAGAAGCCGGCAATGTCCGAATGCTCGACCACGTAGGCCCCGTGCTGGTGGTACTGGCTGTGCGCGATCGCCAGGCCCAGCTCATGGATGCGCGCCGCCCAGGCCAGCAGGCGGCGATTGTCGCCGTCCAGGCCCCAGGCCGCCTCGACCTGGTCGAACAGCCGCAGCGCCGTCGCCTCGACCCGCGTCGACTGCGCGGCGTCGACGCCGTAGCGATTGCACAGGGCCACGATCGACGCCTCGCGCGGATCGGTCTCGCTGGCGCGGCCGACCAGGTCGTACAGCACGCCCTCGCGCATCGCGTGGTCGCTGACGTACATGCGCTCGATGGCCAGCTCCGAGAAGGCCGCGTCCAGCACCAGCAGGCCGCCGGCGATGATCGGGCGCCGCTCGGCCGACAGGCCCGGCAGCCGGATGTCCTCGAGCCGGTCGAACTCGAGCAGCTTCTCGCGGATCGCGGCCAGGCTGTCGGTCGTGATCGAGGCCTTGGTCAGCTTCAGCGCGATCGAGATGTCGCAGATGGCCTTGATGGTGCCCGACGAGCCCATCGCATCGTGCCAGCCGCGGCGCCGGTAGGCGTTGGCGAACTGCTGGAACTCGGCCGTGATCTCGGTGCGGGCCTCCTTCCAGCGCTTGCGCGAGAGCTTGCCGTCGCCGAAGAAGCGGCGGGTGGTGGCGATGCAGCCCATCTGCAGGCTCTCGCGCTCCACCGCCTCGAAGCCCTGGCCGATGATGAACTCGGTGCTGCCGCCGCCGATGTCCATCACCAGCCGGCGCTTGCCCTCGGGCGGCGGACTGCCGTGGGCGACGCCCAGGTAGATCAGACGCGCCTCTTCGCGGCCGGCCACGATCTCGATGCCGTGCCCCAGCGCGGTTTCGGCCGGCATCAGGAAGCCCTGCGGATTGCGCAGGTTGCGCACGGTGTTGGTGGCGATGGCGCGTACGCGGTGCGGCGGCAGCGTGTTCAGGCGCTGGCCGAAGCGCGCCAGGCAATCGAGCGCGCGCGGCATCACGTCGGGGTTCAGCCCGCCCTGGCCGTCCAGGCCCTCGGCCAGCCGCACCGTTTCCTTGATGCGGTCGACGATGCGCAGCTGGCCCAGCAGGTAACGGGCCACGACCATGTGGAAACTGTTCGAGCCCAGGTCGACCGCCGCCAGCAGGTCGCCATCCTTGAGTGGCTGCTCGGCTTCAGTCGGCATCCGGTGTCATCCGCAGAGTCGGGCGAGTAGCGCGCCCTGCGCAGAATAAGGCATCTCGCCCTCGATCGGCGAGACCCGGCCATAGTGCCCGTCTTCGTGCAGCACCCAGGCGTTGAGGTTGTCGGCCAGGTAGTTGGCCAGCTCCTCGTCGAACACGCGCTCGGCCAGCTTCGGATCCAGGATGGGGAAGCAGGTCTCGACCCGGCGCATCAGGTTGCGCTCCATCCAGTCGGCGCTGGAGCAGAAGATCTCGGGCTTGCCGCCGTTGCCGAACCAGTAGACGCGGCTGTGCTCGAGGAAGCGGCCGATCACCGAGCGGACCTGGATGTTCTCCGACACGCCGGGCACGCCCGGCCGCAGGCAGCAGGCGCCGCGCACGATCAGGTCGATCTTCGCGCCGGCCTGGGAGGCTTCGTACAGCGCGCGGATCACGCTGGGCTCGTTGAGCGCATTCATCTTGGCGATGATGCGGCCGCCCTTGCCGGCGCGGGCCAGCTCGGCCTCGCGCGCGATCTTCTTGAGCAGCGCCGCGTGCAGGGTGAACGGCGACTGCAGCAGCCGGCGCAGCTTGATCTTGGGCGCCAGGCCCGAGAGCTGGTGGAAGATGTCGTGCACGTCGGCGGCGATGTCCGGATCGGCCGTCATCAGGCCGATGTCGGTGTACACGCGGGCGGTGCCGGCGTGGTAGTTGCCAGTACCCAGGTGCACGTAGCGCTGCAGCTTCTTGCCCTCGCGGCGCACGATCAACATCATCTTGGCGTGGGTCTTGTAGCCCACCACGCCGTACATCACCTGCACGCCGGCCTCCTGCAGCTGGTCGGCGAGGCGGATGTTGGCCTCCTCGTCGAAGCGCGCGCGCAGCTCCACCACCACCGTCACGTCCTTGCCGTTGCGGGCGGCCGTGATCAGGTGCTCGATGATCTTGCTGTCCTTGCCGGTGCGGTAGAGCGTCTGCTTGATCGCCAGCACGTCCGGGTCGTTGGCGGCGTGCTGGAGCAGGTCCAGCACCGACTGGAAGCTCTGGTAGGGATGGTGCAGCAGCACGTCGCCCTGGCGCAGGGTGGTGAAGGGCGAGTCCTCGTCCAGTTCGGCCGGGCGCTGGCGGAAGGGGCGGAACTTGAGCTCGGGCCGGTTCACCAGGTCGTAGACCTGGGTGACGCGGTTGAGGTTGACCGGGCCGTTGATGCGGTACACGGCATTCTCGGTCAGGCCGAAATTCTGCAGCAGGATCGCGACGATCGGCTTGGGGCAATGCTCGGCGATCTCCAGGCGCACGGCCGGGCGGAAACCGCGGCTGGCGAGTTCGTCCTTGAGCGCGCTGGCGAGGTTCTCGACCTCTTCCTCGTCCACGAACAGCTCGGAGTTGCGCGTGACCCGGAACTGGTACGCGCCCTTGACCTTCAGCCCCGGGAATAGCTCGTCCACGAAGGCGGTGAG
>NZ_DASTNG010000056.1:0-128227 GCF_035721105.1 Arenimonas sp. | reverse complement strand
GATTGGCGAGCAGCCACAGGCTGGCGAGGGTGGCCAGCACCGGCCACGCCAGGTACCGGAACTCGGCGCTGCCCGACACCAGCGCCAGCGGCAGCGCGCAGGCCAGCGACGACAGCGCCGCCACCGCCGCGAGCCCGGCCGCGGGCGAGCGCCGCGCCCGCCGCGCGCCGATCAGCGCCACCGCGACATTGGCCAGCAGGTACAGCCAGCCGGCGAAGAAGGGCGTGTCGATCAGCGCCTGCAGCGCCGCCAGCGCCCGCGCATGCAGCGGGTGCGCCTGCGCGGCCACCGGCGGGTTGTCGCCGTAGCCGACGTGGCCCGGCATCATCACCAGGGTATCGGGCAGCGCCGCGCGATCGCCGCCGAACAGCAGCTGCGCCAGCCGCGCCCGGTGCGCGAGATAGGCCGCCGTGTGCGCGGTCGGCAGCGACCAGGCCAGGGCGTCGATGGCCTCGCGCTGGGCCGGTGAATAGGGGCCGTCGACGCTGTTGTGGACCTTGCCGCGGACGTAGAGGGTCGTGTTCGCGTAGTCCGTGAAGTCTTCGCGCAGTTCGTCCAGCGTCAGCGTCGGATCGACCAGGACCGGCGGATACACCAGCGCGCCCTCGGCCAGCGACACCGCCGCGGCGTCCCACAGCGTCACCACCGACCACACGCGGTCGGCGGGGCGCACGCGGGCGTCCTGCGCCGGCAGCGCCGCCAGCAGCCAGGCCGCGACCGCCAGCGCCAGCGTGCCGGCCAGCGCCGGCAGCGCCCGGCGCCGCGGCGTCCACGCCGGGGCGTAGTGGGCGGCCTCGCGCCAGGCGATCCAGGCCAGCAGCGGCAGCGCGCCGCTGATGGCGTTGTGGCGGAAGGCGCAGGCGAACACCAGCGCCAGCGCCGCCCCCGCGCGCCAGCCGCGATGCGGCGACCGCAGGTCGTGGGCCAGCAGCGCCAGCGCCCAGGCGAAGCCCGCCAGCATCCACAGGTCCTTCCAGACATGCGGCTGCAGGGCCAGCAGCGGCGGCCAAAGCCCGAGCACCAGCACGACCAGCGCGCGCGCCGGCGCCGGCAGCCGCAGCGCCGACGCAAACATCGCCAGCGCCGACCACAGCAGCACGACCTGCAGGAAGAACATGCCGCCCGGGCCCTCCACCGCCCGGTCCGTGGCCTGCCAGATCATCGCCATCAGCGGCGGGTGCACGCCGTCGAAGCGGTCGTGCCGCGCCTGCCACCACTGGTAGGCCGAATCCCAGCTCATGTAGCCCGGCCAGAACACCCACAGCACCAGCGCCGCGCCCAGCGCCGCCGCCAGCCACGGGGCCAGTCGCTTCACGGGCGGTGCTCGCGCGCCAGGTACTCGGCGCTGCGCATCTCCACCAGGCGCGAGGCGGTGCGCTCGAACTCCTGGCGCAGCTTGTCGCCGCCGTACAGCCACATCGGCTCGGCATCGGCGCTCAGCAGCAGGTTCACGTTGCGGTCGTAGAGCTCGTCCACCAGGTGCACGAAGCGGCGCGCGGCGTTGTCGTGCGCCAGGTCGAACACCGGCACGCCCGACACCAGCACGGTGTGGAAACTGCGCGCGATTTCGATGTAGTCGGCGGCCGCGCGCGGCCCGTCGCACAGGGCCGCGAAGTCGAACCAGGCGATGCCCTCGGCCAGCGCCCGCGTGGGGATCGCCCGGCCGTTGACCTGCAGCGGGCCGTCCTCGCCCGGGCAGTCGGCGGCCAGGCGCGCGAAGTGCTCGGCCATGCCGCGCTCGGCGGCGGCGTCGAGCGGCGTCAGGTAGGTCTGCGCGCGCGTGAGCTGGCGCAGTCGGTAGTCCTGCCGGCTGTCGAGGTGGACGATGGCGCAATGGCGCTCGATCAGCGCGATCGCCGGCAGGAAGCGCGCGCGCTGCAGGCCCTCCTTGTACAGGTTCTTCGGCGCCGTGTTCGAGGTCGTCACCAGCACCACGCCGCGCGCGAACAGCCGCTCCAGCAGCCGGCCCAGGATCATCGCGTCGGCGATGTCGGTGACGATGAACTCGTCGAGCACCAGCAGCTTCAGCTCATCGGCCAGGCCGTCGGCGACCACGGCCACGGTGTCCGCGGTGTCGGCCGGCAGCGCCTGCACGCGCGCATTGACCTCGACCATGAAGCGGTGGAAATGCCAGCGCCGGCGCGGCAGGTCGCCCAGGTGCTCGAACAGCAGGTCGTTGAGGAAGGTCTTGCCGCGGCCGACGCCGCCCCACAGGTACAGGCCCGGCACGGGCGCCGGCGGGCGCAGCTTCCACAGCCACTGCTTCCAGCGCGGGTGGCGCTGGCGTGCGCGCAGCTGGCGGTGGATGCGGTCGAGTTCGACCAGGGCCTGGCCCTGGGCGTCGTCGGGCTGCCAGCGCCCGGCGCGGATACCGGCGGCATAGGCGGCGGACGGGCGCTGCGCCGCCGCTTCAGCCATGGCGCGGCGGCGGCAGGTTCTTGCGCACGCCGTTCTTGATCGCGCCGCGCAGGTCCATCAGCCGCCGGTGGAAGAAATGGCCGGTGTCGGGCATGCGCACCAGGGTCGGCTTGTCCTTGAGCGAGTCGATCCAGTCGTAGACCTGCTGCGGGTCGACGATGTCGTCGGCCTCGGGCATCACCACCAGCCAGGGGCAGGCGGGCGGCATCACGCCGTCGAAGGCGCGCAGGCCAACCGGCGGCGCGATCGAGATCATCTGCTTCACCGGCAGCTGGCGCGCGCCCTGCAGGGCCACCCAGCTGCCGAAGGAGAAGCCGGCCAGCCACAGCGCGTCATCGGGGCGCACCTTGCGCACCCAGTCGGTGACGGCCAGCAGGTCCAGGATCTCGCCGCGGCCTTCGTCGAAGGCGCCCTCGGACTGGCCGACGCCGCGGAAGTTGAAGCGCACCGCGGCGAGGCCCAGCTCGCTGAGCGCGCGCGCCGTCATGGTGACGACCTTGTTGTGCAAGGTGCCGCCGTCGGGCGGGTTGGGGTGGCAGATCACGGCCACGCCGGCCCGCTCCTGCCCGGGCTCGGGCAGGTCGACCATCAGCTCCAGCCGGCCGGCCGGGCCGGTCAGGTGCAGCGGGCCGGATTCGCTGGGGAAGGCCGGGAGTTCGTCCATGGCGCGATGATAGCCCTTAGCGGCCCAGGTCGAAGCCCAGCACCACCGGATCGTGGTCGGAGGCGCGCCAGGGGTCGGTGTCGTCGTCGCGGTCGTAGCCGAACCGCTCGGATTCGTCCGCGCTGTTGTGCCACTCGGCCGCGCCGCGCAGGCGCGCCGCCAGCCCGGCGTCGAGCAGGGCATGGTCGAGCCGGGCCGACAGGCCGGCCCAGACGTAGGAATAGGGCTGGTCGACCCCGGCCACCTCGAAGGCGTCGCGCCAGCCATGGGCGTACAGGGCGCGCAGCGGATCTTCCTGGGCGTGGGCGTTGAGGTCGCCGATGATCAGCTGGCCGGCCGGCCGGGTGCCGGTGGGGTCGGTGGCCAGCCAGGCGTGCAGGCCTTCGGCCGAGGCGACCCGGGTGGCGTTGAAGCAGGCCTGGCCGTCGCCCTGGTCGGCGTCGCCGGCCGGCAGCCCGGGGCGGCAGCCGCCCTTGGACTTGAAGTGGTTGGCGACCACCAGGAAGGTTGGCCCGGTCCCGGCGCGGAAGGCCTGGGCCAGCGGCGCGCGGCTGCTGCGGTCGAAGGGCGGGGTCTTCAGGCTGGCGGGCCGGCCCACGGGGGCGATCCGCGTCGCGCGATAGACCATGCCGACGCGGATGCTGTTGTCGCCCGGGCCCTCGCCCGCGTCCACGAAGCGCCAGTCGCGGTGCGGTCCGGCGGCGTTGAGCGCCGCGACGAAGCGCGCCAGCGCCGAATCCGGGCCGAAGCCGTCGTTCTCCAGCTCCATCAGCGCCACCAGGTCCGGATCCAGGGCCTGCAGGGTCGCGACCAGCTTGGCCTGCTGGCGGGCATGGTCGTCGGCGCTGGCGGCGCCGCGCTCGGTCGGGAAACCGCCGCCCTGGCCGTCGCCGTTGAACAGGTTCAGGACGTTCAGGCCGACGAGGCGGCGATCGCCCGGCACCCGGGGCGCGGGCGGGCGCGGTGCCTGGGTGACGTCGCGCAGCGGCGCCGTCAGCTGCAGGCGGTGGCTGCCGAAGCGCTGGTCCAGCACGCCGGTGGCGCCCCCGATGACGCTGCCCGTGCGCAGCGGCCGGGCGTCGTCCAGGCCCTCGGGCAGGAACCAGGGCGCGCCCGGGTCCTGGGCCGACAGGCCGTCGTCGAGCCGCAGCATGACGTGGAAGTTTTCCTGCGCCAGCGCATCGGCCTCGAGGCCGGGCGCGGCGCGCTCGGTCGGCGCGAAGCGGCGGCCGGCGAAGCTGACGAACAGCTCGCCGAACCGCGCCAGGCCGTCGTTGCCGGTGACGGTGAGCGGCGCATCGATCTGCACCTGCATGCCCTCGTAGGCCTCCCAGCCCGCGGGCACCGGCGCACCGGCAAGCCGGACCGGCGCCACCGTGACGCCGCGGGCCAACACGGTGGCCTCGACCTCGACCAGGCTCGTCAGCGAGCCCCCGTCCGGGCCGATTTCCTTCACCGTGCCGGTGGCGCGCACCCGGTCGCCCGCCGCCAGCACGACGGCGGGCTGGCCGCCCATCGCCAGGAACAGGCCTTCGGCGCTCAGCGGATCCCCGTCGTCGGCCAGCGACTGGATGAACACGCCGCCCAGCCCCTTGCCGAAATCGCCGACCACCACGCCCTCCACCGTCACGCGTTGGCCCTCGATCGGGCTGCGGTCGGCCGGACCCTGCACGCTGCCGATGCTGCGCAGGCCGGGGGCGGCGTCCGGCGTGCCCGTGGTCTGGCAGCCGGCGGCCAGGGCGATGACGGCGATCAGCAGGGGCAGGCGCATCGGAGGACTCCAGCGGGAAAAGGCGGCGCGCGGGCCGGAAACGACAACGCCGCCCGGAGGCGGCGCTGGCGGCAGGGCGGAGGCCCAGCTTACTTGACGTTGTCGACCATCCACTGGACGGTGGCGGCGACCTGCTCGTCGGTGAGGTTCGGGTTGCCGCCCTTGGCCGGCATGATGCCCGCGTTGCCCTGGTAGCCCTCGATGGCGTGCTTGGTCAGCGTGTCCATGCCCTGGGCGATGCGGGCGGACCAGGCCGCGCGCTCGAGCTTGGGCGCGCCGCCGGCGCCGGCGGTGTGGCAGGCGCCGCACAGGGCGCTGTAGATCACCTGGCCGTCGAGCGTGCCGTCGTAAGCCACCTGCCCGGCCGAAGCCGCGGCGGCCGCGGGCGCGGCCGCGGCCTGCGCCGCGGCGCCGGTGGAGCCGGCGTACACCCCGCCCACCGGGCGGATGCGCTGCTCGGTGGCGCGCTCGGCGACCGGGTTGGGCTCGGCCTCCAGCTTGCTGTTGACGTAGATGCCCACCAGGATCAGGGCGAGCGTGATGCCCACCAGGACCGCAATGACCATCGCGAAGTTCTTGAGGAAAACCAGATCGTGGTTGCGCACTGTCGTACCTGACGGCGGGCCGGGGCCCGTGGAGGTGAAGGCCGCGATTATATCGGCCCGGCGCCATGCACGGAAGGCGCGGCGGCAGGCCTTTCTTCACACCGCCGTCCGGTAGCATGCTGGGACGGACGGGCCGGTCCGGGGGGAGCAGGCAAAACCGATGGCGTTGCGCGCGCTGAAGCTGCTGCAGGACACCACGCCGGGGCGCCACGCCGCCTGGGCCGGGGTGGCCTTGCTGTCCCTGCTGCTGTGGCTGGGCCTGGAGCAGCTGTCCGCCCAGCTCTGGTTCCTGCCCGCCGGCCTGCGCCTGGCCCTGCTGTGGCTGGTGCCCACCCGGCGCTGGGGCTGGCTGGGCGCGGCCGAGATCCTCGCCCAGGCCACCAAGTCCCTGGTGCTGGGCTATCCGCTGTTCTCGATGACCTTCCTGGCGGTCTGCGTCGCGCCCTGGGTGATCTACGCGGCCGTGGTGTTCGTGGCGCGCGGCCCGCTGCCGGGGCAGGCGCTGGATACGCCGACCCGGATGCTGGCCTTCCTGCTGGCCGGCCTGCTGGGCGCGGCGGGGGTGTCGCCGCTGCTGTGGATGTTCCTGGTGACGGTGCCGATGAGCGCCATCGACAGCATCGCCAGCATGTTCACCTTCATGTACGGCGACATGATCGGCCAGCTGGTGCTGGCGCCGCTGCTGGTCGCGCTCGCGCACGGGCGGCTGTGGCCGCGGCGGCTGGCGTTCTGGCGCGACATCGGCGTGGTGATGCTGGGCGCGGTGGGCATGTTCCTGCTGCTGCAGGCCTACGACGGCCTGGCCATGTACGTGCTGCTGCTGGCGTTCGCGCCGCTGTTCTTCCTCGGCTTCCGCCACGGCTGGGAGGCGGCGGCGCTGGGCACGCTGGTGCTGGGCGCGGTGATCCAGGCGCTGGTGCAGGGCGGCCTGCTGTCGGTCAGCGTGACCATGCTGCAGCTGGTGCTGGCGGTAGTGGGCGCCGGCGCACTGGTGCTGGGCGCCGCCAGCACCGCGCTGCGCCACAGCCACGAAGTGCTGGCCCAGCGGCACCAGGAGCTGGCCGCCAAGAACGATGAACTGGCGGCGCTGGCCGAAGAGCTGCGCCAGGTCACCCAGCGCCTGGTCCGCATCGAGGAGCAGGGCCAGCGTGAACTCGCCAGCGAGCTCGACTACGAACTCGGGCACGCCATCCACGCCGTCGGCACGCGCATCAGCCTGGCCTTCCGCGACGTGCGCGACGAACAGGGCACGCGCTTCCTGGAGTCGCTGCGCGAGCAGGTGCGCGAGATCCAGGACAGCCTGCGCCGCGCCCTGCGCCAGCTGCGGCCGCCGCTGCTCGACAGCCACGGCCTGCGCCACGCCATCGACAACGGCCCGCTGCGGGAAATGCTCGAGGACGGCAACATCCTGTTCGAGCCCCGCTTTACCGGGCCGGTCGACCAGCTCGACGACGACGCCCGCACCGCGGCCTACCGCATCTGCCAGGCGGCGGTGCGCGAGGCGGTGCGGCTGGAGTCCGTGCGCCGCTTCGCGGTGGACCTGGCGGTGTCGGCGCGCGACAGCGGGGGCCAGGAGGTGGCGCTGTGCCTGGACATCGAGTTCTCGCCCTACGCCCGCGCGGTCCCGGCCCTGCAGCCGCTGCCGGCCATCTTCGACCGCGTGCTGGCCGAACACGGCAGCTACCAGCTCGAGCCGATCGTCCACGGCCAGCGCCACCTGGTGCGCTTCGAGGCGGGCACCGGGCTCGCCTGACGGACCTCAGTCGGCGTCGTCGGCCAGCAGCCGGGCGCCGTCCCAGCGGTACACCAGGTGTTGCGCCTGCACGCAGGGCGCGATGCGGTCGGGGTGGAACACGCCCGCGCACTCGCCGCCGGGCTGGCGCACGCTGGGATAGACCACGCCGTCGGAGCCGGCGGCGCGCAGCCCGCGCGCCAGCGCCTGCGGCGCCGCGTAATCGTCCGGGTGCAGCATCGCCGGCCAGCCGCGGCGCAGGTCGTGCAGCCTGGCCGAAATGCCGGTGCGGTAGCAGCGCATCGGGATGTCCATGGCGGGCTCGCGGGTGGCGGCCATGAAGCGGGCGCGGTGGTAGCGGGTTTCCGCGATCGCCGTGGCCAGCGCGCGGGCGGCGTAGAACACGCCATAGCTGCCGTCGCTGAACCGGCTGCCGTCCGGGTTGAGGTGGGTAAACGCCGCCATGATCGGCTGCGTGCCGGGGCCGCTGACCCGGCGCTCGCGCGGCACCAGCGACAGCTGCCCCAGCTCATCGCGCAGGCGGGCATTGGTCATCGACTCGACGGCATACAGCGCCTCGAGGTCCTCGGGCGCGGCGATGCGGTCGAACACGCCGGTCGGCGGGAAGCGGCTGGGCACCAGTCGCCAGGCCTCGGGCCAGTGCACGCGGGCCAGGCGCGGCGTGCGGTCCATCAGCCGCCGCGCTGCGCGTCGAGGTAGCTGCGCACGACATACAGGTCGGCGACATTGCCCGACAGCATGCGTTCGAGCGCCGAACGCCCGCCGAAGGGCCCGGCGCTGTTGGGGCGGCGGATCCAGGCATCCGCCCGCGCGGGCTCGGGAAACAGGATCGCCAGCGCCTTGAAGATGCCCAGCAGGTAGCTGATGCGCTCGAGCACGTCGCGGCCGGGGGCGCCGTCCTGCTGTTTCTTCCACTTGTAGAAGGTCGACTCCGGCGGGTCGCCCAGCAGGCGCCGGGCCTCGGTGCCCTTGAGGCCCCAGGCCTCGGCGATCCGGAAGAAGGCGCGCAGCGCGGCCCCGCCGGCGTCGGCCAGGGGCGGCGTGTCGGGGGCGATGCGGGCGGTCATGGCGGCGCTCCAGGGGGCGGTCTCGTGGCCAGAATACTCCACCTGTGGAGTCTCATGGGCTGCGATCCGGGGCCGGCCCCGCCTCCGGGGGAAACCGTTCAGGCTTCCTGAAAGCCTTTGGAGGCGCGGTTTTCCGGCCAAAAACCGGCGTCGCGCTAACGATTTTCAAACAGCCGCTTCATCCGCCGTTGGGAAAACAGGGGCCAACCTCGCCCCACGTCCGGGCCGTGCTGATTTCCCCCCCCTTGCCCGCGACGAGGCCCACAGGCCGACCGCTGCCCCCGCAGCGACCCGTTCAAACAGGAGCCCAAGCCCATGAACGCACTCAAGACTTCCCTGCTCGCTTCCACCATCGCCCTGGCCCTCGGCGCGACCGCCTGCAATGCCCAGCCCGCCGGGTCGGCCGCGGATGCCGCGATGACCACGGCCTCGGCGTCCGCCGCGGACGACGCGGACCGCACCGTCGGCCAGGCCGTCGACGATGCCGCCATCACCGCCTCGGTCAAGTCGCGCCTGCTGGCCGACGAGCGCACCAAGGGCTTCGACATCAACGTCGACACCGTGCGCGGCACCGTCACCCTGACCGGCGGCGCCGACAGCCTCGACGCCAAGCTGGCGGCCGGCAAGATCGCCGGCGAGGCCGAAGGCGTGATCCTGGTCGACAACCGCCTGATGGTCGCCACCGAAGGCAGCGAACTGCGCCAGGAC
Organism: Arenimonas sp.; assembly: GCF_035721105.1. Taxonomy (GTDB): domain Bacteria; phylum Pseudomonadota; class Gammaproteobacteria; order Xanthomonadales; family Xanthomonadaceae; genus Arenimonas. The sequence goes on along the minus strand of NZ_DASTNG010000056.1, from coordinate 119,241 downwards.
GCCAACACCGCCACGGCCTCGGGTGAGGTCCGCGAAGCCATGGATGAAGCCGGCGACAGCGCCGACGACGCCTGGATCACCAGCAAGGTGAAGGCGCAGCTGCTGGCCGACACCGCGGTGAAGGGCACCCAGATCGACGTCGACACCCAGGCCAACGTCGTCACCCTGACCGGTACGGCCGACTCGGCCGCCGCCCGCGACATGGCGATCAAGATCGCCGCCAATACCAAGGGCGTGAAGAACGTCATCGCCGACCAGCTGCTCGTGAAGCAGTAACCGCACCCCTCTCCATTGGCATGGAGCGCGGCGGCCGACCTCCCCCAGGGTCGGCCGCCGCTTTTTTTCAGGTGCCGTGGCCGGCGCCGGGCCGCCACAGGTCGACGGCGAAGTCGGTTTCGTAGGGCGGCACGTTGCACTCGATGACGTCCTCGGGCGCGATCTTCAGCGTCAGGCCGACGATGTCGGCGCGGATCGGCATCCGGTGCCGCTGCCGGTCCACCAGCACCGCCGCGTGCACGTGCGCCGGCTTCTGCGTCGCCAGCCATTCGAATACGCGCATCAGCGAATAGCCCTGGTACAGCACGTCGTCGACCACGATGACGCGGCGATTGAGCAGGTCGACGTCGGCGGGCGCCTCCAGCGCCGTCTCCGGGTGCAGCAGCTCGAGGTTGTCGGCATAGCGCTTCACCTTCAGGTCCAGCCGCCCGACCTCGGCCCAGGGGGCGTGCACCTTCAGGCGCGCGTGGATGCGGTCGGCCAGGGGCGCGCCGCGGCGCAGCATCCCCAGCAGCACCGTGGGGGTGGCGTCCAGCAGCAGGGCGGCCTGGCGCGCCATGTCGTCGACCACCGCGGCCAGCGCGGCCTCGTCGTAAAGGCGGAAGCGGTCGTCGGGCATGGCGGGGCTCCGGAAGGCGGTGGCCAAGCCTAGCCGTTCCCGCGGCCCGGGCGTAGGTGGCCACGCCCGCCCGGCGCTCGTACGATGGCGGCAGGCATCCCGGAGCACGCCATGAAGCAGCGCAACGGCAGCAAGCCCGAGCCCGACGACGACCAGCGCCTGTTGGCGGTGCTGATCGACGCCGACAACGCCCAGCCGGCGATCATCGAGGGCCTGCTGGCCGAGGTCGCCAAGTACGGCGTCGCCAGCGTCAAGCGCATCTACGGCGACTTCACCTCGCCGCAGCAGACCCAGTGGAAGAAGGCCCTGCTCAAGCACTCGATCCAGCCGGTGCAGCAGTTCGCCTACACCAGCGGCAAGAACGCCACCGACTCCTCGCTGATCATCGACGCGATGGACCTGATGTACACCCGCCGCTTCGACGGCTTCTGCCTGGTCTCGAGCGACAGCGACTTCACCCGCCTGGCCCAGCGGCTGCGCGAGGAAGGCCACACGGTTTATGGGTTCGGCGAACGCAAGACGCCGGACGCCTTCGTGCAGGCCTGCGACAAGTTCATCTACGCCGAAGTGCTGCGGCGCGAGCCCGAGCCGGCGACGGCGCCCGCGGCCCCGCCGAAACCGGCGGCGAAAAAGGCCGCGAAGAAAGCGCCCGCCTCCGCCGCGCCGGACAAGCCGGCCAAGCCGGCGCTGCCGCGCGCGCTGCTGGTGCAGGCGATCGAGGAAGCCACCGATGACGAGGGCTGGGCCCACCTGGGCACGGTCGGCAGCTACCTGAGCAAGATCCGCCCCGATTTCGATCCGCGCCTGTACGGCCACAAGAAACTCAGCGACCTGCTCAAGGCGCACAAGGCCATCTTCGAGGTGCAGGAACGCGGCACCGCCGGCGGCAGCAAGACCATCCACGTTCGACTCAAGGAGTGATCGCCATGCGCCGCTGCCTGCTGTTCCTCGTTCTAGCCCTTGCCGCCGCGGCCACGCCGGCGGCGATCAATCCGCAGCACTACGTCAACGTCGCCTCCGAGCAGCTGCAGCTGCGCGAAGTCGCCCGCATCGTCCACGAGGTCCGCGTCGACGGCGCCCTGCTCCGGCGGGTGACCCTGGTGGGCGAAGTGGTGGCGGTGCGGCGCGGGTCGCAGGGCCTGCGCGGTCGCACCGTGGTGATCGACTACACGGTCGACCTGGACGCGCGCGCCGCGGCCGCGGCCGACCACCAGCGCCGCAACGGCCAGCGTCCCGGCCCGCAGTTCCTGGGCGAGCCGGATCCGCCGACGCTGGACGCGGAAGGTCGCTACTGGGCCAACCTGGCGCCCGCCGGCGCCCGGCTGGGCAACGTCAACCGACATGCCGGCGCCGCCCACGTGCTGGGCGGCCAGTCGTATTCGGGCGATGTCTTCGTGCCGGTGGCGGGGCCGTACTCCTTCGAGTAGCGCCGGCGCCGCTTGACCCAGGTCAACGCCCGGGCCCGGCCGGGGCGTAGGCTGGACCCACGGCCCTCGCGGCCGCCCCCCGTGGAGTACCGCCATGCCCAAGGATCTCCTGGTTCCGCTGCAATATTCCGAGGCCGACGCCGCCGCGCTGGACGCCGCGGCCGCGCTGGCCACCGCCCACGGCGCCCGGGTCGCGGTGCTGGCGGCCATCGCTTTCCCGATGCCGGTGGCCTCGGAGTGGGGCATGGCCGTGCTGACCCTGAACCAGGCCGACTTCGACGCCATGCGTGCCAGCGCCGCGGCCGCGGGCGAAGCCGCCCGGCAGCGCCTGCAGCGCGCCGGCGTCGACGCCGAGCTGCGCGTGGTCGAGTCGCTGCTGCAGTGGCCGGAGGAAACCGCCGCGCTGCACGCCCGCCATGCCGACCTGGCCCTGCTCGGTCGCGGCGACGGCTCGCGCTTCCCGATCGCCTTCAGCGCCCTGCTGCTCGACAGCGGCCGCCCGGTGCTGGTGGTGCCGGCGGATGCCAAGCTGATGGTGCCGCCGCGCCGCGTGGTGCTGGCGTGGCAGCCGCGGCGCGAAGCCGCGCGCGCCATCCACGACGCGCTGGCGCTGCTGCCGCGCGACGTCCGCATCGACGTGCTGGTGGTGGATCCGGAGGTGGGCGAGACCGCCTACGGCGATGCGCCCGGCGCCGACATCGCCGCCCACCTCGCGCGCCACGGCGCCCAGGTGCAGGTGGTCTCGCAGGCGCGCGACGGCCGCAGCACCGGCACCGTGATCATCGACCACGCCACCGCCCAGCGCGCCGACCTGATCGTGATGGGCGGCTATGGCCATTCGCGCTGGCGCGAGCAGGTGCTCGGCGGCGCCACCCGCGCCGTGCTCGAGCAGGCGACGCTGCCGGTGCTGTTCGCGCATTGAACCGGCGCGGGCCACGCGCTGGCCTGGCCGGCGTTGGCGCGCTGGCGCTGGCGGTCGCGCTGGCCGCCCCCGGGGCCGCCGCGGCCGGCGTGGGCGCCGCAGCGGCGCCCCCCGCCGTCGCGCCGCTGCAGCTGCTGCCGGGCGAGTACCTGTGGCTGCCGGAACTGGCGCCGCGCGGCCCGGTGCTGGTGCTGGTGAGCCTGCCCGAACAGCGTGCCTACGTGTACCGCAACGGCGTGCGCATCGGCGTCAGCACGGTGAGCACCGGCAAGCCGGGCTTCGAGACACCGACCGGGCTGTTCACCATCCTGCAGAAGAAGCGCGAGCACTACTCCAACCTCTACGACGATGCGCCGATGCCTTTCATGCAGCGGCTGACCTGGGACGGCATCGCGCTGCACGCCGGGCGCGTCCCCGGCCATCCCGCGTCGCATGGCTGCGTGCGCCTGCCGTATGCCTTTTCCGAGCGGCTGTTCGACGTGACCTCGCAGGGCATCACGGTCGTGATCACCGATGAGCCCGGCCGGGCGCCGATGCTGGCCGAGCCCGGACTGTTCCGCGCGCCGGCGCCGGTGCCGGCGGTGACCACGCAGTCGACGCCGATCGCCGCGCACCGGCTGCCCACGCCCGCCTGGGCGGGCTATGCCTGGGCCCCGGAACTGGCGCCGCCGGGTGCACTGAACGTGGTGGTCAGCGGCGCCGACCGCGCGCTGGTGGTGCTGCGCGAGGGCGTCGAGATCGGCCGGGCGCCGCTGCAGCCCGGCGAGCCGCTGCCCGGCGGCACCCGCGCCTTCCAACTGCTCGACGGCCCCGGGCCGGGCGCCACGCCCGGGGCGCCGCGCCGGCGCTGGGTGCAGGTGCTGGGCGAGCCGGTGGTGGATCCGGCGCGGCTGGCGCGCGCGATCGGCGTGGCGCCCGCGTTCGCGACCCTGGTCGGCGAGGCGCTGGCGCCGGGGGCCACGGTGGTGATCACCGACCAGCCCCTGCGGACGGCCCCGCTGACCGTGCTGGATGCCGAAGGCGGCGGCGCCCCCGCCGTTCAGCCGGCGTCGGCGGGCGGCGGCTAAGCTGCGGCGGTGAAATCCTGCCTGCCCCTGCTGCTGGTCCTGGTCGCGCTGCCGGCGTCGGCCGCCGACGAGCGCCTGGCGCAGCTCGCCGGCCAGGCGCCCGGCCTGGACCCCGAGGTGCTGTCGCTGGCCCTGCAGGCCACGGACTGCGCCCGCCAGGACGCGCTGGCGCCCGACGCCCGCACGCTGGCGGTGATCGACTACTCGCTGCCGTCGACCGAGCCGCGGCTGTGGGTGTTCGACCTGGGCCGGCGCATGCTGCTGTTCGCCGAACACGTGGCGCACGGGCGCGGCAGCGGCGACAACCTGGCGCGGTCGTTCTCGAACCGCGAAGGCAGCCACCAGTCCAGCCTTGGCCTGTTCCGCACCGCCGAAACCTACCAGGGCGGCAACGGCTACTCACTGCGAATGGACGGCCTGGAGCCGGGCGTGAACGACGCCGCGCGCGAGCGGATGATCGTGATGCACGGCGCGCCCTACGTGGATCCGCTCAAGGCGTTGCACCAGGGCCGGCTGGGCCGCAGCTTCGGCTGTCCGGCGCTGCGGCCGCAGGTGGCCCGCCAGGTGATCGACACCCTGAAGCAGGGCCAGCTGCTGTTTGCCTACTATCCCGATCCGGCCTGGCTGGGCGGTTCGCGCCTGCTGGGCTGCGGCCGTCCGGCCGTGGCGGCCGGCGGCCGCGCCAAGTCGTCGTGACCGGCCGCGCCTAGCCGCAGCGGACGGCGGTGATGCGGTTCTCGGCGTCCACGTCCAGGTTCACCCGATCCTCGCGATAGTCCATCGTCACCGCCATGCCGGGGGCGATGACGCGGTAGCTGGCCGAGGTGGTGTCGGCCCGGACCCGCAGCACGATCTCGTCGGTGGCGATCTGGCCCACGGCCCACTGGCCTTTGTCTGCCTGGCAGGTCATCGGGGTCTCCTCGGTGGCGGGTGGGGGCGTGGCCGCGGACTCGGCCGGCGGCGAGGCGCAGGCGGCCAGGGCCAGGCCCGACGAGGCGGCGAACAGCAGCGAGCGCAACAGGGTCATGGCGATCTCCGCGAAAGGGCTTGCCCCGAGCCTAGCGCACCGGCCGTCTTGTCGCCTTAACGATCCGCGACCCATGATGGCGACGGGCTCCTCGGGGGAACGGGCATGCCGGCATGGCTGGGGCGGAAGCGGGTCTGGATGCCGGCGGCGGCCGGCCTGCTGTTGGCGCTGTATGCGGCCCTGGGTTTCTGGTGGGTGCCGCGCCTGCTGCATGACGCGATCGAACGCGACGCCAGCGCGGCGATGCGTGTGCCGGTGCAGGTCGGCGAAGTCGCCACGCATCCGTTTACCTTCGAAATCACCGTGCGCGACCTGCGGGTGGGCGATCCGGCGCAGCCGCTGCTGGCCTGGGAGCGGCTTTACCTGGACTTCGAGCTGGCGTCGCTGTGGCGCCGGGCGTGGAGCTTCAAGGTGGTGCGCATCAACGGCCCGTTCGCGCGCGCCATCATCGGGTCCGATGGCCGACTGAACCTGGCGGCGCTGCGCCCGTCGCCGGCCCCCGGGACCGCGACCGCGGACGCGCCGCTGCCGGCCGTGTGGGTGGAGCGGTTGCTGGTGTCGGGGGGGCAGGTCAACTTCGCCGATCGCAGCCGGCGCCAGGCGCCGGAGAAAACGCTGGCGCCGATCCAGTTCGAGCTCGCCGATTTCCGCACGACGCCCGAAGGCGGTGGTTTCACCCTCAGCGCCGCCAGCGAGGCGGGCGAGCGCTTCGACTGGCGGGGCCGGCTGTCGCTGCAGCCGCTGGCGTCGCAGGGGCAGTTCCAGGTGCGCGGGCTCAAGGCGCGCAGCGTGTGGGCCTTCGCCAGCGAACAGCTGCCGTTCGAATTCACCGACGGCGCGTTCGAGCTCGCCGGCGACTACGATTTCCGGTACGACGAGACGCTGCAGCTGGAAGCGACGCTGCCCGCGTTCACCGGTCGCGACCTGGCGCTGCGCGCCGACGGTGCCGGCGAGGACTGGGTGCGTTTGCCGCAGCTGTCGGTGCGCGACGTCCGCCTGTCGCTGCCCGCCCAGCGCGTGCAGGTCGGCGCCGTGGCGCTGGACGGCGCGCAGGTGACGGCCTGGCGCGCCGCCGACGGCACGGTGAACCTCGCGCAGCTCCTCGCGTTCCCGCCGACCGGTTCCGAGATCGCGCCGACCGCACCGGTCGCGGCAACGGCGGCTGCTGGACCGGCCGGGGCGACCGCGATTCCAGCGACGGATGCGACGGACACGACGGACACGACGGACACGACGGACACGACGACTGCGACGAGTGCTGCGAGTGCTGCGAGTTCGACGCAGGCCGCGCCCGACGGGTGGTCCGTGCAGCTGGCCAGTCTGTCGCTGGTGAACGCCGACATTGCCGTCGAGGATCGCGCGGTGTCGCCGGCGGTGCGCTTCGCGCTGTCGCCGGTGGGTGTCGAGGCCCGCGGGCTCAGCCTGGACCTGGCCAGGCCGGTGCCGGTGCGCCTGGCCGTGACCCTGGACGGCAGCGGTCGGCTGGCGGCCGAAGGTGAGCTGACGCCGGCCACCGGCGCGGCCGACCTCACCGTGTCCGCCGCGGGGATCGCGCTGGCCAGGCTGCAGCCTTACGTGGCCGGGCTGGCGGCGATCGAGGTGCAGGCCGGCCTGGCGTCGGCCGACGGTCGGCTGCAGCTGGCCGGGGACGCCGGCGCGCCGTGGCTGCGGTTCGAAGGCAAGGCCGCGGTCGACGCCGTCGCCGTCGCCGACCGCGCCCTGGGCGAGCCGCTGGCCCGCTGGGAGGGCCTGGCGCTGGACGGCATCGACCTGGCGCTGGCGCCGGATGCGCTGCGCATCCAGCGCGTCACCGCGCGCCAGCCCTTCCTGCGCGCGGTGGTGTCGCCCGACCAGCGCCTGAACCTGGTGAGCGTGCTGGCGCCCGGGACGGCTTCCGGCACCGCGCCGGCCGTGGCGCTGCCGGCGGCCGCGCCGACCTCGGCGCCGATGCCGATCCGCATCGACGAGGTGCGGGTGCAGGCGGCGACGCTGAGCTTCGCCGACCTGTTCATCCAGCCAAACTTCCAGGCCCGGATCGAATCGCTGGACGGCCGCATCCGCGGCCTGTCGAGTGCGCCCGGCGCACGCGCGAAGGTCGACCTGGCCGGCTACGTGGTGAATCGGTTCTCGCCGGTCACCATCACCGGCGAACTCGATCCGTTCCGCTACGACCAGCACACCGACCTGTCGCTGAAGTTCAGCAACATCGACCTGCCGGTGTTCAATCCCTACTCGGGACGCTACGCCGGCTTCGCCATCGCCAAGGGCAAGCTAAGCACCGAGCTGACCTATCGCATCCGCGCGCGCGCACTCGACGCCGGCCACCACGTCGTGCTCGACCAGCTCGAGTGGGGCGAGGCCACCGACAGCCAGGACAAGGTGTCGCTGCCGATCCGCCTGGCCACCAGCCTGCTCAAGGACCGCGACGGCGTGATCGACCTGGACCTGCCGGTGGCGGGCACGCTGGACGACCCCAGCTTCCGGGTCGGGCCGGTGGTGTGGCAGGTGCTCAGGAACCTCGTGGTGAAGATCGTCACCGCGCCGTTCGCCTTCCTGGGTGGGATGTTCGAAGGCGCGGAGGACGCGCAGTTCGTGGCGTTCGCGCCGGGCGAGGCGACGCTCTCGCCGGAACAGCAGGCCAGCCTGGCGGCGCTGGCGCGCGGCCTGGCCGAACGGCCGCAGCTGCGGATCTCGGTGCCGGCCGGCCAGGTGCCCGGCCTGGACGCGCCGGCCGTGGCCGAACGCGGGCTGGCGGCGGCGCTGGCCGCGCAGGCGGGCGAGGCGCCCGACGCCGCCGCGTTCGAGGCGCTGCCGGTCGACGCGCGCATCGACCGCCTGCGCGACCTGTACAAGGCGCGCTTCGACCGCCGCGCCAAGCCCACCGATCCGCCGCCGCCGCCGGAGGACGCCGACCGCGCCACGCGCCGCGCCCTCGCCGAGGCGCACGAGCTGCAGTGGCTGCGCGGCGAGCTGCTGCCGCTGTTCACGCCGGACGCCGCCGCGTTGGCGGCGCTGGCACAGGCGCGCGCGCAGGCGATCCAGGCGGCGCTGCTGGCCGAGGGCGTGCTGGCGCCGACCCGCGTCTTCGTCACCGCCCCGGAAATGGTGGCGGAGGATGCGGGCGAGGTGTCGCTGGAGCTGGCGCTGGAGTGAAGCTCAGCGCGCGGTCGCGGCCACCGCCGGCGCGTCGCGGAAACGCGCCAGCACTGCCGCGCGGGTCTGGTCGGGATGCGTTTCCATCGGGCTGTGCCCGGCGCCGGCGATGGTGACGCGCTGGGCCGAGGGCAGCGCGGCCTGCAGGCGATCGGCCACCTCCGGCTTCACCCAGGCGTCGTTCTCGCCCCACAGGATCAGGCTGGGGACGTGGTCGAGTTCCTCGCCGCGCGGATTCACCGGGAACTCGGCCGAGTAGCCGGTCATGATCGCGAGCGCGGTGCCGGGCGTCTTGAGCGGCGACAGGTAGCCTTGGACTTCCTCGGCGGTGGGATCGCGGCCATAGGCCTTGGCCAGCAGTTTCCCGAAGCGGTCCTCGTCGAGGTAGCGGGACTCGACCAGGCTGGCCAGCCAGCGGCGGATGCGCGGCGAGCGATAGCGTTCGCGGCTCTTGAGTTCGCGTTCGCTCAGGATCGGGTTGCCGGCGACGTAGACCGCATGTTCGACCGCGACCTGGCCGCTGCGCACCAGTTCGCCGACCACGCGGGTGCCCATCGAATGGCCGAGCAGGCACCAGGCGGTGCCCGGCGCCTGTGCCGCCAGCCACGGCGCCAGCGCTTCGCCGGCCGTGCCCGGGAACGGTTCGCGCGCGCTGTAGCCATAGGCCGGCAGGTCGATGGCCCAGACCGGATGCCCGGCCGCGGCCAGCGCCGGCGCCAGCGTCCGGAACGAGAAGGTGGAGCCGCCGAGACCGTGCACCAGCAGCACCGGGCAGCCCGGGGCGTCGCCCGCGGCCGGCCAGTGGCGGACGTGGACCTTCACGCCGTCCAGCGTCTCGAAACGCGAATTCGCGAACGGCTGCGCGCCCGCCGCCGCGGGCAGGACCAACAGGCACAGCAGCAGGGCGACCAGGCGAGGCATGGCGGCATTGGAACCCGGGGGCCGTGGGCAGGGCGTCATCGCATTGTCCTGTATTCGTTAACGATGGGTATCGTTGCGGGGCCTTTGTTCTGAAGGCGGCGGCGCCCATCGTATCCGCACCTTCCCGGAGACCCCACCATGACCCGACTGCTCGATACCCCGTATGAACGCAACGGCCTGGCGCTGAAGAACCGCTACGTCATGGCGCCCATGACCCGCTCGCGCGCCGACGGCAACCTGCCCAACGCGCTGATGGCCGAATACTACGGCCAGCGCGCCAGCGCCGGCCTGGTCATTTCCGAAGGCGCCGCGCCGGCGCCGGACGGCCTGGGCTACGCCCGCATCCCGGGCATCTTCAACGCCGAACAGGCCCGTGGCTGGGGCGCGATCGCCGCCGCCCTGCACGCCGGCGGCAGCCGCCTGTTCATCCAGCTCATGCACAGCGGCCGGATCGGCGCCACGGCCAACCTGCCGGCCGGCGAGACCCTGGTCGCGCCCTCGGCCATCGCCGCCGCCGGCGAGACCTGGACCGACACCGCCGGCATGCAGCCCAACGCGCTGCCGCGCGCCGCCACCGCCGACGACCTCGCGCGCCTGCGTCGCGCCCACGTCGAGGCCGCGCGCCTGGCGGTGGACCACGGCGTCGACGGCGTCGAGCTGCACGGCGCCAACGGTTACCTGCTGGGCCAGTTCATGAACCCGCGCAGCAACCAGCGCACCGACGAGTACGGCGGCAGCGCGGCCAACCGCAACCGCTTCGTGATCGAAGTGGTGGACGCCACCGTCGCCGCGATCGGCAAGGCGCGGGTGGGCGTGCGGCTGTCGCCGTTCAACCCGTTCAACGACCTCGAGGTCGGTTTCGAGGGCGAGCGCGAGCAGTTCCTCGACCTGGTGGATGCGCTGGCCGCCCGCGACATCGGCTACCTGCACCTGGCCGGCGGCACGGTCGATGCGGCCCTGCTGGCCGAAGTGCGGCGCCGCTTCCCGGGCACCCTGGTCACCAATGGCGGCTACGATGCCGAGCGCGCCGAAAGCGACCTGGCCTCCGGCGTCGCCGACCTGGTGTCGTTCGGCCGCCCCTTCATCGCCAACCCGGACCTGCCCGAACGCTTGCGTACGGGTGCACCGATCGCGGAAGTTGACGCCTCCACGCTCTACACGCCCGGCGCCGCCGGCTACACCGACTACCCGCGCCTCGGCGCCGGCGCGGTGGCCGGCTGACGTCGTTCCTGGTTCCATGCCGCCGCGGCCACGCCGGGCCGCGGCGGTCGCGGAGGTTCCCGGCATGATCCGCGCCATCCGTTGCATCGGCCTGCTGCTGGCATTGCTGCTGGCGGCCTGCGCCAGCGGTCCCGAACGCCCCGACCTGGCCCGCCTGTACGAGGCCCAGGTCCAGCGCGAGGACCAGCCGCCCGTGATCCTGATCCACGGCCTGATGGGCTCGACCCTGGTCGAGCGCGGCAGCGGCAAGGAGTTCTGGCCCGGGTCGATCGGCACCCTGGCCTTCAGCGAATACCGCGAACTGGCCCGCATGCGGCAGGCCGAGCGCGACGGCGGCGGCCTGGTGCCGGGCGACCTGTTCTACGGCGTGGCGCGCACCGACTACTACGCGGCCCTGATCGACGCGCTCGAGAACGTCGGCCGCTTCAAGCGCGGCGAGCCCGGCGACCCGGTGCCGGCCAACGATCGCCGCCGCTACTACGTGCTGCTGTACGACTGGCGCCGGGAAAACCTCGAGGCCGTGCGCCAGCTGCACGCCCTGATCGAACAGATCCGCCGCGACTACGACGACCCGGACCTGCCGGTCGACATCCTGGCGCACAGCAACGGGGGCCTGATCGCCAACTACTACCTGCGCTACGGCCCCACCGACGTGCTCGACCAGGCCGTGTTCACGCCCTGGGACGAGGGCGCGCACCGGGTGCGCCGGGTGGTGATGCTGGGCACGCCGTCGCTGGGTGCGGTCACCAGCCTCGAGCGGCTGCAGCAGGGCTTCAAGGTCGCTTGGCGGACGGTGCCGGTGGAAGTGCTGGCCACCTTCGCCACCCCGTTCGAGGCGCTGCCGCATCCCGAGTCGAAGGTGGTGCTGTCGCCCGATGGCCATCCGATCGATTTCGACATCTACGACGCCGACGCCTGGCGCGTGCGGCGCTGGTCGGTGTTTTCGCCCGAGGTCGAGGCGCGGGTGATGGCGGGCGCGCCGGACCCGCAGACCGGGGCGCTGGAGATGGCCGAGCTGCAGGGCTTCTTCGTCCGCCACCTGGCGCGGGCCAAGCGTTTCCAGCTGGCGCTGAGCGCACCGATGCGGGCCAATGGCATCGAAGTGGCGGTGTTCGGCGGCGACTGCAGCCTGACGCCGGCCTACGCGGTGCTTGATCGCGACGGGGACCAGGAGCGCCTGGTGGTCCGCCCCGAGGAGGTGAAGGCGCGCGTGCCCGGCGTCGACTACGCGCGCCTGATGCTGCATCCCGGCGACGGCCTGGTGACCCGCGAGTCGCAGCTCGGGCGCGGGCTGCCCGACATCCCCGGCCAGCCCGGGCGGTTCTTCCCGCTGGCCCAGAGCTTCTTCCTGTGCGAGCGCCACGACCAGCTGTCGGTGAACCCCTACTTCCAGAACAACCTGCTCAACTTCCTGCTGGCCCGGTAGGCGCGCAGGCGGCGGGCGGGCATAGAATGCGGGCATGAAGGACCTCCGCTCCCTGCTGATCGACTGCCGCATCGAACTGCGCAAGCAGGCGCGTGATTTCCAGAAGTCCGAGCTCTGCGAGCGCCTCGACCTCGCCATCCAGGCCCAGTCCACCGCGAACGCCAGCGCCGCCCTCGCCGGCGCCAGCCAGGACGCCGCGCCCAGCGCGGCGCCCGGCAAGACCCAGACGGTCAGCCAGGTCGCGCTGGCCTGGCAGACCGCCGCGCGCGACCTCAAGTTCAGCGACCCGGCCATCTACACCCGCCTCGGCGACAAGGTCATGCGCCTGCTCGAGGCCAAGACCCTGGTCGACCCGGCCACCGAGATCCTGCAGCTGCAGGCCGCGCTGGCCGAACTGCAGGGCAAGCTCGACGCCGGCGAACAGGCGCGGCAGGCGCTGGCGGCGGAGCACGACACGCTGCTGGGTGCGGTGGCCAAGGCCGTGCCCAGGCTCAAGGACAGCGGCGACCGCCTGGCGGTCGCGCTGGCGCGCCTGGCCTGGCTGAAGTCGGAGGCCGACAAGGTGGCCGCCGGCGTCCCCACCGCGGCCGCCGCCAAGCGCGCACCGGAACCCCAGGACACCGTGCCCACGCCCGAGCTGCTGGGCGCCGTGGCCGCCGGCGCCGCCACCCTCAGCAAGGAGCAGCGCGAGTGGTGCGTCGGCGAGGCGATGGTCCTCACCGGCTTCCAGTTCACGCCGGTCGAGCTGCTGGAAAAGGGCGATGCCCACGTCGCCCGCCTGATCGTCGACGCCCGCAAGGGTTGAACCCGATGGCCGCGCCCGACGCCTGCCCCTGCGGCCGCGGCGACTACGCGCGCTGCTGCGGTCCGTTGCATGCGGGCGCCGCCGCGGTCGATGCCGAGGCGCTGATGCGCTCGCGCTACAGCGCCTACGCGCTCGCCGATGCGAAGTACCTGCTGGCCACCTGGCACGCCGGTACCCGCCCGCCGGCCCTCGATTTCGCGCAGGACCCGCCGCTGCGCTGGCTGGGCCTGGACGTGAAGCGCCACGTCGCCGACGGCGACCGCGCCACGGTCGCGTTCGTCGCGCGCTTCCGCCAGGGCGGCGGCCGCGCCGGGCGACTGTGCGAGACCAGTCGCTTCGTGCGCGAAGACGGCCTCTGGTACTACGTCGACGGCGACGTGTCCGGCGACTGAACGCGGGGACGGGGCCCTGCCTTTCCGCCGGTGCGCAAGGCGAGGGTCCGACTAGACTCGCGGTTCCCCCCACGCGAAGGACACCGCATGACGCCCCGTTGGCTGTTGCCGCTGCTGCTGGCCTGCTGCGCCCCGGTGGCCGCCGCCCCGTCCGATCCCGCGCCATCCGCCGCCGCGGCCGACACCCTTGACGCTGACGAGGCCATGCCGCCCGACACCGTCGTGCTCGACACCATCGTCGTGTCCGGCGCGCAGCCGGGACCCGGGCTGTGGAAGGTGTCGCGCGATGGCCGGGTGCTGTGGGTGCTGGGCACGCTGGCCCCGCTGCCCAAGCGGATGGCGTGGAATTCGCGGGACGTGGAGCGCCGCATCGCCGCGTCCGGCGTGCTGCTGTTGCCGCCCAAGGTCAGCGTGGCCGCCGAGGGCGCCGCGCTGGGCGGCCTGTTCCTGGTGCCGTCGCTGCTGAAGGCGCGCAACAACCCGGATGGCGAATTGCTCCAGGACGTGCTGCCTGCCGCCGACTACGCGCGCTGGCAGCGGCTCAAGGCGATCTACCTCGGCCGCGACCGCGGCGTCGAGAAGCGCCGGCCCTTCCTCGCGGCGCAGGAGCTGCGCGAGAAAGCCTTCGACCGGGCCGACCTGTCCTGGCGGGATGTCGTTGGCCGCGAGGTGCGCCGCGCCGCGCGCCGCGCCGACGTGCCGGTGGAGCAGCCGGAGGTGTCGCTGGTGGTGGAGGACGCCAAGGCGGCGCTGAAGGATTTCCGCGCCAGCGGCATCGACGACCTCGCCTGCTTCCGCAAGACCCTGGACCAGGTCGAGAACGACCTCGACACCCTGGCCAGCCGCGCCAACGCCTGGGCCATCGGCGACCTGGCCGCGCTGGAGGCCTTGCCCTATGCCGACAACGCCAAGGCCTGCACCGACGCGCTGCTGGGCAGTGGCCTGGCGCAACGCAGCGGTTTCAGCGACCTGCCGGCGCGGGTCGAGGCGGCCTGGCTACAGGCCGCGGAAAAGGCGCTGGCCACCCACGCCGAAAGCGTGGCGGTGCTGCCGATGGCGCGGGTGGTGGGCGAGCGCGGCTACCTCAAGGCGCTCGAGGCGCGCGGCTATACCGTCGAGGCGCCCTCGTAGGAGTGACGCCGCCGCGGCCGGCCGCGGCGGCGCCCAAGGCTCAGAAGCGGTAGCTCAGGCCGATGCGGAACGCGTCGAAGTCCAGGTCCTGGCGGAAGGACTCGGTGTAGGGCGGGTCCACGAAGGCGCTGCCCGCCACGTAGGCGGTGTCGAAGCGCAGGTCGTCGACGTTGGTGCGCAGGTACTCGGCGCGCAGCGACCACTGGTTGCCGAAGTCGAACTCGTAGCCGGCGCCGAACTCGGTGCCGTCGAGCGATTCGCTGGCGGCGCCGCGCTTGAGGTAGTTGCCGTTGCTGGCGACCGTGGCCACGGCATCGACGTCCACCCGCGCCCAGCCGCCCGTGAGGTAGAACAGGTGGCGGCCGCTGGCGTAGCCGAACCGTCCGCGCAGCGACAGCTTCGAGTCCGCGTCCAGGGTGTTGCCGAAGTCGTAGCTCAGGCTCGGGAAGGTGGTCGTGGGCACCGGGCCGGTGGCGCGGCTTTCCTCGAAGTGGAGCTGGCTGTGGTCGAGCTCGCCACCCAGGACGAAGCCGTTGGCGAACTGGTGCAGCATGCCGATCTGCACGCCGTAGGTGCTGTCGCTCGGGTCGAAGCTGGCGGACCAGCCATCGACGACTTCGTCGCGCAGGGCCTGCGACTCGCTGGACCAGGCGCCGCCCAGGGTGGGGCGGGTGTCGGCGTCGCCGCTGGCGTGGCCGGCATGGATGCCGACGTACCAGCCGCTCCAGTCGCCGGTGGCGGCCAGTGCGCTGGTGCTGAGCAGGCAGGAGGCGGCAAGGATCAGTAGACGGTGCTTCATGGGGGCGGTCCTCTGGAGGGTCGGGCAAGGCGCGGCCCCGGGACGGGGAGCGCTGATCCAGAGAACGCAGGAAGGCGTGAAGACGTGCCAGCGGCCGCGGGGCCGGGAGCAGGAAGGGGGGGGCGAAGCGGGGTCCCGGGTGGACAGGGACTGAAGTGGCGCGCCCGACAGGATTCGAACCTGTGACCCTTGCCTTCGGAGGGTGGACTGTAAAAGACGTGAAAGAAGATTTTATATGGCGAGATTCAGGATTAGACCACGGCAATCAGTTGATGAATAATGTTAATAAAATACAAAACTCACTTACACCTCACCGCGCAATGGTGCTCAACGTCGCTTGACACCGCGTAAGTTAATTTCGAATATAGGGCACAAGCTCGGCCCCACGGTGTGAGTACTTTCCATCAATTCCGTCCCAGTCGACCCGCACGGAACGACGACCGCTGAGCCTCCCCGTAAGGCTCACCTTGCCTACATACGGGTGGCGCTGCGAAGTTGGGAGCCGGCGCTTGCAGCGGCGCTCGCATCGGTGCTCGCCTCACCGCCCAAGCATCAGCGTGTCTTCCGGCGAGCTCTGGCGTTCAGCATGGCCCATGGCCATCAGCTCGGCAACGCGGAGGGGCCCGTCCCGCCGACCAGGGGCTTCGTCGCCGACTATCCGTTGGCGACGGCGCTCCTGGGCTGGGAGCAGGAGGACGTTTCCTCGCTTCAACGCACCCTCGCCTGGCTAGCGTTGGAGCTTCAGCTCACGCAAGGGCACGATGAGCTCGTCGAAGCCTTGGGAGAGTGGCTCCGCGGCATCAGGACGGGTGGCAAGGGAAACATCTCCTGGCCATTGGGCGACTGCAACGGACTTCCGTCCCTGGTCGGGAGGATCGCATCCCTCGGCGGGCAGTCTGCCGATGGGAAGGCGGTCATCGGGCATGGCGGGTTCGACCGTGCGTGGCGCAACGGGCTCCGGGAAGCGGTCCAGTCCCTTCTTTCGTCGACGACTCCAGTGATCGGCGAGGACGGGGGGACCAGCCCCCTGTCTGGCCCCAGTGCGGTTCCGGTCACGTTCGGTCCCGGCGGCGGTGAAGACCCCGATGATGATCCGATCGAGGTCTGGGAACCCGTGCGTGGGAATCCGGAGCATTTCCCCGTGCTGGCCCGAAAGGCAAAGGCCCTGTCGAGTGAACTGTGTGGCCGAGGCATAAAAGAGCTAGTCCGCAGTCCCGACTCCATATTCCCCTCGGCGATGGCGAAGCTTCTGTGGGAGACCGTCGTCCGTGGGGCGGAACAATCGTTGACGGACCACGATCTGGAAGCTGCCCAGTGTCGCGTAGCCACTCTCCTGGCCCTCGAGGCGGGCGTCGCGGACGGGGAGGTGGGATCCGTGGCGTTTGGTCGCCAGACCAACGGTGTCCTGCTGGCACTGGATGTCGAGAATTCGGTGCTTCGGCGCCCTGAAGCGCGCCCCCCGGGCTCCTTCGATCCGAAGGCCAACCTGGCGGGCGAGTGGGCGGCCGTGGGCGGCGACGTCCTCATGCCGCTTTCGCAGAAGCTCATCGAGATGGCTTCATCGCTTCTTGCAGCCAGGGAGGCCTCGGGGGACCCGAACCGAACCCTATTGATCCTGGGATCGAAGGATCCACGGAAAGTGCTGGCTACGACCATCAAGGAGGTCTGGCCGGGGAGCTCCCTTTCCACCGGGAGCTTCCGACAACGGATCGTGGCGGGCTTGGTTGCGGAGCTCGGGCCTGATGCCGCGCAGCTGGCCTTTGGCGAGACCTTCGGGGGGAGCGCGGCCCCCACGTATTACGCGGGCCACACGGCGGGGTCGTTGTTGCGATGCGTTGAGCGGCTCAACGCCCCGATGGTCGGCGTGCAGGCGGGAGGCGATCGGCCTGCCGTAGAGGCAGACTACCTGCTTGGAAGCCGGGCGAGGCCCACGCGGGAACCTTATGCAGCGGCTTGGGAACGGTTGGGAAAGGCGGCGAAGAGGGCTCGCGGTCGTCCGAGGGCTGGTGAACTCTTGCAACTGCTGAGGGCTCAGCGCGACTGCCTGGCGGTGCACTTCATCCTCTGCACGGGCCAGCGCCCGACCCAAAGAGTTGCCGAGTTCAGGCTGGCGGACCTGCTTCCGGCCGCGGCCATGGCCCTGGTTCGGGACAAACAGTCCGATCCGGCCCGACTGACCCGGCTCGTGGCCACTGGCCGGAGGTTCATCGGAGCGGTCGAGGCCTACGTCGCCAGTCTGAAAAAAATCCGCAGGTCGCAGGAACTTGCCCACGCAAGGGGTGTCGTGACACAGATCCTCCGGTCCGAACTGCCCCTGTTCTGCACCGTCCTGGATGACGGCAGCGTTGCGCGGCTGGACATGCCGGAGCTGTGCAATCGCTTGCCAGGCCCTTGGCGAGAAAAGCAGAACCTGCACCGGCATGGTCTGAACCTTGCCCTGACACGCGCCGGCGTGGACCCCGAGCTCCGATACTTCCAGATGGGTTGGATTGCCAGCGACGTCCATGCGGTATCGGACGCTTCCCCATATCCGCCGCGCTCACTTGGCCCGGAGCTCGCTCCCATCATCGATGGATGGCTTTTGTCGGTCGGCTGGGAAGGGGGCATGGTCCCGAAGGCTCCCGACTCGATCCTGGACATGCACCCGCTTCGCTCGTTCGACCGGGCGAAGATGGAACACGACAATGAGCACCGAGGCAGGATCCAAGCCCTGAAGGAGGACTTGGCGTCGCGGCGTGAGGAGGTCCTACCGAAAGTCATCGACACCTTGGCGAGGGCTTTTGAGCAGGAGAAGCTCCCATTGCAGCTGGAGCAGGGCAAAGGCCCTCGCCAGTGGCGCTTGGCCAGAACCACGAACGATGCCAAGCCAATCTTGGCGGAACACGTGATCGATGGCCTCCTTGCTCCTTTTGAAGAGCGGGACCCAATCCAGCGCCATCTCGCCGCCAGGGTACTCACGACGTTGCTACGGCGCGCCGCAAAGACCGGTGTTTGCAGAGTTGAATACTTGCCTCGCCTCGTCCATATGGGCCCTGCAGGCGACCCTAGCCCCTTCATTCCCGGCATCGGCCTGGCCACGACCCATGCAGATGCGCTGAGACAGGCGCTCTTGGGAGTAGTCAGCGCTCTCAACAAGGGCTCGACGGATGGGCGGGCCCGAACGCTCGCCATCCTCACTGTCCTGGCCATCGCGGCGCATACGCGGCACAGGAAGCTCGCCGAGGCCTTGCGGGTTGCATGCGCGCTGCCAGGTGCTACGGCAAGTCTTCGCAAGCCATGGCTGCTTCGCTTGCCCTTCGGGCACGGACACATTGCGGCGAGCGGCGTCATCGCCTTGTTGTGTTCGCGGATATGCGCCCTGCCAGAATCGGCGGTGGCCTTGAACGAACTCGCAGCCAGCCAAGGCGAAGGTATCGGTCGATTCCTCCTGGATCGGATGCCCAGCCTGTGCGGCAGTCTTCAACCAAAGCAGGCCCTCGACTACATGTTCGAGACGCTACAGGTCGCGGGGGCGGTGGAATTGGAAGGACCACAGCGTCTCTTGAGCCAAGGCATCTTGGTCCCCGCCACGGTCACGGCGATGCGCGCCGCGTCATCCGACGACGAGGTAACCATCGGCGAGGTAGCGTCAGAGGGCTCCGGGCCGCAGACAGGTCCGGACGAGGAGGACGACGCTCCCTCGCTGACTCGCCGAATCCGCAAATCCGGGCGACCAACGCCTGCGCTTCGCATGAACCTGAAGAAGATCATGGAGCTGTTCAATCCCGATTACCAAGGGAAGATCAGCGGCAAGGAAGCAAAGCCAGCTGAGCATCGCCACCATCAGCTACTTCCCTTGGTGTCAGGGGAGCTGGAGGAACAGGACGCCGTACCGTGCGTAACGCGGGTCGTAATGGAGTTCGTGCATCACCTCATGACGCAGCGCAAGGGGAAGAAGCGACTGGGTCTGGAGATCCAAACCATCTATGGAAAGTACAACAGGCTGACTCGGGTCATCGCCGCAGTGCCGGCGAAACAGGACATGTCCCAAATGACAGAGGAGCACGTCACCGCATGCCTGCTCGTTGCGCTTGAAGGCGAGGATCCAAACGTACGGGCTGATCAATTGGCCGAGGCGGCGGACTTCCTCCAGTTCGCCCAGCTTCGGCACGGGGTGTCATCGCCTGACTGGTTGCGCGTCAAGCTCCTTTTCGACGGCGGCAAGATGCAGGGTCACGATCCCGCCGTCATGACGGACACTGAAGTCACGAGGCTTGTAGCCGTATTGGCTGCCAACGCGTCCCCGGCGGGGGACCACCAGAATGATCCGGTAGAGCAGCGCCTGCGCGAACTCCAGTTGGCTGCTGCCCTCTTGATGGAGTCGTCGAGCGCCCGACCGCGGTCAGTGTACGGGCTCACGCTCGGGGACATCCACCTATTTCCGCAGGCGGACTACATCCACCTTAAAACCAGCGGACCGTTCGCATCCGTGAAGACCAGGACCTCCGCCGGATTCATAAGGCTGGAAGGGCCTCTTTGGCAGGAACATCGACCTTGGTTCGTACGGTGGCATGACGTAATGCTTAGTCGTAGCGACAAGGCGTCCATCCACCAAATCCCGTTATTCCAGAAGCCGAATGCGCCACATGGGGTTCGATTCCCGCTGTATGCGGTCACGAGTCGCATAAGTGATCTCGCGAAGTGGGCCACCGGCCAAGCCAATGGTCGGAGCTACTGGCTGCGAAAGCGGCGGATACAGCATCGCCACGCGAGCGTTAAAGGCTCGGCGCGACCCCTGGCGCGAGACGTCGGCCGGGCAATGCGTGCGTCTGGCCACGCCCAGATCAGCACACCGATCGCCTCTTACCTCGCCGATCCGACAACCTATGCGAACCCCGAGGGCGCGGTCGGCCTCGCTCCGTCGCGGGTTGAGATCGCTCACTATGGCGGATTGAGCTTGAATCGTCTGGATCAAAGATGGCATCGAGTGGCGAAGCGCAACAGTGGCGACCTCCATCCTGGCAGGCGCTTGGCAGCTGCGATCAAGATTGCCGCTGCACACTGGGAGGGCGGCACTTGGGGAGATCCTCCCAACTACCGCCCATACCAGTCGGAGCTTTCTTGGACCTCCGTCGGCAAGGTGATCCCAGGCCTGCTCATGTGCGGCGAAGATTTCGAGGCTATCGAGACTTTTGCCGAACAGGCCGGGATGGGAGTAACGACGGTACGGAGCATTCTAGATGCCGGGCGAGACCTGTGCCTGCGACTCCGCATCCCAGCGGAAAGGCGCTCCGAATTCCTCAGAGCACCGCGAAACACCGCGGTGGCCTGCCGACTGAAGGAGATGGTTAAGCGGGAAGACTCACGACTGCAGCGAATTGCACGAGAGTGGGTGGACTACGCCTTGGTGCAACCACAAGATAACGGATGCGTCCTCTTCAAGGAATCGACCATTGATCAGCTGGTTGAGGCCTTGGAGAGCATCGGTTTTGGGGCGAGTAGGCGGCCATCAAATGAGGGGGCTACTGTCGTCACTCCAACCTTCGGTGCCAAAGTCACCTACGGTGCATGGCCGGGACTTCGCTGGGCGTTGTCGGTTGCATGGATCGTAGATCGTCTGGCGCAACCCGAATGAGCACCTGACTGCGACAACCATACACAGAACGAAGGGTAGAGAACTCACTATCCGAATGGCTACACGTATCGTCTCAGGTCAGTTCTTTGAAGCTCCCTACTCAGTTCCCTACTCCAGCGGTTCACGCACCGAGTCCCGCCGAGCCTTCACCAACGCGGCAGCACTGCGCGAGAACGCGTACATCAGTTCGGACCTTCCGTTGGTGCCGATGCCCTTCACCAAGCCGAGCTCGAGAAGGTCATCAAGGTCCGACTCAACGAACCGCGGCTCCGAGATCGTCATGTTTCCCTTTCCAGAACCGTCAATCATCGCGAGATAGGTTCCGCTGAAACCTCCGCCCTTCAGGAACTTGCTCGCGCCCGCAGAATCGAGCTGCTCTAGCCACTCGAGCGCTTGCCCGGACAGTCCGCCGCCAGGACGAAGCGCACTAGCCAATGGCTTAAACAGCTCAAGCCCGGACGCAAGCTTGGCGAGCTGCTGATCGAGCATCTGGAACTGGGCTCCAAGCGTCCGGCGATCCTCGTGCAATAGCGTCTTGATACTTCGAAGGCTTGCTGCGTTTTGCTCCAAGGAATCGACAATCTGCGAATGGCGATTCTCAGCTAGCCAAGACTTGAACTCTTCAACAGTCGCGGCTGCCGCGCCTCGCCTAGACGCGTTGAAGTCGGACAGAAGAGCAACGATGGTCGCGAAACCCGAGATTGGTTCCATTACATCGCCTCCAATTCAACAGAGCCAGCATATGCTCTTCACCAGCCAGCACCAACTACCCAGCACGAAGATCTTGGGAATCCCTCACTCGACCCCTTGTTCAATTCCTTGCCAGTGCTTGGCTCGGCCCCTCGTACGTGTTGCCAAGTGCTTCTTTTCGGAGGCCGTGAAGACGGCCGGATAGCCGACCGAACAGCGCTGTTCAACGCGTCGTCTTGGTCAATCCGCTCCGCGAAGTGCTGGTGCTGGTCGACTATTACCGTTGCGTCAGTAGGAGCTGACAAGTGATTCTGGTATTGACTGAGCCAGCCCGCTGGGACAGCGGCGACTGGTATCTCTGCGGGAGGGGGGTGCCGACTTCCGCTTCCTGCTAGCAGCGATCGTCAAGTCGCGGCAGGAGAAATCGCGTTTGGCGCTTGCCTTGCGGCAACAGACAAATGAAACGAACGCATCTCACAGCGGACCGGTTGAACGCATCGCTGGACGGAATATGCGCCTAGATACGGTTTTTCTCGACTAGGCGCCGATAGTGCTCGCCAAGTGCAGTGAGCCTGCATGACCTCGACTCCATTGCCGCATTCCACATATGACGCACACCCACCGGAACGAGTAGATTCAGGCGGTTGTACTTCTGGAGTGTTCCGAATGTCCGCGTATTCTCGGGGATTGGATCCGGCATTCCAGGGTCGCGACCCTTAAGTTCTGGCTCGAAAGTAGGATCCAGCCGGAACTCCGCTCCCGGCGCAGGGAAGAACTCGACGAGTCGGCGCAGCTCCTCTCGCGAGATCGGTGCGGAGACCTCCCGCAATGAGACGAACTGTTTAACGTTAGTCTTGAATACCGGCCGTTGCTCCCAGGCGCCTAGTGACTGATCAATGTGTGCATAGATGCTGCCGGGAGTTATGTCTCCGGTGAGATTGGCGGCGCTTCCATTTAGGGCGTCGACAAGAAGAGTCGTGAAAACGCCCCGGTCATCCCTCTCAGTCGCGTACTGCTCTGCGGTTGAGGCAGTCAGGACAGTGACGCCCTCTGCCAAGGTCGCTAGGTTTCCTTGGCCAGGCGGAGTGCCCGCTATCCCGGAATGGCAGCTGTCGAGAAAGATGATTTTATTGCGCGCCCTGGACTGGTTCGCTAGCACTAGCACATCGGAAAGCGAGATTCCTTCATCCCCCCGTGCAGAGTCTGAGGCGAGAAGGTACCCGCCAGTTGCCTCAATGTGCCCGTGGCCAGCGAAATAGAAGAGAGCGATATCTGCATCTACCGCAAACAGTTGCTGGATACTGTCGCGAAGTTCGCGACGTGTCACAGCGTCAGTGGGTCCTGTTCCGGTCAACAATTTGCAGTCGAAGTTTACGCCGCCGCCGTCATGCCTCTCAAGCACTGCTTTCACGGCGTGGGCATCGTCCACGCATCCAAACAGTGCCCCACCATTCTGGTAGTAGTTAATGCCGACGATCAACGCGATACGCACATTGAGACTCCCTATAACCCGTCGATGAACTTCGCGATCCCATCCCAAGTCCATGTGATCGTGCGAACGCCTTCAACAGCGGTGCGATCATCCTGGTAGATCCAGATCCCGAGCAAAGGAACTTTCTCCTCCTTGGCGCAGGCGATCTCCCATCTTTGGCCGCTTGATGAAAGGGAGTTCTTGCTCACCAAAGCAATCACGCCATCGGATCGACGAATTCGAGTCCTGACACGGTCTTTCCACTCTGAGTCGTAGGGTTCCTTCACCGACATATCTACGTATTCGAAGGGGGACCTTACGTGAAGCGACTGCCCTTTCAGTAGGTCTCGAGAGTTCTTGTCCTCTATTGCGAAAGCAACAAAGACCACCTTCTTGTCTGTCACTGGAGTCTCTCCATTACGCGCAGTCGGATATGGCTATTGACTCGGAATGTCCGCACAGCTCCGTCCAACGCCTGAGCAAAATCGAGTGGCCGGAGTTATGTCATGCTGAATGATGATGTGACTAACGCTAGTCCCAAATGACCGGGGCAGCAATCGCCCAGAAGCTGCCAGCTCTGAGAAAGATTCTCGCTCCCGACTATTTGTGGGGCGCGACGCCAGCGGTGGGGTTGTAGCGACATGCTAGAGCCTGAGTTTCAGATGGCCAGAAACGATGTCAACGCAGTGGGCGAGATCTAGCTCCGATGTCGAGAACAATACTTCCGGCCGAACGGCAGAATTAAGCCGCAGCCACTGGGCAATTAGTCCAAGCCACGCACCTCGATATATCTTCAGGTCCCCGTCACAGTTGGCTTGGTGGTTGTGAGGCGGTGACTTAAATCAGGGGCCCCTCTAACCTTTCTTCCATCAAGGCAGACAAAAAGGACTTGAAGCTCGATGCAGCACTCTGAAATTTTCCCCTGGGTCGCTGGAACTCTCGGGCGCGGTTGTCCGGTAAAAGCACCCGTCGTAAACCCGGATTCCAAGGCCCCCGCTCTGACTGACCGAGACAATCTCGGTCTTTGGATTGGGTAGGGCTTCCCATCTGGGCCGAACGTCCGCCTCGGGTCTTGGACCTGGCTTGGCGTCAGGACAAGGATCGGCCAAAAGCAGCCGCTAGCGTCGCTCCAAAATGTGAACGTGCCTAAGAAACTCGAAGCGCTGGGGGCTTTTGGCCACGCTCATTTCCGTGTCGGCGGAGGGTTAGGCGGCGGAGTCGGCTTGCTCTGAGTGGGCGGGGGGTTGGTATTGGCGTTTCTGTCTCGCCCGGGCGGTGGTGGATTTGACCCCTTTCGGTCGGTTGGTTCGTAGCGATCCTTTCTATCATTTGTCATCTTGTTTTCTCATCATGGCGCATGAACTCCACCCAATCGACATCCTCTACATGAATCAACACCCCATCTAGTTGGGGAAGGTCGATCGCTTTTCCATCCACGTCAATCCAGCTTGGCACCTGAATATAGAACTGGCCTCGCTGTGGATCAATCGGCCATTCCTTTGGCCAGCCGTAGAGCCTACGCCCGTCTTTCAAGTGCAGAATCACGTAGGTTACGTGGTCGGTAAACGCGCAGAACCATTCTGACGGATGAGATGTTCGAGACGTAAAGCCAAGCTGTCGTAGCCGCTTGTGAAAAGAGTCGCTATTGGTGAAGTAGGCAACAATCGCACCAACAGCAATTGCGATCAAAAATGACCCGCTCAGTTCAATAACGTCGCTCCAAACTCCAACAGTGAATATGCTTCCGATAGAGATTAAGAGCCCCTTCAATAGTTGAAGCAAAACCTGAATGACGAACGTGAAGATAAGCGCTTGCACTACCCGTTCGAACTGAGTCGGTTTTTGATGGGATGTGAGGCCATAGAAGAGCCAAGCAGCCGTGAAGCCGGGCAGAAGATAGGTCAGCAGCTCAACTGCGTCAGAAGTAAAGTCAGTCATGTCACATTCCTGCCCATGTTAACGGCGCGCTTAACAGCATAGCGCCAAGCTGGCCAATATGCCGCGACCGCTTTGTGTCGCAAGCGTAGGTGGCCAGCTACCCGGGTTTGGCTGCGGTCAGCACCAATGACTTCGTAAGCCTCGACCGGCGCCGGCGATCGGTCAGCCGGCGCAGGCAGCGAAGCGACTTAGCCGCTGTAGTACAACTCCTGTCCACAGGTGCGGCACGTGTGCGCCCAGCCCTTCCCTACGAAGAAGTTCTTTCGCTTCATCCATAACGATGCGCCTCCGCAGTGACGGCACGTCACTCGTCCTTGCTTCACACAGCCGGGATGGTCGCGTTGGTAATGCTCATGAGTGTAAAGCCTGGCTCTGATGATAGTCGGGCCGGCCACCACGAGCAGGATGAGACCGATGACAATCCAGTGGTAGATCGAGTAGCCCATGGTTCCCTCTCATGAATGGGTCGGAGACTGATGAGGATGTGGTCGCGGCCGTTTCGAGCCGAACTTGATTGGCGGCCTACCGTTCCCCACCCCACTATTCGCGAAAATCGAATATAGGAAATCCGAATATAGCGTGAGTCTCGCGAATCGGCGAGACCATGGCCAAGACTCTTTACAGAACAGAGAACTCCGTCCTGCGCACGATGCTGCGGGATGCCCGGGAGCGGGCGGGCCTGACCCAAGTGGATGTCTCCAAGTCGATCGGGAAATCCCAGACATTCCTAAGCGACGTCGAGCGGGGCGTGCGCCGACTGGATGTGATTGAGCTGTGGGAGATTTGCCAGGCGATGGACGTGGACCTATCTGACTTCATTGCCCAGTTCCAGGCCGAGCTGACCCGTCTCCGGCCCGGCAGGCCCCCGCGCGCCCGACCCAGCGGTACACCCCGTCGGCGAGATTAATCGGATTACGGATGGCTCGGGATGCTTGCTCATGCTGAGGCACGTCCCTGGGCCAAGTCGGTGCGCCTGCTCAAAACCGTCCAACCGGCGCGTAAAACGCGGCGGTTGGATCGGATGGATTGAACAACGATGTCTAAGCTCTTGCCTACGCAGGACAAGAGCCGAGGACGTGCAGCATGCCCAGCAATAGAACCAACCGGAAGATCGGGAACGCTCCCCATTCATTGAACGCAACGTTTGTAGTCAGAAGCGCCGCAGTGCGTTTCGACGATGAATCACGACTCATCGAGCACCCGGAGGCATTGAGAGCCACCGTCGATCTCGCCACTTCATTGAAAGGACGGGTCGGTGGTCAACGGAAGGTCGAGACTCCTTGTGGAGCAGACGGAAGCTACCAAATCGACACGATTTGGGAGGCCAACGGGCAAGTCGACCTGGTCCGGGAGACGGATGACCCGCGGCGCCTTTGGTTCGCCGACCATATCCATCAGGTGGAAACAATAAGGAACAACGCACGACAGCCGACGCCCAAGCTCGCTGCTGAACTTGGGATCAACAAGGGATGGGTCCAGGTCCACGACGCATTCTCGAGAATCCATGAACTCAACCTTCAGGTGCAACTCAAGTTCGAATGCACAACCCTGGAAATACCGACGATCTCGAGAACGGAAGCAAGTTCAATCAAAGAGACCAAGATCAAGGCGACGTATGTCGATGGTCCGATTTGTGGTGTTGGAGCGATAAACGATGGTTATGTCGCCATCTGGGTGCGCGGTCGAAAGGACCCTGTCCATCTGTTGAATGGCAATGAAGATGACTTGCACGAGATGCGGAAGCGAGGAACCATCATTCGCGGAACGATAAAAAAGCAGCAGGATGGATATGTCATTAATGAGCCCATCTTCATTAGCGTTGGGAGACAAGCCCAGCTGGACGAGAGGAGCATGAGTTCTTTCTAGCTCTCGAGGGAATTGCCGTTGCAGATTACAAGCAGGCTGGCCGCCGCGGATTGGATGGTTAGCGCCAGTGACTTGGTCGACATTAACCAGCATCGACGTTTGATCAAGCCCCCACGCCCAGCAAGTAGCCTAAGGCTTAGACCACCATCAAGCAGTGTTGTTTCAGATTTGTTCGAACAAGCCATCGCGCCCAAGGGATGGGTCTAGATCATCGGCCCTAAACAACCGCGAAAATTTCTCACGTCTCCGTGAAGAGCGTCCTGCAGTAGCGGACGCATGACGTGAAAAAGGCCGCTAGCAAGCATCGCACGGTGATGATTCTCAAAGAGAAACGGGGCGGGAAGTAACTCTCGGCAACCCTTGCGATATAGAGACTTCACACGAAAATCTACGCAACTTGTCATCTCCACTTAGCGTTGACAGCATCCGAGACCAGAAAATAGAGTCCGGCCCGGGGAAGCCTAGATGGGTCGGAAACGGGGAACGGGAAGCATCGCCGCCGCAGTTGGCGATTGCACCCGAAGGGAAAAATGTGTGGTTTGAGACCCATGGCCTCAGTCGCAAACGCCCGAGCCCGTTTTCGGCCCAGATAGCCTAGACAATCCCACAGTCCCGCCCGAAAGCGACTTGTTTAGTCGCACGGGCGAGTGTTGAACCAGTTTCGGTCCGGGCGGTATTTGATGTCCTCAATTGAACGTTTGCAGTCGTTTCTGGCTACGGATCCGTCCAACCCCGAACTGCTGTGCGAATTGGCGGACGCGATGTTTGCCATCGCTGACTACACGGGTGCGCAAGCGGTGCTGATGGGGGCGCCGGCCGCGATCCAAGCTTCGCTGGGAATTCGCTTTCGCTTGGCGCGCTATGCACTGATTCATGGTGACTACGCGGCCGCCGAGGCCGGCTTCAAGCGTTTGACGCAAGACGGCCACGCCAATCCCGCCCTCTGGCATGACTTGGCATTCTCCCAGCTCTGCCAACTGGATACCGGTGGGGCGCGTGCCACATTGGAAGCCGCCGTGGCGAGGTCTGGCGATACGCCAGAATTGGCGGTGCTGCGCGCGCGCGTCGCGCTCCGGGACCAGGACTATGCCAGTGCCGAGCTCGCCTTGGGCCAGGCTTTGACCGCCGATTCGCAGCACCCAGTCGCGCTCGGGCTGCGGGCGCTCGCCTCCCTGGACAAGGGCGACACCAGCGCCGCCGAGGCGTATGCCAAAGATTGCCTGACCCTTCATCCGGATCAGCATGAAGCCCTGCTCGTTGCCGGTACCGCCGCGCTGTGGCGGCGCGAGCTTGGGCCGGCCGGGGCTGCCTTCGAGCGCGTCCTGGCTCGGCACCCGAACTCCGGTCGTGCCCTGTCCGGCTTCGGGCAATTACAGATGTTGCGCGAGCAATTGGAACCAGCGCGAGCCACCCTCGAGCGCGCTGTGGCAGCAATGCCGGATCACATTGGCACGTGGCACGCATTGGCCTGGGCCCAGCTGATGCTGGGAGACACCAACGCGGCGGAGGCCTCCTATCGGTGCGCCTACGAGCTGGATAGGAACTTCGCCGAATCGCACGGAGGGCTGGGCCTTATTGCGGCCTTGGCCGGTCGCAGCGACGAGGCCGACGCCGCGATCAAACGCGCCCTGCGGCTGGACCCGAGCTGCATCACCGCCCGCTATGCCCGCAGCCTTCAGCTGGAAGATGTCGGAGAGCACGCAGAGGCCGAGCGCCTGCTGTCGGAACTGCTGGCGCAGGGGGCGCTACCCTCGGGTGTCGGCAACGTCCGCGAGTTCTCCCGTCGCCTACGCGCCCGCCTTGGCGCCAGTAGCCGCGCCTGAGCATGGACGCCGACACCGCCATGCGCCTGCTGTCGGAGATGCTGCTGACCTCGATCAAGGTCGCGGCACCGATCCTGATCGTGACGCTGGTCGTGGGCCTGGTGATTTCCGTGCTCCAGGTCGTCACCCAGGTGCAGGAGATGACACTCACGTTCGTGCCGAAGGTCATCGCCGTGGTGCTGGTCTGCGTGGTCGCCGGCGGCTGGATGATGGCAGTCACCGTGGACTTCGCCACACGCCTGTTCGAGTTCGCGGGAACCCTGTAGCCGATGGACGCCCTGCAATCCTTCGTCGCACTGTTCGTGTTCGCGATGCTGCGCTACCTGCCAGTGGTGGCCCTGCCGTCGTTGTCACCGCTGGGCTGGGCGCCTCCGACGGTACGGATCGCGCTGCTGCTGGTTCTTGCCTGGCTGACCGTGTTGTCGATGCCGATCACCGAGCCGGCCGCACACTGGGGCCTGCCGCTCGGGTTGGTGCTGGCTGGCCTCGGCGAACTACTGATCGGCATGACGTTCGGGCTGGCGCTGATGGTCCCGAACGCCGCGCTGCATACCGCTGGCTGGCTGGTGGACATGCAGGCGGGCTTGAGCGCCTCGAACCTTTTCAATCCCAATGGCACCGGCGGCGCCGAATCGTTGATGGGCCACACGCTCATGCTGGCCTCGATCGTGCTTTTCGTCACGCTCGACCTGCACCTTCTACTGTTCAGCGGGCTGGTCGCCAGCGCGCAGTGGATGCCGTTGGGTAGCGTTGATATCCGGCTCGATCCCGCGGGCCTGTTCGGACTGCTCGGGTCGAGCTTTCTGCTGGGTCTGATGGTCGTGGCGCCGGTGGTGCTGGGTCTGTTCTGCGTCGACATCGGTGTGGCCTATGTCACCCGCGCCATGCCGCAGGCCAACGTCTACTTCTTGGTGTTGCCGCTGAAGGTTGCCGCGGGCATGGCGCTTCTGGCGCTCTCGATGTGGTTCGCTGTCGAGTTGATCGGCCGTTTGTACCGGGACTCGTTGCAGCGTGTGCCTGCCTTGTTCGGGGCGGGCTGATGTCGCAGGAAGACAAGGACAAGACCGAAGAGCCGACCCAGTACAAGCTCGACGAGGCACGGAAGAAGGGCGAGGTCGCCAAGAGCGCCGAGCTGGTCGGTGCCGGTGTGGCCGTAGTTTTCGCCGCCACCGTCGCCATTACGGGGGGCGGCATCGCCGTCGCGGCGGCGGACGCGACACGGGCGACGCTTCAGCTGGCCGGTGCCCGGCCGGCAATCTCGCCGGCGCTGTTGCCATGGCTGGCTGAGACCTATGCCCCGCTTTGGCAGGCACTAACACCCCTTGCGCTGGCGATGGTGGTGGTGGCGGTGGTGGCCAACGTGATGCAGACGGGTCCGATGTTCACGACCCATCCGATCAGTCCCGACTTCAAGCGCATGAATCCGGCGAACGCCTTCAAGCGCATCTTCTCGATGCGCAGTCTGTGGGAGCTGGGCAAATCGGGCCTGAAACTCGGTTTCCTGTCGCTGGTGTGCTTCCTTGTCGCCAAGCAGGCGCTGGGCCTGGTGGGCGGCGTGGCGCTGGGCCTGCCGGCCCGGCTGCCGCAGATGCTGCAGTCGGCCTTCGTCACCACCTCGATCTACGTGCTGCTGGTGCTGGCGCTGATGGCGGTGCTGGACTGGCTGTTCGTGCGCCGCGACTTCACCCGCAAGATGCGCATGAGCCGGCGCGACCTGCGCGATGAGCACAAGCGGCGTGACGGCGACCCCGAGGTCAAGAACAAGCAGAAGCGCCTGATCCGAGACCTGCTCAAGAAGACCCGCGCCGTGCCGCGGGTGGGCGACGCCGACGTGGTGCTGACCAACCCGACCCACGTGGCGGTGGCGCTCAAGTACCGCCCGCGGACGATGCGAGCGCCAATCGTGCTGGCCAAGGGGGCCGGCTTCCTGGCCGCGCGCATCCGCAGCGTGGCGGCCCGCAAGGGCGTCCCGATCCAGCACTCGCCGGCCTTGGCGCGCGCGCTGTATCGCGAGTGCGACATCGATGGACCGGTTCCCGAGTCGCTCTACGGCGAGCTGGCCCCCATCTACCGACGCCTGCTGGGCGGTAACCTCAAGGAGCGCATCGCGTGATGCAGTTGTTCGGCCAGATGTGGTCCGCCAAGCGCGACCTGGCCCTGGTCATGCTGGTCGTGGGCATCCTGATCGTGCTGTTCATGCCGATCCCCACGGTGCTGCTCGACTTCCTGCTAGTGCTCAACATCAGCCTGGCCCTGCTCATCCTGCTGGTCACCTTCTTCACCGAGACGCCGCTCAAGTTCTCGACCTTCCCGACCATCCTGCTGCTGGTCACCATGCTGCGCCTGGCGCTCAACGTCTCCGCGACCCGCCTAATCCTCGAGGGCGCGGACGCGGGCCGGGTGATCAATGCCATCGGCGAGTTCGTGATCGGCGGCAACTACGTGGTCGGCATCGTGGTGTTCCTGATCCTGGTGGTGGTGCAGTACGTGGTGGTCACCAACGGTGCCCAGCGCGTCGCGGAAGTTGCCGCCCGGTTCACGCTCGACTCGATGCCCGGCAAGCAGATGGCAATCGACGCCGACATGAACATGGGGCTGATTGACGAGCACGAGGCGCGCCGTCGCCGTGCCCTGGTCGAGCGCGAGGCGAACTTCTACGGCTCGATGGACGGCGCCACGAAGTTCGTCAAGGGCGATGCGATCGCCGGCATCATCATCATCCTGATCAACATCGTCGGCGGCCTCGCGATCGGCATCGCCCAGATGGGCATGCCCTGGGGCGAGGCAGTGCAGCGGTTCACGCTGCTGACCGTCGGCGACGGCATCGTCACCCAGATTCCCTCGCTGGTGATCGCGGTCGCGACCGGCATCATCATCACGCGCACGGCCGCCGACGGACAGCTCGGCGCGGAGATTCCGCGACAGGTGCTGTCGAATCCGCGCGCGCTGGTGATCGTCGGCATCGCGCTGCTGATCATCCTGTTGATGCCCGGTTTCCCAAAGATTCCGGTGCTGATCATGCTGGCTGCGGTGGCCGGGCTGGTTTACTTTGCGTCGCGCGCCGTCGCCAAGGCCGAGGCCGCCGACGGCGCCCCCTTGGAGGCCGGTGCCGCCAAGCCCGCGGCGGCAGGGCAGGGCGCCGGCAAGGCCCAGGACGCCGACGATTTCCAGCAGCTGATGAGGATCGAGCCGATCGAGATCCGCTTCGGCAGCGGACTGGCCAACGCACTGCTCGGCAGCGACGGCGACCTCGCCGATCGCATCGCGAACCTGCGCCGGCAGGTGGCCCAGGACCTGGGCTACGTGCTGCCCAAGGTGCAGACCGGCCCGCGCACGGACCTGGCGCCGGAGGCCTACGAGATCCTGGTGCAGGGCAGCCGCATCGGTCAGGGCGAGCTGCAGATGGATCGCGTGCTGGCGATCAACCCGGGCGGTACCCGCGCCAAGCTGGACGGCGTCGAGACCCGGGACCCGGCCTATGGCCTGCCGGCGCAGTGGATCGCCAAGGATGCGCGCCAGTTCGCGCGCGGCGCCGGCTACACGCTGGTCGATCCCGACACCGTCCTGATGACCCACCTGGCCGAGCTGGCAAAGCGCCACGCCCCGGAGCTGCTGACCCGGGCCGAGACCGAGCGCCTCGTGCAGCGCCTGCGTGACCAGCACGGCTCGCTGATCGACGAGTTGGTGCCGGCCGTGATGTCGTACTCGGAGATCCAGAAGGTGCTGCAGCTGCTGCTGCGCGAGCAGGTCAGCATCCGCAACCTCGAGGCCGTGCTGGAGGTCCTGGTGGATGCCGGCCGCAGCACGAAATCGCCCGAGGAGTTGGCCGAGCGTGTGCGTGAGCGACTCGGGCCGGCCATCTGCCAGAAGCTGAGCGACGGCAAGGGCGAACTGCACGTGCTGACGCTGGCGCCTGAGGTCGAACGCAGCCTGCTCAGCGCGCAGCGCACTGGCGAATCGCGCGGACCCCTGTTCAGCGACCTCGCGCAGATGGACGGCTTCATGAAGAACCTCGGCCGCCAGGCCGAAGCGATGATGGGTCGGAGCCTGCTGCCGGTGCTGCTTTGCCCGTCGCCGCTGCGACGCCCGATGCGCAGCCTGATGCAGCGCTCGCTTCCCTACGTGGCGGTGATCGGCGTGAACGAGGTGCCCTCCAGCACCCTTGTCCGCTCCTTCTCCGCCGTCCAGACCAGCCCCTGAGCCCGCGCCATGACAGACACCATCGATGCCATCAGCCGATCGCTCAGCGCGGACGTCCGCGCGGTGAATACGCTCAGCCACAACGTGGCCAACATCAACACGCCCGGCTTCCGCGCCGGTCGGGTTGTGCCCGACTTCGGCACCTCGCTGGCGCCGCGCGTCGCACTCGACCTCGTTGATGGCGCGCTGTCCCCGACCGGGCAGCCGCTGGACCTGGCTCTGCGCGGACGCGGCTTCTTCGCGGTCGAGCGCGATGGCGCCACGCTGCTCACCCGCGCGGGTGACTTCCGGCTCGACGCCGGCGGTCATCTGGTCAATTCGCGGGGCGACCGCGTCCTCGGTGAAGCCGGCCCGATCCAGCTCGCCGACACCGACGCGCTGCGCATCCATGCCGACGGCAGCCTGCACGCCAATGGCCAGGCCGTCGGCCAGCTGAAGATCGTCGAGGTGGCCGAGCCCACGCGCCTCGTGGCGGCACCCGGCGGCGGCTACGGCTACGACGGCGCCCTGGCGGCCTGGCAGGGCACGGTTGTCCAGGGCGCGCTGGAGCGCGCCAACGTCGACGCCGCCGAACAGACCGTGCAGCTGATGGAACTGACCCGGCATGCCGAGTCGGTGCAGCGCGCGATATCCATCTACGACAAGGCCATGGACGTCGGCATCAACCGACTTGGCGACAACTGAGGAAACCCACCGTGATCGATGCCCTCTACATCTCCGCCACCGGCCTGCGCGCGCAGCAGGAACACATCGACGTGATCTCCAACAACGTCGCCAACATGCAGACGCCCGGCTTCAAGCGTGGCCGGGTCAACTTCGCCGAGATCGCGGCGCTGTCCACCGGCACCATTGACGCCGCCGGCCACGGTGGCGGCACCCAGGTTATGTCCACCTCGACCCTGTTCGGGACCGGCGAGCTGCGGCCCACCCAGAACCCGCTGGACCTGGCGATCGAGGGCGAAGGTTTCTTCGAGCTCGAGAACGAGAGCGGCGAACGCGTCTACACCCGCGCCGGCCAGTTCCGCGTGGACCAGGACGGCTACCTAGTGTCGGTCAACGGCATGCGGTTGGCGCAGGGCCTGCAGATCGCGCCGGATGCGCTCGACGTGCGGGTGGGTCGCGACGGCGAAATCACCGCGCGGCTGGGCCAGGATCCCGAGCGCAGCGTGATCGGCCAGCTGGAGCTCGCCGCGTTCGGCGCCTCCGATGCGCTGGACCCGATAGGCCAGAACGTGTTTGCGGCCAACGAGGCGTCCGGTGAGCCGGGCTTCGGCCGCCCGGGCGATCCCGGCTTCGGCCAGCTTCAGCAGGGCTACCTCGAGATGGCCAACGTCGACCTGGTCGACGAGATGACCAACTTGGTGATGGCGCAGCGCGCCTACCAGCTTAATGCCCGCGTGCTGCAGGCGGCCGACCAGCTGCTCGAGACCATCAACAACCTGCGCCGCTGATGAGCCTGCTCGCGCCCCTGCTGTTGGCCGCGCTGCTGGCGCCGGAAAGCCCGGCACCGGCGCGCCAGTCGGTGCCGCACGCCCAGGTGGCGGCCGCGGTGCGCGCCCACCTGGAAGCAATGTCGGCCGACCTGCCCGGGGAGGTCGAGCTCACCGTGCTGGGCCGTGCCGAGCCGCTGGCGCTGCCGGCGGGGCAACATGCCCTGAAGCTGGGCGAGATCCCGGGACGCTGGCCGCGCCCGCGGGTGGCGGTGGCGGTACAGCATTTCGTCGACGGACGGCACGTGCGCAGCCAGACCGTCTGGGTCGCGGTGAACTGGTGGCGCGAGCTCGACAGCTACGACGCGAACCTTCCGGCCGGCACGCCGGTCGCGGTAATCGCGCATCGAAAGACCCGCGTCGACCTGGCGCGCGCCGACGGCGAGCCGGTGGACGCCGCGGCGCTGCCGCCGGCGCATCGACTGCGGCGGTCCGTGCGTGCCGGCGAACCCTTGCTCGCCGAACACTTCGAACCGATGCCGGACGTGCTGGCCGGCGCGATGCTCGAAGTCCAGGTCGTGCGCGGTGCCGTGCACCTGAACACCTCGGGCCGCGCCCTGGCCGACGGCTTCGTGGGCGACGTCATCCCGGTGGCGCTCGACGCCGGCCGGAAACCGGTGAACTCCATCATCCTCACTTCCCTGGCGGTGCGCGTTGAAGACTGAATTCCTGGGCCTGTTGGCGGGACTGTTGCTGGCCCTGCCGGCCGTTGCCGACGACCAGCAAAGCCTGATCGACACCGAGAGCTACCGCGGCCTGGCCGCCGACCAGCGCGCCTATCGCGTCGGCGACCTGTTGACCGTCTACGTGCTCGAGACCACGCGGGCCCGGTCCGGCGCGGCGACCGACGCCAGCAGCGACACCGGCGTGCGCATCGGCATCAGCAGCCCCAACACCCGCTACGACGCGTCGGCCGGCATCTCCGGCGGCAGCAACGCCGGCGCCGAGACCTCGCGCATCGGCGAGCTGCGCGCGCAGATCTCGGTGCAGGTGCAGGCCGTGCGCCCCGGCGGCGTGATGGAGATCGAAGGCGTGCAGTCCGTGGTGGTCAACGGCGAGCACCAGCAGATCCGCCTGCGCGGGCTGGTGCGGCCGGAAGACGTGTCGTCCGGCAACACCGTCTGGTCGCACCGCATCGCCGACGCCAAGGTCGAGCTGACCGGCATCGGCGTGGTCAGCGAATCCCAGCGCCAGGGTTTGCTCTATCGCATATTCAAATGGCTGAGGTTGATGTGATGCGACTGACCCTGGTGTTCCTGGTGCTGGCCCTCGCCGGTGCCACCGAGGCGCAGGACGCGCGCTCGGCCCGCCTCAAGGACGTGGCGCGCGTCGCCGGCGTCCGCGAGAACCCGCTGACCGGCTACGGGCTGGTGTTCGGCCTGTCCGGTTCGGGCGACTCGGCCCGCAACCGCGCCACGCTGCAGTCGGTGGCCAACACCCTCCGCGGCTTCGGCGTCAACGTCGAGCAGGCCGACCTGGCCAGCCGCAACGTCGCGGCCGTGCTGGTCACCGCCAAGCTGCCGGCGTTCGCCGAGCCCGGCCAACTGCTCGACGTGCAGGTGGCCTCGGCGGGCGACGCCCGCAGCCTCAACGGCGGCACGCTGATGCTGGCGCCGATGATGGGTCCCGACGGCAAGGTCTATGCCATCGCGCAGGGGCCGATCTCGGTCGGTGGCTACCAGTTCGAGGCCATCACGGCCTCCGTGCAGAAGAACCATCCCACCGTCGGCTGGATCCCGGCCGGGGCCACGGTCGAGCGCGCTGTGCCGCTGGGCGTTGCCGGCGACGGCAACAGCCTGAGCATCCTGCTCAACGAGCCCGACTTCACCACCGCCCAGCGCATCGCCAGCGCCCTGGCCGCCGAGGTACCCGGCGCCAGGGTCCATGCGACGCACGCCGGCAAGGTGACCGTGGACTACGGCTCGGCCCCCGCCAGCCTGGTGGCCGAGATCGCCCGCATCGAGAACGTGATGGTCAGCCCGCAGCGAAAGTCGCGGGTGGTGGTGAACGAGCGCACCGGCACCGTCGTGGCCGGCGGCGACGTGCGCCTGGGCGCGGTGAGCATCTCGCACGGCGAGCTTCGGATCGAGATCTCGACCACGTACTCGGTGTCGCAGCCCGATGGGGTGTTCATCCGCCCCAGCGCCAGCATCGGCAGCGTGGTCGTGCCCGACAGCCGCGTGGACGTCCGCGAGGGCGTCGCGCCGATCGTCAGCGTGCCCGAGGGCGCGACGGTGGCCGACCTGATCTCGGCGCTGCGCGCCATCCATCTGTCCACGCGCGACGTGATCGCCGTGCTCCAGTCCATCAAGGCCGCCGGCGCGCTCGACGGCGAACTGCTGATCCAGTAAGGGGAGAGAACCCGATGTCCCAGGAAATCACCGTCGAGGCGGTCCGCCTCGCCCTAGGCCTGCAGCAGTTGCGGGCCGAAGTGGCCAGCAACAACATCGCCCGCGCGAACCTGCCTGGCTTCCAGCCGCAGCGGCTGGAGATGGGCAATGCCCAGGCCATATTGCGCCAGGCCGCCAGTGCCGGCCCGGCCGGCTTCCAGCAGCTGGCTTCGCTGTCTGCCGCCGGCATCGCGCCGGTGGTGGCCGACGGTTCGGCCGCCGCGGCGCAGCCGGACGTCCAGGTGGCCGAGATGGTCGCAGCCAGCCTCGACTACCAGGCGCTGGCCGAATCGCTCAACCGGCACTTCGGCCTGATGCGCCTCGCCGTCACCGGCAGGAGCGGCGCATGAGCATTGAATCGATCCTGGAAGCCAGCCGCGCTGGCCTGGACCACGAGCGCCTGCGGATGGATGCCGCCAGCCGCAACATCGCCAACGCCAACGTGCCGCTGGCCCCGGGCGAGCTCGCCGCGCGGGCGCAGGCCGCGGACTTCAGCCGCCAGCTGCTGCCCGGGCAGGGCGAGCTGGCCCAGGCGACCCCGGCCACGCGCCAGGTGCACGACCCCGGTCACCCGATGGCCGACGCCGAAGGCCGCGTGCACTACCCCGACACCGACCTGGTGCAGGAAATGACCACGCTGATGACCGCCAGCCGAGGCTTCGAAGCCAACGTGCGCGCCTTCAACCTGCTGCGCGGCATGGTGCTGCGCGCGCTCGAGATCGGAGCCAAGTAGTGAGCATCGAAGCAATCGCGGCCCTGTCCGCAAGCACCGGCCCGCAGGCGACTGCGCTGGCGCACCCGGTGCGCAACACCGAAGGCGCTGATTTCGCCGCGCTGCTGGGCGATGGCCTGGCCAAGACCGACGCCGGCCTCAAGGCCGCCGACGAGAACCTGCGCGCCATGGCCACGGGCGAAGCGCGCCCTCCGCACGAAGTGATGATTTCCATGGAAGAGGCCCGCATGAACCTGATGCTGGCGGTGGAGGTGCGCAACCGGGTGGTCGAGGCGTACCAGGAACTGATCCGGATGCAACTCTAAGGCGGACATGACGTGAGTTCAGTGCAGGATTTCTACCGCTCCCTCGGCACCGCCTCCCGCTTCGGCCTGGTGGCCGGCGTGCTGCTGTTGCTGCTTTTGACCATCGCCGCGCTCTGGTGGGCGATGACGCCGCGCTACCAGCTGCTGTTCGGCAACCTGCGCGAGGCCGATGCCGCCGAGATCGCGGAGTCGCTGACCGAATGGAAGGTGCCTTACGACTACAGCGAGGACGGCAGCGGCATCCGCGTGCCGGCCGAGCGCGTCTACGACACGCGCATGAAGCTGGTCTCGGCCGGCGTGCCGTCGGGCGGGCACGTGGGCTTCGAGCTGTTCAACGACTCCGACTTCGGCGCCACCGAGTTTGCCCAGCGCGTGAACTACCAGCGCGCGCTGCAGGGCGAGATCGAGCGCACCATCGCCGCGCTGCCCGGCGTCGAGATGGCGCGCGTGCACCTGACCATCCGCCGCCCCGGCCTGTTCCTGGGCGAGCAGGAGGCTTCCAAGGCCTCGGTGGCGCTGACGCTGACGCCGGGCACTCAGCTCGATGCGCGCCAGGTCGGCGGCATCCGCAACCTGATGGCGTCGGCGGTGGATGGCCTGAGCCCTGAATCCGTGGTCGTGCTGGGTCCGTCGGGTGCGCTGCTGGCCGGCGCCGGCGGTGACGACACGGCCGTGGCCCAGGGCGAACGCCAGCTGAGCTACGAAGGCCGCATCAAGGAGCGCATCGAGGCGCTGATCAGCAGTGCGTTTGGGCTCGAGTCGGCCACGGTGACGGTGGATGCGCGCCTGAACTTCGACGCCGTGCGCCAGGTCAACGAGCGCCTGGTTGCGCACGGCGGCAATGGCCACGGCCTGCTGGTGCGCAAGCAGACCACGCGCCCGGTCGCGGGCGCGGACGGCAGCACCGGCGGCAGCGCCCAGGAGCAGGTGGAGTACGCCCACGGCACCCAGCGCGAGGAAATCGCGCGGGCACCGGGCCGGGTCGAGCGCCTGTCGATCGCGGTGCTGCTGCCGACCGCCTTGCCCAGCGGCGAGCTTGAGCGCCTGCGCAAGCTGGTCGCGGCCGCCGCCGGCCTCGATGCCGAGCGCGGCGACACGCTGGAGATTGCAGCCCTTGGGGCCGCCTCCAGCCCGGAGGCCGTCGACCAGACCGCCGACAGCGCGCTGCTCGCGCCGCTGCCGTCCGAAACGGCCCCCCCGCAGATGGCGCCGGCCGAGGCCGTGCTGCCGCCGCTCGAATGGCTGCTCGGCGGCGGCGTCGGACTCCTGCTGATTGGCGTGCTGCTTGGCTGGTGGATGCACCCGCGTCCGCGTCGCCTGTCGGCGCAGGAAACCGAAGCGATGGCCGGGCGCATGCGCACCTGGCTGGCCGACGGCTCGGTGCAGGCATGAGCAGCACCCTTGGCCAGCGCAAGGCGGCGCTGTACCTGGCCGCCCTGTCCGCCCCGGAGCGGCGCGCCCTGATGTCGGCCTTGCCGGCCAGCACGGTGCGCGGCCTCAATCCGCTGATCGACCAGCTGGTCCGGCTCGGGTGGAACCATCGCCCGGCGGTGGAAGCGGCGCTGGCCGACGAACTGCGTGGCCTTACCGCCGACACCACCCTGGGCGTGGACGCCCTGCTGCGCCTGGCTCGGCGCCTGCCGCCGGGCTGGTATGCGCGCGTGGTCGCGGCGGCCGGACCGGTGGACAGCGAGTTCCTGCTGGCGCTGCTGGATGACCAGTACGCCCAGCGCGTGCGTGAAGCGCTGCGCGACCTGCCGGCGATGCCGCCAGTGCTGGCCGATGCGGTGCTGGCGGAAGCCATGCTGCTCGACAGCCGCGAAGGTGCCGCATGCGCCGCCTGACGGTGCCCGCGCAGGCGGGCGGCCCGCGCCTGGTGATGCTGGCCGAGGCGCTGGTGCCACCGGCGCCGCCGGCCGCCACCGAGCCCGCGCCGGATCCGGCGCTGCAGCGGCAGGCGGAGGTCGAGAGCCAGTTCGAGGCGGCGCGCCGCGCGGGCGAGGCCAAGGGCCTGGCCGACGCCAAGGCGGAGATCGCCGAGCGCGTGGATGAGATCGCGGGCAAGCTGCGCGCCGAGCATGCGCGTGAATGCGAGCAGCTGCGCGAGCGCGCCGCCGCGCTGGCCGCGGTGGTCGAAGGCATCGAGGCCGCGCTCGCGGTGCAGGCCCGCGACGCCGAAGAGATCGCGGTCGAGGCGGCGCTGGCCGCGGTCGTCCGGATGCTCGGCGACAAGGCCGCCGACGGCACGCTGATGCGGGAGCTGTGCGTGCAGGCGCTGCAGGCGCGTGGCGTCGGCGCCGCCACGCTGCGCCTGTCGCCCGACGACCTGGCCGGGCTCGAGCTTCCCGAGCTCGACCTGCAGCTGGTCGCCGATTCCACGCTCAAGCCCGGGCAGTGCGTGCTCGAGTCCTCGCGCGGCACCAGCGACACCGGCCTGGACGTGCGGCTCGACGCGATCAGCCGCGCCTTCCTCGACGGGCTGTCCGCCCACCGGCAGCGCCCATGAATCCCCTGGCCACCCAGCTGACCGCCGCCGTCGCGCGCGCCGACCTGGCCAATCGCCATGGCCGGCTCACCGCGTTCAACGGCCTGGTGATCGAATCCTCGGGTCCCGACGCGCACCTGGGCGAGCTGTGCGAAGTGATCCCGGCCCAGGGCCGGCAGCCGGTGCAGGCCGAAGTGGTCGGCTTCCGCAACAATCGCGTGCTGCTGATGCCCTACGGCA
Source organism: Arenimonas sp. (assembly GCF_035721105.1). Classification (GTDB taxonomy): domain Bacteria; phylum Pseudomonadota; class Gammaproteobacteria; order Xanthomonadales; family Xanthomonadaceae; genus Arenimonas. The sequence continues at coordinate 78,810 of NZ_DASTNG010000056.1, read as the reverse complement.
ACGTGCAGGGCATTTCGGCCGACAGCCTGGTGCGCGCCACTGGCCGCAGCCTTTCGATTCCGGTCGGCGACGGCATGCTTGGCCGCGTGGTGGACGCGTTCAGCGCGCCGCTCGACCAGGGCCCACCCATCAGCTACGACGCCCGATACCCGTTGTATCGCGAGCCGCTCAATCCACTCGATCGCGCCGAGATCGACCAGATCCTGGAAACCGGCGTGCGCGCCATCGACGCCCTCCTGACCATGGGGGTCGGCCAGCGCGTCGGCGTGTTCGCCGGCAGCGGCGTCGGCAAGAGCACCTTGCTGGGCATGCTGGCCAAGCAGGTGCGCGCCGACGTGACCGTGCTTTGCCTGGTCGGCGAACGCGGCCGTGAGGTCGGCGACTTCCTGCGCAATTCGCTCGGCGAACAGGGGCTCAAGCGCTCGGTGGTAATGGTGGCCACGGCCGACCAGCCCGCACTGGTGCGCACCCATGCCGTGCACGCCGCGCACGCCGTGGCCGAATACTTCCGCGACCAGGGCAAGTCGGTGCTGCTGATCCTGGATTCGATGACCCGCTTCGCGATGGCCCAGCGCGAGATCGGCCTGGCGGTGGGCGAGCCGCCGACCTTCCGCGGCTACACGCCATCGGTTTTCGGCCAGCTGCCCAAGCTGCTCGAGCGCTGCGGCCGGGTGCGCGGCAGCGGCGCGATCTCGGCGATCTACAGCGTGCTGGTCGAGGGCGACGACATGAACGAGCCGGTCACCGACCACATGCGCGCGATCCTGGACGGCCACATCATCCTCCAGCGCGACCTGGCGGCGCGCGGCCACCACCCGGCCATCGATCCGCTGCACAGCGCCAGCCGCTTGATGAGCCAGCTGGTGCCGGCCGCGGAGATGGAAGTCGTGGCGGAGGTGAAGCGCCAGCTCGCGACCTACGCCGGCTCGCGCGACCTGATCGAGCTGGGCGCGCACCAGCGCGGCGCCAACGCCAGCCTCGATCGCGCCGTGGACCTCAAGCCGGGCCTGGACAAGGTGCTGTGCCAGGCCGCCAGCGACAATTCCTCGCGCGCCGAGGCCATCGCCCGGCTGCGCAACGCGCTGGCGTCCACGGGAGCGCCGGCATGAGCCGCGACCGCCTGGCCCTCGTCGATCGCCTGCTTCGGCTCAGGAAACTGGACGAAGAGCGCGAGGCCGCCCAGCTTCGCGGCCACGTCAACGCGCATTCGGCGGCCTGCCAGCGCAGCGACCAGGCGCAGCAAACGCTTGAACTCATCGGCCTGCGCAAGGCGCGCAGCGACGATTCCCGCGGCCTGGACCTGGACGGCTACGTGGCCGCGCTGCAGTTCGAGCAGGTCGCCATGGTCGAGCGGGACGCCGCCGCCGCCGAACAGCGTCGTGCGCGCGATGCGCTGCAGGCCGCGAACGAGCGCCATGGTATGGCCGCCGCCGCGACCCGGGTGTCGGGCGCACGCCATGACCGCCTGACCGAGCAGGTGCGGCGCGATGACGAGATCAAGGACGCCGACCGCCTCGCGGATCTGCGCCTTGGCACCTTGAGGAGTGAATCATGATTGGACTCTTGCCACCGTTCCCGATGGTCCCGGCCGCCCCAGGAACCCCCGGCGGCACGGGCGATCCGGCACAGGCCGACTTCGGCCAATGGCTGGTGCCCGGCGCCACGCCCGGGGCCGCGCCTGGCACGAATGTTCCCGCCGTTCCGGTGCCGGCCATCGCGTCCGGCTTGCCGGCCAACGCGGCGCCACCGCTCCTCCCGACGACGCCCGCCGCGTTGTTCACGCCCGGCCAGCCTGCCTGGGTTGCCGAATCCGAAAGCGAACTCTACCGGGCTCCGCACGTAACGCCCCGCACTGAGTCCGTCGCGAATCTTCCGGCCAGTCCGGTGCCGGTCGTTGCGCCCGGCTTGCCGGTCCGCCAGACACCGCCCGTCCTCTCGATGGCGCCCGTCGCGTTGGTCGCGCCCAGCCAGCCCAGCTCGGTCGCTGCATCCGAAGGCGAACTCCCCCTGGCGCCGCAGATCACGCCGACGGGCATGCAGCCACCGCCGCCGTTCGTGGCCCTGGAGCTGAAGCTGGAACTTCCCGAGCGCTTGCCCGTTCCGGCCATCGACATTGCCCCGGCTCGACTCTTCTGGACGCTCTCATCGCCGGGGGATAGCGGTACCGTGAGCTTGGTGGCCGTGCTGTGGCAACTCACGGCCGGCGACCAACTTTCGCAGCAGTTGAAGTCGTCCCTAGCCCGCGAGCCGGCCAGCCCCATCGTGCCGACCACCGTCGTGGCGCCGCGGCATCCGAGCGCAACTCCGGCGGTGGCCATGCAGATGCCGGCGCGCTTCCAGCCCCTCCAGCCCAGCCCGTCCGCGCCGGAGATGCTGGCCTTCGCCTCCTCGGCGCAGCGCCTCCCGGCCGCGGGGGCATCACAGACCAACGACGCCGGCGCCAGCAGCGCCCTGTTCGGCGCCAGTTTCCAGTGGCCACTAAAGCTGCTGCGCTGGCTCAACGACGGCCCGCAGGGAGCGACCGCTTGGCTGCGTGACTTCACCCTCTCGCCCGAGTACGTGCCCGCGCTGGTCGAAGACCTTCGTCGGTTCGCCGCGGCCGAGAACATCCCGCTTGAACGCATCGTCCTCAACGGCCAGACCTTGTGGGCCGCCGAACCTGCTACTCCCCGCACCCCCTGACCCGGAGATTCCCATGCCCGTAGATTCAATCGGCACCGTGCTCAATCCCGGCAACGGGATGGCCACGCAGCAGAACACCATTCAGCAGGAAGACTTCATTCGCCTGTTCCTGTCGCAGTTGCAGTTCCAGGACCCGCTAGAGCCGGTGGACAACCGTGAGTTCCTGGCCCAGCTGGCCCAGTTCTCCAGCCTCGAGCAGTCGCGCCAGACCAGCGAGAACACCGAAAGCATGCTGGCAATGAACTCGGCCACGCAGGCGTTGGACCTGCTCGACCGCGACGTGGAAGTCCAAAACGGAGGCGTCGCCAGCACCGGCACCGTCACCGCGATCCGCTTTACCCCCACCGGCCCCGAACTGACTGTGCAAACCACGCTCGGCCAGGTGCTCCCCAATGTGCGGCTGTCCCAGATCAGCCTCGTCAAACCCTGATTACCCAAGGAGTCACCCATGTTCCAGGCGCTCTTCAACAGCCTCTCCGGCCTCTTCAGCTTCTCGCGCAGCCTCGATACTGTCAGTAACAACGTGTCGAACATGAACACGCCGGGTTTCCGCGGCAGCGACACCTTCTTCTCGAACGTCAACGGCGGGCGCGGCACGTCCATCGGCGGCGAGGGGCTGCGGACCGGCGCGGGCGACATGCGCCAGACTGGCACCGCCACCGACCTCGCGATCGACGGCAATGGCTTCTTCATCCTCCGCGACCCGTCGGGCAACATTCACTACACCCGTGCCGGCCAGTTCCGGTTCAACGAGGAAAGCTTGTTGGTCGACAGCGTCACAGGGTTCGAGGTGATGTCGGTTGATGACGCGGGCAACCTCAATTCGATCGATCTTGACACCTACCGGACGCTGCCGCCCGAGATGACCACGGCTGTGCGCATGGTCGGCAACCTCGCGCCCGGCACGCCGACGTTCGCGATTAACTCGGTTCGTATCTATGACGCTGCCGGCAACCTGCAGACCCTGTCGGTGAACCTCGCCGATAACACTGCCACCACTCCCGGCAGCTATCTGGTGACGGTGCGGGATAGCAGCGGTGCGACACTATTTACCGGTGAGATCCGCTTTGGCTTGGACGGCACGCCGCTGACCGGCTTCAACACGCTGGCGATGAACCTAACCTTCGGCGGCACGCCTCAGGTGGTCACGCTGGACTTCGGCACCCCGGGTGCGTTCAACGGCGCGACCCGCCTGGCCGGTGGCGCGACCAACCTTGGCGCGCAGGTGACCGACGGCCATCCGGTGCTGGGTGTGAACGAACTCTCGTTCGACGACAACGGCGTCATGCAGCTGGTTTACTCGGCTACTGAGCGCCGCGAAGGACCGCGCATCGGCTTGGCCAGCTTCCCGAACGAAAGCGCGCTCGTGCTTTCCGGTGGCCGTCTGATCTCCGGCACCAGCGTTCAGCAGCGCACGATCGGCCGGCCTGGCGAAGGCGCGTTCGGCCGCATCGCCGGCGGCAGCCTAGAAATGTCGAACGTCGACCTGACCACCGAGTTCGCCGACATGATCATCATCCAGCGCGGCTACCAGGCCAGCTCACGCGTGATGACGGTGAGCAACGAGATGATCGAGCAGCTCTACAACAGTACGCGAGGCGGCTGATGGCGATTCGCCTGCTGCGCTGGCAGGGGCCGGCCCGCACGCGGGCCTGCCGCGAGCTTCTTGTCGCCTGCCTGGGCGACTGGGCGAAGCATTGGTGCGCGCTCGGCGAGGCGCTGGACGCGACACCTGTTGCGCTCTCGCCGGAGGCGGAGTCGCGTAGGTGGCGCGGTGCGCGCCATTCCGGTGCCAGCGTCTGGCTGGGATACGCACCCGCCGGTCTCGCGGCGCTCGGCGCGAGCCTGGTCGGCGAAGCACAGTTGGATACCTCGGGCCTGGGTGAGCGCCTGGCTACACGCTCAGTAGACGATCTACTGGCGCGGATGCTGCGCGCGCCCACCGAACGGCTTGAAAAAGTGCTCCCGCCGGACGACGCCGACCTTGCACCCTTCCATGGCGGCATCGGCTTCAGCTTGTCCGGTCCGCTGGCGGACTGGGTACTGCTCCTCGACGCTGGCGCCTGCGACCTGCTGGCGCCGATCCGGCCCATCCCGCGTGAGCCGCTGTCCTCTCGGCCGCAGGCGCTCGGGCCGGAACGCGTGATGCTGGACGTGGTGCTGCCCCTGGGCGAACTGGCCCTGTCCGAATCCCTGTCCTTGCGCGTCGGCGAAGTGCTGCTCGCGGGCTCGCTGCTGGACGCAGCGGTGCGCGTGCAGACGGCGTCCGGACGACCCGTGGCGGAGGGCGCGCTGGCGCGCCAGGGCGAAGGCCGCGCGATCCGTATTGAAAGCAACCTCATCAAGCAAGGACATTCCAAATGAACGACATGGCAACCCCGATGAAATCCGCGGTGGCGGGCGATGCGCCGGCGCTTTTCGGCCAAGACTTCGCCCTGGTCGGCCACGTGCCGGTGACCCTGATGGCGCAGATCGGTTCGGTGTCGATCACGGTCGAGCAGCTGTTCAAGCTGCGCTGCGGCGACGTCGTGGCGATGGCCGAGGCGCTTGACGCCCCGGTGACCCTGCTGCTCAACGGCAAGGCGATCGCGCGCGGCGAGCTGCTGGCGGTCGACGACCAGCTCGGCGTCCGGGTCACGGAGCTGGCGTGAGCCAGGCCATGCCCGCCACCGTGCAACCCGCAAAACCGGCGATTCCGTACCGGACGGCTTCGGAAGTGTCCGGCGGCGACATCGCGGGCGCGTTCGGCGCCGCGATCGCGCTGCTGGTTCTGGCGCTGGCCGCCGCTTGGCTGGCGCGTCGCCTGGGCTGGATGCAGCGCTGGGGCGTGGGCCCGGTGGGTGCCCCGGCGCCGGCGCCCAGCCTTCGCATTGAACAGACCCTGCGATTGAGCCCGCGCACGGTGCTCTATCGCATCGCCGACGGGGACCAGCGCTTCCTGTTGGCCGAAACGCGCGAGGGCGTGCAGTGGCTGCCGCTGGCGGCTGCGGGCCCGCGTCAGGAGGCCGCCCATGCGCCCTGAGCAACGCCGTCGCCTGACCGCAGGCCTGGTTGCCCTGGTCGCGGCCTTGGCCACCGGCGCGGTCTTCGCCAGCCCGGTCACGGAAGCGCTGGGCGTGGCGCTCAAGCAGGACTACTCGCCGGTGCTGCGGACCTTCGTGCTGCTGAGCCTGCTGTCGTTCTTGCCGGTGTTCCTGATAGGCCTGACCTCGTTCACGCGAATCATCATCGTACTGGCCCTACTGCGCCATGCGTTGGGAATCCCACAGACCCCACCTAACAGCGTGATAGTTACGCTAGCGGTGTTTCTGACGCTGTTCTCGATGGCACCTGTGATGGATAGGGTGAACCAGACGGCACTGACGCCTTACCTGGCCGAAGAAATGACGGCGACCGATGCCGTCAATCTCGCGGCCGTGCCCCTGCGCGACTTCATGATCCGCCAGACCCGGGAGTCCGACCTGCTGGCGGTGGTGCAGATGTCCGGCTCGCCGGCACCTGCCAGCGTCGAGGAAATCCGATTTTTCCAGCTGGTCCCGGCCTTCCTGCTCAGTGAACTGAAAACGGCGTTCCAGATAGGCTTCGTCGTCTTCCTTCCCTTCCTGCTCATCGACTTGGTGGTGGCTGCGGCACTTATGTCCCTGGGCATGATCATGGTGCCCCCGATCACCGTCAGCCTACCGTTGAAGATCCTGCTCTTCATCCTCATCGACGGCTGGGTGCTGATATCACGCGCGCTGCTCAGCAGCTACATGACGTAGCGGGTTGGCATGGCATTGAGCGGGGAGGAGTACGAGCTGTGGCGGCGCTATCGTGTGGACGGCGACGAAGAGGCGCGCGACTTCCTGTTCCTCCAGTACGCCCCCTGGTCCAGGAAAGTGGCTGCTCATGTCTTCTCGCGCCTGCGGGTACCCCAGATCGACTGGAGCGATTTTGCACAGAACGCGACCCTTGGCCTGCTCGAAGCGATGTCGAGGTTTGACCCGGACCGGGGCCTCGACTTCATGGCTTACGCCAAGCTGCGCGTCCAAGGGGCCGTCTTCAACGGCGTTCGGGTTTTCCTGACCGGGGTCGACCGGGGAACGGTCACCCATCGAAACCAGGAGCGTCTGGCCAGCCTGGCGCCGGATGCCGAGGACGAGCCAGACCTGCTGGGCGTCTTGATTGATACGGTGGCCAGCCTGGGAGCAGGATACCTGTTGGAACAGTCGTCGCCGTCTTCGGCCGAGGGGCTGCAGCGCGAGGTCGAGAACCGCCAACTGGGACGACTGCTGGCGGGGGCGCTTGAAAGCCTGTCAGAACGCGAGCGTCTCGTCCTGACGGCGCACTATCTCAACCACGTGCCGTTCAATGTAGTCGCTGCACAGATCGGGCTCACAAAGGGGCGCGTGTCTCAGTTGCATCGGTCCGGGCTCATCAACTTGAGGCGGATATTGCAGGCGCACCAGCATGATCTCGATGCCTACCTGTGATGCCGCAGCCGGTGCGGACTAAACCGAACCCGCTACCGGGGGAATAGTGGTGAGTAGCCTGATCCCCGCATCCGCGGGACAATGCCCCGCAAGGCCAACTTTTCTGGACCTTCCATGCCCTACGAAAACCTCGATTCCGAAGAACTGCTCCGCCTGGCCCTGGAGGCCATGAACACCGGCCGGGACGCGGAGTCGGTCACCCTGCTCAAAACGCTGGTCGAGCGCGAGCCGGGCGCCGCCAACGGCCACTACCTCCTCGGAGCGCAGTACGCCCAGATCGGCATGATGGACCGGGCCGAAGAGGGTTTCCGCGCGGCCATACAGGCTGCGCCGGACCTGGCCATGGCGCGCTTCCAGCTGGGCCAGCTGCTGCTGGTCCAAGGGCGGGGCGCGGAGTCGAAGGCGGTGTTTGAACCGCTCTTGCGCGCGCCGGAAGGCGTAGCGCTAGGCGCCTACGCGCGGGCGCTTTCGGCGGCCGCCGATGACGACGTGGCCGCGACCCTGGCCGCCCTGCAGGCGGGCCTGGCTTGCCCGCAGGAGATTCCGGCACTGCAGGAAGATATGCGGCGCCTGTTCGAGCGCCTTGGGGGCGGTCAGCCGCCCGCGGGCGGTGGCACACCCGCAACCCCCATGTTCCTGTCTGGGTACGGCCGGCCGGCCTGACCCCTCATGGCGATCGACCGGCTCTCCCCGACGTCTACCCTGATCGCCACGCTGCGTGCGGGCGTGAGGCGGGCGACGGGCGAGGGAGTCACGGTCGCGGAATCGGGCGGCTCTCCTTCGCGGCCGCCTTCGGCCAATCCGCGCCCGGACGTGGCGGTGCTGCGCCGGCAGTTGACCGACCTGGTCCGCGACGAGGTCATTGACGACCCCGCCACCCAGGCCCGCCTGCGGCCACGGGTGGTGCGTGCCATCCTGCTTTGGGAGTTCGGGCCGAAGCTCCGGGAGCACCCGGAGTGGCAGCCCATGCTTGAGTCCATCGACGCCGCCCTGGCGGCGGATGAAGGCCAGCGCCGCCAGTTCGCCGCTTTGCTCGCGGACCTCAAGCGCGGCACCCAGGCCGCTTCCTCGCCTGACTAAACTGCCTCCCTTCCCTTGGGATTGACCTTGAACTGGCCTCGCTTCGGCGAATTCGGCTCATTCAAGGAAAATTGCCATGGTTGCGGTGTTCACCGGTAACGCGCTGGGTCTGTTTGATACCTCCCTGACCCAGTTGGGCTCGGGTTTGAGCTGGGATGCCGCCCGCAACCGGCAATCGGTCAACGCCGCCAACGGCAACTTGGTGCTTCAGGGACTGGATGAGCTGATCCAGTTCAGGGGGATGTCGGTCTCGGCGACGCGGACCTACAACAGCCTGGGCACGGTCGCTGGAGTCGGAGCGGATGCCTGGCTGACCGGCTTCGAGCGCAAGGTCGAACTGATCGGGGCGCTGGACGGCGACACCAGCAAGGTCATCATGCACACCGGCGATGGCTCCGAGGTGGAGTTCTCCTACTCCGGCACGCCCGGCAAGTACGTCACCACCGACGGCAGCGGCGCCCACGACACGATGGTGTGGCAGGCGAACTACTGGATCTACGACGAGGGCAGCAGCGGCCACCGCGAGTACTTCAAGAGCGACGACAGCGATCCGGCCGGCATCGCCCGCCTGCACCAGATCCGCAACACGAAGTCCGAGGCCGGTGCGCCGACGTACTTCTTGGTGGACTACAACGCCGCCGGTCAGGTCACCGCCGTCCGCGCGAGCGACGGCACCGGCAACAATGCCGATGCGCTGTTGTTCGCGTACAACGCGAACGGTCAGCTGGTATCGACGTCCACGCGCGAGAGCGGGTTCGAGCGCGTGCAGGTGCGGTACGGCTACGACACCCAGGGGCGACTGGAATGGGTGGAGCACGACCTGACGCTGCGCGATACCACCGACAACGTATGGGATGAAGTCACGGCCTCGTACAACGACGGCCACCTGTTCCGCACCACCTACACCTACGTCGACAGCACCAGCCTGCGCATCGCCACCGTGCGCAGCAGCGACGGGCTGCTGTCGAGCTACACCTACGACGCCCAGGGCCGGGTCGAGACGGTCACCCGCGGCGACACCAATATCAACGACGCCGATGGCCTCGGCGAGACCCTGACTTTCACCTACGACGGGCTGCGTACCGACGTGGTCGACAGCCAGGGCCGCATGTGGAGCTACCACTACGACGGTGCCGGCCAGCTGACACAGCTGGCGGGCCCGGCACGCGATGGCCTGCGTGACGTCACTGCCTACGTTTACGACAGTGCCGGCAACCTGCTGCAGGCAAAGACCACGCGCGGCGCCACGGTTCTGTCGCAGACGGACTACCAGTACGACGCCAGCGGCAACGTGCTGTGGGAGTGGGATGCACTAGGTAATGCCGTCAGCTACACCTACACGACCGCGAACCAGCTGGCCTCGCGCACCGTTTACACGGGCGTCACTGCCGACCGCACGGGCGACGCGCCGCCGCCTGGCGGCCAGACCACGCATTTCGTTTACGACACCCAGAACCGCCTCCGCTTCACCGTCGGGCCGCAGGGTCAGGTCACGGAAGTGAGCTATGCCGACAGCGGCAACGGCGTCGGCCAGCAGCATCAGGCGCGAAGCTACGTGGCGGCTAGCTATTCCGGTGTGCCCGGCGCGGCCGAGATCGCCGCCTGGGCCAGTGCGAACCTGGCGGGAACTACCCTGACCGAGTTCAGCTACGACGCCCGCGGGCTGCTGCAGCGCCGGGTGGACTATGCCAGCGTCAGCTCGATCACCGGCGCCGGCGTCGTCGACGCCGCGATGGCCGTCACCCGCTACACCCACGACGCCCAAGGCCTGCTGCGCGCGCAAACGACGGTGCGCGGCACCAACCGTCTGGCGGAGAATGCCGGCAATACCGTACTGGACAGCGTCGTGGACTACGTCTACGACGGCATGGGCCGCTTGCTTGACCTGGTGCAGCGTAGCGGTGATGTCGTCTTCGATCAGGCGCTTGATTCCAATCAGATCGCCACCGATGTCGCCACGCTTTCGGACGCGCATACCCAGATCACCCGCTACCTGTACCTGGACTCCGGCCTGCAGCTGAAGGTGATGCAGGACGGCGGCGCAACGCGTATCGAGACCCGCAACGCCGCCGGGCGCCTGATGTCCACCGTGGACGAAGGGGCGGCCGTCGTTTCGCGCGCCACCCAGAACTTCTACAACAGCGCCGGCCAACTGCGCGCCAGCCAGGACGCCAACGGCGGCCGCACCTACTTCTTCTACGACGAGCGCGGCAACGTCGCGGCCGAGGTCGACGCCACCGGCGCCATCACCGAGTACGTGCGCGATGGCCTGGATCGCGTCGTCCAGACGCGAAGCTACGCCCAGCGCGTCAACACCGTTGGCTGGATCGATGGCGGAGCGGTCACGGCCAATGACTTCGCCAGCGTGCGGCCCGTCGACCAGGGCCAGTCGCGGGTGATTTCCCGAAGCTATGACGCAGCAAACCGCCTAGTCAGCGAGTCCGACGGCGTCGCGACCACGACTTACGCCTACGACGGCGCCGGCCGCCTACTGCAGACCGTGCGCGCGGCGGCGGGCCAGGACGATCGGGTCACCCGCTACTTCTACGATGCGTCGGGTCGTACCGTCGCCACCCTGGATGCCGAGGGCTACCTGACCGAGCAGGCGTTCGACTTCGCGGGCCGCGTGGTCAAGTCGACCCGCTATGCCCACCGGAAGCCCGGGGCGGACACGCTCGACGGCACGCTCGATCAACTGCGCCCGGACCCAAGCGCCGGCGACCAGATCGAGCGCTTCTACTATGACGCGCGTGGTCAGCAGATCGGGCATCTGGATGTCGAGGGCTATCTCAGCAGGCGTGTGTTCCACGAAACGGGCAACTATCGCGTCGACCTCCGCTACGGGAAGCGCCTGACTGGATTGACGGGCAGCGAGACCTTCGGAAACCTGGTCAGCAGCGCCGCAGCCGGGACAGCAACGGATGGCCTGCGTCAATCCCGCCAGTATTTTGATGCCTTGGGCCGGGTCACCAGCGAGATCAACCACGAGGGCACGACTACCCGGTACCACTACGACCAGGACGGCCGCCTCACCCGCACCGAGCAGGCGCAGGGCACCACCGAAGTTCGCAACGGCAGCCAGTGGTATGACGTCTTCGGCCAGCTGATCGGCGAGCTCGCCGGCGCGAATGCGGTGGATGCCAGCGGCAATGCGCGCATCACCGACACCATGAGCGAAGCCGAGAAGACGGATGTGTTTGCGGCCTACGGTGTGCGCCACAGCTACGACTTGCTGGGCCGCCGCATCGAAACCATCGACGCCGAGGGTAACAAGACCTGGTACTTCTACGACGCCCGCGGCCAGCAGACCTTTCTGGTCCGAGGCGTGGAGGGCGCCGCTGGCAAGAACGCCCACGGCGAGGTCACCGAGACCCGATACAACGCCTTCGGCCAGGCGTCCGAGACCCTGGCTTACACCGGCCGCATCAATATCGACTTTCCCCGCACCCGGGACGAGGTGCAATCCGCAATTACCACGCTGACCTACGTTGCCGCGGTGGACGGCCGCCAGCAGTTCAGCTACGACCAGCGCGGCCTGCTGATCAGCCAGATCAGCGCTGAGGGCAGCGTCAGCCACTTCCGCTATACCGGTTTCGGTGAGCTTTACGAGCGAGACACGGCCGTCGGCACGGCGGCGATGTCAACCTCGCGCTTCGAGTATGACCGTCGCGGCATGCTGGTCGCCCAGATCGACAATCCGGGTCCGTCCGGCCCGCAGCGCACCACCAGCACCACCTACGACGCCTTCGGCAGGGTGTTGAGCAGCACCGATGCCCGCGGCAATGAAGTCACCCACAGCTATGATCGCCTTGGCCGGTTGATCAGCCAGAGCCGGTCGGTCTATCAGGGGCTCACCGGGCTTGAGCGCATCGAAACGGTCTCGAGCACCTACGACGCCTTCGGCCGCAGCCTCACTCACACCAATGCGATGGGGCAGGCCACCACCTACTCCTACGACGACGCGACGCGCAGCCTGGTCGTGACCTCGGCCCAGGGGCTGAGCGTGACCACCGTGCGCAACCGCCACGGGGAGACGCTGACGGTCACCGACCCCGCCGGCGCCGTTACCACCTACGAGTACGACCAGTCCGGGCAACTGACCAGGACCATCAATCCAGTCGAAGACTTCCGCACCTCCGAGTACGACGCCCGCGGCCTGCTGGCCGCCACCGTTGACGTCAATGGGACCCGCACCACGTTCACCTATGACGCTGTCGGCCGGGTGCTGACCCGGACCGAAGACGCCGGCACCGGCAAGCTCAACCTCACCACCACGTACGCCTACGACGGCCAGGGCCGCAACGTCACGGTCACCGACCCGCTGGGCAAGATCACCACCCTGGGCTACGACCGCGAGGGCCGGGTGCTAACCAGCATCCGCGACACCAACGGCCTGGCCCTGCAGACGACCTATGCCTGGGATGCCGCGGGCCGCCAGCTGAGCGTGATCGAAGGCGACGGAACGCCCGAGGCGCGCACCGTGCGGTACGCCTACGACGCCTTGGGTCGGCGCATCAGCGAAACGGTGGATCCAGGCACGGGCAAGCTGAACCTGGTCACCGAGTACGGCTACGACGCCAACGGCAACGTCACCACCCGCACTGGCGCGGACGGGCATATTACCCATTTCGTCTACGACGAAGCCAACCGCCTGGTCTTCAGCATCGACCCGATGGGCGGCGTCAGCCGCCAGTGGTACGACGAGGCTGGCCGACTGGTCGCATCGCGCCAGTACGCCGCGCCGATCAGCCTGGACGCCGGAGAGCGCGCCACCCTGGCCACCGCGAACGTCGCTGCGTCGATCAGCCTGATCCAGGGCAAGACGTTGACGAACGACAGCGTGGACCGGGTCGAGTACCGGTTGCTGGACCGCGATGGCCGGCTGCGCTACAGCCTCAATGCGCAGGGGCATGTAGTCGAACAACGCTACGACACCGCCGGCCGCCCGCATCACCGCCTGGCCTACGCCAGCGCAGTGTCGCTTGACCCGACCTTCCTGGCGGGGCTGCTGCAACCCGGCGAGCGCACCCCCGAAATGCTGGTGGACCAGCTGCAGGAGGTGGCGAGCGAGCTGGGCAGTCTGGAAGCCGCCGCTCAGTCCAGCTATGGGGTGATCAACGGCGCCGGACGCGAACGGTTCGTCGTCACGCGTGTGAACGCCAGCCAGGGCTATGTCACCGAGAGGACCTACGACGACGAAGGGCGCGTCACTTCGTCGATTGTGCACTTCACGCTGGTCACGTACGACCCCGGTGCCTCGCCGGGTGACGTCATAGCGCAGCTTTCGGGCGCGCCCGCGGACTCCAAGCGCGTCACGTCCTATGCCTACGACGCGCTTGGTCGCCTGCGCTTCACCGTGGATTCCGAAGGAGCGGTGAGTGAGCAGCGCTACGACAAGCGTGGCGCGGTCAATGAGACCCGCCTGTACATGACGCCGGTCAGCGGCGTCGCCATCAACGAAGCCGCCATGGCCGCTGCCGTCGAAGGCCAGACCGACTACCGCGCCACCACCCATCTCTACGATGGCGCGGGTCGCCTGGTCCGCAGCACCGACGCGCTGGACAACTTCGAGCGCTTTGAGTACGACGCGGTCGGCAATCGCATCAGCCATACCAACAAGCTCAACCACGTCACGACCTACGAGTTCGACGCCGCGGGCCGAATGATCCGCGCGACGGATGCGCTGGAGAATTTCGAACTCTTCGGCTATGACGCGGTCGGTAACCGCACCAGCTATACCGACAAGCTGGGCAAGGTCTGGACCTACGCCTACGACGGCGCCGGCCGACTGATCGAGGAGAAGACGCCCGAGGTGCAGGTGTATCGATACACCACGAACCTCGGGTTCTCGCTGGACGGGGAACCGGGCAGCATCGCCACCCGCATGACCTATGACGCTCTCGACAACCTGCTGACGCGCACCGAGAATGCGGATGCAGTCAACCTCGCCGAACGCCGTACCACCACCTACACGTACGACGCGCGCGGAAACCAGATCCGCACGAACTTCCCGGACGCCTGGCAGATCAACACGTCCGGCGAGCTGGTCGCCACGGGCCAGCCTTCGTTCATCGAAGTGACCTACAACGCCCTCGGCCAGGCCGTGGTGCAGAAGGACGTGCTCGGAAACTTCAGCTACAAGGTCTACGATCGGGTCGGTCGCCTTTCCCATGATATCGACGCCGCGGGTTTCGTGACCCGGTACCAGTACAACGCGGCCGGCGAGCAGACCCAGCTCCAGCGCTATGCCAACGCCCTCGACACGAGCCTGCTCTCCGGCTGGAGCCCAGGCACCGCGATCGGGTTCTCGCAGCTCAGCGACACGGTGCTGCCGACGAACAATGCCGACCGGATACTGACCACCTCCTACGATTCGCGCGGCCTGAAGACCTCAGTGACGCAGCCGAGCGTCACTTACTGGAAGGCGGACGGCACTTCGGCTAACGGTACGCCACGCACCGAGTTCAGCTACGACGCGCTCGGCCAGTTGGTCCGCGAGTCGGTGCTGCTCGAAGGCACCACCTGGGCCCACACCCATCATTACTACGACGCGCTGGGCCGCCGCAGCCTGAGCGTGGATGCCGAAGGCTACATCAGCGGCTGGGAATACGATGCCGCCGGCCAGGAGATCATCCGGGTTGAGTTCGCGCGCGCCATCAACACGGCGACCTTGACCACGCACACCCCGCCGGCGCTGCCTGCCGCCGGCAACCTCGATACGGGCTACGACCGCGCCGTCGTCACCACCTATGACGCGCTCGGCCGCAAGACCAGCGAGACCAGCCCGCGCCTGTTCCAGGATGCGGATGGCAGCAGCGGCATGCGCGAGGTGAGCACCGTCTTCGAGTACGACGCCGAGGGCCGCACCACCGGCGTCATCGCCGACGGCGAGCGCACCACCACCACGTACGATGCTTTGGGCCGGACGCTGAGCGTACTCGAGTCCCTGCGCCTCGTCCTGCGGGGCGAGCGTACCGGGCAGGTGGGTTGGGTCGCCCAGCTCGGGAGCGCCACGCTCAACCTGGGCAGCACCGCGCTTTACGAATTGGTCAATCCCTACACCGAGATGGCCTATGACGCCTTCGGCAACGCGGTTCGCGTCATGCGCTTCGCCCAGGGCCGCCAGGATGACCTGACGCTACAAGACAACACCGGGAGCAACCAGACCACGCTCACCCGCTACGACAGGCAGGGCCGCGCCGTGGCTACCCGCGATGCGGAGGGCAACGCCACGTTCACCGCGTATGACGCCGCGGATCGCGCCGTGCACACCTGGCGCAACCACAGCGACCATGCCGGCGCGGCAGAGTCAGCTGTGGCGCACGGCCACTACACGTACGACGCCGTCGGCCGGCAGACCAGCGCCACCATGACGCGCGTGGTCGGTGGCACCACCCATACCGACAGCACGGAGTTCCTGCGCCACAACGCCTTCGGCGAAGTCATCGCCAAGGCCTATACGGCGGCGGCCCTCGACACGCCGGCGGACGCCATTGACTACACCTATGACCGCGCCGGCAACCTCGCCAGCGATGACAGTTCAGGCAGTCTGCGGAACTACCGCTACAACCTCGCCGGCCATCAGGTAGGCGAGACGCGGAGCTTCTCGACTGGCACCGCCACGCTGACCACCGTAACCACTCAGCGACTGGATCGCCTGGGCCGCGCCGTGGCGACGATCATGCCGGGCGCCAGCCTTGACCCGGCCCAGACGGTGGCCACCTCGCGTGTGCTCGACCGCTGGGGCAACGCGCTCGAGGAGATCGACCCGCGCGGCAACGTCGTCACCTGGGTCTACAACGACCGCAACCAAGCCATCCAGCAGTTCGCCCCGCGGGTGCTGGTCGTGTCCGAGACCGGTGTGGAGAGCTGGCAGCGCCCGGAAACCCGCTGGATGTACGATGCCGTCGGCCGCCTGATCGGCATACGCGACGCCAACGGCCATGTCGACCGCAACGAGTACGATGCCGCCGGCCGTCTGGTCCGCAGCATCGACGCCATGGGCTCCGCAACGCTTTATGGTTACGACGCGTTGGGTCGCAGTGTGGCGCAGCAGGATGCGCTGGGGTACATCAGCACGCGGCGCTACGATCGGATGGACCGCATCATCGCCGTTGGCGATTACTTGACGGCTAACGACGGTGCCACCCGCACGGCCCATGATCGGGAGAGCTATGCGCTCAATGAAAACGGTGACCGCGTCCGGGTCAGCGTGCACCTTGATGCGACTACGCAGCTCGTCCAGCGCTACGGCTACGACACCCGTGGCAAGCTGATCTACAGCGAATCCGCCGCGGGCCAGACCAACACGATCAGGTACGACGCCCAAGGCAACAAGTCGTTCGAGCAGAATGGCATCGGTGGCGAGCAGAGCTGGATATACGACGTCCATGGCCGCCTGACCAGCCACGTTGACCTGGGCAACGCCAGCCACGGGTACACCTACCAGGCGAACGGACAACTCGCAACGGAAACCAACACCCGTGGCCTGTTGCGGACGATCACGTACTTCGCCAATGGCCAGATCCAGCGGATCGACGAGGGCGCCAACAACTACACGATCTACAAGTACGACGACAGCGGGAACCGCACGTATGAGGAAAGTCGCTTCCTGAACAACCTCGCCAGCCCGTCCGTGACCACCCATGTGGTGACCCGGGTGGTCTACGACAGCCACAACCGGATCTCGCGCGTGGTTACCGAGGACCTGATGCGCCCGGTGGGTCAGCGCATCACGCTCGACCTTGAGTACAGCTATGACGCGGTCGGTAATCGTCGCCGCGTGGTGGCCTATAGCGGCCATGGTCCGGGCGTGGCGCCATTGACCGATGCCAACGACGCCCCGATCAAGCAGGCCGACCTGCCGGACGTGACGCTCAAGCACGGCCAGCCAATCGAATGGCGTTGGCATCCGGGTGACCACTTCAACGATCCCGACGGCGACACGCTCATCTACACGGTGACCCAGGATCCGACAGGCGCGCTTCCGGCCTGGCTCACCTACCATCGTGACCAGCTCACCGGCGAATGGGTCTTCAGCTATGACGGCACCAGTGACGTCGGCCAGACTCGCGACATCCTCATTCGCGCCACCGACCCCAGCGGCCTCACCGTCACCGACAGCTTCACCGTGACCGTGGTAAGCGACACCGCGCCGGTGCTGCGCGAGCCGGGTGCGATGACGTTGCTGCACAAGACCAGTGATGCATTCCTAGTGCAGTTCGAGGCGGACGAGGTTTTCCTGGACACGGATGTTGGCGAAACGCTGACCCTGTCGGTGGTCGGCACCGTCCCGCCGTGGCTGGTCGTAGATCCGCACGGCAGCAGCCTGCGCCTGTCCGCTGCGGCAGGCGCGGTACCCACGGGTCAACACACCATCACGCTGCGAGCAACCGACAGCAATGGCGAGTGGGTCAACAAGACCATTCACGTGCAGGCAGCGCCGGCAGCGGCGCCGGTCGGATCTGCCGTTCCGTCGCAGACTGCCGTCGCGGGCACCAATTTCCTGTTTGAAAGCGCCATTTCGGCGATCTTCACCGATCCCAATGGCGATAGCTTCAGCGTTTCCGCAACCCTGTCGAATGGCTCGCCTCTACCGAATTGGCTGAGCTTCGGTGTCGAGAACGTCGCTGGGGTCCAGACCCTGCGCTTCACCGGCGTGGTGCCTGACAACGTCGTGCACCAGCAGGCCTTTAACGTCCGCCTGACCGCGCTCGACAGCGACAGCATGTCGGCCCACCAGGACTTCACCATCACGCTGTCCAACCCGCCGCCGAACGTGGCGCCGGAGTACAGCCACCCGATCGCCGACCAGATCATCGGCGCACGCAAGGCGTGGACCTACACGCTGCCGGCCAACACCTTCACCGATGCCAATGTCGGCGATACGCTGATCTACAGCGCCAGTACGCGCCGCTGGGTCCCGCCCGTGCCCGAAGGGCGCCCTGGGCATTACGTGATCGAACCGCTGCCGTCCTGGCTGGTCTTCGATGCCCCGACGCGCACCTTTACCGGCACGCCCCCGGCTCTGCTGCACCTGGAGGTCCAGATCTCGGCGCGTGACGCGAGCAACGACTCGGCGGTGGGTCGCTTCTTCATCATGGCGACCGAGTCGGAGCCCGTCTATAACGGCGGTTTGACCGCAAAGTCCGCCAATGAAGGTGACACGGTCAGCTACCCGTTGCCGGCCAACTCGTTCGAGGACGCAAACGGCGACCCGCTGACATACACCGGCCATGTCCTGGTCGGCGGCTCCTGGCAGGAGATGGGCACGCTGGGCCTGAGCATCAACGGATTCACAGGCCAGATCACCGGCACCATCAACTCGGCGCCGCAGGGCACCTACACGGTGCGTGTCACGGCCACTGATGGCACCACGCCCGCCTCGGGAACCTTCACGCTGACCGTGAACCGCCGGCCGACGGCGCCCGCCAACACCAGCGTCGGCGTAACGATCGGCGTGCCGTTCACCCAGACGGTGCCCGGTTTCAGCGACCCCGAAGGTGGCGCCCTGACGTTCAGCGCTACCACCAGCACGGGGGCGGCAACTCCGGCCTGGCTGACGGTCAATGCGAGCAATGGGACCCTGAGCGGCACGCCGCCCGCCGGCTTCACCGGGTTGGCCGTGCTGGTGCGCGCAACCGACGCCGCCGGTCTGTGGGCTAGTACCGCTGTGTCGCTCAACGTCGTTAATCCGCCGCCGCAGTATGTGGGCGGATCGATTCCGAGCAGCTTCACCGTGACCGGAGGAAACGCGTGGAGCTACCAGTTCCCGGCGTCTGCGTTCACCAATCTGCCAACTTCAGAAGCCGTCACGTTCTCCGCGCGCCTCAGCTCGGGTGCGGCGCTGCCGGCGTGGCTGGCTTTCGACGCCGCCACCCGAACCTTCAGCGGCGCGCCACCCGTCAACAGCAATACGATCGTGGTGCTGCAGGTCACTGATGAAGCAGGGGGTGTTGCCACTACCAGCTTCACAATCACCGGCACCAGCAATCCGCCGGAGTACAACGGCATCCTGGTCAATCGCGTCAGCGACTTGGGCCAGGCGGTCAACTGGACCCTGCCTGCTGGCGCCTTCACCGACCCGAACCACCAGGCGCTGACCTACACCGCACAGGTGCTGCGCCCCGCGGGCTCGGCTTGGCTACCGGGCGATACCGAGCCGACCCAGTTCGAGGCGGAGTGGGTCGCCGTAGGGAGCGTGGGTCTGACGATCAACGCCAACACGGGCGCCATCACCGGCACGCCGGGCGCGTTGACACTGTATAACGGCAGTGATCGCTGGTTCTACGACATGCGCATCATTGCCAGTGACGGCAGTGCCGCGGTAACGGGCGGGTTCTCGGTTTCGGTGCGCCGGCCGCCCGTACCGCCAGCGAGCACGACTCTGACGGCGTACGCCAATCTCGCCTTTAGCCGCCAGATCACCTTCACGGATCCGGAAGGTGGCGCGTTGACTTACTCGGCCACCGGCCTGCCGGCAGGCGTCAGCTTGAGCAGCAGCGGGGTGTTGACCGGCAGCGGGACGCCAGCAGGCAACTATTGGTTCACCGTCTACGCTACGGACCCCTCTGGCGCCGTCGGGTCGGCGGTCTTCATGCTGGATTCGCAGAATATTGCGCCCAACGTGCCGTCGCCGGTCGGCAACCAGGTGCTCGTGCGTGACCAGTCTTGGAGCCTGAATGTTGCCGGCACCTTCAGTGACTACAACGGCGACGCGCTGACCTGGTCCGCGTCGGGCATGCCCCCGGGGATTGGCTTTGATGCCAATGCCAAGGTCTTCGCGGGTACACCGACGACGGCGGGAGCGTGGACCGTGGTGCTGACCGCCAATGACGGTGCGGGCGGCGTCACCAACCACTCGTTCACGATGACGGTCAATGCGCCCATGGCCAACCAGGCGCCGGTGTTGGTGACGCCGCTGCCGGACGTGAACCGACAAGGCAATCGAAACATCACCATCACGGTGCCGGTGAATACGTTCAGCGACGCCAATGGCGATCCGCTCACCTATAGCGCCACAGGCATGCCGGGTGGAATGACCTTCAATCCATCTACCCGTACTTTCAGCTACCTGACGCCGTACGGCGGCGGCGCTAACCTGATCACAGTCCATGTCAGCGACGGCCGTGGCGGCACCGCCAGTGATTCGTTCTGGCTCTACGTGGCGCCGGTTGGCGGCACTCAACAGCAGCCATACGGCACGCAATCGCAGTCGGAAACTGAATCCACTTCATTCGAGCCAGATACTGCACAGAGCTCCGAGCTCTTCGCCGCCATGGCCCATTCCGTCGAGCTGGCGCAGGGCAATCCGTCGCTCATGGCGACGCCCGAGTCGATAGAGATGACGTCGACGGTCGAGACGACATCAACCGAAGAAGAATTCCCCCCCGCCGATCCGATCGGCGATCCGCTGCCGAACTCCTCGATGCCAGCAGGCACCAGCCTCAATCGCCAGGAGGCCTGGTACACCTACGATGCAGAGAACCGCGTCCAGATCGTCAACGGCAAGCTCGAGGCCGGCCAAATACTGGTCGCCGACTTCACGTCCGGCCAGGTTGGCTATCTGCTGCAGTACGACGCCCTGGGCCGGCAAGCCACGCAGATTCACGAGACGGTCTACGGTCGTAGGATCCAGGCCATCGACTACACCCAGCGCGGCGAACGCTGGCGCACGTATGACATCTCGGAACACGGGGGCATGTATGCGTACGCCCCCCAGGTCGAGAACATTTACGACGGCGCCGGGCGCTTGGCTCGTACGGTTTCCTACTTCCATGCAGACCAGGTCGTTCGCGTGCGGCTGGAGGACACCGGTGAGCGCGACGTGCGCATCGGCGGCCTGCTGTCGCAGGTTATCGAGTACACCTATGATGATGACGGCCGACTGCTGACGCAGACCACGAGCGGCCGCGTCGCCAACCAGAGCTCGACGTCCACTTCTCCGGAGTGGCTGCTGGCTATCCTCGTCGAGAACACCTTCATGATCGAGGACCGGGCGCGGCAGTCGACCGACACAGAGGTGCTGACCCTGCTCGAGGAGGTTCTCTACACTACGGATACGGACGCCGACAACGTCCGCGCGAATGACACCTCCAGCTACGACTCAGCCGGCCGTCTGACCAGCTATCGCTACATCCGTCATTGGGCCGGTGATCCCAACGGCGTCGGCGCCTACAACCCTCTCGCCAACCAGAACTACGGGCATCAATACCAGTTCAACTACGAGGCGCGCGGCGGCTATCTCGAGACCAGCGTAACGGGCTCGCTCATCTACGGAGACACGAACTTCAGGGCAACGACGACGACCAGTCGCTACGATTCGTCTGGCCGCCGCGTGCAGATCGAAGACTTCACGCCCCTGTCTGGCCAACCGGACCTCAAGTCACGGCGCGAACTCGCCTACACCGCCGACGGCCAGGCCATGGCGCGTTACGACTACTACTATGACGAAGAAGCCGAAACCTGGAAGCAGGGTCGCGAGGAAACCAACGGCACGCTGATCAACCTGTTCAAGCACCTGATCAGCGACACCGACTGGGCTAACCTGAGTTCGGAGCAGCGAGAAGCCGTGTACGCCGCTCGCGACCGCCACCGTATGACGTACGTGGGTGGCCAACTGGTCGCCACCCAAGATGAAGCCGGCAAGCTCGACGTGACCGGTCAGCTGACGGGGTTCAGCAACACCAACCTTGGCCGTACGCAGGTGCAGGTGCAGCAGGGCGACACCCTGCGGAGCTTGGCCCAGCGGGTCTACGGCAACGAGAACCTGTGGTACGTGTTGGCCGATGCCAATGGCCTGGATTCGGACAGCCAGCTTGTGGCCGGTAGCACGCTGACGGCGCCGGAAATCAAGACCTCCAGCAACGACGCGAGCACGTTCAAGCCCTACAACCCGGGCGAGATCACCGGGCCGACGACGCCGAGCCTGCCGTACATCGAGCCGCCTGATAAGGGCTGCGGGGTGATCGCGCAGGTCATCATGATCGTGATCGTGGTGGTGGTTTCGATCTACACCGCCGGCGCGCTCTCAGGCGCGGTCGGGAGTTTCGGCCAGATCATGGCCGCCGGTGCGGGCGCCATGACCAGTGTGGCCGGTGCCGGTGCGGCGGCCGTGGGCAGCATGATCGGAAGTTTTGCAGGCCAACTGGCAGGCAATGTCATGGGGGTCGTGGACGGCTTTAGCTTCAAGGATATTGCCGTCGCGGGCTTGACCGCCTACGGCGGCGCGATGATCGGCGGCGCCCTGAAAGGCAAGGAAGTCTTCCAGGCCGCCGGCAACATCGACAAGCTCAACCCCTTGGGCAGAGCGGTTCAAGGCGCTGCGAGCTATGGAAACTCAGTGGTGGCGCGCAGCCTGGTCGGACAGCGCACCGACTTCAGCTGGAGGGGGGTCGCGGCCGCAGCTATCGGGTCTGGTGCCTCGGCGCTGTTGGGCGGTCGCCCTTCGGTGGTCAACGGGCTGGGTGAGGTCACCGACACATTCTTTGGCAATCTCCAGGGCAGCCTTATCGATGGCGCAGCCACGGCCGGGGCACGGCGCTGGCTGGGCGTAGACCGCGAGACGGACTGGACCAGCGTTGCGGCGGACGCCTTTGGCAATGCGATCGCGAACACCATCGTGGGCGTGGCCGCAGGCCGCTACGCCCGAAGCGTGGCGGAACGAATCAACCAGGAACAGCCCGCGGCTCCGAACCAAGACCCGCTTGGATGGAGGCTTGGGTCGGGCGGATCGGAACGGATGCTGTCAATGAGCTCGGGCGGCGGCGGGTCGGGAGGTGACGGGGCAAAGCTCTCGTCCGGCGTTCCTGCGTCTAGCCGCGTGCCGATGCCCACCCAGTTGCCGCCTGATGGCACGCAATGGGCGTGGAGCCCAATGACAGAATCGTGGTACCCAGCGCTGCAGAATGCGACAAGAATTGCCGGCGTAGAGGTGCGCGCAGAAGATCCATGGGTCAATCCGATTGTGGCTAAGTACTATGCCTCGCAAGGCGTTGGCGTAATAAGGCCAGAGCTCTTCGCACGCCAGTACGAAGCCCGATCGAGGGAGATGGGCTACGATCCTGCAGCCCTAGCGAGAGTCCAGGTGGTTCATCAGGCTCCTAAGCGCTACTACGCCACGCACGAGGAGGTCGCCAATAAGCTTCGCGTGGAGCAGTACTTCTATGCTGCGGGCATGATGCAGGCATTCGCGCCCTCCCTTATCCCTGCGCTCTCGGCAGTGTTGCCAGTGGCGGGCACCACGACGCTAGGTTATGGCCGAGCTGGCGGCGAGTTGGCGTGGCAATCATTGAAGGCGGTTGGCTCAAGCCCGTTGAGCACGATTCAAGGCTTGATGGCAGCAAGATCGTGGACGGGAGCATACGCCGCGCTGTATGCCAATATGCCAGGCAATGTCGCTAGCGCCACGATCCTTGCGGAGACAGCGGCGGAAGGATATGTTGCTGGCAGCGTTTTGCTTGCTTCCAGAAGAATTTCCCCTCTCGTTGCAGACACTGCAGTCTTCAGGTCCTCCAGTAGGGGCGGTGAAATATTCGATCCCGTCAAGCTGGCGAAAATTCAAGCTAGCCTGGAAAGGAGGGGCGTTACCTTCGTGACAGGAGACGAAGGGGCGCGGCTCGCGAACGCTTTGGGTGGAGAAGCGCTGTATATGCCGTTGGAGCCCGGACGTCCTGGCGCTATGGTCTTTGGTCCGAATCCCACGAGAACGCAGGTCATTGAAGAGCTGCTTCACTTCGGCCAGCATCAGCGAATTGGATTTGAGCCCCTGAACGGCAGGCTCCCGATGTTTGAGGTTCAGGCGCAAAATCGCCTTCTTGAGGTCGGGCCGAAACTTGGTTGGACCCAGTCAGAGCTTTCTCAAATTCAGAGAGCGCGAGAGCAGTGGCTGCTTCAGTTGGCAAAGGACGGACAGTAATGAAAATTGAGATCAAGCTTGTTGAGGTCGCATATGCGAGAGGGATCGCTCTAGTTGCGTGCGACCTCATCACAGGTGAGTTGAGGCCTGGGCTCAGCCTGAAAGCAAGTGGTGGGGAGGAGTGGACGCTCTTGGGACTTAGCAATGTATCGCCCGAGCTATACGCGGCGGGAAGGAGGGGGGCGTCATTGTCCCCTTCAACCCCCGGTGCTCGTCTTGAAGTCGGAGATCGCTTGGCCGCTGAATAGTTGCAAACACGCAGGGAGCAATTGGTTCTCGCGTCCTGAGCAACATTGCTGAAACGCGCGCTGGGAATGCCGCGCTCTTCCACGATCTTTGCTAGACAGAGGTGTTCGCAGTATGTTGCTCGACGCTGCCCCGAAGATGACACCAGAACAGATCGCGGAGTTTTTGCGGCGTTCCCGGGGTGGAGGCTAGTTCATGAATCTGCAAGCAGAATTTCTCGTTGAGGACGTCAGGAAAGACAAGTCTGGCCGGCTTGTCATAGTTGGTATTCCGAATCGAGGTCGTGGTGTGCGGGTTGGAGACACCTTCGTCATGCGTTATGACGTGCCCCGTTCACTGGAGGACGTACTTGATGAACGCCCTTTGGCCGATCCTACAAATCAGCGCGCCGTATCACTCAGGGTTACGGCGATAGATTCGATGAGAACATTGATCGAAGAGTTGCCGTTGGGCGTAACGGGAGGTCTTTATCTCGAAGGTGACGGTATCGAGTGTCTGGCCAAGAGAACGTTCTTGAAGACGGCTGAGTCGAACCCCTAGCGGGCTCGTTAAGTTCTTCTAGGCGAAACAGCATTCGCCAGCTCAGGCGTTGGTGCTGTTTCAAATAGTAGCTTGGGGCCTGCGCATAACGCCGCCAATGCCGCTCAGCTAGCTGAGAACCTCAGCGCTGCGGAATTGGCGAATACGCTGGTCGACAGTCTTCGGAAGTGAATCGACCAGCTTTTCGTAGACACCTCGAGGCGAGGAGTGACGTTCGATCTCCGCGGGGATTCCTCGGCGTCCTCTTCCATGGACATTTCCTGTCTTGGTGAGCGGGCTACCCAACGAAGCCCGCGCTGATGGAATCGATGATAGCCCAATGCATCAGCGACACGTCCGTCACGTTCGGCCTCAAAGAGCGTCTGATGCTAGAACTTGCGAATGTGGGTATTCCGCAGGTGGAAGGCCGCTGCAATGGGGTCATTTCCAAGCCCGATCAGTGCGGAATGGGCCTGCAGGAAGGCTAGAAGTCGCAGCTGCACCATGGGATCATCGGGCTCCCGTCGCAGCAGCCAGAGCGAGGCTCCCAATGTGCGCTCCAGCGCGCCAATCCCGAGGTTGAAGGATTGTCGGAACCGGAGCGGTGAGAGGTATGCCTGCCCGGGCTGGCGGAACGCCTCCAGTACGCCGGGAGCGAGGGCCTGAAGCGAAAGTGGACTCTTGGGCCTATCCATCCTGATGCGCCCCATGCGTGTAGCCCCGAAGCCAGTCAGGATCGTGCTCCGCACCAAGCGGGCTTCCGCCCCAAGCGTCTTGGGTAGCCCTGGCGAGATGTTCGATCTCACGCAGGCCTGGATAGTGGCGCAGCAGCCGATGGGCTTCCTGGCGGACCGCCTCAGGTAGCGCGGCGTTGCCGCGCAACTCCTTGAGGAACGCGCCCGCTTGCACGAGGGTGCGTCGTCTTTCGTCGGGGGTAGTCATGTGGGTTCTCGATATGGAAGGGAATCTAGTAGTGGCCATGGATCATCCGCAGCAGTGCTTCGCGGACTTCCTCTTGGCGGCCCAGCACCATCAGGTGCAGTGCCGAGGAGTCGCCGATTCGCGCATCCAGGAGCACCTGCCGGGCTTGCGTCGTGTCCATGCCAACGTCATCGATCAACTCCCGCATTCCGAACTCGGGGCTGTCGAGCAGCAGGTTCCACACTTCTTCGGCGCGAGCCTCCTCCCGTAACTCTGATTCCGCGACCAGCTGGCGAATACGGGTTAGTTCATCCATGGGTGCCTCTCATTGACTGCAGTGACGGCCCTACGCTGCGGCGGGGCCGTCGCATGGGCTGCGACGGGTCACAGGTCAAGGGTCGCCAGCAACTGCCGGGCCGTCCGAATGTTCGGGAACAGCATCGGCCGGGGGTTGAGCCACGGGTCGCGCTGGATGATCCAGGGGCTGGTCATCGGGTCGCGGCCCACGAGGCGCCAGCCGCCGAGCACCCGGAGGGCCACGGCCCAACGCATGCGGCGGCGGTCGTCGCGGATCCGGACTAGCCGGATACCCCGGAGCAGGCCGAAGGTGCGGGCGACACGGGCGCAGGAGAATAGAACGATCTTCATGGTCGTGGTCCTCACGGTGGGTGGACCTCCAACCTAGAAGGGGATCTCCCATTCGAAAGTTGCGCACGAATCCGTCGGCGCCCTGCGCGTCTTCTCGCAGCTCATCTGGTCAAAAGACCGGACGATCCGACCGATCGCCAGCGGATACTTGCCTTCCCGGGGCGCGCGGGGACCGCCGAGCAACTCCTGCATCAGCGCCCCAAGTCGCGGGTCCCGCCGGGTCAGGTAGATCAGGTCGAACTCAAGCCGGCCCAGTCCGTGCGCCTCGTGCTCGCGGGGATTGACCGGGTCGAAGGTGACCGGGTCGTAGCACCAGATCTTTCCGAAGTCGTGCAGCAGTGCGAACACGATCCCGAGTTCCCTGTCCTCCTGCGGCAGGCCGCTGGCGCTGGCCAGCATGGTCGCGACCTCCAAGGAGTGCTGGGCCAGGCCGCCCGGGTAGGCGTGGTGGTCGCGACGAGACGCCGGGCTCGTCCAATAGCCGTGCAGAACGTCCTGCTGCAGGAGGGCCCGGGTCACGAACTGGCGAAGGGGGCCGATCTTCAAGCTGTCGATAAGCTGCGTCGTCTGGCGCAGCACCCCCGGGATGGGGCACAACTGCTCAGGCAGCAGCTGCGACAGGGGCGGCTCGACACCCTCACGCAGGCCGAGCAGCAGGTAGTCTTCCTTCTCCTTGCCGACCTCCATGGTGGTCACCGTGCCCCACTGCAGGGCGGAAGGCGGTGTGGTGTCAAGCGAGAGCCAGGTCCAGGCCTCGCACCAGCCTTCCTGGTGATAGAGCCGGCAGCGCAGCCCGCGGTCGGGGTCATGGCCGGGGAGCACCTCCACGACGGCGGGGAAAGAGAGCGTGGCGGGAGCCGCAGCATTCTGGTTGAGCATGGGTGTTCCTCCTTGAACTTTAGGACGCCTTCTTGGCGAGGGTGAGCACCGTAGCCAGCTGCTCGGGGGTGAGGGACTGCAGGGCGGAAAGGATGTCGAGGCCGGCCGGGGCGGGCGGGCCGCTCGTCTGCACCGCGGCGGTGCCGAAATGCCCGTTCACCAAGCCGGCGAAGGCCAGGCCGTCGCTGCGGGTCAGGTTCGGGACGAAGCGCGAATAGACGCGAAACAGCATCTCGGTCGTGGAGTGGCCAAGGATCGAGGCGACCCACTCCGGGTTCTCGCCGGCGGCCAGCATCAGCGTCGCGGCGGTATGCCGCATCTGGTACGGCGGGCGCTTCCTGAGCCCGAGGTTGCGCAACAGCGGATACCAGACCCGGTTCGCGAAGTTCACCGCATCGATCGGATTTCCATGGAGGCTGTGGAAGACCCAAGGACAGTTCGCATGGGCCGCCTTCCGCTGCTGCTCGAGGGCAGCCCGGACCTGCGGCACCATCGGGACGGTGCGCCGCGAGCCTTCGTTCTTGGTGCCGCCATCCCCGTTCCTGGAGTGCGTCCGTTCAACGTGGATCAGGCCGGCCTCGAAGTCGATGTCCTGCCACTGCAGTCCGTCGACCTCACCCGTCCGCAGCCCGGTGAGCAGTCGGACCGTCAGGTAAGGCCTGTAGTCCTGCCGGATCCTCGCGATGAGCTGCTCGACTTCCGGCATGGAGAACGGCATGACGTCCGCCCGCTTCTGCTTGAGGGTCTTGAGGGACCGGCCCGGGCTGGTGAGGCCATGGCGGTCGCAGCCCTCGTTGAGGATGGCCTTGACCAGGGACATCAGCTTGTTGATCCGCTTGGCGGAAATGGCTTGCCCACCCCGGCCGGGCCGTTTGGCGAGCTCGGCCTGGAAGCCGAGCAGGTCGCCCCGGTCGATAGAGGCCAACGGCTTCGGTCCCAGCACCGGCAGGATGATGCGATCCAACGTGTCGCGGATCGCGCGACCGTAGTGGGCCCGCCACCGCGGGGCGGACTCGGAAACCCAGAGCTCGGTGAACTCGGCGAAGGTGGGCGTGGGGTGGTCGTTGGCGGCGGACGGGGCGTCTTCACCGATGCCAGCCTTGGCCCGAGGGCTATCCGGGAACAGGGCGGCGTAGTCGAACGTGCCCTTCAGCAACTCCCGGTCGATCCGCTTGGCCAGCGCCTCGACCGTCCGGCGATTGCCGGGGGTGTCGGGAAGGGCGGTCTGCTCCCGGCAGCGGACTCCCCGGTACTGGAAGTCCAGGTACAAGGTCCGGGTCTCCGGGCGGACACGGACCTTAGCCATGGGCCACCCCGCCGTTGGCCATCGGGATCACCGGGCCGCGCCCCATCGAGAAGCTGGCGATGTCCTTCTCGATGGCCTCCCAGATGAAGAGCAGCTTGCGGCCACCGAACGGGCGGATGTAGTGGACTCCCTCCAGCAGGACGCTGTCCTTGAGGCGGTCGCGGATGGTCCGGATGTCGTAGTGGATCCGGGTAGCCAACTGGTCTGTGGTCAGGTACGTTTGCATCGCGCGTCTCCGTTGATTGGGCTCGACAGGCGTCGCGTATTCGCTACACCTGTCGAGCATCATAGACGACAAGTGTCGTGAGTCAATGACATTTGTCGCCTAAACTCGACGCTATTAAGGATTAATTCAGAAATGATTCGCTTCCGGCTGGCCGAGCTGATCGCCGACAAAGCGTTCAAGGAGCGACGCTCCATCTCCATGACGGAGGTGGCGGAGGGCAGCGGGGTGCACCGCGCGACGCTGTCCAAGATGGCCAATCAGCCAGGGACCAACGTGGGAACCGAGATCGTCGACAAGCTCTGTCGCTACTTCAGTTGCCAACCGGGCGATCTGCTGCTCTATGTCTCGGAAAACTTGGACTAGAGGACTTTCGGTCGGCGCGGCTTTGGGGTGACTGAGCTCAGTGATGCGCCCAGCAAACTTATCTAGAGAGCCGACTGGTTGGAACGACTGCCGCCGCGAAGCTCAGTGTTGACGAGGGGGGCACGCTAGTTTCGCGAACCGCAACCGACCGCTAGCAACCCGTAGAGAACACCGTTCCTGATTGAGGGAAACTTAGTGGATTTGCCTGTCGACGACTGACGGAAAGCTATATTTACGCGGGCGCAACTGGCGATTAACTTGTTGGTCGATGGGCCTCTGTTGCGGATTCCCGCTGATAAGGTCGTCGGTTCCGGTGGATGCCCAACAAGTCGTTGATGCTGTCCGCGCCCGAGACGAAGCAGCTGACCAATTTCACTTCCGACCCAAAGCGGTCATATCGCCCCGCCGCAACGACCCCGCCACGCCTCGTGAAATCCATCCGCGCAACATCGATCTCAAACAGTACGACACCGTTTGATGCGGCTCGCCTGTGTGGTTCTCTAGTGCCGCGCCGCCCATCTGCGAGCTCGGTGAGCACAATCGCTTCGAGGTCAAGCATGTCGCGCTACTCACCACCTACAACAGCAATTTCGATGATGACCGGATTGCCGTGTTCAGGACCAAGTGGATCGGGCCAGGGCGTCCGCCTGTGTACGTGTGGAAGCAAGGACGGGGGCTTCTGACTTAGCACACTACCGCGGTCCTTCGTGCCCAAAAATCAGAAGTTTGCTAATGTCCGCCTTGGAAAAGTATCCCGTGGTGGCTAACTGATGACTAAACCTATACTTTCCGAAGTATCGTTTGGGCCTGCAACGATACAAAAGCTGCGTCGAATCGCATTGGACGCCAACCTTCTCCGGGCGTTAGGGCTAGAGGAGGGCGACAGCTTGGAAGTTTGCCTCCTGGTCGAAACTGGGGAGATTCGACTTCGGAAACACATCGGTACCAAACAGAGGGCAATCGCGAAGAATAAGGCACGAAAGCAATGAATCTGCTGACGATTCGCCAAACGGTCGCTTCAGCCGATAGCACCGCTCAGATTAGACCACTAGCTAGAAAGCGCGAGCTGGGCGCCTTCTACACGCCGTCAGCAATTACCGAGGTGCTATGCGACTGGGCCATTAAGAGTTCCAGTGATGTCGTCCTTGAGCCAAGCTTTGGTGGTTGCACTTTTATTGACGCATCAGTGCGGCGGCTGCACGAGCTTGGCGAGGCCAACGCCAAGAACCTCTTTGGTTGTGACATAGATCCAAGCGCGTTTGAATATCTTCGTCGAAGGGTGCACGGAGTTTTCCCAGAAAACTTTTATCTCGGCGACTTCTTGAGTTGGACGCCGAGCGGCATTCCAGGCGGGTTGGTGGATGTTGTCATCGGTAATCCACCGTATGTGCGGTATAGCAATCTAGCTGCCGATCAGAGGTCTGCAGTTGACCATTGGGCCAAAACGCGTGGAGAACCACCAAGTCGTCGAGCGAGTCTTTGGCTGTACTTCACAATCCACGCACTCAGCTGCCTACGGAAAGGCGGACGAATGGCGTGGGTCTTGCCCATCAGCTTCATGACTGCCCACTATGCATCCAGTTTGCGTCAGACGATCTTCGACAGCTTCAGGAAAGTTGCTGTAGTGACGCTAACCGAGCGGGTCTTCGTGAACGAAGGAACAGAGGAACGAACGCTAATCGTTCTGGCAGAAGGGTACGGGGAGGCACATGACGGCAATCCGAATACCATAAGCTGCCTGGAAAGCATAGATGAGCTGAAAGCTTTTGTTTTCCGCTTGCAGAGCGTCGGGGCTATGGAGATCCATGGCGCAGCAAGTCACGGCATGGTTCCCGGGTCCGCTGGTGATTTGTTGACAAGCCTTGAGTTGGAGCAGGGCGTCAAGAGAGTTGGCGAGCTCGCAGACGTTCAGATCGGAACAGTCTCTGGGGACTCGAAATTCTTCATAAAGAACGCGGAAGAATGGAAGGCAGCCGGCGTAAGCAGGTTGCACCTTCGCTATGTCGTGCCTAGAAGCCGATGGCTCGATGGCCTGATGCTCGGTGAAGCCGACAAGAGGCTACACGAACGGAGCGGCGTCCCTTGCCTCGCGCTAGATCCTCCATCCAATCCGAGAGCCAAAGCACTCCTTCGCTACCTAAAAACATATGCGAAGGGCGCGATTGCAACGAACTCGACGTTCTCGAAGCGGCCGCATTGGTATCGCTTTCTCGACGAAAAAGTGCCAGATGCACTGTTCGTGTTTATGACCCACCTTGGCCCTAGATTGGTAATCAATTCTGCTAAGGCAAACTCCACGAATTCGCTGTATCGAATCTACTTTAATCCAGGTCAGAAAAAGCAGGTGAAGCTGCTTGCAATATCTCTGCAGACCACATTTACGCAACTTGCTGCCGAGAGGTTGGGGCGCATCCTTGGGTCGGGCGGACTCAAACTGGAGCCGAGCGAAGTAAAGCGGCTGCCCGTTCTCCTGCCAGAAAAGTCCAATGACGAAGTTCGCGAGGCTTTTGCCGCAATCGACAAACTGGTACGACAAGGCGACGTAGAGGCTGCTCGCAAGCTGGCTGACGCATTCGTTTTCTCCGCGGAAGAACGATTCAAGGAAGCGCTTCCTCTGCTGGGAGCAAGTCTTGAAACGGCACGTCGCCGCCGAATCCGTAGTCGGCAGGAAGGAGGCAACGCCCATGGGTGAGAACCAGGTTAAACAAAAGCTCTTAGACGCATTGGCCGACGATAAGACAGACTACGGTCGAATTCTCGCCCTTGCTCACGATCTCTCGCGCGAAGATCAAAACTCCGTTCGATTCTCGGTAGATGCAAGCCACATCTCTCGCCTTGGGCTGGAGCTTGTTTCAAAGCAAGAGACTGCAATCTCAGAGCTGGTCAAGAATGCTTACGACGCTGACGCCATCACCGTGGATGTCGTATTCAAGAACTCAGCGCAAAAGGGTGGCTCGCTGGAAGTACTTGACTCTGGTAACGGGATGACTCGGGAACAGCTTCTGGACGGCTTCATGAGGATCTCGACCGCGGACAAGGTGTCCGAGCCCCGTTCTCCGATATTCGGCCGACAGCGGGCGGGCAGAAAGGGCATCGGCCGCTTCGCTGCGCAAAGACTTGGGCGACGTCTACGAGTTCTCACCCAGAGAGAAGGGGATGGCCACTCGCTCGAGATCGAGATTGATTGGGAGAAGTTCCAGTCAGGCGTCGACCTGCATCAGATTGCTAACGAGATAGTCGTAGCTAGGGCGAGGCCGACAAAGGGGACAACTCTACTTATCGATGACCTGCGCGACGCATGGACCGAGGCCCAGATTAAGCGGGCCTATCGCTATGTATCCGATTTGCTGCAACCATTTCCACTCGATCGAAAGAGTGGCGCGAAAGGTTTAGTGGGTAAGTACAAGGTTGATCCGGGTTTCAAGGCTACGTTCTACAGGGAGCACGGTGACAACCTGGCTTCAATCGCCAGCGACGAGCAGGACATCTATCAAGCAGCCATTGCGAACATCTCTGCGCACGTTGATGAGGCTGGGCAAGCTTGGTTCACTGTTGCGTCTACCCGATACCCGATATCGCTCACCGATGCGGCGCTCAGGTTCGAGCCGAAGTTGCGCAGCAGGCTTGGGTCGGAGGCTCAAAGCTATGACAAGATTAGCGGTGTTCGCCTGACGGCACATTATTTCATTCAGGACAGTCTGCCGTCTGGCTCACGGGCGTTGGTTCGCGAGGTCCTGAATCGCGTCGGCGGCATTCGGCTCTACCGCAATGGTTTTCGAGTACTTCCATACGGCGAGAACTTCGACGACTGGCTGGGCCTCCAGCGGTCGAGCGCGTTGCGCGAGCTCCTCCCCCCGCATCACAACTCGAACTTCATCGGGTTTGTTGAGATCCTGGACGTCGAGGGCAAGCGATTCCAGGAAACTGCCAGTCGCGAAGGTCTGGTCGAGAACGAGGCGTTCTCCCAGCTCCAAGACTTCGCCTACCGAGCCCTCGTCGCTGGTGTGATCGAGGTTGCCAGGCATCGTAAAAAGAAGGTGTTCTCTACTGACGAACAGCAGGTCAGGTCGGACAACCAAGTACCCCCTGTCGGTCTGAAGGAACGTGCAAACGACGTGGCGAATCGATTGCGAGCAATCGCTGGCAGTGTCGATTCCGAGCAGGGTGGCGACGCCTTGGAGGGCGACCGCCGCTCGTTCTCGGAAATAGCTGATGAGATCGAGCTCATCAGCGCGAGGTCCGAGGAGGCGCTTGAAGAAGTTGGCATGCTGCGAGTACTGGCCAGCCTCGGCCTCACGATTGGTGAGTTCACCCATGAAGTTCGCCACGCCTTGGCCGCGCTTGGCGTCGCAATTGAAGGTGTGAGGCACGGTGGCTCTGATGCGGCAGTTGCAGAAAGGATAGCCGAGCAAGTGATTCTCCTAAGAAGCTACATGCGCTACTTCGATGATGCGGTGACCCAAAATGCGCATCGAACGCTTGAAGCACACGAGCTCAGGGACATCCTGAACGAGTTCGTAGAGGTCATGCGGCCCACGTTGGACCGCCAGAAGGTGTCAATTGAGCTCTCGTTCAAGGGTTATGACCTATTCGCCAGGCCCATGCACAAGTCTGAATGGGCCTCAATTCTTCTAAACCTGTTCACGAACGCACTAAAGGCTATCCATAGGGCGCGCGTAACCGGTCGAATTCTGATCGCCACCAAGGTCGCTGACGATTCGCTGCAGATTGATTTCATGGATAACGGAGATGGGATTCCAGCGGAGAACTGGGACAAGGTCTTCGACGCGTTCTTCACTACCAGTGCGCCTCCTGGTGTGCTCGCACCGCACACTGAGCAGCTCGTAGGCACGGGCCTCGGTTTGAAGATTGTCCGCGACATACTCGATGCCGCCGGTGGCCACATTCAGGTTGTGGAGCCACCCTCCGGCTTCACTACATGCATTACGGTGACCGTGCCGCGGGCACGAAAGGATCAGATCGGCAATGACCGCTACTAAGTTCCTTTGCATCGACGACCAGCAGGACTCGTCTGTTGACGACCTCCTTCTTAACCTTGAGAACAACGGGCCGGTGAGGTTTGTCCGCCGAGCTCCCCAAGGGCTGGATCAGCAGCTTCCGACCATTGCTGAGTTCGTTAAGGAGGCGAAGGGAGGAGCGATTGGTCTACTCATCGACCTGCGCCTTGATGTCGATCCCGATAGCGACGGCAATCGTGTTGCGTACCGAGGGCCGACGCTCGCGCAGGAGATCCGGACTCGGATGACCGAAGGTGAGCTCCCTTCGTTCCCGATTGTTTTGTGGTCGGTGAACGGGAAGTTCCGCCAATCTTACTTCGGTGACGAAACGTCCCATGACCTATTTGACGAAGTGCTCGGAAAGGATGAGGAGGTTGTAGCCGCGCCCGGGGATGTCGCGCTGAAACTCGCTTCTCTCGCCTGGGGCTATGTCGCTTTAGTCAATGTTACTGAGCGTGATGCGCTCCATCGACTAGGTCTGGAAGGGGCGAATGACGCGCCCGTCTATGCAAGGTTTGCTTCTGAGTACTTGGACATCGTTGGCACCAAGGGCAAGCACGAGATTGCCCATCTCGTGTTGAAGGAGCTTATCGGCGCTGAAGGGCTCCTCATCACGGAAGGGATGCTTGCGGCACGTTTGGGTGTAGATGTCGGCGCCTCTGCGGAGGCTTGGTTTCAGCTCAAGGATGCCTTGAAGGGTGCTATGTACGCGGGCCCCTTCTGCGAGGGTTGGGCGCGATGGTGGTGGTACCGCGTGGAGGACTGGTGGGCCTCCATCTCCGATGGAAAGGCCGACCTCAAGAGACTCACTGCTGCCGAGCGGGTCGAGCGGCTGACTGCTGCTCTTGGAGGCAATCTCGTGCCGGCTGAGCCAATAGACGCGTCCTACAGCACAAAGTACTCGACGTTGTGCGTCGCGACTGATCGTCCGCTGGATCCTATTGACGGACTCCGAGTCGTTCGGCGATCGGCACGCGGATGGCATGACGCGGTGTACGTCTCAGTCTACGGCGCTCTCGAGCGCAAGAATAAGGACCGCTGGCGCTTGGATCCATTGGAGCGGGATAGGTTCGACAGGATCAAGGAAGAGCGGAGCAAGGAGAAATGAGTAAGATGCAGTCCGCTGACGTCGTTAGGCGTGACATGTCGACCGCACTGCTTTCGCTTTCTCAGGTTCTAGCAAATACGAATGGAATTGTTGTCAATCCAGACGTTCTCAAGTCATCTGCAAACACCGTCAAGAGAGAGGCGAAGGGTGACACTTGGGAGTATCAGGTTGTCGGCTTACTACTTCGTGTGGACACGCCGCAGAACACGCTCCCCGTCGATTGCGCAAGCCCGCTAACAGTCCAGTTCGATCTTGACATGAAGGGCGTTTGCAATGCGGATCCAGTTGATGAGGTGACACATCTCGTGCTCGAGATTGTGATTACCTCGGAAACCGGCGATCACGTCTGCGCATGGCACCTTGACCGACACATAGAGGGCGGGAGTTCAACCGAGGCGCACCCATTGTACCACCTTCAGCACGGTGGGCATGCCATGAAGGAACATTCGGAGTATCTTGGTCGCTCCTTGCTATTGCCAGCTCCACGAATGGGGTGCCCCCCTTTCGATGCGGTTCTTGCAATCGACTTTGTGCTTTCAAACTTCGCTGGCGACTGTTGGCACAATCTTAGGGACGAGCCGACGTATCTCCGGCTTCTCCAAGAGTCACAGAAGCGCTTCTGGAAGCCCTACTGGAGCAAATTGGCAAGTTGGTGGGAGCAAGGGCCAAGGGATGAGAAGAGTATCGCAGCACTCTGGCCGCACCTCGTGTGATTGAGTCTCATGAGTAAAGGGAAGAAGCGTTTAGTCGAAGACATGCGCCCAGTTGTGCCGACGTCTCGTCGTGTTGAGCGGGCCGGGATCCTGGCCGTGCAGTCCCTTTTCGAGTCCTCAGGCTGTGTCTTTCAAGAGGTTTCGCAACAGAACGACTATGGCAAGGATGCCTACGTAGATCTGGTGGACGGGGCTGAGGTGAGTTCCATCTGCGTCGCGCTCCAGATTAAGGCGGGGCGCAGCTATCGAACGCGCGACGGAGACTACTACATTCCAACCGGTCGGCACACTGAGACGTGGAGAGAGTCAACGATACCTGTGTTCGGCGTCGTGTATGACCCTGATGACGTCGGACTCCGATGGGTGGATCTAACCGCCTATCTGAGATCGCATGAAGTGATGAACGGGCGGGTTCCAATCTCAGCAAAGGCGATCCTCGATGCGTCGACCTTGTTTAGCGACTTTGGCCTGGCGGCGAAGAGCTATATGGTTGGGGGGAATGAAGGGATCGCCCTGAGACTACTGAGCAGCTGCGAAGTCGCTCAGTGCGAGGCCATCATTGACGGATGGGCGCTGGCTAGAAATGACCCACGATTCCTCATTCTGGTCCGACGGCTTATCTCCCATTTCTCGCGGGGCGCTTTGAGGCGCGCGATCTGGGCAATGGCACATGTCACACCGCATCCGGACATCATTTGGACCAAGGAGAGCTGGATCGAAGAGCCGAATCGGGGGCTGATCTGCGCGACCTTCAGTTGGTCCATCGACGAGATTGGACATCTGTTCGGGGCAGTTGATGATGATGAGTGGGGCAGAGGGACGCTTGGGCAGTCACTTGACATGATTCTAAGGCAGGACCCTAGCATTGAGGAGAAGCTCGCTTCTGCGGTGCGAGCACTTACTGGTCGCGGCTACCAGAAAGAGGTGACGCCACTCGTTTATGTCGCATTGTCGCTCTCCACTGATCCGAGCAACACCCTCGATAACCTGGCCCGAAGCTGTGGCGTGAGGACCGATAGCGGTGTTATGGGCGAAGTGGCGGCGCAATTGAAGCAGTCAAATTGCTTTGACCTCTACTAGGCGAAGCATTTTTTTCTATCTCATAACGCACATCTGCAGCCTAAATGGCGACTAGAACCTCCATGCGGATTCCGGTTCAAATGGCCAGCTATGTCGATTAAGGCTGGACACGCTGTTGATGTTGGTCAGGGAGCGCACAGACAGCTTGGCCATAGGTGCGAATGTCCGCTTTTGGCCTATTCTGTTGAAAAACTCGGTTCGCTTGGACGACCACCCGCCTGACGCTCACGACAGATAGTTTCTGTACGCTTGGCAGGCATCTGCAGACCCAGAAACGCGCTGGCGCGAACACGGCCCGGCACAAATCCGAGGCAACTTCTCGCGACCCGAGTTTTTCAACAGAATAGGCCGACAGCGGACTACGGCGAAACCGCGCTTGGCGTCCCGCCTCACGAATCACGCAAGCGAGGAGTCACCTTTGCCCCTAGATCATTCAAAGGCTGATCACTAACGTCAGACTTTGATGTTTCCGTACATGCCAGAGTAGATGATGGCCTCCCAGATCTTCTTGATGGCCTGCCCAGTTTCCTGCGTGACGAACAGTGATGAGCGACTGCCGTGCGGGCGGCCTAGAAAATACGGGCGCATCGACTCCCAGGTCTCTGCTACCTCGGACCAGCGCCAGCACGGGATTTCCTTTTCCAGAAGGAGTGGCAGCGCGGTGGAAAGAGGAATCGTGCCGCCGGGCTCCATGAGCCGCTCCCATTCGCACCTGACGAGTATGGGGGTGGTGTTGGCGTGGTAGAGCTTTACATCAAGCCGCTCCGCCGTGATGGTGGCAATCGGGTGACTCGGAAGCCTTGCTACTGAGTCCAGGACGGACTGACCATCATCATAAGGACAGGTGATGAACCCGTTCGCGAAGAACCGTGTGTGGTCGAGCCCGTCATATCCACATCGACCGTTCGGCGTCGTTTCGGGCCGCCGGGGATCGTGATTGGTTACCAACGGGTGCCAGGTTGGATAGGCATCAACCACTGGACCGCACCCATGAAGAACATCGACCAGGAAATCCTTGCTGCGGGCCCGTTCCACGTCGGACACGCCCTGAGGCCGGCAAAAATAGCGAATCACTTCCTCGAACCCTTCACGGGCCGATTCATCCGCTCGAAATGCCATAAGAAACCTCCCAGTTCGCCCCGCCGACACAATGCGGCCCATATGTGCGTAGAGTGCACAAGTCATGCGTGAACTGCAAGGTGCGCGCACTACACCGGCTCACTAGGTGAGGCGCCTGGGCGTTTTGTAAGACTTGCCAACCGGCCACCTATCGATATCCGCTTGCGACCAGACCCGGAATGTCCGCTCAGGGCCGGGAACTGTCATGGCGGCGGGGCGGCTTCCAGCTAAAGGTCGACCTGAGCAGACGGGCCGCCCGAATGCTAACGGCCGGCCCCCCGAGGGGCGCGTAGGGTTTTACTCGATGCCGATGGGCACGTACCCCGGGACTTGGCACAGCAGGGGCACAGAATTGTCACACGGGGATTTGGCGCGCCCGACAGGATTCGAACCTGTGACCCCTGCCTTCGGAGTCCGGAAAAGTTCTGTCGTGGCAATAGATTGCAGTTGGGATTGGTCGACCAGAAGCGCTGTGTGCGGCCTTGAGGTTGGCGCCTGACCGCGGGTGACAGCATCAATTTTTGTCGATACGCGCAGGTCTGCCGGCGCTCTCCGGCACAGCGGACAGAGTAAAGGCCAACTCCGGCGCCCGCCGGAGCGGTATCAGCCTTGCCCCAGCTGGTTCGCCGCTTGCTGCAATCCCCGAAGCACCGAGCCGGCGACGTGCTCGGGAAAGCCCGCCGGCAGCCTGGCTTCGAGGTCAGCCACCACCCGGGGCGTCCGCGCGATGAGGTCTTCTAGGATCACCTCCATTTCCCGCCCCTCGTCATCCAGCACGCCGAACCGCTTGCCGAGCGCAAGCCAGTGCCGGCGATGGATTTCCTTCATCTTCCAGTGGGCATTGGTGGTTCGGATCGCCATCGCCAGCCGGATCTTGTGCTCGGACAACTTCCCGGGCCCCTCACCGATAAGCGGCCAGGCCGACATCACGTCGTAAAGGGGCGTGAGTCCGTAGGCGCCCTGTGGGCGAATGAAGAGGCTGAAGTTCTTGGCGTGGCCGTCAGGCGCGCGAAGCATCCAGAAGAGGAGCTGCGCCAGGAAGAAGACGCGGCGATCCCGCTGGGGAGATTCGGAGGTGGCGAGTAAACCCATGACGCGCTCGATCCCGGGGCCCCCGTCCGATTCGTACTTTAGGGCCGCGGGCGTGCCGGTCGCCTGGCAGAAATCCTCCTGCGGCAGTCGGGCCAACCACCTGCCCGAA
This sequence comes from Arenimonas sp., assembly GCF_035721105.1. Classification (GTDB taxonomy): domain Bacteria; phylum Pseudomonadota; class Gammaproteobacteria; order Xanthomonadales; family Xanthomonadaceae; genus Arenimonas. The sequence goes on along the minus strand of NZ_DASTNG010000056.1, from coordinate 39,313 downwards.
GGCCCATCGAGCCAGGCGCGGTCGAATCGCCGGACTGAGAGGACCTTCATGTCCTCGAACTGCAGCGGCTCGCATTCGGCGACCGGCAGTCCGTAGGCCTTCAGGATCCGGGAGCAGAGCCACTCGTTCTCGATGGAGTGGCTCAGGTCGAGTTTCATATTGCCGACCAGGCCCATGGGCAATTTCAGGATGTGCGTGGTCGGCGTTGAACCGTGCGGCAGGCACCAGCGGCCATCGATCCACGACAGGGCGGTCTTCTCCTGGGCCCCGGCGATGGAAATCCTGAAGTCATCGTCGTCCCGTGGCGCCGCGCCCGCCATGGCCGGCGGCGCGACGGTGCCGCGCAGGATCGCAGCCACCTGGGTCCCGTCCAGCGGGCTGGCGTCGAGGGTGCGCACGTCCCCGGGCGCCATGCCGTCGGGCAGGATCTGCAGGGCACCGACGCAGTCCCGTCCAATCTCGGCGAGCAGGTCGAAGGCCTGGGTGGACCGCGCGCGGAAGCGACGCGCGGCGCGCGCGCGGATGTCCTGGCTGTCCGGAAGCAGGTTCTCGAAATACGCCCGCACGACGTCGCCGCGATGCGGGATGTTGCCGGGGGTGAACGGCAAGGAGAGCGACAGGGGGCGGCCCTGCGGTGCCGCTTTCCAGCTGGCGTCGTACTCAAGGATGTCTTCGGACCCGGCATCCATCCGCCAAGTGCCGACGAACTCGCCGTTCATCCACAGGCCCAGCGCCTGTCGGCGTGACTTCCTGCCGGTGGCGGGCGTCACCACCCGGCGTCCCCGTGGGAGCTTGGTCGAGCCGGGCCGGTTTCGAGGCCTCGCACCTGCAGCACCATGTCCACGCCCAGGATGCCCAGCAGCTGGAGCAATCGCTCGGCGTTCACCTTCTGGGCGTTGCGCTCCATGGCGGAGAGCGTTTGTTGGGTCACGCCCAGGCTCATGGCGACCTGCCCCTGGGTCAGTCCCGCCTGCTTGCGGAACCCTTTGAGCAGGGCGGGCAGTTGTTCGGCGGTCCGCACGGGGTACTGGTCCACTTCACGCATCCTGGGCTGTATCTAGTAAAAACAGCTTATATTCTGTTTTAAAGGAAAACACAACATAAGCTGTTTAGCCGGCTCAAGCCCGAATCACCGGAGCCCGTCTTGCCCAGGGGACGGGGCAGGCGGACTACCTTCGTCCAGCAAGGTGCGCCAGCATCCGCTTCAACCGGGGTGCCGGGTTTGCGAATTTGACCTGCTGTTCGTCGAAGGCCTCGGGGTCGAACTTCCCGCGCCTGCCCTTTTGGCGGCTGGCCCAGGCGTGGGACGAGGCGTGGTCCGGGTCCTTGGGGTCGGCCAGGGTTTCGAGCAGGCTTTCGTAGCCGGGAGGGCCACCACAGTCATCCGGCGGGGCGGAACGCTCGCCGGCGGTGCAGCGGGGATACTTCTTGCCCGGCGCTGGCTCGAGGATTTCCTCGAGCACGACCCGATGCTCCCAGCCATCGCCGAAGTCGTACTCGTACTCCAGCCTTGGGTAGGCGCGGGTGAGCACGTCGGCCACGCGATGTTCCCAGCCGGGCAGGGGCGGATTGACGTCGAAATCGTCCAGCGGCAGGCCGAATCGCGGGGTTCCGTCCCGCTGGCCGCAGGGCCGGAACACGTGCAGATGGGTGTCCGTCCAGGCGAAGGCGCTCTGGATGGCGACGTGCAGGTCCCAGAAGGTGTAGTCACCCGGCACCTGGATGCGGCGCCAGATCAGCGGCTCGATACGCTCGAGCTCAATCCGGATCTGGAGGATTTGCGTTGGCATGGCGGCTTTTACTCAACGCGGCCGGGTTGCCAGGAAGAACTTGGCACAGCCAGGGCACAGATTTGTCACAGGGGTCTTGGCGCGCCTGGAGGGATTCGAACCCCCGACCAATGGCTTCGGAAGCCACTACTCTATCCGGCTGAGCTACAGGCGCGTATTCAAAAGACTTTTTGCTGCTTCCGGCCTGAAACGGAGTTCAAGCGGCGTGACACTTTACCCGACCCGCCGAATCCCTGAGTAGAGCCTTCGGAGGGCAATACTCTATCCAGCTGAGCTACGGGCGCGTTGGCCGCGGATTATGGCACCGATGGCGGCCGCGGTCTAAGGGCGGCCCGGCGCGAGTGTGGTGCGGTTCACGGCCCGGCGATCCCCGGGTTCCTTCGTCGGCGCGGGGGCGTTAGTGTCGGGTGACGCTGCGCCCTGGACCCGTGACTGGTGGATTCCGCCTTCCTCAATAGCCTGCTGCTGCATCCCTCGCGACGCGCCCTGCTGGTGCTGGATGCGACGGGCCGGTTCATTTCCGGCAACGACCGCGCCCGCGACCTGCTGACGCCGGCGCTGGAGGAGGTGCTGCGGCCGGTCCTGGCCGAGGCCATCGCGCAGATCGCGCGCCACCCTGGCCGCCAGGTGCACCACGCCCACCGCGACGGCGAGCGGGTCCTGGACTGCGTGCTGCAGGCGGCCCTGGCCGAGGACGGCACGATCATTGGCTACACCGCCAGCCTCTTCAATCCCGCCGAAGAGCCCGAGCTGGCGGAGTCGCCCAGCCGGGCGCGCTGGCGGTTCGCGCTCGAGAACGCCCAGGACGGCCTCTGGGACTGGAGCGCCGACACCGGCCGGGTTTACCGCTCGGCCCGCTGCCTGGGCATGCTGGGCTACCCGCCGGATTACCTGGCCGACAACCTCGACAGCTGGCGCGAACTGGTCCATCCGGACGACCAGCCCCGGGTCGCGGATGCGCTCAGCCTCCACCTCGATGGCCAGCGCGAGGGCTACCAGTCGGTCTACCGCGCCCGCGACGCCAGCGGCGGCTGGCGCTGGATCCTGGACCGCGGCCGCGTGATCGAGTGGACCCTGGACCGCCGGCCCCGGCGCGTGATCGGCACCCACACCGACATCACCGAGTACAAGCTGATCGAACAGCAGCTGCGCGAACGCGAGCTGCTGATGAACCAGGCCCAGCACGTGGCGCGCCTGGGCAGCTGGAGCTGGGATCCGGACACCGATGACATCTGGTGGTCGGACGAACTCTTCGCCATCGCCGGCCTGCCGGCCGACCAGGCGCCGCCGCCGTTCCGCGGCCAGCGCCACCTCTACGAGCCCGCTTCCTACGAGCGCCTGAAGGAAGCGTCGCGGCGCACCCTGGCCACCGGCGAGCCCTACGAGATGGAGCTGGTGATGGTGCGGCCCGACGGCGAGCGCCGCTTCACCAAGGCGCGCGGCGAGGGCATGCGCGCCCCCGACGGCCGGGTGCTGCGCCTGGTCGGCGTCATCCACGACATCACCGACCAGGTGCTGGCCGAACGCAATTCGCGCTGGCGCAGCGACCTGCTCAATCGCATCGCGGCGATGGGGCGCATCGGCGGCTTCGAGATCATGGCCGACGGCGAGCTGCAGTGGACCGACGAGAACTACCGCATCCACGGCCTGGAGCCGGGGACGCCGGTCAGCGTCGAGAACACGCTGGCCAATTACGACGCGCAGTCGCAGCAGCGCATGCGCGAGTCGATGGCGCGGATGTTCGCCGGCGAGGTGGAGGAGGATTCGCTGGAGGTCACCTACCACACGCCCGACGAGCGCCGGATCTGGCTGCGCATCACCGGGCGCGTGGAGTGGGTGGACGGCAAGCCGCACCACATCACCGGCCTCACCCAGGACATCACCGAGGAGCACGAGGCCAACGAGCAGATCGAGCAGCTGGCGCACTACGACACGCTGACCGGGCTGCCGAACCGCTTCCTGTTCCATCGTCGCGCGATGGACGCCATCGCGTCGGTGCGCAACGGCGAGCCGCCGCTGGCGCTGCTGTTCCTCGACCTGGACCGCTTCAAGAACGTCAACGACAGCCTGGGCCACGAGGCCGGCGACCAGCTGCTGCAGGAGGTCGCCGGGCGCCTGCGCAGCTGCGTGCGCGGCAGCGACCTGGTCGGGCGGCTCGGCGGCGACGAGTTCCTGGTGCTGCTGCGGGAGGTGGGCCGGCCGGAGGATGCCGCCCTGGTGGCGCGCAAGATCATCGCGGCGCTCAGCCAGCCGATCTCGCTCGGCGAGCACGAGGCGCAGGTGGGCTGCAGCATCGGCATCGCCCTGCTCAGCGAGGGCAATCCCGACCTCGAGTCCCTGCTGCGCGCCGCCGACACCGCGATGTACGCGGCCAAGGACGCCGGCCGCAACACCTACGAGTTCTACAACGACACCTTCTACGAGCGCGTGCAGCGGCGCGTGACCCTGGAGCAGGACCTGCGCCAGGCCCTGGCCCGCAAGGAACTGTCGCTGGTGTACCAGCCCACGCTGTCGCTGGCCGATGGCCGGGTGTCGGGCATCGAGGCGCTGCTGCGCTGGCGCACGACCGCGGGCGACGCGCGCTCACCGGCCGAGTTCATCCCGATCGCCGAGGAATGTGGCGAGATCCTGGCCATCGGCCGCTGGGTGCTGGGCGAGGCCTGTCGCCAGGCGCGCGCCTGGCACGAGCAGGGGCTGATGTTCGACCGCATCGCCGTGAACGTCTCGGCGGTGCAGCTGCGCGACCCGCAGTTCGCGACCGACGTGCTGGAGATCTGCGCGCGCAACCACTGGCCCACCGACCGGCTGGAGCTGGAGCTGACCGAATCGGCGTTGATGCGCGACACCGACGTGCTGCGGCGGGCCTTCGACCTGTTCTCTGCCAACGGCATCTACCTGGCGGTGGACGACTTCGGCACCGGGTTCTCGAACCTGGCCTACCTGCATCGCTTCCCGGTGCGGCACCTGAAGATCGACCGCAGCTTCGTGCAGCAGATGGGCGAGGGCGAGCGGCTGCGCGGCCTGACCCAGGCCGTGGTCAGCCTGGGGCATGCGCTGGGCATGGAAGTGGTGGCGGAAGGCGTGGAGACCGAATCCGCCCTGGCGATGCTGCGCGCGCAGGGCTGCGACCTGGCCCAGGGCTATCTGTTCACCCGGCCGCTGGAGCCGGTGGCGCTGGGCACGTGGCTGCGTGCCCAGGCCGGTTGAGGCCGGTCAGTTCGCGCGAGGCGAATACATGGCCGCGTTGATGCACGACAGGATGCTGATGACGAACCAGCCGAACGGCAGCAGGCTCAGCGTGACCAGCCAGGTAATGGCGAACGCGATGCAGGCCGTGAAGAACCACAGGATGGCCGACAGCAGGCGACCCTGGACCAGCTGGCCGAGGCCAGGCACGAAGAAGCTGCAGATGGCGGCGATGACGTTGCCGGTGGAGCCTTGGCCTGCACTCATGGTCGGTGGTCCCGTGGTGGTGGATGACGTCCACTAAACTGGGGATGCGCCGGGCCGGGGTCAAGGTCCCGGCTGCGGGGGGTGTCATCGGTCATGGGTGTGCGCCGGGCCTCTGCTAGGCTTCGCGGATGTCCTACGAACGCCATTCGCCGCCCCTTCCCGATCGCGCGCCGTGGACCTGGCGTCAGCGCTGGCCGCTTTATTGGCAGCTCGTGCGCGGCGACCGGCCGGTGGGTATCCTGCTGCTGCTATGGCCGACCTGGTGGGCGCTGTGGCTGGCCGCCGACGGCGTGCCGCCGCTGGGCGTGCTGGCCATCTTCACCGCCGGCGTCTGGCTGACGCGCTCGGCCGGCTGCGTGATCAACGACTACAACGACCGCTGGCTGGACCCGCACGTCGAGCGCACCAAGGGCCGGCCGCTGGCCACCGGCGCGGTGTCGCCGCGCGAGGCGCTGGCGCTGTTCGCGGTGATGATGCTGCTGGCGTTCGGGCTGGTCCTGCTCACGAACTGGCTGACGGTGGCGCTTAGCGTGGTGGCGGCGCTGCTGGCGGCGACCTACCCGCTGCTCAAGCGCTACACCTACCTGCCGCAGGTCTACCTGGGCATCGCCTTCGGCTGGGGCATCCCGATGGCCTTCGCGGCGGTGCAGGGCTCGGTGCCGCCGATCGCCTGGCTGCTGTTCCTGGGCAACCTGCTGTGGACCACCGGCTACGACACCTGGTACGCGATGGTGGACCGCGAGGACGACCTGCGGGTGGGCTCGAAGTCGACCGCGATCCTGTTCGGCGACGCCGACCTGGTGGCCCAGGGCGTGATCTATGCCGGCTTCTTCTGGGCGATGTGGCTGGTGGGTGCGCGCGCCGGACTGGGCATCCACTACCAGGCGGCGCTGGGCGTGGCGCTGGCCGTCGTGGCGCTGCAGTTCTGGATGGCGCGGCGCCGTGACCGCGCCGGCAGCTTCCAGGCCTTCCTGGCCAACCAGTGGGTGGGCCTGGCGGTGTTCGCCGGCATCGCGGCGCACTACGCGCTGGGCTGATCGCCGCGGCCCGGCGGCGGCGCCCGGGCCACCACCCAGGCATCGACGCGGCGCACGCCGGCCCGGCGCAGGGCCCGGGCGCATTCGCCCAGGGTGGCGCCGGTGGTCATGACGTCGTCCAGCAGCACCACGTGCGCCGGCAGCGCGCCCCGCCGGCAGGCGAAGGCGCGCCGGACGTTGCCGCGGCGCCCGGCGGCATCCAGCCGGGTCTGGGCCTCGGTGGCGCGCACCCGATGCAGCGCGTCGGCGTGCAGCGGCAGGCCGAGGGCGGCGGCCACCGGGCGGGCCAGTTCGCGGGCCTGGTCGTAGCCGCGCTGGCGCAGCCGGCCCGGATGCAGGGGCACGGGCACCACGGCCGCGGGCGGCGGCGCGCCGGCCAGGCGGGCGGGCAGGGCCGAGGCCATCAGCTGGGCCAGCAGCCGGCCGGCGGCCAGGTCGCCGTGGAACTTGAAGCGCAGCAGCAGCCGGTCGACCGGGAACCGGTAGGCCAGCACCGCCAGCGTGGCGTCCAGCGGCGGCGCCCGGGCCAGGCACCGGCCGCAGCCGCGCCCGCGGCCGGCGGGCGTGGGCAGCGCACAGCGCGGGCAGGCGGGACCGGACCAGGGCAGGGCGTCGCGGCAGGCGCCGCACAGGTCGCGGTCGTCCGCGCCCGGCGCCGTGCACACCAGGCAGCGGGGCGGCAGCAGGGCCCGCCCGAGCCACTGAGAAAATCGGACAGGCCAGCTCATGCCGGGATGTGCTCCACTTCACGGATTCGCGGCCGGGGGCGGGGATAGCCTCGCGGTTCGGGGTCGCGGGCGTACGGGGGTCGGCCGTCAACCCAGGGCGGGGTGGTTTGGTTGACAGGGGTGGGCATGCTCACCAGACTGCCGCACTCCGTTAATGCAGCGCCGTCAGGGGTTTGCCATGTCTGCCGTCATCCGCCACGACTGGACGCGCGAAGAAGTCCTCGCGCTGTTCGATCTCCCCTTCCCCGTGCTGATGCAGCGCGCCGGTGCCGTGCACCGCGAGCGCTTCGACCCCGCCGAAGTCCAGGTCTCGACCCTGCTGTCGGTCAAGACCGGCGGCTGCCCCGAGGACTGCGCCTACTGCCCGCAGGCGGCGCGCTACAACACGGGCGTCGACGCCACCAAGCTGATGAGCACCGAGGAGGTGCTGGACAAGGCCCGCGCCGCCAAGGCCGCCGGCGCCTCGCGCTTCTGCATGGGTGCCGCCTGGCGCAGCCCCAAGGACCGCGACATCCCGAAGGTGGCCGAGATGATCCGCGAGGTGAAGGCCCTGGGCCTGGAGACCTGCGCGACGCTGGGCATGCTCAAGGCCGACCAGGCCGTGGCCCTGCGCGCGGCCGGCCTGGACTACTACAACCACAACCTCGACACCGCGCCCGAGTTCTACGGCGACGTGATCAAGACCCGCGAGTACCAGGACCGCCTGGACACCCTGGGCCACGTCCGCGACGTCGGCATGAAGACCTGCTGCGGCGGCATCGTCGGCATGGGCGAGTCGCGCAGCCAGCGCGCCGGCCTGCTGCAGGCGCTGGCCAACCTGCCGGCGCACCCGGACTCGGTGCCGATCAACCGCCTGGTGCAGGTCGAAGGCACGCCGCTGCAGGGCACCGCGCTGCTGGACCCGTTCGAATTCGTGCGCACGATCGCCGTCGCCCGCATCGTGATGCCGGCGTCCATGGTGCGGCTGTCGGCCGGCCGCGCCGAGATGAACGACGAGCTGCAGGCCCTGTGCTTCCTGGCCGGCGCCAACTCCATCTTCTACGGCGAGAAGCTGCTGACCACCGGCAACCCGGACGTCGCCGCCGACCAGGCCCTGTTCGAGCGCCTGGGCCTGCGACCGATGCCGGTGGTGCAGGAATCGAACACCGTGCACGCCGACATCGTCGCGCCTGCCGCCAAGAGCTGCGCCGCCTGACATGCCCCGCCAGCGCCTCGCCGACCGCCTCGCCTCCGCCCGTGCCGCCCGCGAGGCCGCGCAGGCGGTCCGCACGCGGCGCGAGGTGGAGGCCCGCGAAGGCGCGCAGCTGCTGGTCGACGGGCGCCAGCTCACCAGCTTCTGCGGCAACGACTACCTGGGCCTGAGCCAGCACCTGGACGTGGTGGCCGCCCTTCAGGAAGCCGCCGCCTGGCACGGCGTCGGCAGCACCGGCTCGGCCGGCGTCAGCGGCCATCATTCCGAACACGCCGCGTTCGAGCGCGAGATGGCGCAGTGGCTGGGCTACGAGCGCGGCCTGTATTTTGGCAGTGGCTACCAGGCCAACCTGGCCGTGATGCAGTCGCTGCTGGGCGAAGGCGACCTGTGCGTGCAGGACAAGCTCAACCACGCCTGCCTGATCGACGGCGCGCGCCTGTCGCGCTGCGAGCTCAAGCGCTACCCGCACGCCGACGTGGAAGCGGCGATGCGCCAGCTGATGACGCGTCGCGACGGCCTGGCGCTGCTGGCCACCGACGGCGTCTTCAGCATGGACGGTGAGCAGGCGCCGCTGGCCGACCTGGCCCTGGTGGCGCGCGCGCAGGACGCGCTGCTGTACGTCGACGACGCCCACGGCATCGGCGTGCTGGGGCCGGAAGGCCGCGGCAGCCTGGCCGTGGCCGGCCTGGGTGCGCGCGAAGTGCCGCTGCTGCTGGTGCCGCTGGGCAAGGCCTTCGGCGGCCAGGGCGCGATGCTGCTGGGCAGCGAGGCGGTGGTCGGCCACGTGGCCGAGACTGCGCGACCGTATCTGTATTCCACCGCGCCGGCGCCGGCGATGGCCGCGGCGATGCGCGCGAGCCTGCGGCTCATCCGCAGCCAGCCCTGGCGCCGCGCCAAGCTGGCGTCGCTGGTGGCGCGCTTCCGTCGCGGCGCCTCGGCGCTGGGCCTGCCGCTGCAGGAATCCTTCACGCCGATCCAGCCGATCGTGCTGGGCAACAACGACCGCGCGCTGGCGGTGTCGGCAGCGCTGGACGAAGCCGGCTACCTGGTCACGGCGATCCGCCCGCCCACCGTGCCCGAGGGCCAGGCGCGCCTGCGGATCACGCTGTCGTGCGAACACAACGAGCGCGACGTCGACGGCCTGCTGGCCGCGCTGGCGCAAGCGCTCGACGCCCGCCCCGCCCCGATCCCGGCATGACCCTGTTCCACGACGTACGCGGCCAGGGCCCGGACCTGGTGCTGCTGCATGGCTGGGCCATGCACGCGGGTATCTTCGCGCCGCTGGTGGCGCGGCTGGCGCCGCACTTCACCCTGCATCTGGTCGACCTGCCGGGCCATGGCCGCAGCGCCCGCGCCGGCCTGCCGCTGCGGCTCGCCGACGCGGCCGGGGCCGTGGCAGCGGTGGTGCCGCCGCGCGCGCTGTGGCTGGGCTGGTCGCTGGGCGGGCTGGTGGCGCTGCAGCGTGCCGCCGCGGCGCCCGCCGCCGTGCGCGGCCTGGCCATGCTGGCCGCCAGCCCGCGCTTCGTGCGCGCCGAGGACTGGACCGCGGGCATGGACGCGGCGGTCTTCCATACTTTCGCCCGTGAGCTGGGTCGCGACTATCGCGGCACGCTCGATCGTTTCCTGATGCTCGAGGCGCAGGGTTCGAACCACGTGCGCGAAGAGCTGAGGCTGCTGCGCGGTGAAGTCTTCGCCCATGGCGAGCCGTCCGCCGACGTGCTGCGCGACGGGCTGGGCCTGCTGGAGGACAGCGACCTGCGCGCGGCGCTGCCGGCGCTGGCCATGCCCAGCCTGTGGATCGCCGGTCGCCGCGACCGCCTGGTGTCGCCGGCCGCGATGCGCGCCGCCGCGGACGTCGCGCTGCGCTCGCGCTTCGTGCAGGTGGAAAGCGGCGGCCACGCGCCCTTCCTGACCCACGCCGACGACGTGGCGGAGGCGCTGCTGGCCTTCGCCGCGGACTGCCCGCCGTGACCGCCATCTTCGACCGCCGCCAGCTGCGCCGCAGCTTCGGCCGGGCCGCCCCGAACTACGCCGCGGTGGCCGCGCTGCAGCGCGAGGCCGAGGCGCGCCTGCTCGAGCAGCTCGACTACCTCGACGACCGCCAGCCCGCGCGCATCCTGGACCTGGGCTGCGGTCCGGGCCGCGCCGCCGGCGCCATGAAGAAGCGCTGGCCCAAGGCCGAGGTGATCGCGCTCGACGCCGCCCTGCCGATGCTGCGCGAAGTGCCGCGGCACACCCGCTTCTGGCGGCCGGTGCGCCGCGTCAATGCCGACGTCTCGCAGCTGCCGCTGGCCGACCAGTGCGCCGACGTCATCTTCTCCAGCCTGTGCCTGCAGTGGGTGGACGACCTGCCCGCGACGCTGTCGGAATTCCGCCGCGTGCTGCGTCCGGGCGGACTGATGCTGCTGTCCACCTTCGGCCCGGGCACGCTGTCGGAACTGCGCGACGCCTACCTCGCTTGCGGTGAAGAACCGCCGCTGTCGCCGTTCGCGCAGATCCAGCAGGTGGGCGACGCGATGCTGGCGGCGGGTTTCAAGGACCCGGTGCTCGAGCGCGACGACTACACGCTGACCTACCCGGACCTGCGCAGCCTGATGCAGGAGCTGCGCGCGATCGGCGCCGGCGACGCGCGCCGCGACCGGCCGCGCGGGCTGGGCGGCCGCGGCCGGCTGCAGCGCGTCACCGCCGCCTACGACGCGCTGCGCCGCGACGGCGTGCTGCCCAGCACCTGGGAAGTGATCACCGCGCAGGCCTGGGGCCCGGCGCCGGGCGCGCCGCGTCGCGACGGCGGCGCCGACCTGGCCAGCTTCCCGGCCGACCGCATCCCGGTGCGACGGCGCTAGACTGCCCGGGTCCCCTGGTCCCGGAGTCGCCATGAATCGTTCCCCTGCCGCCCGCCTGCTGGTGTTGGCCCTGGCCGCGAGCCTGGCCGGCTGTGCCGCCACGCGTACCGAAATCATGGCGGCGGACGACAGCGCCGTGCTCGAGGGCGTCGACTGGCGCCTGGTCGCCGCGCCCGGCGACGCATCGGTGCCCGACGTCGGTCCCGGCGCCGCGACGCTCCGCTTCGATGCGGAACGCTTCTCGCTGGGCGGTCCCTGCAACAGCCACACCGGCGGCTGGTCGCGCGAGGGCGCGCAGCTGCGCCTGGGCGGCGAAGGCGCCGCGATCGCCAGCACGCGCCGGATGTGCCCGCCGGAAATCATGGCGCGCGAAACCGCGCTGCTGCAGGCCATGGCAGCGCCCTTCACGGTCGGCTTCGATGGGCCCTTCCTGCGCCTGCAGTCGGCCGACGGCGCCACCTGGCGCTTCGACAGCCGCGCACCCGCGGCCACCGAAAGCCGCGAGCGCATCGTCCAGATCGCCGGCCAGCGCGCGCCCTGCACGGGCGTCGCGCAGCAGCTTTGCCTGCAGGTGCGCACCCAGCCGGGCGCGCCCTGGGAACTGCACTACGGCGACATCGAAGGCTTCGACTGGCAGGTCGGCGTGGAGTACGTGCTCCGCGTGCGCGAAACCACCGTGGCCCGGCCGCCGGCGGACGGCAGCTCGCTGCGCTGGACCCTGCTCGAAGTACTCGACAGCAGCCAGGACTGACGGCATCAGGCATCGGCGGATTCCCGCAACGGATGCCTGCGCTGGTCCAGGGAGACACAACCTTGAAATACGGTATCGCGAGTTTGGTCGCCGTCCTGCTGTTGCTCGCCGGCATCGCGCTTGCCGGCGCGGGCCATGGCTGGATGGCGGGTGCCATCGGTTGTTTCCTGTTGGCACCGGTCCTGTTCCTGGCGGTGGCGAATGGCCTGGGTGGGGCGCCCTCATTCCGGCGCGCGGTCGTGCTGCTGGTCGGGGTGTTGGCGCTCGGCCTTGGCGTGGCCATGGCCACGGCGCGGGAAGGAAGCCAGTATCTGGACCGATTCCTGCAGGCCACTGGCAACACGGGCCTGGCGACCGCCAGTGCGGCCTACTTCGGCGCGCTGTTGATCGCCACGCTGGCCGCGGCGCGCGCCTGGCCGGGACCTCGTCGGCGGCGCTAGATCGCTGCGTACCGGCGCGGCGCCGGTTGGCGTCTATCATCCACACTTCGCGGCCGGGGCCGGCCTCTCACTGGAGCAATCACTTGGAACCACACACCAAGACCGCGCGGGCGCATATCGCACTCGCCGTCCTCTACGCCCTGCTTTTCCTGGGGTTCCTGTTCCTGGTGGCCAACGGGGAATACGACCTGACCCACGCCAGCGTGCTCTTGCCCCTCGTGGTGTTCCTGGCGGTCGTGGGCGCGCATGCGCTCGCGGGCTGGGGGGCGCGGCAGCGGGCAGGCTGGGCGCGCGTGCTGTCCATCGTGATCGGCGCACTCATGCTGTTCGGCTTTCCGCTCGGGACCCTCATCGGCGCCTACCTCATCTACAACGGCACCCGCGACTGGGCGTTGCCCAAGGCCCCGGGCCCTTCGTACGCCGACCGCTAGCCCGCCCCCGCGTGCGGCCGGGCCCGAGTCCGCACACAAGGAGTTCCGAATGAAATCAGCCGCCTTGCTGCTGGCCACGGTGCTCGCCAGCGCCGCGACGGCGTCCGGCGCCGAGGTCGCGCCCGAGCCGGGCCAGGACCCGCTGTACGCCACCCTCGCCGCGCTGGACGCGGCCGTGTTCGATGCCTTCAACCGCTGCAGCGATTCCGCCCAGCTCGAGAAACACGCCAGCTACTTCGACCCGGACGTCGAGTTCTATCACGACAACGGCGGCGTCACCTGGCACCGGGACGAGATGCTCGCCAACACCCGCGCGCATGTTTGCGGCAACTTCCGTCGCGAGCTGGTGCCGGGCACGCTGCGGGTCTATCCGATCAAGGATTTCGGCGCCATCGCCCAGGGCTCGCATCGCTTCTGTCCGTTCGCGACCGGGATCTGCGAGGGCGAGGCGGACTTCACCATGGTCTGGCGGCACCGGGACGGCGCCTGGCAGCTGACGCGGGTGCTGAGCTATGGCCACCGGCCGGCGGCGGGCCCGCCCTGACGATCGCCGCGCCGCCGCCGGCCTCAGCGGCCGGCGTCGTCGAGTGACCGCGCCCGGAAGATGATCCTGCCCTCGTAAGGCTCGCCCAGCGGCTGCAGCTCAAAGCCGATGGCGCGGGCACGCTCGCGCAGTTCGGGGAACAGCGGCGCCTTGGTCACCCAGATCGCCCGCTCGCGCTCGGCCAGTTCACCCGCGAAATCGGAGTCGTACTCCGCGCCGAACGCCGACTCAGGCTTTGCCTCGACCGAGATCTTCTCGACGCTGGTGTGCATGTGCAGGTGCAGGCCATAGCGCGCCGTGTCCTCGACGAAGACGACTTCATCCACAGGCCCCTGGGCGCGTGACGTCAGCTCTTCGGCCCAACGACTGGCATCGTGGCGGCTGGGCCACAGCGCGGTGGCCAGGCGCAGCGCCAGCAGCAGGCCCACCCACACGGCCAGCCAGCGCCAGCGCGGCAGCGCACGGCCCTCCAGGAACCGCTGCCGCGCGACCAGCAGGGCGATCGGCACGAACAGCGGCAGCAGGTAGAGCGGCAGGCGCGAACGCGCCAGGCAAAACACCAGCAGCGGCAATCCCAGCCAGGCCAGGAGCAGCAGGTGTGGCGCTTCGTGCTGGCGCACCGCCGCGTCGCGCCAGGCCCGCAGCCGGCCGACGCCGCTGCGAAGCGCACGCCAGAAGGCGCCCGTCCACGGCAGGCTGCCGAGCGCGAGGGTGGGGCCATACACCAGCAGCCAGCCGTACCACTCCGGGTTGCGGTGGAGTTTGTCGCTGGCCAGGCGCGCCACCACCTCGGTGCCCAGGAAGTAGGCCAACAGCCCCTCGTGGCGCAGCACCACCACCAGGTACCAGGGCAGCGCCAACAGCGCGAACACCAGCACGCCGGCCCACGCGGCCCGCGAGCGCCGGGCCCGGGGCGCCGGCGCCAGCCACTGCATGGCGGCGATGGCCAGCAAGGGCAGCATGGCGGGCGGGCCCTTGGTCATGAAGCCCGCGGCGAAACCCATCCACATCAGCAGCAGCCAGCGCCCGCGGCGCTCGGGTTCGCCGAAGCGTGCCTCCACCCAGCCCAGCATCGCCACGGCCTGGCAGGCGGCCAGCAGGAAGTCGGTGGTGACCAGGTTGGCGGCCCCGAACGGCAGCAGCATGGTCGCGAACACCAGCGCCGCCGTGGCCTCGCTGCCTGGCTGCAGGCGCCGGGCGATGCGCCAGGCCAGCCAGGTGCAGGCCAGGAAGGCGAGGGCCGAGGTCAGCCGTGCCGCCGCGGGCGTCGGGCCGAAGGTCGCCAGGCTGGCGGCGATCGCCCAATAGGTCAGCGGCGGCTTGGTCCAGTGCCCGCTCTCGTGGTGGCGCGACAGATCGACGAAGTTGCCGGTGTCGAGCATCGTGAGGGCCACGTTGGTGTAGCGGCCTTCATCGGGATCCCAGATGGCGCGTGCGCCGATCAGTCCGAACGCCAGCAGCAGCGCCACCAGCGCCACGGTGGCGCCGGGGGTGGACAGCCTTTGCAGCAGGCGGCGCATGCGTCAGGCCGAGACCTGGGCGATCCAGTCTTCCAGGTTGTAGTGGTTGCTGACGCGGGTGATCCGGCCGTCGTCGACTTCGAAGAAGGCGCCGCCGGGCAGCACGTAGGCCTGGCCGCGGGCGGGCGGCAGGCCGGCGTCGTCGGCCAGGTATTCGCCGTGCACCACGAATTCGGCGGCGACGCGGCTGCCGTCTTCGTTGGCCATCACCACGATGTCCTTGAGCTGCTCGCGGTAGCAGCGCTTCATGCGCGCCAGGAAGGCAGCGAAGGCGACCTTGCCGACTTCGCGCGGGCCCTGGTTGATGTCGTGGGCGACGTCGGGATCCAGGCGCGCGAGCATGCCCTCCCAGTCGCCGCGGTTGAACGCCGCGTAGTAAGCCAGCACCAGTTCGATGGCGCGGTCGGCCGCGCGGTTGCCGTCGACGATCATGCGTTGCCTCGGGGGATTACCAGGGAAGGGATGCCAAATCCACGTTGCCGCCGGAAAGGATAATCCCGATCCGCTGGCCGGCGAAGTGACCGGGGTAGCGCAGCACCGCCGCCAGCACCGTGGCGCAGGACGGCTCGATGATGATCTTCAGGCGCTCCCAGACCAGGCGCATGGCGGCCAGGGTTTCGGCGTCCGTCACCAGCAGGGCCTGCAGGCGGTCGCGGCGCATGATCGCCAGGTTGATCCCGCCGACCGTGCCGCGCAGGCCGTCGCAGACCGTATCGGGCACGAGATCGGTGACGTGGCGCTGCTGGCGCAGGGATTCGAAGGTGTCGGCGGCGCCTTCCGGCTCGGCCCCGAACACCGGCGTACCGCGCGCCGCCAGCAGGGTGCCGCAGGCCAGGCCGCCGCCGCCCAGCGGCACCAGCAGCGCGTCGAGCGGGCCGGTCTCGGCCAGCAGCTCCAGCGCGGCGGTGCCCTGGCCGGCGATCACCTGCCGGTCGGTGTAGGGGTGGACGAGGGTGGCGCCGGTGTCGGCCTGCACGCGTGCGGCCGCGGCTTCACGCGCGGCGATCGTCGGGGCGCAGCGGTGCAGCACGGCACCGTAGGCCTCGATCGCCGCCAGCTTGCTCTGTACCGCGCCCTCGGGCACCACCACGTGCGCGGGAATGCCCCGGCTGCGCGCGGCCAGCGCCAGCGCGGCGCCGTGGTTGCCGGAAGAGTGCGTGACGACGCCGCGCGCGGCGGTGGCTTCATCCAGCGCCCACACCGCATTGCAGGCACCGCGGAACTTGAAGGCGCCGACGCGCTGGAAGTTCTCGCACTTGAAGTGCAGTCCGGCGCCGGCAAGGGCGTCTAGCGAGCGTGAACGCAGCACCGGCGTGCGGTGGGCGTGCGGGGCGATGCGGGCGGCCGCGGCGAGGACGTCGCCGTAGCCGGGGAGGTCGGAAGTCATGGCCGGTCCGTCGTGGGGCACGTGCTAGCCTAGCAAACCGCCGGCAGCCCCTTCGGAATACCGCACAGAATGAGCCCTCCCCGCGACGACGGCCACGTCCACCTGGCCGACTACGTCCCGCCCGCGTGGCGCATCCTCCACGCCGACCTCGCCTTCGACCTCGATCCGGACGCCACCGAGGTGCGCGCCCGCTTGGTGCTTGAGCCCGATCCGGACCAGCCCGGCCAACCGCTGGTGCTCGACGGTGAAGAGCTCACCCTGCTGTCGGTCGCCATCGATGGCCGCGGGCTGGACGCCGGGCGCTACACCTACGACGGCCGCGCGCTGCGCATCGAAGGCCTGCCGGGCGCCTGCGAGCTCGAGACCCGCGTGCGCATCCACCCGGCCGGCAACACCCGGCTCGAGGGCCTTTACACCAGCGGCCGGCTGCTGCTGACCCAGTGCGAGGCCGAAGGCTTCCGCCGCATCACTTTCTTCGCCGATCGCCCCGACGTGATGCCGCGTTGGCGCATCACCCTCCGCGCCGCGCGCGAGCGTTACCCGGTGCTGCTGGCCAACGGCAACCCGGTGGCGCGCCGCGAACTCGACGACGGCCGCCACGAGTCGGTCTGGGAAAACCCGCACCCGACGCCCTGCTACCTGTTCGCGATCGCCGCCGGCGAGCTCGACCGCGTGACGCACTCGGTGCGCACGGCCGAGGGCCGCCAGGTCGAGCTCAACGTCTGGGCCGATCCCGCCGACGTCGCCCGCTGCGAGTACGCGCTCGGCGCGGTCGAGCGCAGCCTGCGCTGGGACGAGCGCCGCTTCGGACGCGGCTACGACCTGGACGTGTTCAACGTCGTCGCCGCCCAGGACTTCACCATGGGCGCGATGGAGAACAAGGGCCTGAACATCTTCAACGCCCGCTACATCCTCGCCGACGAGGCCACCGCCACCGACGCCGATTTCCTGGCGATCGAATCGGTGGTGGCGCACGAGTACCTGCACAACTGGTCGGGCAACCGCGTCACCCTGCGCGACTGGTTCCAGCTCTCGCTCAAGGAAGGCCTGACGGTGTTCCGCGACAGCGAGTTCAGCGCCGACCTGCATTCGCGCGCGATCAAGCGCATCGAGGCGGTGCGGGTGCTGCGCGGCCGCCAGTTCGCCGAGGACGCGGGCGCGCTGGCGCACCCGGTGCGGCCCGACCGCTATCGCGAGATCAGCAACTTCTACACGCTCACCATCTACGAGAAGGGCGCCGAGGTCATCCGCGTCCTGCACACGTTGCTGGGCGAGGACGTGTTCCGCGCCGGCATGGACCGCTACTTCGCCGACAACGACGGCCGCGCCGCGACCCTCGAGGACTTCCTGGCCGCGCACGCCGCCGCCAGCGGCCGCGACTTGTCGCAGTTCGCGCGCTGGTTCTCGCAGGCGGGCACGCCCGAGCTCACGATCACCGAGGATTTCAACGCCGCCACTGGCGACTACACGGTGACGGTGGACCAGCACGTGCCGCCGACGCCGGGCCAGCCGGACAAGCAGCCGCTGGTGCTGCCGTTGCGCTTCGCGCTGTACGACGCCGCGGGTGCGGCCATCACGGCGGCCCCGGAGACGGACGCGGCGATCAATGGCGCCATGGTCGAGCTGGTCGCGGCGCGCCACGCGCTGCGCTGGCGCGGCCTGCGGGCCAAGCCGCTGGCGGCGTTCAACCAGGGCTTCGCGGCGCCGGTGAAGCTTCGCTTCGCGCAGTCGCCGGCCGAGCTGGCGCGCAGCGTGCGCGTCGAGCGCGACCCGGTGCATCGCTGGGACGGCCTGCAGCGCCTGGCCACGCGCGCGATCCTGTCGCGCGACGCCGACGCAGCCGACGCGCTCGAAGCCGCCCTGGCCGACCTGCTAACGGATGCGGCGGCCGACCCGGCCTTCGTCGCCGAATGCCTGGTGTTGCCGGACTTCGACACGCTGGCCGATGCGGTGGACGCCGTGGATCCCGGCGCGCTGCTGGATGCGCGCGATGCCTTGCTCGACCGCCTGGCGCGCGTCCTGGCCGCGCCGCTGCAGGCGCGCTACGACGCGTTCGCGGAAGCGGCGGGGCAGGGCCTGGACGGCGCGGCCATGGCCGCGCGCGCGCTGCGCAACGCCTGCCTGGCCTGGCTCGCCCGCGTTGATGCATCGGGCCGGCTGGCCCAGCGCCAGTTCGACACCGCGCGCAGCATGACGGAACGCGGCGCCGCGCTGCGCTGCCTGCTGCACTTCGGCGCGCCCGGCGCCCCGGCGGCGCTGGCCGCGTTCCGCGAGCAGTTCGCGGCCGACCCGCTGGTGACCGACAAGTGGATCGGCTTCGTCGTCACACGACCGGACATCGCGGCCTGCGACGACGTCGAGGCGCTGCTGGCCTCGTCGTGGTGGAAGCCCGCCAACCCGAACCGCGTGCGCGCCGTGCTGGGCAATTTCCAACGCGGCAACCCGCGCGCCTTCCACCGCGCCGACGGCGCCGGCTTCCGCCTGGTGGCTGAACGGCTGCCTGCGCTGGACGCCACCAACCCGCAGGTGGCGGCCCGGCTGCTGGGCGGCTTCGAAGGCTGGCGCCGGCTGGCCGGGCCGCTCCGCGCGCAGGCCCGCGCGATCCTGGACGGACTCGATGGCCGGCTGGTGTCGCCGGACTGCCGCGACCTGCTGGCGCGGCTCAGGGACAGCTGAGCCCTCGCCTACGTCAACTGGGGGCATCAACGGCCACCCGATTGCTTAGGCCAGCGCTGGCTGGGAAGGAGAATTTTTCCCGTTCCTAGAGAGTGGATCCATCGGCTTCGGCGCCGTTGGGCCATCCGACCCTCCTGGAGACGCATCATGAAACTGATTCCTTCCGCACTCGTCCTGGCCCTGGCCGGGGTTCTGGCGGCGCCCGTCGCGATGGCTGGCGACAACGATGAGCGCGCCGCGCTGTCCCGACAGCTGGTGGATCGCTGGAGTCCCCACGTCGAAGAAGCGCACCACCAGCCCGGTGGCCAGTGGGCCGGCGAGATGGCGCCCCTGCTGGACGCGGTGTCGATCGACGACCTGCGCAAGGCGGCCGCGGCCCCCGACTTCGAAGCCATGAACGACGCCCTGCTGGGCAAGGCCGGGGACGGTGACTCCACCGACGCCCTGGGCCAGGTCGACGGCGACCTCGTGTACGTGCCGGTCCCGCCCTGCCGCCTGTTCGACACGCGCGTCGCGGGCGGCGCCATCGCCGCCAACACCGTGCGGAGCTTCGACGTCACGGCGGTGGCCAACTACAGCTTCCAGGGCGGCGCGGCCACCAACTGCGATGGCGTGGGTGCAGCGGGGTCCTTCGCCGCGGCCGCCATCAACTTCACCGTGGTCACGCCAAGCTCCGCCGGCTACATGACCGCGTTCCCGTTCGGCGGCACGCAGCCGCTGGCCTCCACGGTCAACTACACCGCGGGCAGCATCGTCGGCAACCTGTCGATCGTGCAGCTGGACCAGGGTGCCGCGGCGAACGAGTTGAGCATCTATTCCTTCGCCCAGACCCACGTGGTCGCCGATATCGTGGGTTACTACATCAATCCGCAGGCGACGGCGATCCAATGCGTGGACACCGCCGACACCGTCACGGTGGTCGCGGCGGGGGCCACCGCGAACTCCGTCGCGCCCGCCTGTCCCGCCGGCTATACGCAGACGGCCACCAACTGCGAGTCCAGCACCTGGCAGAT
Organism: Arenimonas sp.; assembly: GCF_035721105.1. Lineage (GTDB taxonomy): Bacteria > Pseudomonadota > Gammaproteobacteria > Xanthomonadales > Xanthomonadaceae > Arenimonas. The sequence goes on along the minus strand of NZ_DASTNG010000056.1, from coordinate 19,508 downwards.
GCCGTTCGTGTACTTCAGCGGCGGTACCTGTTCGGCCCAGAACAACAGCGCCAGCTCGGCCAACCTGCGCTCGAGCCGCACCTGCTGCCGCGTCCCCGGCCGCTGACCGTCCCCGGCCCGGGCCTCAGCGCCCGGGCCGTTGGCCCAGCAGGCTGGCGAGCGCCGAGCCAATGACCACCAGCACCGCGCCGGCGTAGCCCGCCACGCCGACCTGTTCCGGCGCGAGGCTGCCCGGCCAGATCGCCTGCGTCGCGGCCACCGCGCCCAGGCAGAGCAGGGGCGTGGTAGCCAGGATGGCCGATACCCGCGAGGCCTCCCAGTGCGCCAACGCCTCGGCGAAAGCGCCGTAGGCGACCAGCGTGTTCAGCGCGCAATACAGCAGCAGCGCCCAGTGCAGGCCGTCGAGCTGCAGCAGCGTCGCCGGCCGCGCCAGCGGCAGCAGCACGACGCTGGCCACGACATAGATGAAGAGCAGCATCGCCGGCGACGACAGCCGCAGCAGCAGCTGCTTCTGCAGCAGCGCGTAGCCGGCCCAGACGATCGCCGCCAGGATCACCAGGGTCGAGCCGAACAGATAGCCGCGGCCGCCGCCGTCGAGCTGGTCGCGGAAGAACAGGCCCAGGCCGCCGACGATCGTCGCCAGGCCGAGCCACTGCCAGCCGTTGAAGCGTTCGCGGAAGACGAAGATGCCGCCCAGCGCCATCAGCAGCGGCGCCAGCTGGATCAGCAGCTGGGCATTGGCCGGCGAGGTCTGCTGCACGCCCAGCAGGTAGAAGACGTAGTTGCCGATCAACAGCAGCGCCGCCGCCAGCAGCATCGCCCAGCGCTTGCGGTCCAGGGTCGCGAAACCGCCCAGTCCGCGCCGCGCCGCCAGCCAGGCGAACATCAGCACCGCCGCCAGCAGGAAGCGGAACCAGGTGAGGGTGTAGGGATCGACCTGTTCCAGCGTCACCTTCAGCGCCACCGGCAGGGTGGCCCAGCAGGCCGCCGTCACCAGCGCGAGCAACAGTCCCAGCCGCCAACGTCCCGAAGCCTGGTGCAGCGACATGTTGGGGCGATCCCGTTGGCGTGAAGGCGGCGAACAGTAGCATGCGGCCGCGGTGGCGAAGGATTAAGCACGGATTCACCGCCCCGCGCCGAGACTGGCCCGAATTCCGGGGGGAACGCCACATGTCGCGCCGCATCCTGTTGCTTGCCGCTTTCCTTCTGGTCGGTCCCGCCGGCTGCGTCAGCTATGGCGACTACGCCTACGAACGCGACCGCTACCCGGTCGACGGCGGGTATTACTACCCGGCCGACGAGGGCTACGGCGACTACTACGAAGCGCCGGAAGACTACGGCTACTACGATTACTACGACGATCCCTTCGCCTACGGCTACCTGCCGTTCTGGAGCATCGAGCGCTATGCCTGCAGCGGCTGGTACGGCTGCTCGCCCTACTGGAGCACCGGCTACCGCCGGCCCTACTCGGGCTGGAGCCTGAGTTTCGGCAACCACTGGGACTACCGGCGCTGGGCCTGGTACGGCGATTACGGGTCGGGCTGGTACGACCCGGGCTATTACCGCCCGCACCGGCCGCGGCCGCCGGGCCATGGCGGACGTCCGGGCGATGGCCAGCCACCGGGACCGCCGCCGGGCGCCGGCGTCGGTGACGATCCGGGCACGGTGCGGCCGACGCCGATGCCGCGCCCCGACTTCGACCGCAATCGCATCGGCCGGCCGGTGATCCGTGAGCCCGAGGGACGGCCGGGAAATGGCGGCGGCAATCCGCGGCCTCCCGTGACGACCGAGGAGCGCGAGGTGCGGCCGCTGCCGCGCACCGATTTCCGCGACTCGCCGCGCAAGGCGCCGGGCGATGGCGGGACCCGCCCGCGTCCGATCCAGTCGACGCCGTCGCCGCGTCCCGATGCCCGGCCGGCACCGGGCAACCCGCCCGACTACCGCCGCTTCGAGCGTCCGGAACCGGTCCGCGGCGAGCCTGGCCTGGCGCCGCGCCCGGTCGCCGAGCCGCGTCCGCAGCCCGAGCAGCGCTACGAACCGCGTCCGCAGCCGCGCTACGAACCCCGCCCCGAGCCGCGTCCACAGCCGCGCCTCGAACCCCGCCAGGAGCCGCGCTACCAGCCGCGTCCGGAACCGCGTCCGGAGCCGCGCAGTGCGCCGCGCGAGGCGTACCGGCCGGCCCCGCCGCCGGCCAGTCGCCCGGCCCCGCCGCCGCGCGAGGCCAGTCGTCCGGCGCCGCCGCCGCCGCGCGAACGCCCGGCCCCCGAGGAAACGAGAACTCCGTCACAAAACCGAGGTCGCGAGGTCGAAGATTAGGCATTCCACCCCGCACGGCGTTGCACCGACTGGGCTGGCAGCGCATCCTGTGGCCGCTGACTGACCCGGAGCGTCACATCGTGACGCTCGCGATTGCCCCCGCATCGCCTGTTCGGCGCCCGGCACCAGGTCCCCTGGATTCCCCCTGTTCCAAGACCCGCCGGGCGCCGACTTTCTTCCAAGGCCGCGTGATCGCGCCTTTCTTACAAAACCGCAAAAAAAAAGGGTCGGGAACTCCCCCCCGGGAGTTCCCGACCCTGGCATCCCTGTCGCGCGCCTGACCAGCCCCTGTTCAGTCTGGTCGACGCCCCCCGGCGTTGGCCGCGGCAGGTGCCATGGGGATTAAGCATGAAGCGTGCCAACCCTGTTGTGTGCAGGTTGGCACGGCGCGCGGGATAATCCGCGCCCCACCCGCGGCCGGTCCGCGGATCGACCGGGAAAGTGGATGCACAGCTACGACGTCATCGTGATCGGCGGCGGACACGCCGGCACCGAAGCCGCCCTGGCTTCGGCGCGCGCGGGCGCGCGCACGCTGCTGCTGACGCACAGCCTGGAAACCGTCGGCCAGATGAGCTGCAACCCGGCCATCGGCGGCATCGGCAAGGGCCACCTGGTGCGCGAGATCGACGCGCTGGGCGGCGCCATGGCCCGCGCCGCCGACCGGGCCGGCATCCAGTGGCGCACGCTCAACGCCAGCAAGGGCCCGGCGGTGCGCGCCACCCGCGCCCAGGCCGATCGCGTGCTCTACCGGCAGGCGATCCGCGGCCTCGTCGAGAACCAGCCGAACCTGTCCCTGTTCCAGCAGGCCGTGGACGACCTGGTGATCGAAGGCGACCGCGTCACCGGCGTCATCACGCAAAGTGGCCTGCGCTTCCACGCGCAGGCCGTGGTGCTCACGGCCGGCACCTTCCTGGCCGGCCGCATCCACGTCGGCCTGGTGAACTACCCCGGCGGCCGCGCCGGGGATCCGCCCGCGACCACGCTGGCCCAGCGCCTGCGCGAGCGCCCGTTCGCGATCGACCGGCTCAAGACCGGCACCCCGCCGCGCATCGACGGCCGCAGCATCGACTACACCGGCCTGGCCGAGCAGCCGGGCGACACGCCGGTGCCGGTGTTCTCCTTCCTGGGCAGCGCCGCCGACCACCCGCGCCAGGTCAGCTGCTGGATCACCCACACCCGCGAGCGCACGCACGAGATCATCCGCGGCGGCCTGGACCAGTCGCCGATGTATGCCGGCGTCATCGAGGGCGTCGGCCCGCGCTACTGCCCCAGCATCGAGGACAAGGTGGTGCGCTTCGCCGACAAGGCCTCGCACCAGGTCTTCATCGAGCCCGAGGGCCTGGACACGCACGAGGTCTACCCGAACGGCATCTCCACCTCGCTGCCCTACGAGGTGCAGGTGGCGCTGGTGCGTTCGATCAAGGGTTTCGAAAACGCGCACATCACCCGTCCGGGCTACGCCATCGAGTACGACTACTTCGATCCGCGCGGCCTGAAGGCTTCACTGGAAACCAAACTGGTCGACGGCCTGTTCTTCGCCGGCCAGATCAACGGCACCACCGGCTACGAAGAGGCGGCGGCCCAGGGCCTGCTGGCCGGCCTCAACGCCGCGCGCCGGGTGCAGGGCCGCGAGGCGTGGTCGCCGCGCCGCGACCAGGCCTACCTGGGCGTGCTGGTCGACGACCTGGTCACGCACGGCACCACCGAGCCCTACCGCATGTTCACCAGCCGCGCCGAGTACCGGCTGCAGCTGCGCGAGGACAACGCCGACGCGCGCCTGACGCCGGTAGGCCGCGAGCTGGGCGTGGTCGACGAGGCGCGCTGGGCCGCGTTCTCGCGCAAGGCAGAAGCGGTCGAACGCGAGCGCGCCCGGCTGCAGGCGGTGTGGGCCACGCCCGGCGGCGCGCTGGCGCGCGAACTCGAGCAGGCCACCGGCGTCAGCCTGAGCCGCGAGTGCACCGCGCTGGACCTGATGAAGCGCCCCGAGCTGGACTACGCCGCGATCGCCGCGCTGCCCTCGCTGGCGCCGGGCGTCGACGACGCGGCCGTGGCCGAACAGGTCGAGATCGGCGTGAAGTACGCCGGCTACCTCGAGCGCCAGCACGACGAGATCGCCCGCAGCCGCCGCAACGAAGACACCCGCCTGCCCGAGGACTTCGACTACGCCGGCATCCCCGGCCTGTCCGCCGAGCTGCAGGCCAAGCTCGCCGCCGTGCGGCCCGAAACCATCGGCCAGGCCCAGCGCATCCCTGGCATGACGCCCGCCGCGATCTCGCTGCTGCTGGTCTGCCTGGCCAAGCGCCGCGGCCGGCGCGTGGCCTGAGCCGCGATGCCGGTCCGCTCGCACCCGCTGCACCGGCAGTGGCTGGCCCGCCGTCGCCGCCTGCGCCGCTGGCTGCGGCCGCTGCCCCGGCGCGCGAACGTCGCGCGCTATCCGATCATCAAATGGTTCGCGGCCGCGGCGCGCCGGCGGCCCTACCTGTGGTCGTTCAAGCGCGCCCAGGTGATGCCGTCGCTGTACGTCGGCGCGGTGCTGGCGATGATGCCGGTGTACGGCCTGCAGGTCGCGATCGGTCTGGCGCTGGCCATGCTGGTGCGCGGCAACCTCACGGTGATGATCGCGCTGCAGATGATCACCAATCCGCTGACGTTGGGACCGATCTACCTGGCCACGCATGCGCTCGGGCAGTGGCTGATCGGCCTGACCGGCTACGGCGTGGGCGTCGGCGAACTGGGCACCCGCGTCAATGCCCTGGTGCTGGGCGGCCTGGTCGGCGGCCTGCTGCTGGCGCTGGTGCTCGACCTGGGCTGGCGCCTGCTGGCCTGGGAGGCGCGCCGGTTCAAGGCGCAGCTGCGCGCGCTGCACCTGCTGCACGCGCCGCAGGATCCGGAGCCGCCGGCGGAGCCGTGACAGCAGGCGTCGTCTTCACTAGATTCGCGGCATGAAGAGACTGCTCGCGCTGCTGCTCGCCCCCGGCCTGGCCGGGGCCGCCACCGTGTCCCCCTGGACCCTGCCGGCGCCGCTGGGGTCGGCCCAGCCCCAGCTTTCCACGGCGCCGGGCGGCGACCTGCTGCTGAGCTGGATCGAGCGACGCGAGGCCGGCGGCCATCGCCTGCGCTTCGCCCGCAGCACGGGCCCCGCGGCCTGGACCCCGGTGCGCACCATCGCCGAGGGCGACGACTGGTTCGTGAACTGGGCCGACGTGCCGGCGCTGCAGGCCCTGGCCGACGGCAGCCTCTGGGCGCACACGCTGGTGAAGAACGGCGACGCCACCTATGCCTACGACGTGCGCCTGCAGGTCTCGCGCGACGGCGGCGCCCACTGGCGCGCGCTGGGCGCCGTGCACGACGACGGCACCCCGACCGAGCACGGCTTCGCGACGCTGTGGCCGCAGTCGGCCGACACGGTCGGGATCGCCTGGCTGGACGGGCGCAACAGCGCCGGTGCCGGCGCTGGCCACGACGAGCACGCCGGCCACGGCGGCGCCATGACCCTGCGCGCCGCGCGCTTTGGCGCCGACGATCGCAAGTCCGGCGACGCGCAGGTCGACGCCATGACCTGCGACTGCTGCCAGACCGACACCGCCGTCGGCGACCGCGGCGTGCTGCTGGCCTACCGCGACCGCGCCGAAGGCGAGATCCGCGACATCCAGGTCACCCGTTACGACGGCACGGCCTGGTCCGAACCGGTCCGCGTCCACGCCGACCAGTGGTCCATGCCGGCCTGCCCGGTCAACGGGCCCGCCATCGCGGCCCGCGGGCCAGAGGCCTGGGTGGCCTGGTATACGGGGGCGGGCGACGCGCCGTCGGTGCGCATCGCCCACTCGGTCGACGGCGGCGCGCGCTTTGGCGACATGCGCCAGGTGGCGGTGGGCGAGGCCCAGCAAGGGCGGGTCGACCTGGCCGCCGACGCCGGCGGCGTCTGGATGAGCTGGCTGCAGGAAGCCGGCGGTGCCCAGTCGCTGTGGCTGGCCCGCTTCAGCCCCGGGCTGGACGCCGAGCATTTCCGGGTGAAGGTCGCCGACGTCGCCGGCCGCGGCCGCGGCACCGGCTTCCCGCGGATGCAGCTGCGCGACGGCCAGGCCTGGCTGGCCTGGACCGAGGTGGTCGACGGCCAGCCGCGCCTGCGCGGCGCCCGCGTCCGGCCCTGAACGGACCGGCCCGACTGTACCCAGTGGTACGGATTCGGGCTTTGGATTAAGGTGCCCTCACGCCACCGGTCCGCCGGCGGCGGAGGCAGCGGCTCAAGGGGAGGGAGTGCCATCGGCGCATGCGCCGTGCGGCACCTAAGGAGACCCTGGGCACGTGGTCACGCCATTCACTCAGCCCGTACAGGAGTTTCCCCATGCCCCGTTTCCATCGTTTGGCCGGTGCCGTTGCCCTCGCGCTCGGCTGCGCCGGCGCCGCCCAGGCGCAGCAGTTCACCGGTTTCATCGTCTTCGGCGACAGCCTCAGTGACGCCGGCAACATCGCCGCGTTCCAGGGCCTGCCGGCCGGCAACAGCTTCACCACCAACCCGGATCCGGTCGCGGCCGAGATCATCGCCGACTACTTCGGCCTGCCCGGTGGCGCGTCGCTGACCGGTGGCACCAACTTCGCGTGGGGCGGTGCCTGCGTCAATCCGACCGGTCCCTGCCTGAACCCGGTGCCGAACGTCTCGCTGCAGATCGACCAGTACCTGGCCAGCAACGGCGGCAGCATCGACCGCAACGCCCTGTACAGCATCTGGGGCGGCGCCAACGACATCTTCGCCTCGCTGGGCAACCCGGCCACCGCGCAGGCGAACACCGTCGCCGCCGCCACCGCCTACGTGCAGCAGATCGGCCGCCTGCAGGCGCTCGGCGCCCGCTACATCGTCGTCTACAACCTGCCCAACCTCGGCGCCACGCCGCAGTTCGGCGCCGACCCGAGCATCGCCAGCTCGGTGTCGCAGATCACCGTGGTCTACAACTCGGCGCTCAACACCGGCCTGGCGTCGCTGGGCGACGGCATCATCGCCATCAACACCTTCGGCCTGATCTCCGAGATCCGCGCCAACCCGGGCCTGTACGGCTTCACCAACATCACCGGCACCGCCTGCAACGGCTCCTCGGTCGCCTGCGGCCCGGCCGGCTCGGGCCTGCCGTTCTCGTACGCCTCGGGCACCAACGACACCTACCTGTTCGCCGACGGCGTGCACCCGACCGGTGCCGCGCACCGCATCCTGGCCAGCGTCGTGCTGTCGACCATCGCGGCGCCGATCCAGTCCTCGTACGCCGGTGAAGGCGGCCTGCAGGCCGCCGCCGACCACGGCCGCGCGGTCAACGACGAACTGATGTCCGACTTCCAGCTCAACCGCGAAGTCGGCTCGGTCCGCGGCTACGCCACGGTGAACTACGGCCAGCACGACTTCGACGACAATGCCGGCACCAACATCCTCGGCGGCGAAGCCGACGTGCTGTCGCTGACCCTCGGTGCCAACCACCGCATCAGCGAGAACGCGTATTGGGGCGTCGGCGTCACCCTGGGCAAGCACGACAACGACGTCGCCAGCGCCAACCTCGACAGCCGCGCGGTCATCGGCTCGATCGGCGGCGCGCTGCGCTTCGGCGGCGGCGGCTACGTCAGCGGCGCCCTCAGCGGCGGCAGCACCAGCGTCGACATCACCCGCTACATCGAGATGGGCCCGACGGTCCGCGAGGAAACCGGCTCCACCAACGCCAGCCAGTACGGCGCGGAGCTGGGCCTGGGCTGGCTGTTCGGTTCGGCCGAGGGCGTGCAGCACGGTCCGTTCATCGGCGCCAGCTGGATCCAGCAGACGGTCGACGGCTACGCGGAAGACAGCGGTTCGGCGACCTCGATGAACTTCTCCGAGTTCGATCGCGACTCCTTCATCACCCGTGCCGGCTACCAGCTGATGGGCAACCTGTCGAACAACGACGTCGGCATCCGTCCGTTCGCCCGCGTCGCCTACAACGAGGAAAGCGAGGACGACCAGATCCAGGTCAACGCCGGCTCCAACTCGATGCCGGGCCGCTTCACCATCGGCGGCTTCACGCCGTCGAAGGACTGGATCAGCGCCGAGCTGGGCGTGCAGTTCATGGTCGGCGACAACACCACCGCCTACCTCTCCTACAGCGGTCGCTTCAGCGACGACCTGCAGGAGCGCAACAGCTTCGGCCTGGGCCTGCGCACCACCTTCTGAGGCCAGCCGTCCAAGCCGCTACACCCACAGGCCGCCGCAAGGCGGCCTGTTTTTTTCGCAAGCCAGACCCGTCGATCATCGGAGCCCCGCCGGCATGAAGCACCCATCGCAAGGCATCATCCTTGGACTGTCGCTCCTCCTGGGCGTGCCGACGGCCCTGGGCACGACCGTGCCGGGCCCGGCGCCGACGACATGGTTCATCGGCGATAGCCGTCCACCGGCGGTCCCGCCGATGCGGGCGCTACCGGAGGTGATGCGAACCTTGACCCCGTTGGCTTCGCCGACGGACCGGCAGGTCATCGCCGACAATTTCCACAAAATCATGGAGTCGGAGCCCACGCACGGCCTGTGCGTGTCGGTGGCGCTGGTGCTGCTGCCCTTCGAAGGCGATGAGGGCTTCTACCATCCGTTCCTGCAGTGGTTTCCGTATGCACTGATTTCCGGCGACATCTATTCGCGCTGGGGTCCCCTCGGGGTCGCGCAATCCACGCCGGCCACCCCGGCCGACGGCATCGTCCGGCGCTGGCAGGCGGGCCAGGATCCGCGGCGCCTGTCCTTCGCCTCACCGCAGGACTTGCTGGCCAGGAGCGACATGGCGGCTTCGGTGGAGCTGGTCGAAGCGCGCTTCGCGACGCGCGCGGCGATCGAGGCCGACGCCGTGGCGCACCCGTGGCCCCGCTATCCGAACTCGATCCGGCACGAAGGCTGCAACAGCACGCCGCTGTCGCCGGCGGGCGGTCATTCCTACCTCGCCGATGCCTACCTGTTCGTCCGCGCCGTCGTCTTTCTTCCCTACATGGCCAACAGCGAGGAGCTCTCGCCCCGGGCCCGCGCGCTCTGGCTGGAACAGCAGAACAACACGATGATGCACGAGATGGTGCACCTGCATGCGCTGGTGCGCATCCTCTCGGAGAGCACCGCCCAGCTCAAGGCGATGGCGGAGTATTCGCGTGCCAGCCGGGCGTCCTATATCGCCGAGGCACAAGCGCGTGGCGAGCCGCTAAGTCCGCGGGAACTTGCGGCGTTTGCACGCCCCAAGCCGCTGCAGGACGGCGAGGAGCACCTGCGCAAATACCTGGATTACTTCAAGCGCGGGTTTGACGAGGAGGCCATCCAGTACCACGCCTTCCTCGGTTACCGGACCGGGGAGCCCTCCAGGCGGCGTTACGACAACTCGGGTGATCTGCCGCCCTACATGGACACGGTGCGTTTGCAGGCGCGGCTGCAGCGGGAGTTCGATGGCCACGAGCAAGTGGTCCGCGAAGCGATGGAGCGCCTGGCGCCGCCTCCCGCGCAATAGCCGGCGCGTCCCGGGCGGGTCAGCGTTCGAGTCGCCAGTTGAGGGAGGCGGCGTTCTCGTTGCCGGACTCGATGCTGACGTCGAAGCCGCGGGTGAGCAGGTACTTGAGCGTGACCACCTGGCCGGTGCCGATCAGCGAGACGCCGTAGCTCAGGAACAGGCGCGGGGAGACGTACTTGCCGACGGTGAAGGTGGCGCCGCCGAGGTTGCGCGAGTCGGTGACGCCGGCCTCGTCCAGGCCCAGCTGCACGCCGATCTGCTGCGCGACCAGGTTGCCGCCGGCGCCCAGCGCCATCGCGGCGGCGTTGAGCTGCTGGCTTTCGTTGCCGGTGGTGGTGCCCAGCGGGCGGCCGAACACCAGCCACGACAGCGCTTCGCTGGTGTCCATCGCCGGGTTCGACACCACCGTGGTCTGCGGCCGGCGCGCGGTGCCGCGCACCTGCACGCCGACGGTGACGCGGTCGAAGTCGCGCTCGGCGCGGATGTCGAGCGTCGGGTTGTCGTAGGGTGAATTGGCGAAGCCCAGCCGCGCGCGCTGGATCTGCAGCGACTGGCCGTAGGCGCGATAGCTGCCGCTGACGTCGAGCGTGCCGCTGGCGGTGGCCGGGCGGCCGGGGCGTTCGCGCAGGGCCAGCGAGCCGCGCATGCGGCCGTCGAGGCCGAAGCCCTTCAGGCGCACGTCGTCGCCCAGCGCCACGGTGAAGCGCAGGTCCAGCGGCAGCGCGCGTTCGCGCTGCGCGCCCACCGGGTCGAGCACGACCACGTCATCGGACACCGTGGCGCTGCCGTCCAGCGCCTCCAGGTCCAGGCGCGCCTCGGGCACGTCCAGGCGGCCGCGCACTTCCAGCTGCTCGTCCTGCAGCCGCAGCGTCAGGTCCGGGCTGCCGATGACGTAGAACTCGGCGGTGCTGGCCAGGGTGACGCGCTCGCCCTGCAGCACCAGCTGCAGCGGGGCCGCGCGGTCGCGGACATTCAGGCTGCCGTCGAAGCGCAGCACGCCGTCGCCGGAGCGCAGGCTGCCGTCGATGCGCGCGCTGCCGTCGGCATCGCCGACCAGGGTGAACTCGCCGTCCGCCAGCTTCAGGCCGAGCCCGGGCAGTTCGGCGGCGAACCCGCCCAACCTGGCCTGCCCGGAGAGCGCCGGCGCGGCGCGGTTGCCGGCCAGCGCCAGCCGGCCCTGCAGGCGGCCGACCGGCTGGGCCAGGTCGGGCGAGAACAGCTCCAGCCAGGCCAGGTCGCGGACGTCGAGCTGCAGCACGCCGTCCAGCGCGGCGCTCGCGTCGGTGCCACCGCGCAGGCGGCCGGAAACACTGCCCTCGTCGGCCAGCCCGGCCGCCAGGGTGGCTTCGAACCGGTCGTCGTCGAGCGTGGCTTGCAGCGACAGCGCGGTGTAGCCGAAGACCTCGCGGCGCGCCTCCGGGCTCAGCTTCAAGCTGCCGCGCGCGGAGTCCACCCGGGCTTCGCCGCGCCAGCGGCCGTCGCGGCCGCGCTGGCCACTGGCCTGCAGGTCGAGCGTGCCGTCGGCGAACAGCGGCAGGGCGTCGTCCTGCGGCAGCCACGGTTGGGCGAGGGCGAGCGGGAGTGCCTCGCCTTCGAGTTCGAAGCGATCGCCGGTGGCACTGGCGCAGAGTCGGCCGCCGGCATCGGCGACCAGGCAGCTGCGCGCGAGCCGCACGCCGGCAGGGCCGTAGCGGAGGTCGGCACCGCCCTGGAGGGAAAGCTTCGGCCCGGGCTTTGGCGCCAGCCAAAGCGTTTCCAACTGCGCGCGCCACTCGGAACCGGTGCGGCTGATGTCGCCGGCGAGCGCGAGGTCGCCATCCGGCCCGGCCGCATTGGCGTCGATCGCGAACGCGGCCTGGCTGCCGCGGGCGTGCAGATCCAGCGTGTCGGCGACCAGGCTGGCGAGGCCGAATCCGGTGGCCTGCAGCCGCAGGTCGCCGCCGGCACCGCGCGCGGGCAGGCGTCCGGACAGTGAGACGGCGTCGGCGCTGCCGCCGTTCCAGGCGAGATCGCGGCCTTCGAGCGCAGCGTCGATGTCGGGCGCCGCGGCGGGGCCGCGGACCGACAGTGTGCCTTCGACGCGGCCGCGACCCGACGCGACCAGATCGGCCAACTGCAGCGGCGCGAAGCGCATCTGCAGGTCGTAGCGATCGCCGAAGTCGCCGCGCGCCTCAAGCTGGCTGTCGCCAACGCGCAGCGCGGCATCCAGCGTGCCGCGCTGGCCGTTCCAGTCGGCGCGGGCGCGGCCACCGAGTGCACGTCCGCGCAGCTGTCCCGCGAGTCCGTCGAGCGAAGCGCGACCCTGCCAGCGCCCGTCCTCGGACTGCGTCGCATCGAGCACCAGTTGGCCGCTCACCGCGCCCGGATAGTCGGGCAGCACATAGCCGGGATCGAAGCCGGCGAGCGCGGCGTCGAGCTGCACGGCGACGCCCGGTGACCAGGCGACGGCGCCGCGGCCGTCCAGCCGGCCGCCGGGCGTGCGCACGCGCAGCGTGTCGAGGACCAGCTGCTGCGCGTCGCCGCGGCCGGCCAGCGTGATGTCGGCCTGTTCGCCGGCGCGCACCAGCGTCAGGTCGCCGGCGATCTGCCAGGCCTCGAAACGCCCGCGCGCGGTCACCGCGCCCGCCAGCTCCACCGGCACGGCGCCGGCCTCCGTGCCGGCAGGCACCTGGCGCCAGCGCTCGGTGGCCAGGCGCAGGTCGAAGCGCGGCGATACCCCATCGGCCTCCAGATCGCCGGTGACCAGGACTTCGCCGTTCTCGTGTACCAGCCGCAGCGGATCGGCCTGCAGGCGTCCGTCGGCGAGCGTCAGCTTCGACGGGAGCACGTCGAGTGCGAGCTCGCCCTGTGCGAACCGGCCCTCGACCTCGGCCGCGCCACCGGCCCCGCGGGCATCGAGCCTGAACACCATCGCCTCGCCGTCGCCCAGCCCGAGCCGCGACGGCAGCAGCCCGGTCGACTCCGCCGACAGCGTCCACGCCGGCGCCGCGCCGCCGCCGTCCGCCAGCGACAGCGTGAGCGCGCTGCGCTCGGGCAGGGTGCCGGCGGCCTCCAGGGCGAAGCGGTCGAGGTCACCCTGGCCATCGAAGGCCAGGCTGGCCGCGGGCAGGGTGTCGGTGGCAGGCAGGTCCAGCCGGCCTTTGAGCTGCGTGCGGAAGTTGCGGTCCGGCAGGTATTCGCCCGACAGGGACAGTCGGCCGTTGGCATGCGTGGCGTCCAGCGCGCCGAGCCGCAGGCCGCCGTCCACCAGGTGCAGGTCGCTGCCCTCGGCGCGCGCCAGCGACCAGGGCGCGGCGTCACCCTGGCGCAGCACGAAGCCATCGATGGTGAAGCGCGTCGCGCGCAGGTCCAGCGGCACCGCCAGGCGCGGCAGCACCCCGGGCCATTCCGGCAGCGCGAACGGCGCGTCTTCCGCGGGCGGGAGGATCAGCTCGGCGTCGTCGACCTCCAGCGCATCGAGCTGCAGCCGTCGACCCAGCACCGGAAGTACGCGCGCGTCCAGCATCACGCGGCGCGCGCGGAACGCCAGGCCGTCCTGGCGATACACCACGTCGTGCAGCACCAGCGGCCCGGACACGGTGCCTTCCGCGCGCGAGTACTGCAGCGCGTCCGGCGGCAACGCCCGCAGCAGGCGTCCCAGCAGCTCATCGCGGCCGCCGCCGGTGGCCAGCAGCCAGAACAGCAGCGTCCCGGCCGCCAACGCCAGCAGGCCCAGGCCGATGCCGGCGCGCCGGCCCCAGCGCCGGGCGAACGTGCGGGGCGGACGCGGCGCGGCCGTCACAGGTCCGGCCCGATGTTCAGGTGCAGCCGCACCGACTGCTGCGCGGCGTCGCCCAGGCCGTGGGCGAGATCCAGGCGTACCGGCCCGACCGGCGAGCGCCAGCGCAGGCCGACGCCGGCGCCGATCTCCCAGTCGTAGGCGTTGAACTCATCGAAGGCGTCGCCGGCATCCACGAACACCGCCATGCCCCAGGTCCGGTTGAACATGCGTTCGACTTCGGCGCTCACCACCATCAGGTGCTTGCCGCCGAACACGAAGCGCTCGCCGTCGGCCGCCTCGAAGTACTGGCCGATCTCGCGGTAGCCGTAGCCGCGCACGCTGCGGTCGCCGCCGGCGTAGAAGCGCAGCGAGGGCGGGAACGACGCGAATTCGTCGCTCACGGTGGTGCCGGCCTCGGCGCGCAGCAGCAGGCGGTTGCGGCGCCCGAAGCTGCGCACCAGCCCGGCCTCGGCGCGCAGCTGAAGGAAGTCGATGTCCGACCCGAACCCGGCGCTGCCGCCGCGCAGCTCCAGGGTCAGCGCCTGCGCGCGGCGCGGGTACAGCGCATCGCTGCGGTCGCCCCATTTCGCCCACAGCGAGGGGTAGACCAGCGTGCTGTAGCTGCGGTTCTCGCCGGTGATCGAGTCATCGAAGCGTTCGCGCCGGTAGTTCATCGCCGCCACCAGCTCCCAGTTGCCGATCCGGCCGCTGCGGCTGCCCACCACTTCGATCAGCTGGCTGTCGATGAAGTCGAAGGGCTCCTCGCGCACGCTGGCCGAGACCGTGTACCAGCCATCGAGCCAGGCGAAGGCCGGGATGCGGTACTGCACGGTGGCATCGTTGCGGCGTTCGGCCAGGCTCAGCTGGCTGCGCAGCTTGTGGCCGCGGTTGTTGACCCAGCGCCGCTCGAGGCCGGCGGTGATGCCGGCGCCGGTGTCGGTGCCGTAGCGCAGGCCCGCCGAGTAAATGCTGCGCTTGGCGGGCGCCAGCTTCACCGTCACCGGCACGCTGAGGTCGTCGCCTTCGGCGGGCTCGGGCTGGATGTCGATGGCGCTGAAATAGTCGAGCTCCGACAGCGAGGCCTGCAGCGCCAGCAGGTCGGCCTGCAGGTAGGGATCGCCCGGCCGCCACGGCACCAGGTTCTCCAGCAGCCCGGGACGGAAAGGATGGCCTTCGAACTGCGCCTCGCCAAAGGCGTGGCGCTCGCCGCTGCGCCAGGCCAGCGTGATGTCGGCGCTGCGGTCGGCGCGGCTGACCTCGACCCGGTGCGTCGCCAGCACCGCGTCGAAATAGCCGCGCGCCGCCAGCCCGGCGTCGATCTGCGCCTTGCCGTCCTCGTACACGCCGTGGTGGAAAGGCTGGCCCTCGCGCGGACGCAGCCGCTCCAGCCGGCGGGCCAGGGCGGGGTCGCTGCCGGCGGGGCCTTCGATGGTGATCTGGCGCTGGCGCACGCGCACCGGCTCGCCGGCGTCGACCTGCACCCGCACCGTGACGGCCTCGCCCTCGCGCACCAGTTCGGTGCTGACCCGGGGGTCGTAATAGCCGAAGGGCTCGAGCGCCTCGCGGGTCTCGCGCGGCACCTGGCGCAGCAGGTAGGACAGCCGGCTTTCACTCAGCGACTTGCGGCGGTTGGGATTGAGGCGCTGCAGGGACAGCGCGTCGTCGACGTTGTCGCGCATGGCGTCGTCGGCCAGGCCGCGCACTTCCACCGCCCGCAGCTCCAGCGCCGCGGCGGTGGCCGGCAGCAGCACGAGGCAGGCGAACAGGGCGGCGAGCGGCGGCGGGGGGAGGCGTCGCGAACGGGGCATGGGGCCAAGGATACCCGCAGCCCATGTTCGGGCTTCGCGAGGGACCGGACTTGCATCCCCGGACCGATGCAAATAAGATTGATTCGCATTAGCTAGCCGCAACGGCCAAGCCAGCCACGTCACTGCAGGAAATCCGTCATGTCCACGCCGACCCCGACGTCCCGGCGCCTCCCGGCGCTGCGCCTCGTTTCGCTCGCCATCGCCTCGCTGCTGGCCTCCACCGCGCCCCTGGCGCAGGCCGCCGACGCCGTGCCGGCGGACGCGCCGGACGGCGCCGACCGCGCCACCCGGCTCGACGGCGTGGAAGTGACCGGCGAGCGCCTGGACAAGCCGTCGTCGCCGAAATACACCGAGGCCCTGCTCGACACCCCGCAGACGATCACGGTGGTCGACAAGGACACGATGGACCAGCAGGGCCTGGTGAGCCTGCGCGAGATCCTGACCACGCTGCCCGGCATCACCTTCGGCGCCGGCGAGGGCGGCGGCGGCTACGGCGACAGCATCAACCTGCGCGGCTTCAGCGCCAACGCCGACCTGACCGTGGACGGCGTGCGCGACAGCGCCCAGTACAGCCGCACCGACAACTTCAACCTCGAGTCGCTGGAGCTGGTGAACGGCGCCAACTCGGTGCACTCGGGCGCCGGCTCGGTTGGCGGCAACATCAACCTGGTCAGCAAGGCGGCGATGCTGGAGGACTTCAGCGCCTTCACCGTGGGCGCCGGCACCGACGGCTACGGCCGCCTGACCGCCGACGCCAACCAGCGGATCGGCGAGCAGTCGGCCCTGCGGCTCAACGCCATGGTCCACGAGAACGACGTGCCGGGGCGCGACTTCGAGCGCTTCGAGCGCTGGGGCTTCGCGCCCTCGCTGGGCCTGGGCCTGGACTCCGACACCCGGCTGACGCTCAGCGCCCTGGTGCAGCGCGATGACAACGTGCCGCAGTACGGCGTGCCTTACTTCCCCGCTTACGGCGGCCTGCTGCCGGGCGCCGACGTCGAGGGCTACTACGGCTACCACAACATCGACCGCCAGGAGATCGCCAACGACACCGTCACCGCGGTGCTCGAGCATGATTTCAACGCCGACCTGTCGCTGCGCAGCCTGGTCCGCTACCAGCGCATCGAGCAGACCACGGTGGTCGACGCGGTGCAGGGCACGTGGTGCCTGGCCGACGGCACCAATCCCGCCACCGGCGCCGCCTGCGCCAGCCCCGGCACCTACCAGCCCAGCGGCCCGCGCGGCCTCCGGCGCGATACCGAGAACCGGCTGTTCGCCAGCCAGACCGACCTGACCGCGCGCTTCGACACCGGAGCGGTCGGCCATGCCCTGGTGGCCGGCGTGGCCTTCACCCGCGAAACCTTCGACCTTGCTACCGGCAACGTGCTGCGCAATGCCGACGGCAGCCCGGTGCCGCTGCCGGTGATGGACCTGGCGCGCCCGGACTCGCGCTGGACCGGGCCGGTCAATTACTTCCGCACCGGCAAGTCGGCCGGCACGCTGGAGAACCAGGCGATCTACGTGTTCGACACCCTGACGCTGAGCCCGCGCTGGCGGGTCAACCTCGGGGCGCGCTACGAGCGCAACCAAGGCGTCAACACCACCTGGCAGGTCAAGACCTATTCCAGCGACGCCGGCGCCGACAACAGTGGCCTGGGCCAGCTGCTGGCGCGCAACCCGGACCTGCGCAACGACGAGGACCTGTTCTCCTGGCGCAGCGGCCTGGTGTTCAAGCCGGCGGACAACGGCAGCGTCTACCTGAGCTACTCCACCAGCCTGACGCCGTCGAAGGCGTCGGTGAACGGCGCCTGCCGCGAGACCACCTGCAACGTCGAGCCGGAGGAAGCGCGCAACCTGGAGCTGGGCACCAAGTGGGAGGTGCTGGACGGCCACCTGGCGCTGAGCGCCGCGCTGTTCCGCAACGAGCGCGTGAACTACAAGGTCGCCGACTTCGACCCGGCCAACCCGAGCGGCGAACAGCAGCTCGACGGCCAGGCGCGCGTCGACGGACTGGCGCTTGGCCTCGCCGGGCAGCTGACGGCGCGCTGGTCGATCTTCGCCAACGCCACCCTGCTCGACAGCGAGGTGCTGCAGTCGGTCTCCGACTACTGCCTGGCCAACCCGGGGCTCAACGGCTGCACCAACACGCCGGCCAACCCGGATCCGGAGCGCGGCCAGCGCATCGTCAACACGCCCGAGGAATCGGCCAGCGTCTGGACCACGTTCGCGTTCGCGCCGGGCTGGACCGCGGGCTACGGCCTGAGCTACCAGGGGCCGTTCGACGGCGGCCGCGTCGAGGGCGTGCCCGACGTCAAGGGCTACACCACCCACCGCGCGATGCTGTCGTGGACGGTGAACGACACCCTGGCGCTGCAGCTCAACGCCAACAACCTGTTCGACAAACAGTACTTCACGCGTGTGCGCAACAACGGCTGGGCCACCCCCGGCGAAGCCCGCTCGCTGGTGCTCAGCGCCAGCGTCCGGTTCTGACCGCGCCCAGGCCGCCCCGCGGCGACGCGGGGTCCCAGGAGACCGAACATGCTGCTGCACATCCCCAACGTCCTGCGCGCCGATGAAGTGGCCGCTTTCCGCGAGCGCCTGGCCGGCGCCGGCTGGGCCGACGGCCGGCTGACCGCCGGCTACCAGTCGGCCCAGGCCAAGCATAACGCCCAGCTGCCCGACGCCGATCCGGTGGCGCGCGAGCTGGCCGGCCGCGTGCTGGATGCGCTGGGCCGCAGCCCGCTGTTCTTCAGCGCGGTGCTGCCGCGGCGGATCTTCCCGCCGCTGTTCAACCGCTACGCCGGCGGGCAGTCGTTCGGCTTCCACGTCGACAACGCCATCCGCTACGAGCGCGCCGCCAACGGCGCGCAGGTGCCGGTGCGCACCGATGTCTCCAGCACCCTGTTCCTGAGCTCGCCGGACGAATACGACGGCGGCGAGCTGGTGATCCAGGACACCTACGGCACCCAGCGCGTGAAGCTGCCGGCCGGCGACCTGGTGGTCTATCCCGGCACCAGCCTGCATGAAGTGACGCCGGTGACGCGGGGCGAGCGGCTGGCCAGCTTCTTCTGGACCCAGAGCCTGGTGCGCGACGCCGGCCAGCGCCGCGAACTGTTCGAACTCGACCGCGCCATCCAGCGCCTCACCGTCGCCGCGTCCGGCGACCCGGCGCTGGTGCAGCTGACCGGCGTTTACCACAACCTGCTGCGCCGCTGGTCGGACGCCTGAGGACCCGCGATGTTCAAGACCCTGGTTTTCCAGCTGCACTGGCTGCTGGGCATCACCGCGGGCGTGGTGCTGGCGGTGGTCGGCGTCACCGGCGCGATGCTGTCGTTCGAGGATGGCCTGCTCAAGGCGATCAATCCCGGCGTGATGACGGTCGCGCCGCAGGCCGCCGCGCTGCCGCCCGCGGACCTGCTGGCGCGCGTCGGTGACCAGTGGCCGGACCGGGCGCTGCAGTCGCTGACGCTGTCGTCGGATCCGCGTGATGCGGCGCGCGTGGTGTTCGCGCCGGCGCCCGGCGCCGCGGCCGCGGGCGGCCGCGCCCGCGGCGAGACGCGCTACGTCGATCCCTACACCGGCGCGCTGCTGGCGCCGCCGCGCGGCGAGGGCTTCTTCCGGACGACGATGCAGGTGCACCGCTGGCTGGCCGCCGACGCGGTGGGCAAGCAGATCGTCGGCGCGTCGACCCTCGCGCTGGTGTTCTTCTGCGTCTCCGGCCTCTACCTGCGCTGGCCGCGCCGATGGCGGGACTGGCGCGCGTGGCTGGCGCTGGACTGGGCGCAGAAGGGCCGCAGTTTCCTGTGGCATCTGCATGCGGTCGTGGGCACCTGGGTGCTGGTGGCCTACCTGGTGATGGCGCTGACCGGACTGTTCTGGTCCTACGACTGGTATCGCAGCGGGCTGTACGCGATCACCGGCACGCCCGTGCCCGCGGGGCGCGGCGGGCCGGCGCCGGCGGGCGCGAACGCCGCCGGCGGCGCCAATGCCGGCAACCGTGCGCTGGTTGCGGACGGTGCAAACGGCGCGGCGCGCGCGCCCGGGGCGATGCGAGGTCCCCGGCCGGATTCGGCGTCCGCTTCGCGGCCGGGTGCCGTGGCCGGGGCCCCGGCGGCGGCGACCGTGGACGCCACGGCACTTTTC
>NZ_DASTNG010000055.1:0-117370 GCF_035721105.1 Arenimonas sp. | reverse complement strand
ATGCACGTACCAGTCGTCGCGGCGATTGCGGCGCGACTCGACCAGGTCGGCGAAGGCGCGGGTGTCGGTGCGCATCACCTGCAGCGCGCTGCGCTCGGCCTCCGGCACGTCGGCCGCCAGCCGGATGGCGCGGATCGGCACGCGCTGGCCGGCCTGCTCGTAGAAGCCGAGCGGGCCGGTGCCGCGCGGCAGCACGCTCAGGTGTTCGATGCCCTGCACGACGCGGCCGACCGTGGTGATGTTGCGGTCGAGCTGGCGCGGCGACTGGCCGGTGACGACGTACAGTTCGGTGCCATTGCTGCTGTCGGCGGCCATCGCGCGGCCGGCGCCCACGGTGCCGTAGCAGTGCGCCAGCCAGGCGATGCCGGCCTTCGGGTCGCGCGCCGCGGGGAAGCCCTGCACGAAGCCGACTTCCGGCGCCCAGCCGTCGGCGTCGGGCAGCACGGTGAAGGCCAGGCCCTCCGCCGGCCGCACGAACTCGGCCGGCAGCTTGGCCTTGGCCTCGCCCAGCGGCCGCGCCTTGGCCGGGTCCTCGCCGTTGGCGTCGCCCCACTGCACGACGAAGTTGTCCTGCGAGCGGTTGATGCTCAGCCCGTCGAAGTAGCCGGCGCGCACCAGGGTGCGGATATTGTCGACGTGCGCCGGCGCGAACTGCGGCGCCAGTTCGATCACCACGCGGCCCGACGCCAGCTCCAGGTACAGCGTCTGCGCGGGATCCAGCGTGCGCCAGTCGGCCGGGGTCGAGGCATCGAGCACGTCCTGCATCGTCAGCGCCTTCTGCGGCGGGCTGGTGGCGCAGGCCGTCCCCAGCGGCAACACCAGGGCAAGGGCGAACAGGGCAGGGCGCAGCGTCATGTCTTGGCTTCCTTCGCGGGGTGTTTGGCGAAGCCTACCGTATTCGCTGTGGGGGGGAGAAAGAGCTTCTTTGACACGGAAAAAGCGGATAAGAGCCGATAAACACGGATAAGGCAAAAGCATTAGGAATTGGATCACAAGCTTTTTGACCGCATTCGCTTTTGCTCTATCCGTGTTTATCGGCTCTTATCCGCTTTTTCCGTGTCAAAAACGCTTTTCCTCCAGGCCCGCCAAGGCACCCCAAAGCGCGTCAGGTCGGGTCGGGTGGGGGTTCCTGGAGGGCGGCCAGTTGTTCCTGCATCTGGGTGATGACGGATTCCCAGTGGCGCGGGGCTTCGAACCAGGGGAAGGCGGCGGGGAAGGCGGGGTCGTGCCAGCGGCGGGCGATCCAGGCGTTGTAGTGCAGCAAGCGCAGCGTGCGCAGCGGCTCGACCAGGTGCAGCTCGCGGCGGTCGAAGCGCCGGAACTGCTCGTAGCCCTCCAGCAGCCAGCGCAGCGGCGCGGCGCTGTCCTCGCGCCGGCCGGCCAGCATCCACAGGTCCTGCACGGCCGGCCCGGACAGGCAGTCGTCGAGGTCGACGAAGTGCGCCTGGTCCTCGCGCCACAGGATGTTGCCGGGATGGCAGTCGCCGTGCAGGCGCAGTTCGTGCACCGGGCCGGCGCGCTCCCAGGCATCGTCCATCGCATCGAGCAGCGCGTCGGCGAGGGTGGCGAAGTTGTCCTCGAGGTCCGGCGGCAGCCAGCCGCCCTCGAGCAGGAAATCCACCGGCGCGACGCCGTGGCTTTCGATGCCGATGCGCCCGCGGTGGGCGAAGCGGGCGCCGTCGCCGACCGCGTGCATCCGGCCCAGCACGCGCCCGAGGTGGGTCAGCACCGCGCGGTCACCCAGCTCCGGCGCGTGGCCGCCGCGCAGCGGGAACAGCGCGAAGCGATGGCCTTCGAAGGGATGCAGGGTGCGGCCGTGGTGGGCCAGCGGCGCCACCACCGACAGGTCGGCGGCCAGCAGCTCGGCCGAGAACGCATGCTCCTCGCCGATCGCGGCGTCGGTCCAGCGGCCGGGGCGATAGAACTTGGCCACGAGCGGCGGGCCGTCCTCCAGGCCGATGCGGTAGACGCGGTTCTCGTAGCTGTTGAGCGCCAGCACGCGGCCGTCGCTGGCCAGGCCCAGCGACTCGACGGCGTCGAGGATGCGGTCCGGCCCGAGGTCGGCGTAGGGCGTGTCTTGCGGCGCGGCGGTCATCGGCGCAGGTTACCCGCCGCGGCCGTCGCGCGTCCGGATTTCGTCGCCGCCTCCGGCGGCTGGCGTCAGCGCGGCAGCTCCAGCGCGGTGGCCGCAGCCGCGACCGGGGCGCTGAGGTAGGTGTGCGAGCCGACCGCGGTGAAGCCGGCGCGGGCGAAGGCGCGGCGGTACCAGGCGGCCGGGCGGCGCCGCATCTCGTGCAGGTCGCCGATGATCTCGTCGCCCTCGGCGAACACCTCGAGGAAGGCGACGCCGTCGCACAGGCGCGAGAATTCGGCCAGGCCGCGCTTGAGCTCCTCGTCCGACAGGTAGTGCATCACGTCCGAACACACCAGCAGGTCCACCGGCCGGATCGGCGGCAGCGCCGCCAGGTCGCCGAACGGCAGCCAGTGCAGGTTGCGGCGCGCGCCGTGGCGGGCGATGGCGTACTCGCTCGAGTCCAGGCCCATGTAGTGCAGCTTCGGCCGCAGCGCCAGCAGCGGCGCGCGCCAGGCGCCCTCGCCGCAGCCCACGTCCAGCACCGAGCGGATCGGCCGGCCCAGGTGGTATTCGGCCAGTGCGACCGCCAGCGCCACCTTGCGCGCCAGCGCGGCCTTGCCGCCGAGGTCGCGCTGGCGGTACCAGGTGTCGAAATAGCGCTGGTCGTAGGTCTTGCTCACGCGGCGCGCTTCCGGCGGTGCAGCAGCCAGGCCGCGAACAGCGCGCCGGTGAGGTACATGCTCAGCGAGTAGATGGCGGGCGCGATCGTGGCCTGGGTGCGGCCCAGCACCTCGATGGCGATGAAGATGGCGAGGGTGCCGTTGTGGATGCCGATCTCGAAGCCGATCGCGATCGCCTGCGGCTCGGCCAGCCGCGCGCCCCTGGCGGCGAAATAGCCCGACAGCAGGCTGATGAGGTTGAAGCTGATGCAGGCCAGTCCGACCACCGGCGCGAATGCCCGCACCGTATCCCACTCGGAGTAGAACGCGAGCGCGATCAGCACGCCCAGCAGCAGCGAGGACAGCGAGCGCACCGGCTTCTCGGCGGCATCGGCCAGCGACGGGTACCAGGCGCGCAGGGCCATGCCCAGCGTGACCGGGGCGATCACCAGCACCGCCACCTCGAGCACCTTGCCCACCGGCGGCGGCACCTGCGCCTCGGCGCCGAGGAACCACGACAGCGCCAGTGCGGTCCAAAGCGGCAGCGTCAGCAGCGCGAGCAGGCTGTTGATGGCGGTCAGCGTGATGTTGAGCGCGACGTCGCCGCGCGCGATGTGGCTGAAGAGGTTGGCGGTGACGCCGCCCGGCGAGGCCGCCAGCAGCACCAGGCCCAGGGCCAGCTCACCCGGCAGCCGGAAGGCCAGGCACAGGCCGATCGCCACCGGCGGCAGCAGCAGTGCCTGCACGCCCAGCGCGATCGCCACGGCGCGGGGCACCTGCAGCACGCGCCGGAAGTCGGCCAGGGTGAGGTGCAGGCCCAGTCCCGCCATCACCACCGCCAGGGCAATGGGCAGGAAGACCACCAGCAGCGGATTGTCGGACATTCGCGGTCAGGCGCCGACCAGGACCGAGCGCATCGAGATCGAACTCGCCACGCGGTCGTTGAAGAACGACACCGCGTCGTCCTCGCGCTGCAGCGCGAGCACGTACAGCAGCGGCAGGTAGTGCTCGGGCGTCGGGATCGCCAGCAAGGCGTCCGGGCCCAGGGTTTCGTAGCCCAGCATGCCCTCGTGGTGGCCCTCGAGGATGCGGTCGGCGATGTCCTCGTCGAAGCGCTGGGCCCAGTCGTAGGGTTCGGCCTGGTTCGGGCGCCAGAGGCGCAGGTTGTGCACGAGGTTGCCGCTGCCGACCACCAGCACGCCTTCATCGCGCAGCGGCGCCAGCTGCTTGGCCAGGTCGTAGTGCCAGGCGCCGGGCTGCAGGCTCGACAGGCTCAGCTGCACCACCGGGATGTCGGCCTCGGGATACATCGGGCGCAGGACGCCCCAGGCGCCGTGGTCGAGGCCGCGATGGCTGTCGAGGTGCACGCGCGGCTGCGTGATCAGCTCGGCGACGCGGTGCGCCAGCGCCGGGCTGCCGGGCGCGGGGTAGCGCACGTCGAACAGCGCGCGCGGGAAGCCGTGGAAGTCGTGGATGGTCTCGGGCTTCTCGGTGGAGCTGACGTACACGCCCTGGGTTTCCCAGTGCGCCGAGATGCACAGGATGGCCTTCGGCCGCGGCAGCCGCTGGCCCAGGGCCTGCCAACTTCGCCGCCAGTCGTTGTCCTCGATGGCGTTCATTGGCGAACCGTGCCCCAGGAAAACCACGGGCATCGGGCCGTTCATGGACGCAGCGCTCATCGAAGACTTCTCCTGTCGGGGGTGGCTACGGACCAGACATTACCACCCTGACTTCCGGCACTGCGACGGCCCCGGGGGCTTTGCCTAGTATCAACACCACAGTACCGTTGATGTCGCTATATCCATCCCCCGGAGAGTCCGATGACCGACCTCGACCCGCACCTGAGGAAATTCCAGAAGGAGCTCAGCGCCGGCACGGTCTCGCTGGTGCTGCTGGCGGTGCTGGCCCGGTCCGGCGAGCCGCTGTACGGCTACCAGATCGCCAAGCGCCTGGAGCAGACCGGCGACCCGCTGCTGGGCGGCAAGCAGAGCGGCCTGTACCCGGTGCTGCGCAACCTGAGCGCCGCCGGCCTGGCCGACAGCCACGTCGAGCCCTCCGTCAGCGGCCCGCCGCGCCGCTACTACCGCATCACCCCGCTGGGCCAGCGCGTGCTGGCCGAGTGGACCTCGAGCTGGCACACCACCCGCCAAGCCGTCGACGCCGTGCTGGAAGGAACCCTGCGATGAACAACGCCACCCCGAACACCATCCCCGAATACCTCGAGGCGCTCCGGTACGAACTGCGGGACGCCGATCCGGCGCTGCTGCAGGACGCGCTTTACGACGCCGAGGAATACCTGCGCTCGGAGCTGGCCGAGAACCCGGGCATGGACGAGGCCCGCCTGCTCGCCAGCATCGCCGGCAGCTACGGCGCCCCGGCCGAGGTCGCGGCGATCTACCGCGACACCGAGGTCCAGGTCGCCCAGGCCCTGCGCACGCCGCCACCGGCGCCGCGCGCCAGCCTGGCCGGCCGCTTCTTCGGCGTCATGGCCGACTCGCGCGCCTGGACCGCGCTGTTCTACATGCTGCTGTCGCTGGCCACCGGACTGGTGTACTTCACCGTCGTGGTAGCCGGCCTGAGCACTTCGGCCGGCCTGGCGGTGCTGATCATCGGCATCCCGGTGGTGATCCTGTTCGTCGGCATCGTGCGGCTGCTGTCGCTGGTCGAAGGCCGGCTGGTGGAGTCGATGCTGGGCGAGCGCATGCCGCGTCGGCCGCTTTACGTCGGGCGTGGCCAGCCGCTGATGACGCGGATCGGGGCCATGTTCACCGATCCGCGCACCTGGTCGACGATGCTCTACATGGTGCTGATGATGCCGCTGGGCATCCTCTACTTCACGGTGGCGGTCACCGGACTGTCGACCTCGGTGGGGATGGTGGCCGGCGCGATCGCGGTGGTGCTGGACCTGGCCGGCCTGGTGCACGTGGACGGCAACCTGCAGCTCGGACCGTTCGACAACGCCTGGATCGGCGCGCCGGTGATGGCGGTGCTGGGCGTGCTGGTGCTGTTCGTGACCCTGCACCTGGCCCGCGGCATCGGCAGGCTGCACGGCGGCCTGGCCAAGCACCTGCTGGTGAAGACGGCGCAGCACTGACGGGCGCGGCACAGCGGGACAGGGCGCGGGCGCGGGCGCGAAGGCCCCCGCGCCCGCGGGCTTTCAGGCAGCGAACACCAGGGTCCAGATGACGCCCCACAGCGCCATCAGCAGCAAGGCCGCCAGCGCCAGCAGCCCGATCAGGAAGCCCGGGCCACGGTTGCGCCCGGGAACCGCGTAGGCCGCGGCGTACCAGATCCGTCCGGCCAGCCACACGGCGCCGGCCAGCGCCGCCCATTCCGGGTTGCCGAACCAGGCCGCCACCCACAGCGTCGGCAGGAACAGCACCGCCGCCTCCTGGGTGTTCATCTGCACGCGGAACGCGCGCTCGAAGCCTTCGTGGCCGGTGGTGGCCGGCGCCTGTACGCCGTACTTGCCGCGGGCGCGGCCGACCAGGACCATGGTGACGCTCATCAGCACGACGGTCAGCAGGGTGACCAGGGCAATCAGGGGATGCATGGCGGACCTCGGAGGGGATGTGCCGCTAGCTTAGCCGGCGCCGCGGCCCGAGCCGTGAATCCGGTATCTTGGCGCTCCCGACCCGGCTCCCCGATCCCGCGATGACCGATCCCCTGGCCCAGCCGCTGCGCCTGCCCTGCGGCGCCGTCATCCCCAACCGCCTGTGCAAGGCGGCGATGACCGAGGGCCTGGGAGATGCGCGCCTGCGCGCCACCGAGCGGCACGTGCGCTTGTACCGCGCCTGGAGCGAGGGCGGCGCCGGGCTGCACGTCACCGGCAACGTGATGATCGACCGGCACGTGATCGAACGCCCGGGCAATGTCGCCATCGACACCACCCATTCGCCCAGCGTGGACGCCGAGGCGAGGGCGCGGCTCAAGGCCTGGGCGGCGGCCGGCACGGTCGGTGGCAATGGCCTGTGGATGCAGGTGTCGCACGCCGGGCGGCAATCGCCGCGCTACGCCACGCGGCAGCCGGTGGGGCCGTCCGAAGTGAAGCTGGACCTGTTGGGGAACTATGCGCGCCCGCGCGCCCTGCGCGAGGACGAGATCCTGGACCTGGTCCGGCGCTTCGCCGACGTCGCGGTGATCGCGCGCGAAACCGGCTTCACCGGCGTGCAGGTGCACGGCGCCCACGGTTACCTGCTCAGCAGCTTCCTGTCGCCGGTCACCAACCGCCGCACCGACGCCTGGGGCGGATCGCTCGAGAACCGCGCCCGTTTCCTGATCGAGGCGGTGCGCGCGGTGCGCAAGGCCGTCGGCGCCGACTTCCCGGTGTCGGTGAAGCTCAACTCCGACGATTTCCGCAAGGGCGGCTTCAGCCACGCCGATTGCCTGGGTGTGGTGCAGCTGCTCAACGGCACCGGCCTGGACCTGCTGGAGATCTCGGGCGGCAACTACGAGCAGCCGCGCCTGCTGGGCGTGTCCGGACGCGTCGGCGACGCGGTCGAGGTGCGCGCCAGTACGCGGGTGCGCGAGGCGTATTTCCTCGACTACGCGGCCGCCATCCGCCAGGTCGCGACCATGCCGATGATGGTCACCGGCGGCTTCCGTACGCGCGCGGGCATGGAAGCGGCGCTGGCCAGCGGCGACACCGACCTGATCGGCCTGGCGCGGCCGTTCTGCACCCATCCCGACGTCGCGCGCCGGCTGCTGGCGCGCGAGATCGATGAGCTGCCCGCGTTCGAACACCGCCTGCACCTGCGCCCGCGCGGCCTGCTGTCGCCGGCCAGCCCCTGGCTGCTGCCCAAGATGATCAACGTGCTGGGCGCCCAGGGGTGGTACTACCAGCAGATGGACCGGCTGGCCGACGGGCGGGCCCCGGATCTTGACCGTGGCATGCTGCGGTCCTTCGTCCGCTACTGTTGGAACGACCTGGGCAAGGCCGCCAGGCTCACGCGTTAGGAGGCTGCATGAATCCGCACGATCCGATGCACGGCGACGAACCCCTGTCCGACGAAGTGGTGCTGGCCGCGATGCGCGACTGGCTGGAGAAGGCCGTGATCGGCCTGAACCTGTGCCCGTTCGCCAAGGCCGTGCACGTGAAGCGGCAGGTCCGCTACGTCGTCAGCCAGGCCGCGACCGAGGAGGCCCTGCTCGAGGACCTGCTGCATGAGCTGCAGCTGCTGGCCTCGGCCGACCCTGGCGACATCGAGACCACGCTGCTGGTGCATCCCGGGGTGCTGGGCGATTTCCTGGACTACAACGATTTCCTCGACATCGCCGACGCGGCGGTCGAGGAGCTCGGGCTGGACGGCGTGCTGCAGGTCGCCAGCTTCCATCCGCAGTACCAGTTCGCCGACAGCGAACCGGACGACATGGCCAACTTCAGCAACCGCGCGCCGTACCCGACGCTGCACCTGCTGCGGGAGGACAGCGTGGACAAGGCGGTGGCCGCCTTCCCGGAGGCGGACCGGATCTACGAAGCGAACATCCGCACGCTGCGCGAGCTCGGGCCGGCCGGCTGGCGCCGGCTTTTCACTAAGTAGCCGCGGTTCGGGCCTGAAGGCCCGAAGCTTCAGAAGTCCTCGGCCGCCGTCGCCATCAGCGTCGCCGCGCCGGCCCGCGCCGCCAGGAACTGCTGCGCGGTTTCCGGCAGCAGCCACGCGTAGTAGAAGCGCGCCGTCGCCAGCTTGGTGGCGTGGAAGCGGTCGCCGCCCTTGTCGAGCGACACCGCCGCCATCCGCGCCCACATCCACGCGTAGGCCAGGTGGCCGATGATGCGCAGGTAGGGCACCGAAGCCGCGCCCACTTCGTCGGGATGGGACTGGGCGCGCGCGCCGATGTCCTTGGTCAGGGCGGCGGTGTCGGCCAGCAGCTTCGCCAGCGGGCCGGTGAATTCGGCCATCGCGGCGTTGCCGGCGTGCTCCTTGAGGAAGCCCTGGATCAGCGCGGCGAAGCGGCCGAACTTCTTGCCGCCGTCCATCAGCACCTTGCGGCCCAGCAGGTCGAGCGCCTGGATGCCGTTGGTGCCCTCGTAGATCATGTTGATGCGCGAGTCGCGCACGAACTGGTCCATGCCCCATTCGGCGATGTAGCCGTGGCCGCCGTAGACCTGCTGGCAAAGCGTGGTCGTTTCCCAGGCGTTGTCGGTGATGAAGGCCTTGACCACCGGCGTCAGCAGCGCCATCAGTTCGTCGGCTTCCTCGCGCACGGCCGGGTCCGGATGCGCGTGCTCGCGGTCGATCAGCAGCGCGGTCCAGGTGGTGAAGGCGCGGCCGGCCTCGGTGTAGGCGCGGCTGGTGAGCAGCATGCGGCGCACGTCCGGGTGCACGATGATCGGGTCGGCGGCCTTGTCCGGCTGCGCGGCGCCGGCCGGCGCGCGGCCCTGCAGGCGGTCCCGGGCGTAGGCCACGGCATTCTGGTGCGCGGCCTCGGCCTGGCCCAGCGACTGCATGCCGACGCCCAGGCGCGCCGAGTTCATCATCACGAACATCGCCGCCAGGCCCTTGTTCGGCTCGCCGATCAGCCAGCCGCGGGCGCCGTCCATGTTGATCACGCAGGTGGCGTTGCCGTGGATGCCCATCTTGTGTTCGATCGAGCCGGCCTGGATGGCATTGCGCTCGCCGGGCTGGCCATTGGCATCGGGGATGAACTTGGGCACCAGGAACAGCGAGATGCCCTTGGTGCCGGCGGGGGCGTCGGGCAGGCGGGCCAGCACCAGGTGCAGGATGTTCGGGGCCAGGTCGTGTTCGCCGGCGCTGATGAAGATCTTGGTGCCGCTGAGCGCGTAGCTGCCGTCGCCGTTCGGCTCGGCCTTGGTCTTGAGGATGCCCAGGTCGGTGCCGCAGTGCGGCTCGGTCAGGCACATGGTGCCGGTCCATTCGCCCGAGACGATCCGGGTCAGGTAGACCTGCTTCTGCTCGTCGGTGCCGAAGGCGTGCAGGCACTCGTAGGCGCTGTGCGACAAGCCCGGGTACATCAGCCAGGCCTGGTTGGCCGAATTCCACATCTCGTACAGGCGGTTATTGACGATGGCCGGCAGGCCCTGGCCGCCGAAGTCGGGGTCGCAGCTGACCGAAGGCCAGCCGGCCTCGACGAACTGCGCGTAGGCCGCCTTGAAGCCGGGCGGGGCGGTGACGACGCCGTCGCCGTGCCAGGTGCAACCCTCGCGGTCGCCGACCTGGTTGAGCGGCTGGATGACCTGGCTGGCGAACTTCGCGCCTTCCTCGAGCACCGCCTCGATGGTGTCCCGATCAACGTCGGCGTAGCGGGGGAGCGCCTTGAGCTCGTCCTCGACCTTGAGCAGGTCGAACAGGACGAAATGCATGTCGCGCAGCGGGGCGGTGTACTGGGGCATGGAGGCAGGCCGGCGTGGAAGGGAGCGCGGACTCTACCATACCGCTCCGTACGGGCCACGTGAGCAGCGGTACCGGGTTCATTTTCTTTCTCCAGTGAGACGGGCAGGGCGAAGGCCGCATCCGTCTCACTGGAGAAAGAAAATGAACCCGGTACCGCTTTAACGGGTTGACGCGTTCAGGCGGCAATGCCGGCGGCGTGGCCCGAAGCCCAGGCCCACTGGAAGTTGTAGCCGCCCAGCCAGCCGGTGACGTCGAGCACTTCGCCGACGAAGTACAGGCCCGGTGCGTGCCGGGACTCCAGGGTGGCGGACGACACCTCGCGGGTGTCCACGCCGCCCAGGGTCACTTCGGCGGTGCGGTAGCCCTCGGTGCCGCTGGCGACGATGGGCCAGTCGGCCAGCTGCCGGGCGATGTCGGGCAGTTCGCGGTGGGTGTACTGGCGCATCGGCTTGTTGACGAACCAGGCCTCGCACAGGCGCTGGGCGAAGCGCTGCGGGAAGGCTTCGGCCAGCACGGTCTTGAGCTCGGCCGCGGGCTTCGCGGCCTGGCGCTCGAGCAGCCAGGCCTCGGCGTCGCGGTCGGGCAGCAGGTCGAGCCGCAGGTCCTTGCCCGGTTCCCAGTGCGACGAGACCTGCAGGATGCTGGGGCCGCTCAGGCCCCGGTGGGTCACCAGCAGCGCGTTGTCGAAGCGGGCCTTGCCGCAGCGGGCCGACACCGGGAAGGACACGCCGGCCAGGTCGGCATAGCGTTCCTGGTGCTTGCCGCTGAGCGTCAGCGGCACCAGGCCCGCGCGGGTCGGCAGCACCGCGTGCCCGAACTGCCGCGCCAGCGCGTAGCCGAAGCCGGTGGCGCCCATGCTGGGGATCGACAGGCCGCCGGTGGCCACCACCAGCGACGGCGCCGTCAGCGGGCCCTGCGAGGTCTCCACCCGGTAGCCGCCGCCGGCCATCGCCGCCACCGAGGCCACCGCGCAGCCCACTTGCACCACGACGCCGGCCCGCGCGCATTCCTCGAGCAGCATCGCCACGATCTGCTTGGACGAGTCGTTGCAGAACAGCTGCCCCAGCTCCTTCTCGTGCCAGGCGATGCCGTGCGCGTCCACCATCGCGATGAAGTGCTCGGGCCGGTAGCGCGCCAGCGCCGACTTGCAGAAATGCGGGTTCGCCGAGATGAAGTTGGCGGGCGTGGTGCCGGTATTGGTGAAGTTGCAGCGGCCGCCGCCCGACATCAGGATCTTCTTGCCGCAGCGGTTGGTGTGCTCGATGACGTGCACGCGGCGCCCACGGCGGCCGGCCGTAAGCGCGCACATCAGTCCAGCGGCGCCGCCGCCGATCACGATCACGTCGGCGGAGGTGGTCACGACGGCAGGGGGCGGGCGGTCTTCATGTGGCGGGAATGATAGCGGCGCCGGGGCCCAACCGGCCGGTTTCGGATAATCTGGGGACCGGATTTCCCGAGCCAGGATGACGCATGCGCCTTTCCGCCCTTCCGTTGTTGCTGCTGCTCGCGCTAGGTGCCGGCGCATGCAGCAAGAATTCAGACCCGATGTCGGCGGCCACGGGAAGTGCCGACGCGTCCCGGGGCCTGGTCGGCCAGGCCAACGCGGAAGGCAGTTTCCTGGCCTATTCGCACGACGCCACCGTGCGCATACCGGGGCCGGACATCGCCGCGCGGGTTTCGGCGGTGCGCAGCGCCTGTATGGAAGCGCGCCATGGCAGCTGCACCGTGCTCGCCGAAGAGCAGAGCAGCGGCCAGTGGCCCGAAGGCAAGCTAAGGCTGCGAGCCGACCCGAAGGCCATCGAGCCGCTGGTCGCGATGGCCGCCGAGGGCGGCGAGCTTTTCCAGCGCAGCACCGAGGCCGAAGACCTCGCGGACGCCGTGCGCGACAACGGCCTGCGCCAGCAGCGCCTGCGCACCCAGCACCAGCGCCTGAGCGAATTCCTGGCGCGCCGGGATATCAAGGCCGAGGACCTCATCGCCCTGAGCAACCAGCTGGCCCAGATCGAGACCGAGCTTCAGGCCTCGGAGCAGGAGGCCGCCCAGCAGCAAAGGCGCATCCGCACCAACCTGCTGACGCTTCGGTTCACGTCGTCGCAGGTGACGGTGGCCAGCTCGGAGGTGGGCGAGGCGCTGCGCGACTCGCTTTCAACGCTCGACACCAGCGTCGCCGTGCTGCTGACCCTGGTGGTGGCCCTGCTGCCGTTCGCGTTGCTGCTGCTCGTAGTGGCGTGGGTGGTCCGGATGATGCTGCGCCGCCGCCGTCGTTCGGCGGACTGAGGAGGAAACGTTATGGCGGCGAAGAAGGTGCTGACCGGTTGCCTGGTCGTGGTGGTGGTGATGGTGATCGGCGCGGGCGCGGCCTGGTGGTTCCTGGTGCGGCCGATGTGGGGCGCCGGCGTGGACATGGTTTCCGACGCCAAGGACTGGGCGACGAGTCTGGACCTGGGCCAGGACATCACCAACCAGTCACCCTATGACGCGCCCGCCGACGGCCGCCTCACGCCCGCGCAGGTCGCGGCGCTGGTGAAGGTGCAGGAAGTGGTGGTTCGCGAGATGGGCTCGGATTTGCGCGTGCTGGCTGAGCGCGCCAGCGCTGCGCAGTCGGCGCGGGGTGCCGACCAGGCCCCGAGCCTGGAGGACATGGCCACCGCCTACCGCGAGACCACGGCGCTGCTGGGGCGGCTGAAGGCGGCCCAGGCCGCTGGGGTCAACGAGGCCGGGCTCTCCCGCGAGGAGTACGCCTTCGTGCGGCGGCAGGCGCTGGCCGCGCTGCCGCTGCTGGTAGACGTGGGGGAGATGCCCGGCCTGGCTGGCATCCCGGGCCTGCCGGCCGCCGCGCCCGAGGATGACGCCGGCCGCGAAGCCGCGCACCACAACGCCGAACTTCTGCGCCCGCACCTGCCGTTGCTGCAGCAGACCCTCGGCGCAGGCGCGTCGATGCGCTGACGCCGCAACGCGAAACGCCCGGCAGGGCCGGGCGTTCGCGGGGGTGCTGCAAGGACAGGGCTCAGTCGTTCGACGGACCCTTGCGGTGCGGCTTCTTGAACGGCGGCTTGTCGCCGCCGAACTTGCGCGGACCGAACTCCTTCTTGCCGCCGGCGAAGGGCTTCTTGCCGAAGCCCGGCTTGCCGGACGACTTGCCGGCGGTGTCCGGCGTTTCGCCGTCGCGCGTGATGCGCAGCTGCTGGCCGGCGCACCAGACCGTCTTGAGGTGCTGCATCACGTCGGCCGGCATGCCGTCGGGCAGGTCCAGCAGGGTGTGGTCCTCGAAGATCTCGATGCGGCCGATGTGCTTGGCGTCCAGGCCGGCCTCGTTGGCGATGGCGCCGACGATGTTGCCCGGCTTCACGCCGTGGTCGTAGCCGACCTCGATGCGGAAGGTGGACTTGCCCTCGTCGGGCGTGCGCGCCTCCCGCACTTTCTTGGCAAAGGCCGGGCGCTCCGGGCGCTCGGTGCGCGCCGGGCGCTCGCCGCGCTCGGGCTTGTCGAAGCGCGAGGGGCGGGCGAACTTGTCGGTGGCCGCGGCGACGTCGCGGTCGAAGGCGCGCTTCTTGGCCTCGAACTTCGGCGGCTCCATCAGCAGCGGCACGTCGCCGCGGGCCATCTTGGCCAGGGCGGCGGCGATCTCGATGGCGGGGATGTTCTTCTCGCGCTCGAAGTCCTCGATCAGCTTGCGGAACTCGACCAGCTCGCCGGCGGCCAGGGTGTCGCTGATCTGCTGCTTGAACTTGGTCTTGCGCACGTCGTTGACGTCGGCGATGGTCGGCAGCTCCATCGGCGTGATCGGCTGGCGGGTGGCGCGTTCGATCGCGCGCAGCAGGTTCCTTTCGCGCGGGGCGATGAACAGGATCGCCTCGCCGCTGCGGCCGGCGCGGCCGGTGCGGCCGATGCGGTGCACGTAGCTTTCGGTGTCGTGCGGCACGTCGTAGTTGAGCACGTGGCTGATGCGCTCGACGTCGAGGCCGCGGGCGGCCACGTCGGTGGCGACCAGGATGTCGATCTTGCCGTCCTTGAGCTGCTGGATGGTGCGCTCGCGCTGGGCCTGCACCACGTCGCCGTTGATGGCGGCGGCGGCGAAGCCCCGGGCCTGCAGCTTCTCGGCCAGCTCGTCGGTGGCCAGCTTGGTGCGCGCGAAGACGATCATGGCGTCGAAGGGCTCGGCCTCGAGGATCCGGGTGAGCGCGTCGAGCTTGTGCATGCCGCTGACTTCCCAGCTGCGCTGGCGGATGTTCTCGGCGGTGCGGGTCTTGGCCTCGATGGTGACTTCCACCGGGTCCTTGAGGTAGGTCTGGGCGATGCGGCGGATCGCGTGCGGCATGGTGGCCGAGAACAGCGCGGTCTGGCGCACGGCCGGCATCTTCTTCAGGATCGCCTCGACGTCGTCGATGAAGCCCATGCGCAGCATTTCGTCGGCTTCGTCCAGCACCAGGTTCCTGAGCAGCGACAGGTCCAGCGAGCCCTTGTCCAGGTGGTCGATGATGCGGCCCGGGGTGCCGACCACGACGTGCACGCCGCGGCGCAGCGCCTGCAGC
Source organism: Arenimonas sp. (assembly GCF_035721105.1). Classification (GTDB taxonomy): domain Bacteria; phylum Pseudomonadota; class Gammaproteobacteria; order Xanthomonadales; family Xanthomonadaceae; genus Arenimonas. The sequence goes on along the minus strand of NZ_DASTNG010000055.1, from coordinate 102,753 downwards.
TGCGGGCCATAGCTCTGGCCGCCGTAGATCGGCAGCACGTGGAAGCCCGGCATGTGGGTGGCGTAGCGCTGGAAGGCCTCGGCGACCTGGATGCCCAGTTCGCGGGTGGGCGCCAGCACCAGGGCCTGCGGCTTCGTCTGGGACAGGTCGATCTGCGACAGGATCGGCAGCGCGAACGCAGCGGTCTTGCCGGTGCCGGTCTGGGCCTGGCCCAGCACGTCACGGCCGGCCAGCAGGTGCGGGATGGTCGCGGCCTGGATCGGGGAGGGGGTCTCGTAGCCGAGCTCGCCCAGCACCTTGATCAGGGGCTCGCTGAGGGCGAGGTCGCGAAAAATCATCGGCGCGTTGGGCGCCTCGTTGGTCTGGGCGGTCATCAGGGTTCCGTAGGTCTGGGTCCGATCGGGTCGGGAAGACTTCGCATACCGGCACACCACGGCTGACGAAGAAGGCGCGGGATTGTACCCCAGCGGCGCTTCAGGGACCTGAACCGGGCCCCGCTTGCGGCCCCGGGACGAAGCGCCAATCATGTGGGCCCGGTCCGAGATGGAGAGCCCCATGCGCCTTCGCCCCCTGAAACTCGCCGCCCTGCTGGGCCTGGGCCTCGCCGCCGCCTGCACCACCACGCCCACCGGGCGATCGCAGCTGATCCTGGTCAGCGATGCCGACATGGACCGGATGGGCGCCACCGCCTTCACCCAGATCAAGACCAGCGGCAAGCTCGCCCGCGATCCGGCCGGGTCGCGCTACGTCAACTGCGTCGCCCGCGCCCTGATCGCCCAGCTGCCCGAGCCCGCGCGCAGCAAGCCGTGGGAAGTGGTGCTGATCGACGACGCCAGCGCCAACGCCTTCGCCCTGCCGGGCGGCAAGGTCGGCGTGCACACCGGCCTGCTGAAGGTCGCCGCCAACCAGGACCAGCTGGCCTCGGTGATCGGCCACGAGCTGGGCCACGTCATTTCGCGCCACGCCGCCGAACGCGTTTCCAACCAGTTCGCCACCGACACCGCGCTGCAGGTGCTCAACAGCGCCACCGGCGGCGAGCGCCAGCAGCTGATGGGCCTGCTGGGCCTCGGCGCGCAGGCCGGCATCGCGCTGCCGTTCTCGCGCCAGCACGAAACCGAGGCCGACGTGCTGGGCCAGCGCTACATGGCCAGCGCCGGCTTCGACCCGCGCGCGGCGTCGACGCTGTGGGAGAACATGCTCAAGCAGGCCGGCGGCAGCCGTCCGCCGGCCTGGCTGTCGACCCACCCGGACCCGCAGCGCCGCATCCAGACGCTCGCGGCCGCCGCGCCGGGCCTGATGCCCGTCTACGAGCAGGCGCGCGCCGCCGGTCGTCGCCCGAACTGCCGCTGAGCCGGCGCCGCCGACCGAACCCGATCCTTCCACCCCCGACCAGGACATCCCCGCCCCATGCCTTACCTCTGGACCAAGCTGCTGCACGTGCTGTTCGTGATTTCCTGGATGGCCACGGTGTTCTACCTGCCGCGCATCCTGGTGAACCTGGCCGAGGCCGGCACCGAGCCGGCCGTGCGGGCGCGGCTGGCGCTGATGGGCCGGCGGCTGTACCGCTTCGGCCACGTGATGTTCGGCCTCGCGCTGCTGTTCGGCCTGACCCTGTGGATGCACTTCGGCGTCGCCGGCGGCTGGCTGCACGCGAAGCTGACCCTGGTGCTGCTGATGCTGGGCCACTTCATCTTCACCGGCCGCTGGATCAAGAAGGCCGAGGCGGGCGGGCCGCTGCCGTCGCCCACGGCCCTGCGCTGGTTCAACGAAGTGCCGCTGGTGCTGCTGGTGCCGATCCTCTGGCTGGTCTACTTCAAGCCGTTCTGAGGCTCAGGCGCGGCGCCGGTGGCGCAGTTCCCGCATCGCCACCACGCCCAGCGTGATCACGGTGAGCGGGATCACCACCGAGCGCATCACCAGGCTGAACTCGTCCAGGGCGTCGTGCGCCTGCGCGTACAGCACCAGGTAGGTGGTGTAGGCGACGTAGTAGCCCAGGAACACCGCGCCTTCCCAGCGGGCGATCAGGTGGCCGGTGAACAGCACCGGCAGCAGGGCCACGGCCACCGCGATCATCACCGGCAGGTCGAAGGCGAGCAGGGCGGGCGGCACCACCAGGCCGTCGCCCGACACCATGGAGCTGATGCCCAGCACGCAGACGATGTTGAAGATGTTGCTGCCCAGCACGTTGCCGACCGCGATCTCGCGCTCGCCGCGCAGGGCCGCGATGACCGAGGTGGCGACCTCCGGCAGCGAGGTGCCCAGGGACACGATGGTCAGGCCGATCACCAGCGGGCTGACGCCCAGCGCGGTGGCGAACACGGTGGCGGAGTCCACCAGCCACTGCGAGCCCAGCACCAGCATGCCCAGGCCCACTGCGATCAGCAGCAGCTGCACGGGCAGCTTCGCCAGCCAGCCGGGCGCGGCGGGCAGCAGGTCGTCGGCCACCTCTTCAGGGGATGCGTTTCGGCCCTGGAAGTACAGCAACAGGACGTAACCGGCCATCACGCCCACCAGCACGCTGCCCTCGGCGAACGAGATCCGCAGGTCCATGGCCATCCAGCCCACCAGCAGGCTCAGTCCGATCAGGATCGGGACTTCCTGGCGGATCAGCCGGCGGTCCACGATCAGCGGCGCCAGCAGCGCCGAGATGCCCAGGATGAAAAGGACGTTGAGGATGTTGCTGCCGACCACGTTGCCCAGGGCGATGTCGGTCTGGCCATCGAGCGCACCCTTCACCGAGACCGCGAGCTCGGGGGCGCTGGTGCCGAAGGCGACGACCGTCAGGCCGACCACCAGCGGGGCGATGCCCAGCGAAAGCGAGAGGCGCGAGGCGCCGCGGACGAGGAGGTCGGCGCCGACGATCAGCAGCGCCAGGCCGGCGAGGAACAGGATCAGGGTCATGGGGTGCTCCGGGGACAGGCCGCCATTATCGCCTGCAACGCTGAGTTTCCGGGCGTGAAGAACCGGATGACCCGGTGCCGGCCTCCCGGTATCGTCCGTCCACGCGTCCCGAGGTCCTCCTGATGTCCCTGGTCTCCCGTTGGTTCCGCATTCCCTTCTGGCAGCGTGTCCTGGCCGGCTTCGTGCTGGGCGCCCTGGCCGGCTGGGCCCTGGGTGGACAGGCCGCGGCCTGGTTCCAGCCGTTGGGCACCCTGTACGTCACCCTGATCAAGATGATCGCCACGCCGCTGGTGTTCTTCGCGGTCATCAACGCCGTGGCCAGCCTGGCCGGGCAGCAGTCGGTGGCGGCCCTGGGCGGGCGCACCTTCGCCTGGTTCGCGGCCACGGCCGCGCTGGCGGTGGGCGTGGCGCTGGCGGTGGGCTGGGTGATGCAGCCGGGCCTGGGCCTGGGCGAGCTGGCGGTGGCGGAGAATTACGTCGAGAAGGTCGTGCCGGGCCCGGTCGCCGTGCTGCTGGACGTGGTGCCGGCCAACCCCTTCGCGGCGCTGGCCGAGGGCAAGATCCTGCAGGTGATCTTCTTCGCCGGCCTGGTCGGGTTCGCGCTGGTGAAGCTGGGCGAGAAGACCGCGAAGCTGCGCGCCCTGGCCGGCGAGGCCAGCGAGGTGATGATCCAGGTGACGCGCTTCGTGCTCGAGGTCACCCCGATCGGCACCTTCGGCCTGATCGCGGCGCTGGTGGGCAGCTACGGCTTCGAGCGGCTGCTGCCGCTGGGCGGTTTCGTGCTGGCGCTCTACCTGGCCTGCGCGCTGCACATCGTCTTCGTTTACGGCGGGCTGCTGCTGGCGCACGGGCTGAACCCGATGCGCTTCCTGCGCGGCGCGCTGCCGGCGATGCAGGTGGCGTTCGTGGCCTCGTCGAGCTTCGCCGCGCTGCCGGCCTCGCTGCGCGCGGCCACGCACGCGCTGGGCGTGAAGCAGGCGTACGCGGCGTTCGCGGTGCCGCTGGGCGCCAGCATCAAGATGGACGGCTGCGGCGCGATCTTCCCGACGCTGACCGCGATGTTCGTGGCGCAGTACTTCGGTATCGAGCTCAGCGCCTCTCAGTACTTCGTGATCCTGCTGGCCTCGGTGCTCGGCAGCTTCGGCACCGCCGGCGTGCCGGGCACGGCGATGGTGATGGCAACCGTGGTGCTCAGCTCGGCCGGCCTGCCGCTCGAGGGCATCGGCTACCTGGTCGCCATCGACCGCGTGCTGGACATGATGCGCACCATGACCAACGTCACCGGCCAGGTGCTGGTGCCGGTGCTGGTGGCCAAGGAAACCGGCCTGCTGGACCAGGCGGTGTATGACCGCGCCACCGGTGAGATCGGGCTGGACGACGCGGAGCCGCGGGCCTGATGACGCCGGCGCGCGCCACCGGGGCCGGGTTCGCGGCGGTGCTGCTGTGGTCGTCGCTGGCGGTGCTGACCGGCGCCACCGGCGCGGTGCCGCCGTTCCAGCTGCTGGCGATGGGCTTCGGCGTGGCCGGGCTGGCGGGCTGTGCGCTGTTGCTGCGGCCGGGCGGCCCGGGGCTGGCGGCGCTGCGGCAGCCGGTGGCGGCGGGGGCGCTGTGCGTGGCGGCACTGTTTGGCTACCACGCGCTGTACTTCATTGCCCTCAAGAACGCGCCGGCGGTCGAGGCGAACCTGATCAACTACCTGTGGCCGCTGCTGATCGTGGTGTTCGCGGCGCTGGTCGGCGGCGCCCGCGTCCGTCCGGCGCAGTGGCTGGGCACGATGCTGGGGCTGGCGGCCGCGGCGCTGCTGGTCACCCGCGGCGGGCGGGTACAGATCGATCCGGTGCACGTGCCCGGCTATGGCGCTGCGCTGGGCGCGGCGCTGGTGTGGTCGCTGTTCTCGGTGCTCAACCGCCGCTTCGACGCGGTGCCCAGCACGGCGATGGCCGGCGCCTGCCTGCTCGTCGCCATGCTGGGCGCGGTGGCCCACCTGGCGCTGGAAACCACGGTGTGGCCGACGCCGGGGCAGGGGCTGCTGATCCTGCTGCTGGGCCTGGGGCCGACCGGCATCGCGTTCTGGCTGTGGGACATCGGCACCAAGCGCGGCGACATCGCGGTGCTCGGCACCCTGTCCTACGCCGCGCCGCTCCTGTCCACCGGCCTGCTGCTCGCCTTCGGCCAGGCCCGGCCGCACTGGACCCAGGCCGTCGCCGTGGCGCTGCTGCTGACCGGCGCCTGGCTCAGCGTGCGAGGCGCCAGCCCAGCAGGGCGAACGGCAGCGGAATGACCAGGCCCGCCGCCACCATCCAGGCGGGATGCGGGATGACCGAGAAGTTCAGGGCCACCAGCGCAAGCATCACCAGTCCCACCACGATCGCGACGCCGCGCTTGTGCCCCACGCTGATGGTGGTGGCGGTGAACGCACCCAGGAACGTGCCGGACGCGTAGGCGACCAGCACTATGCCGAGGGCCATCTTCGGCATCTGCGAAATCAGCGCGATCATCGCCTCGTGGTTCGTGGGATCGATCCCCGGCGGCGGCGGGTACAGCGAATGCCCCAGCCACTGCACCGCCGCGACCATGATGCCCATGACCAGGATCCCCGCCAGCACCGCCAGCACGCTCCGCAACATGTCCGCTCTCCCCGTGGAATGGCCAAAGCTTCTGCCTGCCCCGGCCGGAACACAAGCCTTGGGGGTTCGCCGCAGGTGTTTTTTGGCCACGGATGAACACGGATAAACACGGATAGGGAAAAGCGTTGGAATGGAGTCGCCGAGCTCCAAGCCTAATCGCTTTATCCGTGTTCATCCGTGTTCATCCGTGGCCAAAGAAAAGGCCGCACAAGGCGGCCTTTTCTTTCTTAAGCCAGCGGGCTTGGATCAGCGCGCGGTGCGCGTCTCGTTGCCGCGGCCGCGGGCGCCGTCGCGCGGGCCCTTGGGGCCGGCGTGCGCGTGGCGCTCGCCGTTGTTCACGTGCGGACGGCGGGCGTGGCGCTGCGGGGGGCGCTGGCCACCGGCCGGACGGCCCGACGGAGCGTCGTTGCCCATGCGGATCGGGCGCTGCGGCGAGTAGCCTTCCACTTCCACCATCTCGATGTCGGCCTTGAGCACGCGCTGGATGGCGCGCAGCAGGCCGCCCTCGTCGTGCGAGACCAGCGAGATCGCCTCGCCCGAGGCGCCGGCGCGGCCGGTGCGGCCGATGCGGTGCACGTAGTCTTCCGCGACCATCGGCAGGTCGAAGTTGATGACCATCGGCAGCAGCGGGATGTCGAGGCCGCGGGCGGCGACGTCGGTGGCGACCAGCACGCGGGCCTTGCCGGACTTGAAGTCCTTCAGGGCCTTGAGGCGCTGGGCCTGGCTCTTGTTGCCGTGGATGGCGACCGAGTTGATGCCGGCCTTGTCCAGCTGCTCCGACAGGCGGTTGCAGCCGTGCTTGGTGCGGCCGAACACGAGCACCTGGTCCTGGTAGCGCTTGGACAGGATCTCGAGCAGCAGGTCGCGCTTACGGCTCGCGTCCACCGGATGCACGATGTGGGTGACGTTGGTGGCCACCGCGTTGCGCACCGACACCTGCACTTCCTTCGGGTCGCGCAGGAATTCCATCGCCAGCTTCTTGATCGCGTCCTCGAAGGTCGCGGAGAAGAGCAGGGTCTGGCGACGCGACGGGATCTTGGCCATCACGCGCTTGATCGCGGGCAGGAAGCCCATGTCGAGCATGCGGTCGGCTTCGTCCAGCACCAGGATCTCGACGTGCGAGAGGTCGACGCTGCGGCGCTCGAGATGGTCGAGCAGGCGGCCCGGCGTGGCCACCAGGATGTCGACGCCGCGACGCAGCGCGTCGATCTGCGGCTGCATGCCGGCGCCACCGTAGATGGTGGTGCTGTTCAGGCGCAGGTGCTTGCCGTAGGCGCGCAGGCTGTCGAACACCTGCACGGCCAGCTCGCGGGTCGGGACCAGCACCAGCGCGCGCGGCTTGCGCGGACCGGAGACCGGGCCGGCCTGGGCCAGGCGGTGCAGCAGGGGCAGCGAGAACGCGGCGGTCTTGCCGGTGCCGGTCTGGGCGCCGCCCATCAGGTCGTTGCCGGCCATGACCAGCGGGATCGCTTCGGCCTGGATCGGGGTCGGGTTGGCGTAGCCGAGTTCGGCCAGCGCACGGGTGATCTCGGGCGCAAGCCCAAGGGTTTCAAAAGACATGGTTGTACTCCGTTGCGTAACCCGGAGCGTTCCCTGAAACCGCGCTGCGAGCTGGTGAAGCTGGTTTTACGGCAGGGACCAAGGCGGTCCTGACGGGTTTGCGCAGCGAAAGGCGTGCGGAGTGGGGCCAGACGCAGGGCGAGCAGCGCTCGGGGCCTGGGTGGCGGGCATACCGGGGGAAAACGGTCAGCCGTGCAGCAAACGGGGCGGATGCTACGCGAAAGCGCGGGTTTCGGCCAGCGGGGCTGAACCCTGCGTTCATCCCCCCGCGGCGGGAGGGCCTTCGGGCCCGAAGCCTTTCGCCGGCCAGCATCGGGCCTGGAGGCCCTCCTACAACGGGCCGGCGGTGGCGTAGGATTGCAGCGTGAAGATCACCTTTGAACTCGAACCGAGCGACATCGAACGCTTCCACGAGGCCCTGGAACGGGCCGAGCGGCGGGTCGCCTGCGCCGACGAGTGCGACATCGTCGCGGCGGCCCGGCACGCGCTCGAGACCCTGCCGATCGCCTGCGCGCCGGGCTACATCCGCCGGACCCTTCGGCAGGTCGTCGGCCTGATCGACATGCTCGAGGACGAGGCCTGGTCGCTGCCGCAGGTCGAGCGCGCCGAGCTGCTGCGGCTGCTGGCCTATTTCAGCGACCCGGAGGACATGATCCCGGACGACGTCGCGGTGATCGGGCTGCTCGACGACGCCATCATGCTCGAGCTGCTGCTGGGCCGGATCCGCCACGTGCTCGAGGCCTACGCCGAGTTCTGCCGCCTGCGTGCGGCGCAGCCGGCGGCCGGCGACGCGGGCGGCCGCATCGACCTGGCCCGCGACCTGGCCGGGCACCGCGACCGACTGCATGAGACGATGCGCCAGCGCGCGGTGCGCGACGCCGTCGCCGGCGCCACCTCGGGAGCGACCGCATGAGCGGTGAACAGCGCGAATTGACCTTCCGTTTCCTGGCCGAACCCACCGACGTCAACTACGGTGGCAAGGTCCACGGCGGCGTGGTGATGAAATGGATCGACCAGGTCGGCTACGCCGCCGCGGTGGGCTGGAGCGGCCGCTACAGCGTCACGGTGGCGGTGGGCGGCATCCGCTTCGTCGCGCCGATCCGCACCTCGGACCTGGTGACGGTGACCGCCAAGCTGGTCTACACCGGCACGTCCAGCATGCATTTCGCCGTCGACGTGCGCGCCCGCGACCCGATGCAGGACGGCGGCGAGCGCCTGTGCACCCACTGCGTGATCGTGTTCGTGGCGCTCGATGGCGTGGAAGGCAAACCGTCGACGGTGCCGCCCTGGCGGCCGACCGACCCCGATGACCAGCGCCTGGCCGACTACGCGCTGAAAGTGATGGCGCTGAGCAAGGACATCGAACAGGCCGTGGCGGGCCTGCGCGGCGAATGAGCCTGGGCCATCGCGCCCGGCGCTGGCTGTGGCTGCTGCTGGCCTACCTGGCCCTGGGCTTGGGCATCGTCGGCATCTTCCTGCCGGGCCTGCCGACCACGCCCTTCGTGCTGCTGGCCGCCTACGCCGCCGCGCGCGGCTCCGACCGCCTGCACGCCTGGATGCTGGCGCACCGCCTGTACGGCCCGATGATCCGCGACTGGCAGGCCACCGGTTCGGTCAGCCGCCGCGCCAAGCAGTGGGCCATCGGCAGCATGGCCGTGTGCGCGCTGATCTTTTTCCTTACCGCGCCGAAATGGTGGATGGCCGCCATCGGCACCGGGATCATGGCCATCGTCGCCACCTGGCTTTGGCTGCGCCCCGAACCCCGATGACCCCTTTTTCTAATCCAGGACGCGGCGCGCGCCGTCGTAGTGGCGGCCCCAGTAGGGGCCGTCCAGACGGTCGAGGCGGACGGTGCCGCCGGTGCTGGGGGCGTGCACGAACCGGCCTTCGCCGACGTAGATCCCGACGTGGAACGTGGGTTTGCCGAACAGCACCAGGTCGCCCGGCGCCAGCCGGTCGCGCGGTGGCTTGTCGGCCCGGACCTCGGCGATCTCGCGGGTGGTGCGCGGCAGCGACAGCTGGGCGGCATCGCGGAAGACGAAGCCCACCAGGCCGCTGCAGTCGAAGCCGCCGGCCGGCGTGTTGCCGCCCCAGCGGTAGGGCGTGCCGACCAGGCCCAGGGCGCGCATCAGGACGTTGTTGGCGCGCAGCGGGTCGGCCGGGGCCACGTCGACCACGCGCAGTGACGGCGGGGCGGGGCGGGCCGCGGCGGATTCACGCCGGGGCGCGGAAGAGCAGGCCGCCAGTGCCAGCAGCACCAGCGCGGTCGCCGCCAGGCGCAGCGGTTGGCGCCAGGGACCGACCGGTCGCGCCCGGGGAACTGGCGCCGGGCAGGGGTGGCCGGGATAATGCGCGCTCGCTGTCACGGGCCGAGTGTGCCCCATCCCGCCGGTCGCGTCACCGGCCCAACCCGGAATCATCATGAAGATCGAGAAGAACCGCGTCGTCCGTTTCCACTACACCGTGTCCGAAGTCGGCCAGCCGCCGGCCGAGACGTCCAAGGATCGCGAGCCGCTGGCCGTGCTGATCGGCACCGGCAGCATCATCCCGGGCCTCGAGGCCGCGATGATGGACCACGTCGCCGGCGACACGTTCGAGACCACCGTCACCCCGGACCAGGCCTACGGCGATCGCCGCGAGGGCTTCGTGCAGCGCGTGCCCAAGAAGCACTTCCGCGAAACCCGCCTGCAGCCGGGCCAGCAGGTCCTGCTGGGCACCAATTCCGGCCCGCGCGCCGTCACCGTGGTCAAGGTCGGCGCCACCGTGGTCGACGTCGACCTCAACCACCCGATGGCCGGCAAGACCCTGGTCTTCCAGGTCGAGATCGTGGACGTGCGCGAGGCCCAGCAGGTCGAGATCGACCACGGCCACGTGCACGGCGACGGCGGCGTGCAGCACTGACGCCCGCGCCATCGGTGCACACGGGGGCCCGCTTCGGCGGGCCCTCGTCGTTTCCGGCGGCTTGCGGTCGGCGCGGGCGGGCCGGATGATCGCGGCTTCCCCCCAGGACGGAGTGCCGCCCATGTCCACGCCGGCCCCCTTGGCGCCCGTCGCCCCGCACGAACGCATCGAGGCCATGGACGTGCTGCGCGGCTTCGCGCTGCTGGGAATCCTGCTGATGAACATCGAGGGCATGGTCGGCCCGCTGCTGGGCGCGATGACCGGCATCGACCCGGCGCTGTCCGGCGCGGACCGCTGGGCCGACGCGCTGGTCTACGTGTTCGTGCAGGGCAAGTTCTACCCGCTGTTCTCGCTGCTGTTCGGCATGGGGTTCGCGGTGATGATGCAGCGGGCCGAAGCCGCCGGCCGCCCCTTCCTCGGCATCTACCTGCGGCGCATCCTCGCGCTGCTGGCGATCGGCCTGGCGCACGCGCTGCTGGTCTGGAGCGGCGACGTGCTGGTGTCCTACGCGCTGTTGGCGTTCCCGCTGATGCTCCTGTTCCGGCGCACGCCGGTCGACCGACTGCCGGCGTGGGGCATTGCCTTCATCCTGGCCCCGTCGCTGTTCTTCCTGCTGATGGGCGGGATGGTGTCGCTGGCGATGATGTCGCCCGGCGGCAGCGCCGAAATGGAAAAGGCCATGGCCGCGCAGGGCGCCGAGATGGCGGCCGTGCTCGAGGCGCAGCGCCAGGCCTTCGGCGCGGGCACCTGGGCCGAGGGCGTGGCCCAGCGCGGCGAGGACCTGGTGCACATGCTGGGGTACCTGGCGTTCTTCGGCTGGCAGATCCTGGGCCTGTTCCTGCTGGGCGCCTGGTTCGTGCGCAGCGGGGCGATGGCGCGGCCCGGCGAGTTCCCGATCCTGTATGCGCAGCTGCGCAAGGTCGGCTGGCCGGTCGGGCTGGCGATGGTGCTGGTGTCGTGCCTGATCGCGCCGAGCACCGACTTCAGCCGCTCGGACCTGCCGGCGACCGCGGCGATGGGGCTGTTCAACGTGGGCGGCACGCTGATGGCGCTGGGTTACCTGGCCTTGATCCAGCGCGGGCTGCAGTCGGCGGCCGCGGCCTCGCGCCTGCGCTGGCTGGCCCCGGCCGGCCGCATGGCGCTGACCAATTACCTGCTGCAGTCGTTGGTCTGCACCTGGATCTTCTCGGGCTGGGGACTGGGCTTCGCCGGGCAGCTGCCGCGGGCCTGGCAGCTGCCCTTCGTGCTGGTCTTCTTCCTGCTGCAGGTGCTGCTGAGCCAGGCCTGGCTGGCGCGGTTCCGGATCGGGCCGATGGAGTGGCTGTGGCGGTCCGCCACCTACCTTCGGTGGCCGCCGCTGCGGCGCTGACCCCGGCGCGGGGCGGCGGGCCGGCTAGAATACGGCCATGAACGAGAGCGGCGATGCGGATGTCCTGATCCTGGGCGGTGGCGTGATCGGCCTCGCCTGCGCGCACTACCTGCTGGCCGAGGGCCGGTCGGTGCGCATCCTCGAACAGGGGCGGGTGGGCGGCGCGGCGTCCTGGGGCAACTGCGGCACGCTCACGCCCAGCCACGCGCCGCCGCTGGCGGCGCCGGGCATGGTGGGGCAGGCGCTGCGCTGGATGCTCAGTCCGTCGGCGCCGCTTTACATCAAGCCGCGCTGGGACCCGGCGCTGATGCGCTGGCTGATGCGCGTCGCCGGCCGCTGCAACCCGGCCGACTGGCGCCAGGGGGGGCTGGCCAAGGGGGCGCTGCTCAATCTGTCCCGCGCGCTGACCGAGGACCTGGTCTATGGCCAGGGCCTGGACTGTGGCTTCGAGGCCAGCGGCTTCCACTACGTATTCCGCGGCCAGCGCGCGCTGGAGAAACAGCAGCGCGACCTGCCCCTGCTGGCCGAGCTGGGCATCCGTGCGCAGGTGCTCGACGGCGCGGCGCTGGCGGCCGACGAACCGGCGCTGCGTCCGGGCCTGGCCGGCGCCATCCATTTCCCCGGTGACGCCCAGCTGCGTCCGGACCGTTACACCGCCGAACTGGCGCGCATCGTCCGCGAGGCCGGCGGCGTGATCGAGGAGGGCGTGCTGGTGGGCGGCCTGGAGCGCGGCCGCAACGGCATCGATGCGGTCCAGACCAGCGAAGGCCGCCGCAGCGGCGGCAAGGTGCTGCTGGCGATGGGCGCCTGGTCGCCGCGCTTTGGCCAGATGCTGGGGCTCGATATCCCGGTGCAGCCCGGCAAGGGCTATTCGATCACCTACGATCGCCCCGCGGTGGTGCCGCGGCGGCCGCTGGTGCTCAAGGAGCGCAGCGTCTGCGTCACGGCCTGGGACGACGGGTTCCGGCTGGGCAGCACGATGGAGTTCAGCGGCTACGACGACCGGCTCAACGCCACCCGCCTGGCCGCGCTCGAGCGCGGGGCGGCGCAGTACCTGGCGTCGCCGCCGGGCGGCGAGAAGCGCGAGACCTGGTGCGGCTGGCGGCCGATGAGCGTCGACGATCTGCCGCTGCTGGGCCGTTCGCCCAAGCACAGCAACCTGTGGCTGGCCACGGGCCACGGCATGATGGGCGTGGGCATGGCGGCCGGCACCGGGCGGCTGATGGCGGACCTGATGGTGGGCCGGGCGCCGCAGATCGACCCTGCGCCCTACGCGCCGGCGCGGTTCCAGGGGCGCGGCGCGTGACCGTCTTCGACCTGCATCGCGGCGACGTGCCGCTGCTGGTGAGCCTGCCGCACGACGGCACCGCGCTGCCCGACGGCCTCGCCGCCCGGATGACCCCGGCCGCGCGCGCCGTGCCCGACACCGACTGGTTCGTCAGCCGGCTGTACGCGTTCGCGCGGGCGCTGGGCGCCTCGGTGCTGGTCCCGCGTTTCTCGCGCTACGTCGTCGACCTCAACCGCCCGCCCGACGATGTGTCGCTCTACCCGGGGCAGAACACCACCGGCTTGTGCCCGGCCGTTCGCTTCGACGGCGAACCGGTGTACCTGCCGGGGCAGGCGCCGTCGCCCGACGAGGTGCGGGCACGCGTCGATACCTACTGGCGGCCCTACCATGCCGCCTTGGCCGAAGAGCTGGCGCGCCTGCGCGCGCGCCACGGCGGCGTGCTGCTGTGGGAAGGCCATTCGATCCGCGGCACCGTGCCCTTCCTGTTCGAAGGCCGGCTGCCGGACCTCAACCTGGGCACCGCGGCCGGCGCCAGCTGCTCGCCGGCCCGGCAGGCGCGGCTCGAGGCGGTGCTGGCGGCGCAGCAGGACTATCGCTGGGTGGTGAACGGCCGCTTCAAGGGCGGCTACATCACCCGCCACTACGGCCAGCCGTCGCAGGGCGTCGATGCCGTGCAGCTGGAGCTGGCGCAGTCGACCTACATGGACGAAGACGCGGTGCGCTACGACGAGGCCCGCGCGGCGAAACTGCAGGTCCTGCTGGACGCGCTGCTGCGCGCCGGCCTCGATGCGGCGCCGGCCCGCGGCTAGCGCGTCGCAAGCCTCGACACACCGACGGACGCAGGCCGGGCCCGCGCTGGCGCCCGGATCAGGGCGCCGCGACCCGCGGCGGCGAGCGGCGTGCGCCGGCCGGGCGGTTGCGGGGGTCGAAGAAGCACAGCGCCTGCCGCGGCTTCACCTGGTCAGGCAGGTCGCAGCCGGCCAGGCGGGCCGTGCGGCCGTCGAGGCCCTGCAGGCCGATGGTGGCCTGTGCCCCGCGGCTGTCGTCGATCGACGCGTATTGCAGCGCGATCGCGTGGCTGTCGTGGTAGAGCACCGCCTGCGCGCGCAGCGGCTGGGTGCTGCGCAGCGCGGTGGCGCGCTCGAAGCGGTTCCATTCCACCACCGTGCAGGGCTCGGCGTCGCCGCTGGCGCTGGCGCGCGGGCAGGCGGGGAAGTACGCCTGGCGGATGGTGCCGCCGGGCTGGGCGCGCAGGTCGTCGTGGTAGACGTAGACGCGGTCCTGCACGGCGGCGCCGTTGTCGGCGCGCGCGGGCAGGCGGCAGTCGTTGCTGAAGTCGGCGCCATCGTCCTCGGCCAGCGAGCCGGCGGCCGCGAGGTAGCCATTGGAAGACACCACCAGGGCGTCGTTGGACAGCTGGTAGAACTCGAACGGCCGGGCCAGGGGCAGCACCGCGGCCAGGTCATCGCTGGCCGCGGCCGGGTGCCCCGGCTGCAGCGCCAGCACCTCGGCGTCCTCGCCCAGGTCGACGTAGTCGTAAGGGCAGGTCGGCCCCAGTTCGCTGTCGACCAGGGCATAGCCATACAGGTCGGCGCCGCCACTGGCGCGCTCGCGCGCCTGCAGGCCCACGGCGATGGCCGCGGCCAGCGCCAGGCCGACCAGCTTGAGCAGCAGCGAGGCCTTGTCCTGGTTCATCGCTGGCGCCTCGCGCCGATGTCGACGCGCTGCTGGTCGCGTACGTTCACCTCGACCGCACGACGGTCGAGCTCGTCGTCCACGAACCAGGGCAAGGGGAGGTTGTCCGGTACCGCCGTCACCACATGGGCACCGACGGCGACGCGCGGGAACGTGAACTCGCCGTTGCTGTCGGTGCGTACGGCGTAGAGGCCGTCGAGCAGCACGGTGACGTTGGCGGCCGGCTGCTCGGAGGCGGCGCGCTGGCCGTCGCCGTTGTCGTCGAGGAATACGCTGCCGGTGATGCTGCCAACCGCGCTGCCGGGTGGACCGCCCAAGACCCCCGAGGCGGTGCCGGCGCGGCTCTGGTAGCGCAGGCTCAGGAACAGCGAGCGGTCACGCGGGATGTCGATGAAGGTGTCCGGCGCCAGCGGGTCGAGGATGAAGGGCGATCGGCGTGCGCCGCGGTTCTCGTAGATGCTGCCGACCAGGGACCACTGGCGGGCGAAACGCCAGGCCAGATTGAGGTTGACGTCGGTGCCGCGGAATGCGCTGGGCCCGGTGCCGCGGCCATAGCGCGCACTGCCGTCCAGGCTCAGGCGCTGCGTGAGCTCCAGGCCGCCGTTGAGCGATACCGACGTGGTCCGGGTGGGGTCCTCGCCCGCGTAGGACAGCGAGCCGTGGTTGAGTGAAACAGAAAGCCGCTTTCCGGGCTTGAACGGCAGCGTGTGGTCGAGCTTGAGTTCCCAGCTGTCGCCGCCGGTGGGGCCGTTGTCGACGAAATCCCACTGGATGCGGGACTGGCCCCAACGGTTCACCTGGTCGACGAAGAGCTGGGTGCTGTAGGCCGTGCCCGCCTTGGCGTCGCGAACGTTCAGGCCGCCGCCGTAGCCCAGGCGCGCGCTCGCCTGGTAGCGGCCGTAGAAGTTGCCATACAGCCCTTCGAAACTGCTGCCGGACACGGATCGGATGTGGTCGATGCCGGCATTCCAGTTCCAGCGGGCGTAGGAATAGTTGAGCCGGTAGTAGGCGCCCTCGGCATCGTTGGCGATCGGCAGCGCGCCCCAGGCCAGCTCGGGCTCGAGTCGGAACAGGCCGTAGCGATGCTGGTAGCGGCCCCGGTCGGCGCGGCCGTCGAGCCAGGCGCCGAACGCATTGTCGGAATCGCCGCCGCTGGACTGCAGGTTCAGCGTCAGCGACTGGGTCGCGCTGCGCCAGCCATTGGACACCAGCAGCGCCCGGGTGCGGTTGTCCTCCACCAGCACACCGCCATCGCCCGCCGGGACCAGGCGGCCGTCGGTGGCCAGTGCGGTCGCGGCGCCGATCCAGCCAGGCGCCCATTGCCACTGGGCGCCCAGGCTGGCGACGTCGCCGTCGGAGCGTTCGAAGCCCACCACGCGGGCGCCGTCGAACACGCCGCCCCGGCCGTAGGAGCCCATCAGCTGCAGGCCGCGGCCGGCTTGCTGCCAATCCGTGGCGACGCCGGCGAACGGCACGCTGGGCAACAGGAAGCGGTATTGGTCCCGGCTGAGCGCGGGCAGTGCGGTGTTGAGCACGCCGACGCCGTTGTCGCCGCGCCAGCCGCCATCCATGAACAGTCCGCGCTGCCAGAGGGTCGCGGTGCCGCCCCAATTCGCGCCGTCGTCGCTGCCGTTGATGTCGCGGCGCTGGTTGGCGCGGAGCAGGGTCGCGTCCAGCGAGAAGCTGCCGTGGTCGAGTGTCTCCCAAAACCCGCCAACGGTCAGGCCAAGCTCGTTGAAGGTCTGGGTGCCGCGCTCGGTGCGACTGGCGAGCAACTGCAGGTCCAGTGAGCGGGGCAGGCCGTTCGCGTCGAAGGTCTCGCCCTCGTCCTCGGGCAGCGGGGCGAGCTGGTCGGAGGGGATGATGCGGTCCTGGTAGGCCGGCGCGGCGTCCTCGGACGCATCCTGCGGGGTCGCCCATGCCGCCGGTCCGGCAAGTGCCATCGAAACGCCGATGGCCAGTGCCAGCGGCGTCGTGGGAAGCGGGCGCCTCACGGCTTGGCCACGTCCGTGTCGATGTCCAGCCGCAGCGGCGGCGACTCCAGGCGGCCCTTCAGGCGAAGCGGGAAGCTGAGGACGGGAGCGGGATCGTCGGCCGACTCGGCGACCGGCAGCAGCGCGATGTCGCGGGTGACGCCCGGCAGGATCGGATCGGCCGACGGCAGCAGGGTGATGCGGCGGCCGTCCGCGCCAATGGCGTCGAGGAAGCCGGACAGGCGGGCGTGCGCATTCCCCGTGTTGCGGATACGGACGATCGGCAGGTCGCGGCCTTCCACCGGCTGCACCAGGGTGTCGACCAGGGTCAGCACCGGCGCACCGTCGCCAATCGTGAGGTAGACGATGATGGCGATGCGGCCGTTGACCTGCATGGAGCCGTCGGGCTTGATCTCGGGCTCGCCCTCGATCACCAGCGCGAACCTGCACTGGCCGTCCGGCGCATCGGCGGGCACCGAGACCTCGAAACGGAAGCGGCGGCGCGCATTGGGCGCGACCTGCAGGGTCGCCGCCTCGATCGCCACCCAGGGGCGGCAGCTGCCGGGGGCCAGCGCATCGGAGAACACGGCCGAGCCGTCGGGCGCCAGCGTCCAATCGGCGGTCTTGAGCCGGAAGCGGCCCTCGGCAGGGCTGCTGTTGGTGACCTCGATGACGTTGCGGTGCACGGTTCCCGGCTTGGCCGATTCCTCGAAGCGCGGCGGCGAGACCTGCACGGCGAAGCCCTGCGCCGCCACCGGCAGCGCACCGGCGAGGGCCAGCAGGGCAATCGCGGCGCAGGCGAGACGTTTCATTGCGGCGACTCCAGTTCTATCTCGAAGGTGAACTCAAGGCGGGCGTGGTCGGGCAGTCGATCGCCGTCCGCCTGCAGTGTGACGTGCAGGGTGTCCTCCAGCATCGGGGTCATGATCGGCCCCGAGTACACCAGGGTGCGTTCGCCATCCCGAAGCTGGCCGGGCTGCAGTACCCCGCGGCTGGTCCACTGCGCGCGCACCGGTGCCTGCACCTGCGGCGCCAGCTTCTTGTAGATGCGGCCGCTGCGGCCCAGCCAGGGCGACACGTCCAGCCGCACGACCACCGTCATCCGGCCGCTCATGGTGGAAGCCACGCCAGGCCGCGGCACCGGGTCGTCCCAGCGCATGCGAACGTTGCCATCCAGCACCTGGCTGGCGGAATCGTCCACCGGATAGGCCTGGGCAGCCACCGTGGCGGGCAGGCAGGCCAGGAGGAGGATGGCGATGACGAGGGTCCGGATCACGGCGCGGTCAAGGTGTAAGTGACGGTATTGGTGTAGCTGCCGGCGGCCACGACCTGGTCGTTGCCGTAGAAGAACGTGAGGCAGCTCTCGTTCCACTGGTTGCGGCCGAAGGTGGCGACCGTCTGGCCGCTGGTGGTGAAAGAACCGCTGGCGAAGGGCTGGAAGGTGCCGTCGCCGTTACCGCTGCTGACCCAACGGATCTGGGTCATGGGAATGGTGTCGCCGCCCGGGGTGGTCAGGTTGGGCGAGTAGTTGGCAGTGACGGTGGCGGTGTTGTTGCCGCCGCCGCCGGTCGGCCGCCTGAAGAAGGCGCCGATGTAGATCTGGCCGGGATTGCAGAACAGGAAATTGTCGAGGTGGCTGACGAGGTCGCCGTTGCCGGTCATCTGCAGGTCGGTGCCATTGCCGATCTGGCCGACCGGCACGTTCACCACGACGTTCTGGACGCCGGTGAAGTTGATCGGGCGTGCGCCCTGGTTGTAGCTGAAGCCGTCGAAATTCATCGCGCCGGTGCCAACGCGCAGGTAGAGCGCGCGCGAATCGGCGGTGATGTTGGCCTGGTAGGCCGCCGCGCCCTGGCATGCCAGCAGGGCGGCAAGCAGGAGCAGGCCTCCCGCGGACTTGCTGGTACGGTTCATGGATTCACTCCGGGGGGGAGGAAAGGGGCGGCGCGCTGCCGCCCCTCGTTTCAGCCCAACGTCGCGGACCGGAGCCCGCGGACACGGGTTACGGCATGGTCGCGGTGTAGACGACCTGGCCGGCGTAGGTGCCGGCGCCGTAGACGGCGGCGTTGTCGAACTCGTACGACCAGGTGGCGGTACGGTTGGTGACGCGGGTGCCGGAGGTGACCGCGACCGCGATCGGGGCGCTGGCGCCATCCACCAGGACCGGGGCGTTGATGGTGCCGGCATCGAGCGTGGTGGAGATGGCGCTGAACGGGATCGTGTCGGCGCCGCTGTTGAGCGGGTCGGCCGAGGTGTCGGCGCTCAGGGAGATGGCGCCGCCGTTGCCGCGCAGGGCCACGTCCACGGTGATGTCGCCGGCGACCGGGGCGGCCGGATTGCCGACGTCCGTGGCGGCCACGTCGAACACGACGGTGTCGATCACGGCATTGGCCGAGCCCACGCGGAACTCGAGGAAGCGCGGCACGTTCACCTGGAAGTTCAGGCGGGCATTGGCGACGGTCGGGGTGCCGGTGGTGACGAACTGCGACTCGGCGAAGGCCGGGGTGACAGCGATCAGGCCGAGGGACGCCAGGCTGGTGAGAGCGAGGCCTCGGATGCGACGGACGTTATTCATGTTTCGGTTTCCTTGGTTTGCGCCGGGAGGCGTTGGGTTTGGATGAGTCATCCGGGCCGGGGAGCCGACCAGGGGCGCGCATTTGCGGGCAAGGAGGTGGATGCAGGAAGCGTGCCAACCCGCCCCGGGGCCGGCGAAGGGCGGGCCCCGGGCTCCAAAATGAGCACTTCGTCACATTAGTGAAGGCGCGGCGGCGACGCAATCCGGTGCGTCGGCCGGCCATGGCCGCCCGTCGGCGCCGATGAACGGCGGCTTTTCGGGAACGAACGGGAGCGCAATGTGACGCAATGCGTCACATATCTGGAGACTCGGTCACGGTTTTGGGCGCGGCGGGCGTCGTGGCCGCCCGCCGCCCGGGGTCAGACCTCGAGCGAGGCCAGGTCGCCCTTGGCCTCCAGCCAGGCCTTGCGGTCCGAGGCCCGCTTCTTGGCCAGCAGCATGTCCATCAGCGAGCGGGTCTCTTCGGCGTCGTCCACCGTCAGCTGCACCAGGCGCCGGGTGTCGGGGTGGATGGTCGACTCGCGCAGCTGCACCGGGTTCATCTCGCCCAGGCCCTTGAAGCGGGTGACGTTGACCTGGCCGCGGATCTTCTCCTTCTCGATCCGGTCGAGCAGGATCCGCTTCTCCTCTTCGTCCAGGGCGTAGAAGACCTGCTTGCCCACGTCGACGCGGAACAGCGGCGGCATCGCCACGAAGATGTTCCCGGCCCGCACCAGCGCCGGGAAATGGCGCAGGAACAGCGCCGAGAGCAGGGTGGCGATGTGCAGGCCGTCGCTGTCGGCGTCGGCCAGGATGATGACCTTGCCGTAGCGCAGGCCCTCGATGTTCTCCACGCCGGGGTCGCAGCCGATGGCCACGGCCAGGTCGTGCACCTCGTTCGAGGCCAGCACGCCGCCGGACTCGACTTCCCAGGTATTCAGGATCTTGCCGCGCAGCGGCAGGATGGCCTGGAACTCCTTGTCGCGGGCCTGCTTGGCGCTACCGCCGGCCGAGTCGCCTTCGACCAGGAACAGTTCGGTGCGGCCCAGGTCCTGGCTGATGCAATCGGCCAGCTTGCCGGGCAGGGCCGGGCCCTGGGTGATCTTCTTGCGGGTGACCTGCTTCTCGGTCTTCAGGCGTGCCGAGGCGCGGTCGATGGCGAGCTGGGCGATCTGCAGGCCGGTCTCGACGTGCTGGTTGAGCCACAGCGAGAACGCATCGTGCGAGGCATTCTCGACGAAGGCCGCGGCCTGGCGCGAGCTCAGCCGCTCCTTGGTCTGCCCGCTGAACTGCGGGTCGGTCATCTTGATGCTGAGCACGTAGCTCACGCGGTCCCACACGTCCTCGGGCGCCAGCTTGACGCCGCGCGGCAGCAGGTTGCGGAAGTCGCAGAACTCGCGCAGTGCGTCCGTGAAGCCCGAGCGCAGGCCATTGACGTGGGTGCCGCCCTGCGCGGTCGGGATCAGGTTGACGTAGCTCTCCTGCACCAGCTCGCCTTCCGGCACCCAGGCCACGGCCCAGTCCACCACTTCGGTGTCCTTGGCCACGTGGCCGACGAACAGCTCGGCCGGCAGCAGGTCGCGGCCCACCAGTTCGCCGCGCAGGTAGTCGCGCAGGCCGTTCTCGTAGTGCCACTCGTTGCGCTCGCCGGTGGCTTCGTCGAACAGCTTCACGGTCAGGCCGGGGCAGAGCACGGCCTTGGCCCGCAGCAGGTGGCGCAGCGACTTGGCGTGGATCTTCGGGGTGTCGAAGTACTTCGGGTCCGGCCAGAAGCGCAGGCGGGTGCCGGTGTTGCGCTTGCCCACGGTGCCCACGACCTCCAGCGCCGAGCTGCGGTCGCCGTCGCGGAACTCCATGCGGTGCTCCTGGCCCTCGCGCCGGATGACCACCTCGACCCGCTTCGACAGCGCGTTCACCACGCTGACGCCGACGCCGTGCAGGCCGCCGGAGAAGGTGTAGTTCTTGCCGCTGAACTTACCGCCGGCGTGCAGGCGGGTCATGATCAGCTCGATGCCCGGGATCTTCTCCTCGGGGTGGATGTCGACCGGCATGCCGCGGCCGTCGTCGGTCACTTCGCAGCTGCCGTCGGCGAACAGGGTCACCTCGACCGTCTTCGCGTGCCCGCCCAGGGCCTCGTCCACCGAGTTGTCGATCACTTCCTGGGCCAGGTGGTTGGGCCGGGTGGTGTCGGTGTACATGCCGGGCCGGCGCTTGACCGGGTCCAGGCCCGAGAGGACTTCGATGTCGGCGGCGTTGTAGCGGGTGTTCATCCGGGGGTGGACTCGGTGGGGCAGGGCGGCGGGAGGCCCGCAGGATGGGCGTCGCGACCGGGCCGGTCAAGGCGGGGACGCCGGGCCGGGGATTCAAGTCATTGATGCAAAAAAGTTTCTCGCCCCGGGGCGGTCGAGCCGGTAGAATACGGTTTTCCAGCGCCCCCAATCCCCATGACTCGTCTTATCTTCGTTACCGGTGGCGTGGTGTCCTCGCTTGGCAAGGGCATCGCCGCGGCCTCCCTGGCCGCCATCCTGGAAGCGCGCGGGCTGCGCGTGACCATGATGAAGCTCGATCCCTACATCAACGTGGACCCGGGCACCATGAGCCCGTTCCAGCACGGCGAGGTCTACGTCACCGACGACGGCGCCGAGACCGACCTGGACCTGGGCCACTACGAGCGCTTCCTGCGCGTGCGCCTGAGCCGCAAGAACTCGGTCACCACCGGCCGCATCTACGAGAACGTGATCCGCAAGGAGCGCCGCGGCGACTACCTGGGCGGCACCGTGCAGGTGATCCCGCACATCACCGACGAGATCAAGCGCGCCATCTTCGAGGCGACCGACGGCTTCGACGTCGGCCTGGTCGAGATCGGCGGCACCGTCGGCGACATCGAGTCGCTGCCCTTCCTCGAGGCCATCCGCCAGATCCGCACCGAGCGCGGCCCCGACCAGGCGATCTTCATGCACCTGACCCTGGTGCCGTACATCGCGGCCGCGGGCGAGCTCAAGACCAAGCCCACCCAGCACTCGGTGAAGGAGCTGCGCTCGATCGGCATCCAGCCCGACATCCTGGTCTGCCGCAGCGAAAAGCCGCTGCCGGACTCCGAGCGCCGCAAGATCGCGCTGTTCACCAACGTGCACGAGAAGGCCGTCATCAGCTGCGTGGACGTGGACAACATCTACAAGCTGCCGCTGTGGCTGCACAGCCAGCAGCTCGACCAGATCGCGGTCGAGCGCCTGCGGCTGGAAGACAAGGCCAAGGTCGCCGACCTGTCCGAGTGGCAGGCGGTGGTGGACGCGGTCGAGCACCCGGTGGACGAAGTCACCGTGGCCGTGGTCGGCAAGTACATCGACCACCAGGACGCCTACAAGTCGCTGTCCGAGGCGCTCAAGCACGGCGGCCTGCGCCAGCGCACGCGCGTGAACCTGAAGTGGCTCGAATCCGAGCAGGTCGAGAAGGAAGGCGTGAAGGTACTGGCCGGCGTGGACGCCATCCTGGTGCCCGGCGGCTTCGGTGACCGCGGCTTTGAGGGCAAGGTGCTTACCGTCAAGCACGCCCGCGAGAACGGCATTCCGTACTTCGGCATCTGCTACGGCATGCAGGCCGCGGTGGTCGACTTCGCTCGCCACGTCGCCGGCCTGGCCGGCGCCAACAGCACCGAGAACGACCGCAACTGCGCCCACCCGGTCATCGGCCTGATCACCGAATGGCGCACCGCCAGCGGTGAGGTCGAGCGCCGCGACGAGAAGTCCGACCTCGGCGGCACCATGCGCCTGGGCCTGCAGGACCAGCGCCTCAAGCCCGGCACCAAGGCCCGCGAGATCTACGGCAAGGACGTGGTGGGCGAGCGCCACCGCCATCGCTACGAGTTCAACAACCGCTACCGCACCCAGCTCGAGGACGCCGGCCTGGTGATCAGCGCCAAGTCGATGGACGACCTGCTGGTGGAAATGATCGAGCTGCCGTCGCACCCGTGGTTCGTCGCCTGCCAGGCGCACCCCGAGTTCCTGTCCACCCCGCGCGATGGCCACCCGCTCTTCATCGGTTTCATCACTGCCGCCCGCGCCCACAAAGCCGCCACGACCCCTGTAGGAGCGCCTTCAGGCGCGAAGCTTTCCGGCGGAACCGTTGCGGCTGAAACCGCTCCTGCAGCCATGGGAGGAGTCAAGTAATGGATCTCTGCGGCTTCAAGGTCGGCCTCGACCAGCCCTTCTTCCTGATCGCCGGCCCCTGCGTGATCGAGTCCGAGCAGCTCCAGCTCGACGTCGCCGGCCAGCTCAAGGAAATCACCGGCAAGCTCGGCATCCACTTCATCTTCAAGTCCAGCTTCGACAAGGCCAACCGCACGTCGGGCACCAGCTTCCGCGGGCCCGGCATGGAAGCGGGCCTGAAGGTGCTGGCGGAAGTGAAGCGCCAGCTCGGCGTGCCGGTGCTCACCGACGTGCACGAATACACGCCGATGGACGAAGTGGCCTCGGTGGTGGACGTGCTTCAGACGCCGGCCTTCCTGTGCCGCCAGACCGACTTCATCCAGAAGGTCGCGCGCGCCGGCAAGCCGGTGAACATCAAGAAGGGCCAGTTCCTCTCGCCCTGGGAAATGAAGCACGTCACCGACAAGGCCCTGGCCACGGGCAACACGCAGATCATGGCCTGCGAGCGCGGCGTCAGCTTCGGCTACAACAACCTGGTCTCCGACATGCGCTCGCTGAGCGTGATGCGCGACACCGGCTGCCCGGTCGTGTTCGACGCCACGCATTCGGTGCAGCTGCCCGGTGGCATGGGCGGCAAGAGCGGCGGCCAGCGCGAGTTCGTGCCGGTGCTGTCGCGCGCGGCGGTGGCCGTGGGCATCAGCGGCCTCTTCATGGAAACCCACCCCGACCCGGACAAGGCCCTCAGCGACGGCCCCAACGCCTGGCCGCTGCCGAAGATGCAGGCCTTGCTCGAAACCTTGCTCGAGCTGGATCGCGTCACCAAGTCGTCCGGCTTCCTCGAGATGGCGGACCGCTGAACATTGAACCCAACCACACGCTTCCCGGAGACGGAATGAACGACCTGCAGACCCCCGCCGATGCACCCCTCAAGCACTCCGGTCCCGGCGTGGCTTCCTTCGTGCTGGTGGTGTTCTTCGGCCTGCTGTTGCTGGCCATGTTCGGCTATGCCGGCTACCTCGAGCTCAACACGCCGGGCGGCGTGGACGAAGAGTCGGTTGAGGCCATCGTTGCCGGGATGGTCATGATCTTCTCGATCGCGGCGATGTTCGTGGCCTTCGTGCTGGGCGTCATCGGCCTGTTCGTCGGTCGCCGCAAGCGTCTGTTCGCCTGGCTTGGCGCGGCCATGAGCGGCCTGCTGCTGCTGTTCACCTTCCTCATCTTCGCGCTGGGCATGGCCCAGGGCTGATTGCCCCACGCAAAACCGCAAGGACCGTATCCCGTCATGACCCAGATCGCCAAGATCCACGCCCGCGAGATCCTCGACAGCCGCGGCAATCCGACGCTCGAAGCCGAGGTCACCCTCGCCGACGGCAGCTTCGGCCGCGCGATGGTGCCCTCGGGCGCCTCCACCGGCACCAAGGAGGCCGTGGAGCTGCGCGATGGCGACAAGAGCCGCTACCTGGGCAAGGGCGTGCGCAAGGCCGTGGCCAACGTCAACACGACGATCGCCGAGGCGCTGAAGGGGTTTGACGGCGCCGACCAGGCGGGCCTGGACGCCAAGCTGATCAACCTCGACGGCACCGAGAACAAGGGCCGCCTGGGCGCGAACGCGCTGCTGGGCGTGTCGCTGGCCAACGCCCACGCCGTCGCTTCTTCGAAGAAGCTGCCGCTGTGGGCGCACCTGGCCGGCGGCCGCGAGGTCGCGCTGCCGGTGCCGATGATGAACATCATCAACGGCGGCGCGCACGCCGACAACAACGTCGACATGCAGGAATTCATGGTGCTGCCGGTCGGCTGCGAAAGCTTCGCCGAGGCGCTGCGCTGCGGCACCGAGATCTTCCATTCGCTCAAGGCCGTGCTCAAGGGCAAGGGCCTGGGCACCGCGGTCGGCGACGAGGGCGGCTTCGCGCCGGACCTGCGTTCGAACGAGGAAGCGATCGAGGTCATCCTCGAGGCGATCGGCAAGGCCGGCTACAAGGCCGGCGAAGACGTGCTGCTGGGCCTGGACGTGGCCAGCTCCGAGTTCTTCGAGAACGGCAAGTACAACCTGGTGGGCGAGGGCAAGCGCCTCACGCCCGAGCAGTTCGTCGACTTCCTGGCCGGCTGGAGCGCGCAGTACCCGATCATCACCATCGAGGACGGCATGGCCGAGAACGACTGGGCCGGCTGGAAGCTGCTGACCGAGCGGCTGTCGGGCAAGGTGCAGCTGGTGGGCGACGACCTGTTCGTGACCAACCCGAAGATCTTCAAGGACGGCATCGACCAGGGCGTGGCCAACGCCATCCTGATCAAGGTCAACCAGATCGGCACCCTCACCGAAACCCTGGAGGCGATCGCGATGGCCGACGCCAACCGCTACGCGTCGATCGTGTCGCACCGCTCGGGCGAGACCGAGGACACCACCATCGCCGACATCGCGGTCGCCACCACGGCCACCCAGATCAAGACCGGTTCGCTGTGCCGCAGCGACCGCGTGGCCAAGTACAACCAGTTGCTGCGGATCGAGGAAGCGTTGGGCGCCAAGGCCCGCTACGCCGGCCACGCCGCGTTCACCAGCCTCGCGCGCTGAGAGCCCGACGCCCTTGCGCCGCTGGTGGGCCCTTGCCGTGCTGCTGCTGCTCCTGGTCGGCCTGCAGTCCAAGCTGTGGTGGGGCGAGGGCGCGCTCGGCGAGGCGCGGGTGCTCGAGGAGCGCGTGGCCGAACAGCGGCGTGAGAATGCCCGGCTGCAGCAGCGCAACAACGACCTGTCGGCCGAGGTCCAGGACCTGAAGTCGGGCGAGGCCGCGGTCGAAGACCGCGCGCGCAGCGAGCTGGGCATGATCAAGCCGGGCGAGACCTTCTACCGCGTGGTCGACCCCGCCGGTCCGGTGCCGCCGCGCGAGGCGGTCGACGACGAGGCCGTCGAGTGACCTGGGCGATCGTGCCGGCCGCCGGCCGCGGCACGCGCTTCGGCGCCGCGCGGCCCAAGCAGTACCTGCCGCTGGCCGGCCGCACCGTGATCGAGCACAGCCTGCGCGCGGTGCTGTCGCACGACGACGTCGATGGCGTCGTGGTGGCGCTTTCGCCGGACGACGCCGACTGGCCCGGCTGGCGCGAGCTCGGCGGCAAGCCGGTGATCACCTGCGTCGGCGGCGCCGAGCGCGCCGACTCGGTGCTGGCCGGCCTGCAGGCGCTGCCGGGCTCGGTGGACGCCGACCAGTGGGTGCTGGTGCACGACGCCGCGCGCCCCTGCCTGCGCGCCGAAGACCTGGCGCGGCTGATCCGCATCGGTCAGGCCGATCCGGTCGGCGCGCTGCTGGCGGCGCCCGTGCGCGACACCCTCAAGCGCGCGGACGGCACCGGCAAGAGCCAGGCCACCGAGCCGCGCGACGGCCTGTGGCGCGCGCTGACACCCCAGCTGTTCCGCCGCGGCGGCCTGACCCGCGCCCTCGAAGCCGCCCTGCGCGCCGGCCTGCGCGTCACCGACGAAGCCATGGCCATGGAACGCCTCGGCCTGCGGCCCTGCCTGGTCGAGGGCCGCGAAGACAATCTCAAGATCACCACCCCGGCGGATCTCGCATTGGCCGAGTTCCTGCTCTCCGGTGGGGCGTCCACTGTTTGAACGCGGATCAGAGCGGAAACAGACGATAAGAGCGGATCAAGCGAAATCAGTTCAAAATGCCGGGGCAGGCGAAGACGGCATTCGTTCCCCGGCAGTGTCATCCCATTGAAAGGCTCTATCCGCTTTCATCGTCTTTTTCCGCTTTGATCCGCGTTAAAAATTAAAATGACTGACATCCGCGTGGGACAGGGTTACGACGTGCATGCCTTCGGCGAGGGCGACCACGTCGTGCTCGGGGGGGTGCGGATCGCGCACGGGCGCGGGGTGGTGGCGCATTCGGACGGTGACGTGGTGATCCATGCGCTGTGCGATGCGCTGCTGGGCGCGCTGGCGCTGGGCGATATCGGCGTTCATTTTCCGCCGAGCGACGCGCGCTGGAAGGATGCCGACAGCCGCCAGTTCCTGCGCCACTGCCGCGACCTGCTGGCGGCGCGCGGCTGGCGGCTGGGCAATGCCGACGTCACCGTGGTCTGCGAGCGGCCCAAGGTGGCGCCGCACGCCGCGGCGATGCGCGCGAACCTGGCCGCCGACCTCGGCGTCGACCTCGATGCCGTCAGCGTGAAGGCCACGACCTCCGAGAAGCTGGGCTTCACCGGCCGCGAAGAGGGCCTGGCGGCGATGGCCGTGGCGCTGCTGGTGCGCGCGTGAGCAGCCTGCCGCGCGCCCACGGCGCGCCGGTGCTCAGCGCCCGCTACCGGGTGCAGCCCGAGGACTTCCGGGTCGACGAGATCGACGGCTTCGAGCCGACCGGCGAGGGCGAGCACCTGCTGCTGACGGTGGAAAAGCGCGGCATGAACACCGCCTTCGCCGCCAAGCGCATCGCCCGCTGGGCCGGCATCCCCGAGATGGGCGTCGGCTACGCCGGCATGAAGGATCGGCACGCGGTGACCCGCCAGCGCTTCTCGGTGCACTTCCCCAAGCGCGTGGCGCCGCCCCTGGACGACCTGGTGTCGGACGACCTGCGCGTGCTGGCCTCGCACTGGCACAACCGCAAGCTGCCGCGCGGCGCGCTCAAGGGCAATGCCTTCGTGCTGGTGCTGCGCGACGTGGCCGGCGAACCCGCCGCGATCGACGCGCGGCTGCAGGCCATCGCCGCCCGGGGCCTGCCGAACTACTTCGGCGTGCAGCGGTTCGGGCGCGAGGGTGACAACGTCGAGGCGGCGCGGCGCATGTTCGCCGGCCAGCGGGTGCCGCGCGAGCAGCGTTCCATCTACCTCTCGGCGGCGCGCTCGGAAGTCTTCAACGCCGTGCTGGCGGCCCGCATCGCGGCCGGCAGCTGGGCCACCGGTGACGACGGCGAAGTCTGGATGCTGGACGGCAGCCAGAGCGTTTTCGGCCCCGAACCGATCGACGCCGCGACCCGCGACCGCGCGCTGGCCCAGGACATCCACCCGACCGGACCGCAGTGGGGGCTGGGCGAACTGCGCAGCCGCGACGCCGTGCGGGCGCTGGAGGAAAGCGCCTCGGCGCCGTTCGCCGACCTGCGCGCCGGGCTCGAGGCCGCCGGCCTGAAGCAGGAGCGGCGCGCCCTGCGCGTGCGCGTGCGCGACCTGGCCTGGCGCTGGCCGGCCGATGGCGTGCTGGCGCTGTCGTTCCGCCTGGCGCCCGGTGCCTACGCGACCGAACTGCTGGCCGAGCTGGGCGACGTGGCCGAGGCCAACGCCCGCGGCTGAAGCTTCAGCCGACGCCCAGGCGTTCGCCGGGCCGCTTCTTCGCCAGCAGCACCAGCACCGCGCCGGTGCCGCCCATGGCTTCGGGCGCCGAGGCGAAGGCCAGCACGTCGGCGCGCTGGCGAAGCATGCGGTCGACCAGGGCCTTGAGCACCGAGCCGCCCTCGGCCGTGCGCAGGCCCTTGCCGTGGATGATGCGCACGCAGGCGTGGCCCAGCGCCCGCGATTCGTGCAGGAAGGCGCGCAGCCAGCGCTCGGCCTCGACCGCGCGCAGCTGGTGCAGGTCGAGTTCGCCGCCCAGGCTGTACTGGCCGCGCTTGAGCGCCTTGAGCACTTTCTCCGGCACCTCGTCCCGGCGGTAGGCCAGGGCTTCGGCGGCGTCGATGGTCGCCTCGAGGTAGCTGGCGGTGCGCGACTGGGCCAGCGCCAGGGCTTCGTCCTGCGCCTGCATCCGCGGCACCGGCGCCGGCCGCGGGCGCTCGGGCGCCGGCGGCGGGGGCGCCAGCTCGCGCACCTCCCCGATCGCGTCGCGGAACAGCGCGACGTCTTCGGGCGCGACTTCGGGCGGACGGGGCGGCTTGCGCTTCATGCTTGAAGACTAACCCGTCGCACGGTGATGGCAAGGTGGCCGCGGGGCCCGGTGCATCCGCTATCATGTGGCCTTTCCGCGGGACCCCGAATGCGCGTACTGGTTAGCAATGATGATGGCGTGGAAGCCCCGGGCATCCGGGTGCTGGCCGAGGGCCTGAGGGCCGCCGGCCACGACGTGACCGTGGTGGCGCCCGACCGCGACCGCTCCGGCGCCAGCAACTCGCTGACCCTGGACGCGCCGATCCGGGTGAAGGACCTGGGAGGCCGCGTCTGGCGGGTCGGCGGCACGCCCACCGACTGCGTCCACCTGGCCCTGACCGGCCTGCTCGAGGACGACCCGGACATCGTGGTCAGCGGCATCAACTCCGCCGCCAACCTCGGCGACGACGTCATCTATTCGGGCACCGTCGCCGCGGCGATGGAAGGCCGCTTCCTGGGCCTGCCGGCGGTGGCGATGTCGCTGGTGACCAGCGAACAGTCGGCCCGCCACTACGACACCGCCGCCCGCGCCGCGCGCGAGATCACCGCGCGCCTGCTGGTCGATCCGCTGCCGGCCGACACCATCCTCAACGTCAACGTGCCCGACCTGCCCTGGGACCAGCTGCGTGGCTATGAAGTCACCCGCCTGGGCCACCGCCACCGCGCCGAGGCCTGCATCGAGCAGGTCGACCCGCGCGGCCGCCCGCTGTGGTGGATCGGCCCGGCCGGCCCGGAGCAGGACGCCGGCCCCGGCACCGATTTCCACGCGGTGCGCACCGGCCACATCTCGATCACGCCGATCCACGTCGACCTGACCCGCTACCAGGCCCTCGAGAAGGTCGCCAGCTGGGTCGGCGGCCTGGGCGAAGACATGAAGTCGAAGGCATGACCCCGCGATTCCACACCCAGCCGGCCGCCCATGGCCTGGGCATGACCTCGCCGCGCGCGCGTGATCGCATGATCGAACGCCTGCGCGCCGAGGGCGGCATCAGCGACGAGCGCGTGCTGACCGCGATGCGCACCGTGCCGCGCCACCTGTTCATCGACGAGGCGCTGGCCAGCCGCGCCTACGAGGACACCGCGCTGCCGATCGGCAACGGCCAGACCATTTCCCAGCCCTGGGTGGTGGCGCGCATGACCGCGGCGCTGATCGAGCACGGCCTGCCGTCCCGCGTCCTCGAGGTGGGCACCGGCTCCGGCTACCAGGCCGCGGTGCTGGCCACGCTGGGGCTCGAGACCTACAGCGTCGAGCGCATCGAGGAGCTGCTGCGGGTCGCCCGCCGCCGCTTCCGCAGCCTGGGCCTGAACATCCGCACCAAGCATGACGACGGCCGCGCCGGCTGGCCCGAGTACGCGCCGTTCCCGGGCATCATCGTCACCGCCGGCGCCGCCGCGCTGGAGCCGGCGCTGTTCGAACAGCTGCCCGAAGGCGGCACCCTGGTCGCGCCGATCGGCGGGGCCACCGGCCAGCGCCTGCTGCGCGTGCGTCGCATCGACGGCGAACTGGTGCAGGAAGACCTGGGCGGCGTCGTGTTCGTCCCCCTGCTGCCCGGAACCCTCTGAATGAAGCTGTTCGGTCCGCTCTACGACACCTGCCGCCGCTGGGCCGGGCACGAACACGCCCCCTGGTACCTGGGCTTCATCAGCACCATCGAGTCCATCTTCTTCCCGGTGCCCACCGACGTGATGCTGGCGCCGATGGCGCTGGCCCACCCCAGGCGCTGGTTCCGCTACGCCATGCTGGCGGCGGTCACCTCGGTCATCGGCGGCGTGATCGGCTACGCGCTGGGCTTTTACTTCATCGAAGCGGTGATGCCCTGGATCGAGCGCGTCGGCTACCTCGGGCACTACCAGTCGGTGCAGGACCAGTTCACCCGCTACGGCGTCTGGATCATGTTCGTGGCGGCGTTCACGCCGATCCCGTTCAAGGTCTTCACCATCGCCGGCGGCGCGGCGGCGATGCCGCTGCTGCCGTTCGCGGTGGCGTCGCTGGTCGGGCGCAGCCTGCGCTTCCTGCTGGTGGCCGGCCTGGTCGCCTGGGGCGGTCCCCGGATCGAGCCGCACCTGCGCCGCTACATCGAAACCGTGGGCTGGGTTGTGGCGGCAGTCATCCTTGGCGCCATCGTCTGGTTGAACATGCGGGGATGAAGACGACCGCCGCCCGCGCCCTGGTCCTGCTGTCCGCCGCCCTGTGGCTGGCGGCCTGCGGCCACTCGCGGGTGGTCAAGCGGGAAGGCCCGGCAAAGGCGCCGACCGCGCAGCGCACGGTCCAGGCCGCGCCGCGCGACGGCCAGTACCGGGTGCGCGCCGGCGACACGCTTTACGGCATCGCCTTCCGGCACGGGCTGGACTATCGCGAGGTCGCCGGCTGGAACCGCATCCCGGCGCCTTACACCATCTACCCGGGCCAGGTCCTGCGCCTGGCTCCCGCGGGTCGCCGGCCGACGCCCGGCGGCACCGTGACCGGCATGCCCGCCCCGCGGACGACGCCCCGGGACACGGGCTTCCAGACCGTCTCCACGCCGGACCGCCCGGCCACGCCAGCGCCCGCCAACCCGCCAGTGAAGCCGCCGGTGGCGGTGCCGCCGACGCCGGTGGCGGCCGGGACGGTGCAGGGCACGCCGGTGGTGGTGCCCTCGGCGCCGATCGTCCCGGCCGTGGTCAGCGCCGACGGCTGGCGCTGGCCCACCCGCGGCCAGCTCATCGGCCGCTTCGCCGCGGGCGATCCCAAGCGCCAGGGCATCGATATCGCCGGCACCGCCGGCCAGCCGGTGCTGGCCGCGGCCGACGGCGTGGTGGTGTATTCCGGCGCCGGCCTGGTCGGCTACGGCGAACTGATCATCGTCAAGCACAGCGACGAGTGGCTCTCGGCCTACGCCCACAACCGCCTGCGCCTGGTGGGCGAGGGCACGGCCGTCACCGCCGGCCAGCCGATCGCCGAACTCGGCCGCAGCGGCACCAGCCGCGACATGCTCCACTTCGAGATCCGCCGCAACGGCAAGCCGGTCGACCCCCTCACCATCCTGCCGCCCTTGTAGGAGGGCCTTCAGGCCCGAAGCTGTATGGCGAAGGGCTTCGCAAAAAAGGGGTCAGAGTACATATCCGATTGAAACGGATATGTACTCTGACCCCTTTTTCGTGGGGATTAGCCGGGGACGAGGAAGGCGGCGGCGACCTTGCGGCCTTCGGTGGCCAGGACGTTGAAGGTGCGGGCGGCGGCGGCGCTGTCCATGACCTCCAGGCCGATGCCGCGGGTAAGCAGGGCGGCCATCACGGCGGGCGCGGGGAAGCGCTGGCGCGGGCCGGTGCCCAGCAGCACCAGGCTGGGCTCCAGGGCCAGCAGGGCGGCCATGTCGGCGGGCTGCAGCTCGTCCACCGAGGCCGGGCGCCAGTCCGGCACCAGCTGGTGGGGCGTGAGCAGGAAGCTGGCGCGCAGGGTTTCCTGGTTCACCAGCACGCCCTCGGCGCTGATACCGCGCAGGACGTAGATGAAGTCCGGGTTTTCCTGGGACAGCTGCACGGTCGCGGGGCGATCAGGCCTTGGGCAGGACGATCAGCGGATTGTCCTGGCTGCGGCGGTAGAGCACGGCCATGTTGCCGATGCGGGCCACCAGGGCGGCGTCGGCGCGCGTGCACAGGTCGGCGATCCATTCGTCGCGCAGCTCGCGGTCGCCGGCGGCCACGTGCACCTTGATCAGCTCGTGGCGCTCGATGGCCAGGCCGGTCTCGGCGACGAGGTTGTCGGTGATGCCCTTGGCGCCGACCAGGATCACCGGCTTGAGGTCGTGGGCCAGGCCGCGCAGGTAACGCTTCTGGGGGTTGCTTAGGGCGGCGGCCATGACATTCCGGACGGGTTCGAAAGGGGGCGTAGGGTATCATGACGGCCACTTCCGCCTCGCCAGAGGCCGCCCGGTCATCCCATGGCACGCAGCAAAAGCAGCCCCCGCTGGCTCCAGGAACACTTCGCCGACCCCTTCGTGAAGAAGGCCCAGGCCGAAGGCATGCGCTCGCGCGCGGCCTACAAGCTCGAGGAGCTGATCGAACGGGACCGCCTGCTCAAGCCCGGCATGATCGTGGTCGACCTCGGCGCCGCCCCGGGCGGCTGGTCGCAGGTGGTGCGCCGGGACCTGGGCGACCGGGGCCGGGTGGTGGCCCTCGATATCCTGGACATGCCCCCGATCGCCGGCGTCGAATTCATTCACGGCGATTTCAGAGAGGACGGGCCATTGTCCCAGCTGGAGTCCCTGCTCGGCGGCAAACCGGTGGACCTTGTCCTTTCCGACATGGCCCCCAACATGACGGGTGTGGACACCGTGGACCAGGCCCGGGCGATGTACCTGTCCGAACTGGCCCGCGATTTCGCGGAAACCCACTTGAAGGTGGGCGGCAACTTCCTGATCAAGCTGTTCCAGGGCGAAGGCTTCGATGCCTACGTCAAGGACCTCAGGACCCGCTACGACAAGTTGGTCATCCGCAAGCCGGCGGCCTCGCGGCGCCGATCGAACGAAGTTTATGCGCTTGCCCTGGGCAAGCGCCGAGGAAGCAAAGCATGAATGACCTGGCCAAGAACCTCCTGCTGTGGCTCGTCGTCGCCATCGTGCTGATGGCGGTGTTCCAGAGCATGTCGGCGCCGACCAGCGCGCCGTCGAGCGAGCTGACCTACAACCAGTTCATCGACGAGGTGAAGTCCGACCGCGTGGCCAAGGTCAACATCGACGCCAACAACATCGGCATCGTCGGCGAGCGCAAGGACGGCAGCAAGTTCACCACCGCGAACCCGCGCGACCCGCTGCTGGTCGACACCCTGTTCGAGAACGACGTGGTCACCATCCAGGAGAAGCCGGCCGAGCGCTCGCTGTTCTGGAGCCTGGTCACCAGCTTCCTGCCGATCCTGCTGCTGATCGGCGTCTGGATCTACTTCATGCGCCAGATGCAGCAGGGCGGCGGCAAGGGCGCCATGAGCTTCGGCAAGTCGCGCGCCAAGATGCAGGGCGAGAACGAGGTCAAGGTCACCTTCGCCGACGTCGCCGGCTGCGACGAGGCCAAGGAGGAAGTGGGCGAGCTGGTCGAGTTCCTGCGCGACCCGGGCCGCTTCCAGAAGCTGGGCGGCAAGATCCCGCGCGGCGTGCTGATGGTGGGCCCGCCCGGCACCGGCAAGACCCTGCTGGCCAAGGCCATCGCCGGCGAGGCCAAGGTGCCGTTCTTCTCGATCTCGGGCTCCGACTTCGTCGAGATGTTCGTCGGCGTCGGCGCCAGCCGCGTGCGCGACATGTTCGAAACCGCCAAGAAGCACGCGCCCTGCATCATCTTCATCGACGAGATCGACGCCGTCGGCCGCCACCGCGGCTCCGGCATGGGCGGTGGCCACGACGAGCGCGAGCAGACCCTGAACCAGCTGCTGGTCGAGATGGACGGCTTCGAGGGCGGTGAAGGCGTGATCGTCATCGCCGCCACCAACCGCCCCGACGTGCTCGACAAGGCCCTGCTGCGCCCGGGCCGCTTCGACCGCCAGGTCATGGTGGGCCTGCCCGACATCAAGGGCCGCGAGCAGATCCTGCGCGTGCACATGCGCAAGGTGCCGCTGAGCGACAACGTGCGTGCCGACGTGCTGGCGCGCGGCACCCCGGGCCTGTCGGGCGCCGACCTGGCCAACCTGATCAACGAAGCCGCGCTGTTCGCCGCCCGCCGCAACAAGCAGCAGGTGGACATGCAGGACTTCGAGGACGCCAAGGACAAGATCTTCATGGGTCCCGAGCGCCGCAGCATGGTCATCCGCGACGAGGACCGCCGCAAGACCGCGTACCACGAGTCCGGCCACGCGGTGGTGGCGATGTCGCTGCCGGGCGCCGACCCGGTGCACAAGGTCACCATCATGCCGCGCGGCTGGGCCCTGGGCGTGACCTGGCAGCTGCCCGAGCACGACCACTTCAGCAAGTACAAGCACAAGATGCTCGAGGAGATCTCGATCCTGTTCGGCGGCCGCATCGCCGAGGAGATCTTCGTCGGCGAAGTGTCCACCGGTGCTTCCAACGACTTCGAGCGCGCGACCAAGCTCGCCCGCGGCATGGTCACCCGCTACGGCATGTCCGACGCGCTGGGCACCATGGTCTACGCCGACGGCGATGCCGGTTACGGCGTGCGCAACAAGACCATTTCCGAGGCGACCCAGCAGAAGGTCGACGCGGAGATCCGCCGCATCCTGGACGAGCAGTACCTGGTGGCGCGCCGCATCCTCGAGGAGAAGCGCGAGGTGGTCGAGGTGATGACCAATGCGCTGATGGAATGGGAAACCATCGACGCCGAGCAGGTGCAGGCGATCATGGAAGGCCGTCGCCCGAACCCGCCGCTGGACTGGGCCAAGACCGGTCGCCTGTCCAAGGACGATCCGAACGCCGGCACCCCGGCCGGTCCGCTCGGCGGCCCGATGCCCCAGACCTGATCCGCGTTACTGTAGGAGGGCCTTCAGGCCCGAAGCTCCTCGCCAAGGAGCTTCGGGCCTGAAGGCCCTCCTACATTCCGGGACACGCCATGTTCGACCTAACGCCGCAGCTCGACTGCGCCGGCCGCCTGCTCAAGCTCGATCGCCCGCGCGTGATGGGCATCGTCAACGTCACCCCCGATTCCTTCTCCGACGGCGGCGCCCACGACACCGTCGAGGCCGCCGTGGCCCACGGCCTGCGGCTGGCGGAGGAGGGCGCCGACCTGCTCGACATCGGCGGTGAGTCCACCCGCCCCGGCGCCGCGCCGGTATCGGTGGCGGACGAACTGCGGCGCGTCGTGCCCGTGATCGAGCGGCTGGTGCGCGCGACGACCCTGCCGATCTCGGTCGACACCTCCAAGCCCGAGGTCATGCGCGCCGCGGTCGCCGCCGGCGCCGGCATGATCAACGACGTCCGGGCCCTGCGCGCCGAGGGCGCGCTGGACGCCGCCGCCGCGCTCGGCGTGCCGGTGGTGCTGATGCACATGCAAGGGGAGCCCGGCGACATGCAGTCCGCGCCGGCCTACGACGACGTGGTGGGCGAGGTGCACCGCTTCCTCGCCGAGCGGATCTTCGCCTGCGAGATGGCCGGCATCCCCAAGGCGCGCCTGGTGCTCGATCCCGGCTACGGCTTCGGCAAGACCACCGCGCACAACTTCCTGCTGCTGCGCCAGCAGTCGCGCCTGCTCGACCTGGGCCTGCCGCTGCTGGCGGGACTGTCGCGCAAGCGCAGCCTGGGCGAGGTCACCGGCCGCGAGGTCGGCGAGCGCCTGCATGCTTCGGTGGCCGCCGCGGTGCTGGCCGCCGAGTACGGTGCGCGCATCCTGCGCGTGCACGACGTCGCCGCCACGGTCGATGCCATCAAGGTGTGGGTGGCCGTGGCCGCGCATCCGGCGCCCCGGCCCGCCGCCGCCAAGGCCGCGATTCGCTGGCCCGACGAGGACTGAGTCATCGGCTGGTCACAAACTGACCAACCCGGTTGACAGCCGCGCCCCGCGGGCCTCGCGTGAATCCGTCCACAGGACTTCTCCCACACTTGTCCACAGGCTGTGTGGACAGTCGCGGGCTCAGCCGGCGGCGGCCTGCCGGAAGGCCCGCACGCGCGGGTCGATGACGCGGTGCCACAGCGGCGGGACCAGCGCGAGCACGAACATCGCCGAATAGCCGCCGGGCAACTGCGGGCTGTCGGGGTGGTGGCGCAGGATGGCATAGCGGCGTTTCGGGAAGGCGTGGTGGTCGGAGTGGCGCTGGAGCTGGAACAGCAGCAGGTTCGACAGCGCGTAGTCCGAATTCCAGCTGTGCAGGTGGGTGGTGCGTTCGTAGCGGCCGTCCGCGCCGCGCTGGCGCTCCAGGCCGTAGTGCTCGATGTAGTTGATGATCTCCAGCGAACCGGCCGCGAACAGCCCCTGCAGCAGGAAGAACGCCAGCCCCACCGGCCCCAGCCACGCCGCGAACGCCGCCGCGAAGCCCAGCCAGACCAGGGTCCAGCCGATCATCTCGTTGCGCCAGTGCAGCACCGGCAGGCCCAGCCCGCGCAGCCGGCGTGCCTCCAGCCGCCAGGCGTTGAGCGTGTTGCGCCACATCGCCCGCGGCAGGAAATGCCACACCGACTGCCCGAAACGCGCGCTGGACGCGTCCTCGGGCGTGGAGACGTGGACGTGGTGCCCGCGCAAGTGCTCGATCTTGAAGCCGTGGTAGCCCACGCTGGCCAGCAGCATCCCGCCGGCGAAGGGCTCCAGCCGGCCGTCCTTGTGCACCAGTTCGTGCGCCGTGTTGATGGCCAGGATGCCGCCCACGATGCCCTGCGAGAGCAGCCAGCCGGCGACGCCGACGGGGCCGAAGCCGGCGGTCGCGAACCAGTGCGCCGACCAGGCCAGCAGCGCCAGCTGCACCGGCAGGCAGGCCAGGGTGAGGGCCTTGAACCAGGGCTGCAGCGCCAGCGCGCGCTCGCGCTCGGCCGGCACGTTCACCGGGTCGTGGCCCAGCGCGTAATCGGCCGCCGGCAGCAGCACGAACAGGAAGAACAGCGGGAACCAGGCCATGGCATCCGGCCGGCCGCTCGCGGTGCCCAGCCAGGCCGCGGCCGGCATCAGCGCCGGCACCAGGAACACGAGCAGGAATGCGATGGCCTTGGTGCGTGACATGGCGGTCCCCCGGGGATGGGGCCCAGCATAGGCCAGCGTCGGCCGCGGCGCACCGGGCAGGCTAAGCTTGCCGTCCCCGCCGCCGGAGCCCCGCGCTTGCACGATTCCCGCCCCCTCGCCATCGCCCTGATGGGCCCCACGGCCTCGGGCAAGACCGCGCTGGCGCTGGACTGGGCCCTGCGGCTGGATACCGAGGTGGTGAGCGTCGACTCGGCCCTGGTTTATCGCGGCCTGGACATCGGCGCGGCGAAGCCCACGCGCGAGGAGCTGGACCGGGTCCGCCACCACCTCATCGACGTGCGCGAGCCGCACGAGATCTTCTCGGCCGCCGATTTCGCCCGCGAGGCGCTGCCGCCGATGCAGGCCCTGGCCGCCCGCGGCCGGGTGCCGCTGCTGGTCGGCGGCACCGGCCTCTACTTCAGCGCCTTGCTCGACGGCCTGTCCGAGCTGCCCGCGGCCGACCCGGCCCTGCGCGCCGCGATCGCGGCCGAGGGCGCCGGGCGCGGCTGGGCGGCGCTGCACGCCGAAATGGCCGCCGTCGACCCCGCCGCCGGTCGCCGCATCCAGCCGCGCGATGTCCAGCGCATCAGCCGTGCGCTGGAGGTGTACCGGCTCACCGGCCGCCCCATCAGCGCCTGGCAGGCCGAGCACGCGCCGGCCCGGTTTCCGTTCCGCGTGCTGAAGCTGGTGCTGGCGCCGGCCGACCGCGCGGTGCTGCACGAACGCATCGCCCGCCGCTTCGACCTGATGCTCGCCGCCGGTTTCCTGGACGAAGTGCGCCGCCTCAAGGCCGACCCGCGCCTGCATCCCGACTTGCCGTCGATGCGCGCGGTGGGCTATCGCCAGGCCTGGCGCCACCTGGCGGGCGCGACCGATGCCGCCGGCTTCCGCGATGAGGCCATCGCCGCCACCCGCCAGCTGGCCAAGCGCCAGCTGACCTGGCTGCGCGGCCAGCTCGACGCCCGCTGGTTCGACCCGGCCCGCGACGCGACGGCCCTGCACGCGGCCATGGACGCGTTCATCGCCCGACGCTGACGGCAACTGCTGGTAGAATCCGGGCATTCGCGGCCTCGGACCCTTTTGGCCGCAAATCGCGCCAGCTGGCGCGCCACAACAAGAAGAACGGAGTCCACATGTCCAAAGGCCAATCCCTGCAGGATCCCTTCCTGAATGCCCTGCGCCGTGAGCGCATCCCGGTGTCCATCTACCTGGTCAACGGCATCAAGCTCCAGGGCACCATCGAAAGCTTCGACCAGTTCGTCGTGCTCCTGCGCAACACCGTCAGCCAGATGGTCTACAAGCATGCGATCTCCACCGTGGTGCCGGCGCGCAACGTGCGCGTGGGCCCGGGCGG
This sequence comes from Arenimonas sp., assembly GCF_035721105.1. Classification (GTDB taxonomy): domain Bacteria; phylum Pseudomonadota; class Gammaproteobacteria; order Xanthomonadales; family Xanthomonadaceae; genus Arenimonas. Next base: position 63,923 of record NZ_DASTNG010000055.1, on the reverse strand, counting down.
CGCCGCCACGGCCGGCGGCGACGAGGACGAGGCGGGCCAGGACGATTGATCGCCCTGGCACCCTGCGTGACCGCTGATGTTTGAGCGCGCCCGGAAGGGCGAACGCGCCCTGCTGGTCCAGCCGTACGCGCCGGGCCAGCAGGACCCGGCCCTGCTCGAGGAATTCTCGGAACTGGCCCGTTCGGCCGGCGCCACCGTGGTCGGCACCCTGACCGCCCGGGTCGAGAAGCCCAACGCCGCGTACTACATCGGCACCGGCAAGCTCGACGAGGCGCTGTCGGCCTGCGAGGCCACCGGCGCCGACCTGGTGCTGGTCAACCACCTGCTCACGCCCGGCCAGGAGCGCAACCTCGAGCGCGCGCTCAAGCGCCGCGTGGTCGACCGCACCGGCCTGATCCTCGACATCTTCGCCCAGCGCGCCGCCACCCACGAGGGCAAGCTGCAGGTCGAACTGGCCCAGCTCAAGCACTGGGCCACGCGGCTCGTGCGCGGCTGGACCCACCTCGAACGCCAGCGCGGCGGTGCGATTGGCCTGCGCGGCCCCGGTGAAACCCAGCTCGAGCTCGACAAGCGCATGCTGCAGAAGCGGCTCGAGTCGCTGCAGGCGCGGCTGGACAAGGTCGAGGTCCAGCGCACCCAGATGCGGCGCGCGCGCACCCGCAACGAAGTGCCGCGCGTGGCCCTGGTCGGCTACACCAACGCCGGCAAGTCCACGCTGTTCAACGCGCTCACCGGCTCGGGCGTGTACGCCGACGACCGCCTGTTCGCCACGCTCGACCCGACCGTGCGCCGGGTCGAAGGCGTGGCGCCGCTGGTGCTTTCGGACACCGTTGGTTTCGTGCGCGACTTGCCGCACGAACTGGTCGCCGCGTTCCGCTCGACCCTGGCCGAGGCGCGCGAGGCCGACCTGCTGCTGCACGTCATCGACGCCGCCGACGAGCTGCGCGACGAGCGCATCGGCCAGGTCGACAAGGTGCTCGAGGAAATCGGCGCCGGCGACATCCCGCAGGTGCTGGTGTTCAACAAGATCGACCGGATCGAGGGCGCGACGCCGCGCCACGACCCGGAAGTGGAGGGGCGCGAGCGGCTCTGGCTGTCGGCCCGCACCGGCGACGGCCTCGGGCTGCTGCGCGACCTGCTGGCCCGGCGTTTCGTCGATCGCCGGCTGACCGGCGAACTGCGCCTGGGCCCGGCCGACGGCCGCCTTCGCGCGCGCCTGCACGCCCTGGGCGCGGTGAAATCCGAGCAGGGCGACGAATCGGGCTGGGTGCTGGCCTTGGACCTGCCGCTGGCCGCGGCCGAGCGGCTGGCGGACGAGTCCGGAGGCCATCCGCTTCACGCGCTCTTGCTTGTGGCCCCCGGCGCCCCTACCTACAATCCTGACGACTGACTAAAGCGCACCGCCCCGGACCTGGCCCTCGCCAGCCCCCCCGGCCCCGGCGGCACGCGACGGAGCAAGCATGGCCTGGAACCAGCCTGGAAAAGGCAACCAAGATCCCTGGAAGGGCAAGGACCCCGGCAACGAGGTCGAAGCCTTCCTGAATCGCCTCAAGGGCATGTTCGGCGGTGGCGGCGGCAGCGGCGGTGGCCGAGGTGGCCCGGCGGCCGGCGGCTTCAACCCGGTGCCCTGGGCCATCGGCCTGGTGGGTATCTGGCTGGTGTTCAACAGCTTCAAGCTGATGGACGAGCGCCAGCGCGGCGTGGTGCTGCGCTTCGGCGAGTTCAACCGCATCATGACCCCGGGCCCGAACTTCAAGTGGCCGTGGCCGATCGAAACCGTGGCCATCGTCGACGCGACCCAGGTGGTCGAGCTCAGCGACCAGGTGCGCGTGCTGACCCAGGACGAGAACCTGATCGACATCAAGTTCAACGCCCAGTACCGCCGCGACGATCCGCGCCTGTTCCTGTACGGCTCGGTGAATCCCGAGCAGACGCTGCAGGACGCCGCCGAGAGCGCCGTGCGCGAAGTGGTCGGCCGCAGCACCATGGACACCGTGCTGTTCGACCGCGCTGCGCTGGTGATCGCCGCGCAGGAGCGCCTGCAGGAATCGCTGAACTTCTACCAGACCGGCCTGACCGTCGTGAACTTCAACCTGCAGGACGCGCGTCCGCCGGAAGAGGTGAAGGAAGCCTTCGACGACGCCATCAGCGCCCGCGAGGACAAGAACCGCATCGAGAACGAAGCCCGCGCCTACGCCAGCAAGGTGCTGCCGGAAGCCCGCGGTGTCGCCGCGCGCCTGCGCACCGAGGCCGAGGGCTACCGGGTCGCCACCATCGCCCGCGCCGAGGGTGACGCCGAGCGCTTCAGCCTGCTGGCCGCGGAATACCGCCGGGCGCCCGAGGTCACGCGCAAGCGCCTCTACCTCGAGACCATGCAGCTGGTGATGGCCAGCAACCAGAAGGTCGTCGGCGGCAGCGACAACATCCTGTACCTGCCGATCGGCGGCACCCCGGCCCGCGCCGGCGTGCCGACGGAGGCCCCGGTGGTCCGCCTGCCGGCGACCCAGGCCGCGTCGACGACGCCGGAAGACGCCACCCCCTCGCGCGATGCCCGCGCCGATCGCCGCCCGGGAGGCCGCTGAGATGCGCAACGTCACCGTGATCGTATTCCTCGCCATCGCCGCCCTGCTCGCGGCCATGGGTTCGATGTTCGTGGTCAGCGAGTCCCAGACCGCGATCGTGCTCAACCTCGGCCGCGTGGTCCGCAGCGACCTGCAGCCGGGCCTGCACTTCAAGTGGCCGCTGGTGGAGGAGGTGCGTCGCTTCGACCAGCGCATCCTTTCGCTCGACGACGCCCCGGAGCGCTACCTCACGTCCGAGAAGAAGGACGTCAGCGTCGACTTCTTCGTCAAGTGGCGCATCAGCGACGTGGCCACCTACTACCGCGCCGCCAACGGCGGCAACGAGGACGCGGCCCGCCAGCGCCTGACGCCCATCGTCAAGAACGCCCTGCGCAACGAGATCAACCAGCGCACGCTGCAGGAAGTGGTGTCGGCCGGTCGCGCCGAGCTCTCCGGCAATTTCCTCGCGGCCGTCAACCGCGGCGCCGAGTCGCTGGGCATCGAGGTGGTGGACGTGCGCATCAAGCGCATCAACCTGCCCGACGACAGCAACATCCTGCGCACGGTCTACAGCCGCATGAGCACCGAGCGCACCCAGGTGGCCAACCAGCTGCGCGCCGAGGGCGTCGAGCAGAGCGAGACCATCCGCTCCGAGGCCGACCGCCAGCGCCAGGTGACCATCGCCGAGGCCGAGCGCGATGCCCAGAAGCTGCGAGGCGAGGGCGACGCCAAGGCCGCCGAGATCTACGCCGGCGCCTACGGCCAGGATGCTGAGTTCTACGGCTTCTACCGCAGCCTCGAGGCCTACCGCGAGTCGATGGCCGACGGCCAGACCGTGCTGGTGCTGGACCCGGATTCGGAGTTCCTGCGCCACTTCGGCACCGACAAGCGCTGAACCGGGGCGGCCCCCCGGGGCCGCCACGCGGGGCTGGCCCCGGCCCGCCATTCCGAGGATAATTTCGCAAAGCCGGGGCGACCTCCGGCTTTTTGCACGTCTGGGCCCCGCGAAGGCGCCCGGCGACCGTCGCCCCCGGATCTCAATTCACTCTTGGAGTCAGGGTCATGGGTCAGTCGGTGGTGGTGCTGGGCGCGCAGTGGGGCGACGAGGGCAAGGGCAAGATCGTCGACCTGCTGACCGAGGAGATCGGCGCGGTCGTGCGCTTCCAGGGCGGCCACAACGCCGGCCACACGCTTGTGATCGGCGGCAAGAAGACCGTGCTGCACCTGATCCCGTCCGGCATCCTGCGCGCCGACGCGCTGTGCCTGATCGGCAACGGCGTGGTGCTCAGCCCGGCGGCCCTGAAGAAGGAAATCGCCGAGCTCGAGGGCAACGGCGTCGAGGTGCGTTCGCGCCTGAAGATCAGCCCGGCCACGCCGCTGATCATGCCGTACCACATCGCCCTGGACCAGGCGCGCGAAAAGGCCGCCGGCGGCGCCGCCATCGGCACCACCGGCCGCGGCATCGGCCCGGCCTACGAGGACAAGGTCGCCCGCCGCGGCATCCGCGTCGCCGACCTGAACTACCCGAAGGAACTGGCCGAGAAGCTGCGCACCACGATGGACTACCACAACTTCGTGCTCACGAAGTACCTGGGCGTCGAGGCGGTGGACTTCCAGAAGACGCTGGACGAGGCGCTTGAGTTCGGCGCCTACGTCGATCCGATGAAGGCCGACGTCGCCGGCATCCTGCACGACCTGCGCAAGCAGGGTAAGCGCGTGATGTTCGAGGGCGCGCAGGGTTCGCTGCTCGACATCGACCACGGCACCTATCCCTACGTCACCTCGTCGAACACGACCGTGGGCGGCGCGATGGCCGGCACCGGCGTCGGCGCCGACGCCATCGACTACGTGCTGGGCATCGCCAAGGCCTATGCCACCCGCGTCGGCGGCGGTCCGTTCCCGACCGAGCTCAACGACGCCACCGGCGAGCTGATCCGCCAGAAGGGCGCCGAGTTCGGCGCCACCACCGGCCGCCCGCGCCGCTGCGGCTGGATGGACATCGTCGCGCTCAAGCGCGCCGTCGCCATCAACGGCATCACCGGCCTGTGCATCACCAAGCTCGACATCCTCGACGGGATGGAGAAGCTCAAGATCTGCATCGCCTACGAGTACCGCGGCAAGCGCACCGAGTACGCGCCGCTGGACGCCGCCGGCTGGGACGAGTGCACGCCGGTGTACCTCGAGTTCCCGGGCTGGGACGAGTCCACCGCGGGCGTCACCGAATGGGACAAGCTGCCGGCGGCGGCCCGCGCCTACCTGCGCGCGCTGGAAGAGCTGGCGGGCTGCCCGCTCGCCATCGTCTCCACCGGCCCGGGCCGCGAGTCGACCATCGTGCTGCAGGATCCGTTCGCCTGATACCGAAGCGCCGCCCTCGGGCGGCGCCTTCCCTTCGCGCCCGGGGCGAGGCTCAGTCCTCGCGCAGGCGCTGCGCGCCTTCCGACTGCCGGCGGCGCTGGGCCACGGTGAGGCAGACGCGGCGGGTGCGGTTGCTCCCCATCGTCGCCTCGCGCGTGCAGACGATGCGGCTGTCGTGGCGCGCGGTTTCCAGCATCTCGTTCACGTCCTCGGCGTCGGCCGCCAGCGCGTCGCGCTCGGCGTCGCTCATCGCCGCCAGGCTGCCGCTGGCTTCGAGCCGGGCGGCGATCGCGTCCAGCGAGGCCTGCAGGCTGCTGCGGCTGCTGCGGCTCATTTCCGAATACTGCTCGGGCTCGGCCAGGGCTTCATCGATCGCCGCGCGCTGCGCCTGGAAATCGGCGTGCGTGGTGGTGTCCGCCAGCGACAGGCCGACGTCCTCATCGCCGCGCTTGGCGTCGACGGTGGTGGCAGCCAGCAGCAGGCCGATGAAAAGCAGGCGCGTGGCGCCGATCGCAGTGCCCATGGGGATTCCTTCTCGAAGAAGGGACCGACTCTAGGCGGCGGATTGGCTTGGCGTCAAACCGGATCCGGCACGTCGTAGCCCTGTCGTCGCGCCTGCGCCGACAGGCTGGCCATCACCGGCGCCAGCCGCGTGCGGTAGCGCAGCCAGTGCGGCGCGACCGGGTCGGCCGGCGGGCGGCGGCCGTGCTCGAGGCGCGCGCGCGCCTGTGCCTGCCAGTCCGTGTCGAGGCCGATGCCGAGGAATTCGCAGGCGGTCGCCAGCACGTCCTCCGGCGCGGCGACCAGCTGCTCGTGGCGAAGCTCCAGCACGGGCAGGCGCAGGTGCGGCTGCAGCGCCTGCCAGGTGGCGGCGTGCGCTTCGAACAGGCCGGCGACGCCCTCGAGCGTCTGGAACGCGGGGAAGACCGCCGGCGTCGCCTGCGGCTCCATGAAGTTGCGCAGCACCACGTCCAGCGGGTGCCGGTGCGTGACCAGCAGCCTGGCCTTCGGGAACAGCGCCTGCACCAGCCCCGCGTGGGCCAGCCGCAGCGGCCCGATGTCGAGCACCGGCCGGCCTGCGGCCACGCCGGCGCGGTCGAGCGCGAGCCGGTACTTGCGGCGCAGGACGGCGCGGTCGCTGGCGTCGAGCGCGGCGATCGCGGCCGGATAAGCGCCGGGCAGGCCGGCCACGGTGCCCACCACGCCTTCGAGCGTGGGCTTGTCCTGGACGATGGCGAGGCCCGGATGGTCGCGCAGCAGCCGCTCGAGCAGGAACTGGCCGGTGCGCGGGAAACCCACGAGGAAGCAGAGGTCGGCGCCCTGGTCGGCGCCGGCGTCGGTGGCGTCGATGCCCGGCGCGCCCTGCTCGAGCCAGTGGCGGATGGCGGCCAGTTCGCGCACCAGGGCGTCCGGGCTGCGGTGCGGGCCGCGCACTTCGCGCTCGGCCAGGGCATTGGCCTGGGCGAAGCTGTCGAAGGCCTGGTCGCCGGCGGCGGCCTGGTCCAGCGACTTGCCGCTTTCGTAGTGGAAGCGCTGGCGCACCCGCGGCGGCAGCCGGCGGGCGTCGATGCCGCCCAGGCGCTGCAGCGCGGCGGCCGGCTTGCCGGCGCGGCGCTCGATCCGCGCGGCCTCGAGGTTGAGCAGGGCGTGGTGCGGTGACAGGGTCAGGCCGGTGTTCACCGCGATGGCCGCCTGCGTGGGGTCGCCGGCCTCTTCCGCGACCGCGGCCAGTGCGGCCCAGGCGTCCGGGCTGGAGGCGTGCAGCTTCAGGGCGCGCTGCAGCGCGGCCCGGGCCGCGGGCAGCTCGTGCTGTTCGTGCAGAAGGATGCCCAGGCAGTAATGCGCCCAGGCGTTGTCCGGCTCCAGCGCCAGCGCCTGTTCGAAGCGCTGCCGTGCCTTGGCGGGCGCCGCCAGCGACTGCAGGCACAGCGCGCTGTGCAGCAGGGCCTCGGCATTGTCGCGGTCATGGCGCAGCACGTCGTCGAAGGCCTCGAGGGCGTCCGCCGGGCGGTCCATCGCGAGCAGGGTGGCGCCCAGTCCCTGGCGCGCCGAGCGGTAGCCGGGCGCCACCCGCAGGGCGCGCTGCAGGGCATCGGCGGCGCGTTCGAGCTGGCCGGTGGCGCGCAGGGAGTGGCCCAGGTTGTGCCAGGCCTCCGGGTAGCCGGGATCGATGGCGACCGCGCGCTCGAACTCGGCGATGGCCGCCTGCGGATGGCCCAGGTTGTGCAGGGCCCGGGCCAGGTGGTTGTGGGCGGGCGCGTGGGCGGGCGCCAGCGCCAGCGCCTGGCGGCAGGCGGCGACGGCGCCAGCAAAGTCGCCGGCGACGTGGCGCTCGATCGCGGTGGCGACCAGGCCGCGCGGATCGGCGGGCTGGCGCGGCACGTGGCGGAGCAGGGCCAGGGCCTCGTCGTTGCGCCGCTGCCCGACCAGCAGCTCGCGGGCGCGCTCGTTGCACAGCGGGTCGTCGGGGAAGTCGGCCAGGGCGGCCAGCGCGCCGTCGCTGTTCCCCTGGCCCAGGCGCACCCGGGCCAGGTGCCAGGCGGCCATCGGGTCCCGGTCCTGGCGGGCCAGGTGGGCCAGCAGGGTGTCGGCCTCGTCGTGGCGGCCGGCGTCGGCCAGGGACAGCGCGTGGTCTATGCGGTGGGGATCCGAGGGCATCGCGAGGTCCGGCCGGCCAGTTCGCCCGATTGTAGGGCAGGCCAAGTGGCCGGCGGTCAACGGGCCGGCAAGGAACGGCGGACAAAGAAAAAGGCCCGCCGAAGCGGGCCTTTCTGATTTGGTGCCCAGGAGAGGACTCGAACCTCCACGGTTTTACCCGCTAGTACCTGAAACTAGTGCGTCTACCAATTCCGCCACCTGGGCAGGTGCTTCCCGGCGAAGCCGCGAGGAAGCCGCATAAGTTAATCGCGAGCACCGGCGTTGTCAATTGTTCCTTGCATCCGCGCGGTCCGGTACAGGTGGCCCGGTGTACCATGGCCGCCATGACACCCCCTGCCAAGAAGCGCGGCACCGGCGGCAAACTGCCGCCGTGGATGCCTGAAAGCGCAAGCACGTCCGCCCCGGGAAAGAAGCCGGCCGCGAAATCCACCGCCGGCAAGCCCGGCAAATCCGGCAAGCCGGCGGGCGCCAAGCCGCCGCGGGCCGGCAAGCCCGGCCCGGCGCCCGCGGGCCGCGGGCCCAAGCCGGCCAAGGCCGGCCGGCCGGGGGGGCGCAATCCCGGCGCCCACGCCGCCCACGCCGCGCATGATCCCTTCGCCGCCCGCGAGGCGCAGAAGTACGAACAGCCGATCACCAGCCGCGAGGCCATCGCCGACTTCCTCAGCGACAGCGACGGTCCGCTCACCGCCGAGGACCTGGCCCGCGCCCTGGGCCTGACCGCCCCGGACCGCTTCGAGGCGCTGTCGCGCCGGCTCAACGCCATGGTCCGCGACGGCCAGCTGCTGATGAACCGCCGCGGCGGCTATGCGGCCGCGCGCAAGCTCGACCTGATCGCCGGCACCGTGATCGCCAATCCCGACGGCTTCGGCTTCATGAAGGCCGACGACGGCGGCGAGGACCTGTTCCTGCCGCCGGCCGAGATGCGCAAGGCGCTGCACGGCGACCGCGTGCTGGCCAGCGTCACCAATGTCGACCGACGCGGCCGCCGCGAAGGCGCGATCGTCGAGGTGCTCGAGCATCGCCTGACGCGCCTCACCGGCCGCTATTCCGAGCGTTCGCGCATCGGCATGGTGGTGCCCGACGACCGCCGCGTGCTGACCGAGGTGCTGATCCCGCCGGAAGACCGCAACGAGGCCCGCGAGGGCCAGCTGGTGGTGGTGGAAGTGACCGCGCCGCCGGAAAAGGGCCGGCCGCCGATCGGCCGCATCCTGCTGGTGCTGGGCGACAAGCTGACGCCGTCGCTGGTGGTCGAGGCCGCCATCCACGGCCACGACCTGCCGCACGTGTTCCCGCGCGAAGCGCTGGCCGAGGCCGCCCAGGTGCCGGTGGAAGTGCCGGCCGCCGAGACCCGCGACCGCGTCGACCTGCGCAAGGTGCCGCTGGTCACCATCGACGGCGAGGACGCCAAGGACTTCGACGACGCGGTCTGGTGCGAACCCAACAAGCAGGGCTTCCGCCTGATCGTCGCCATCGCCGACGTCTCGCACTACGTGCGCCCGGGCACCGCCCTGGACGACGAGGCGATCAAGCGCGCCACCTCGGTCTACTTCCCCGGCTTCGTGGTGCCGATGCTGCCCGAGACGCTCTCGAACGGCATCTGCTCGCTGATGCCCAAGGTCGAGCGCATGTGCTTCGCCTGCGACATGCAGGTGGATTTCGAAGGCAACGTCACCTCGTCGAAGTTCTACGAGGCGGTGATGAAGTCGCACGCGCGCCTGACCTACACCCAGGTCTGGAAGGCGGTGGGCGAGGCCGACACCGAGGCGGGCGCCGAAGCCATCGCCCAGATCGGTTCGCTGATGCCGCAGGTCCAGCGCCTGCACCAGCTGTACAAGGTGCTGGCCAAGGCCCGCAGCCGCCGCGGCGCGATCGAGTTCGAGTCGGGCGAAGTGCGCTTCGTGCTCGACAACAGCGGCGAGGTGATCCAGGCCGGCATGCTCGAGCGCAACGACGCCCACAAGCTGATCGAGGAGTGCATGATCGCGGCCAATGTCGAAGCCGCGAAGTACGTCACCTCGAAGCAGATCCCGGCGCCGTTCCGCGTCCATCCGCGACCGCCGGAAGGCAAGTACGCCGACCTGCTGGAGTACCTGTCCGAGTTCGGCCTGAGCCTGCCGCCGTGGTCGAAGGTTCAGCCCAAGGACTTCACCCAGCTGCTGCGCAAGATCCGCGAGCGTCCCGACGCGCCGCTGCTCGAGACCGTGCTGCTGCGCTCGCAGAGCCTGGCCGTGTACCAGACCGAGAACCTGGGCCACTTCGGCCTGGCGCTGGAGGCCTACGGCCACTTCACCTCGCCGATCCGCCGCTACCCGGACCTGCTGCTGCACCGCTCGATCAAGCACGCGCTGCTCAAGGGCGACCCGGACGGCTACCGCTACTCGGCCAGCGAGATGTCGTCGCTGGCGCTGCACTGCTCGACCATGGAGCGGCGCGCCGACGAAGTGGAGCGCGAGGTCGACGAGCGCTACCGCGGCGCCTGGATGGAGAAGCACGTCGGCGACGAGTTCGACGGCGTGGTCAGCGGCGTCACCAACTTCGGCCTGTTCGTCGAGCTGGCCGGCTCCAAGGTCAACGGCCTGGTGCACGTGACCCAGCTGCCGCACGACTTCTACCACTTCGACCCGCTGCGCCGTTCGCTGGCCGGCGAGCGCCAGGGCCTGAAGTTCCGCCTCGGCGATCCGGTGCGGGTGCTGGTGCTCAAGGCCAGCGTCGAGGACAAGCGCATTGATTTCAAGCTGGTGGTGCCGGACGGCCCGCCGAAGAAGCGGAAGAGGGGCTGATGAGCAAGAAGGACAACTGGATCGCCGGCATCAATGCCGTCGCCTCGGCGCTCGAGCATGACCTCGAGCACGTGCGCGAAGTGCTGATCGAGGCGGGCGGCAAGAACGCACGGCTGACCGAGATCGAGGAGACCGCGCGCCGTCGCGATGTCTCGGTGCGGCGCATCCCGCTGCAGTCGCTCGAAGGCATCGTCGGCAACCTGCGCCACCAGGGCGTGATCGCCCGCTACGAGGCCGCCAAGCCGACCGACGAGAAAGAGCTGCCGGCACTGGTGGAAGCCGCCGCCGGCAAGGCGCTGGTGCTGGTGCTCGACGGCGTGCAGGACCCGCACAACCTCGGCGCCTGCCTGCGCAGCGCGGCTGCCGCCGGCGTCAACGCGGTGGTGATTCCGAAGGACAAGGCGGCGCCGATCAACGCCACCGTGCGCAAGACCTCGGCGGGCGCCGCCGACCGCATCCCGGTCGTCAGCGTCACCAACCTGGCGCGCACCCTGCGTGCGCTGCAGGAGCTGGGCGTGTGGATCTACGGCCTCGACGGCGCCGCCACCCAGGCCATCCACGCCATCGACTTCACCGGCAACGTCGCCATCGTGATGGGCGGCGAAGGCGAGGGCATGCGCCGCCTGACGCGCGAGCATTGCGACGGGCTGGTGAAGATCCCGATGCCCGGCGAAATGGAAAGCCTCAACGTCTCGGTCGCCACCGGCGTGGCGCTGTTCGAAGTGGTGCGCCAGCGGGGAGCGAAGGCATGAGCCTGCAGTGGTTCGACTTCGTGGGCCTGGCGGGCGTGGGCTTCGTGCTCGGCTCGTTCTTCCTGCTCCAGGCCGGCAGGCTGGCCAGCGATGCGCTGGGCTACCAGCTGGCGAACCTGTTCGGCGCGATCTTCATCCTGGTGTCGATCTTCGGGCCGTCGCCGGATTTCCGCGACGTGATCTCGACCACCATCATGCAGCTGGCCTGGATCGCCATCAGCTGCTACGGCCTCTGGCGCGGCATCAAGGCCCGCGCCGCCCGCTTCCGCAAGCCGCGGGATGGGGCGTAGTTGAGGAACTTGGCGCTGTAGGTTGGGTCGCGTGGCTTAACGCGGATCAGAGCGGAAACGTCGGATAAGGGCGGATCGAGCAAGACGAAGGGTGGTGTTTCGCGAGGTGTTTCAACTCGCGAAACACCACCCTTTTTTCTTTACCGCTCTTATCCGATGTTTCCGCTCTGATCCGCGTTCGGACAGCGGGCCCCACCTACAGCGCCAGCCGCCCCGCTACAGCGCCGCGGCCCAGTCGTCGTCGGAGCCCTCGTTGATGCCTTCGAAGAGGAAGGTGCTGAGGTAGCGTTCGCCGGTATCGGCGATCATGGCCAGCACCACGCTGCCCTGCTCGAGGGTCTTGGCCAGCTCCAGCGCCGCGGCGAAGCTGCCGCCGCCGGAGATGCCGCAGAAGATGCCCTCCTGCGTGGCCAGCTCGCGCGCAGTGTCGCGGGCCATCACGTCGGTCACGGGCACGATCAGGTCGTAGATGTCGCGGTTGAGCACGGTCGGGATGAAGTCCGGGGACCAGCCCTGGATCTTGTGCGGGGCCCAGGGCTTGCCCGACAGCAAGGCGGCGCCGTCGGGCTCGGTGACCGCGATCTTGAGGTCGGGGCGGGCCAGCTTCAGCATTTCGCCGGCGCCGGTGATGGTGCCGCCGGTGCCGTAGCCCGCCACGAACCAATCCAGCCGCTTCGCCGCGAAGTCGCGCAGGATCTCCGGCCCGGTGGTGCTGCGGTGGTAGGCCGGGTTGGCCTCGTTCTCGAACTGCCGCGACAGGAAGGCGCCGTGCCTGGCCGCGAATTCCTCCGCGCGCTTCACCATGCCGCTGCCGCGCTCGGCCGCCGGCGTCAGGATGACCTTGGCGCCCAGCGCCCGCATCAGCTTGCGGCGCTCGACCGAGAAGGTTTCGGTCATGAAGGCGACGAAGGGATAGCCGCGCGCCGCGCAGACCATGGCCAGCGCCACGCCGGTGTTGCCCGAGGTGGCCTCGACCACCATCTGGCCCGGCTGGAGTTCGCCGCGCTGTTCGGCGTCGAGGATGATGGCCAGCGCCAGCCGGTCCTTCACCGACGACATCGGATTGAAGAACTCGAGCTTGGCGTACATCGTGACGCCGGGCGGGGCGAGGCGGTTGATGCGGACGATGGGCGTGTCGCCCACGGTGCCGAGGATGCTGTCGTGGATCATGGCGTGACTCCCGGTGGGGGCGGCGATCAATCCTCTTGCGCGGCTTCCAGGTCCTTCTCGGCGAACTGGCGCCAGCGGTTGAGCACGGCGCAGAACAGCTGCGCGGTGCGCTCGGTGTCGTACACGGCCGAATGCGCCTGCTCGCCGTCCCAGGGCAGGCCGGCCGCCTGCACCGCGCGGCTGAGCACCGTCTGCCCATAGGCCATGCCGGCCAAGGTTACGGTGTCGAACGTGCTGAAGGGATGAAACGGGTTGCGCTTGTGGCCCACGCGCGCGACCGCGGCATTGAGGAAGCCGAGGTCGAAATGGGCGTTGTGGCCGACCAGGATCGCGCGCTGGCAGCCGTGGCGTTTGGCCGCGGCGCGCACCGGCGCGAAGATGTGGTCGAGCGCGGCGCGCTCTTCCAGTGCGCCGCGCAGCGGCGAGTCCAGGCGGATGCCGGTGATTTCCAGCGACTTGGGGTCGATCTCCGAGCCTTCGTAGGGTTCGACGTGGCTGCTGACCGTTTCACCCGGCACGTACCAGCCTTCGGCGTCGAGCTCGATCGGCACCGCGGCGATTTCCAGCAGCGCGTGGCGCGTGCAGTCGAAGCCGCCGGTCTCGACGTCCACCACCACGGGAAGGAAGCCGCGGAAGCGCTCGGCCATGCGCGGCAGGGAGTTGGATTCCATGCCGCGCAGGATAGCAGAGGGTCAGGCCAGCAACAGGCGATCCACGGCCACCAGCACGACGCCCGCCACCAGCAGCGCGATGCCCAACGACGGCACCAGCAGCGCCAGCGGCAGGCCCAGCACCCCGGCCGCCAGGCCCCAGGCCATCACGTCCTACACCGGGGCGCGCGGAGCGGTGCCGGCACGGGCCGCCAGCACGGCGTCGAGGCTGAACTTGCCGCCGCCCTGGAACACCAGCGGCAGCAGCATCAGCGCGAACAGCAGCGGCAGCTTGAAGTTGCCAAAGCCCTTGTCGCTGATCGCGTAGCCGCGCCAAAGCTCGGACACGCTGGCGTAGTCGGCCGGCCAGTGCACCGACACGGTCGCCACCGCCGTCAGCACCAGCAGTGCGAACGCGAAGAAGCGCGTGCCCAGCCCCAGCGCCAGCGCGACGGCGCCGATCAGTTCGGCCCAGGTCGCCAGGGTCCAGCTCAGGTCCACCGGCGCGAGGTTGAAGGGCACCGGGAACTTGTCCTGGATGCCGGTGAACCAATTCTCGCCGCGGAACTTCTGCATCCCGGCCTCCCAGAACTCCCAGGCCAGGATCAGGCGCAGGCCGAGGGGGGCGAGCCAGTGGCCGGTGCCGTCCAGCCGTTCGGTCAGGGCGACCCAGCGGTCGCCGAGGGAATGTCGCATCGTGGAGTCTCCGTCAGGAAGCGTGGATGCCGGGGACGATGCCCGCGGCCTGGAACTGTTCGAGCATGGCCCGGCCCTGGGCCAGGAACGCGTCGGTGTCGCCGGCGCCGGCTTCGGCCGCCAGGGCCAGCAGCTGTTGGCGGCCGGTCAGCGCCGGTTCGTCGGCCAGGCGCTGCAGCAGGCGGAAGCTGAGCGCCGTGAGTTCATTGAACCTGACCCGATGGTTGGCGCCGCGCTGCACCAGCAGGAAGGTCGGCTGCGCCGGCGCCTGGCGGGGCTGGTGCGCCGGCGAGATCCGGTGCACCGGCCACGCATAGGCGAGCGCCCAGGCCAGCGGCGACAGCAGTGGGCGTCCGGCCAGCAGGTCGCCGTCCGGGTCGTGCGGCGGCAATTCGGCGTCGCTGAGGTCCAGCGCCAGCTCCACCCATTCGTAGTGCGCCAGCTCCAGCAGCCACGGCGGGTCGCCCGCACGCACGCCGCGGGCCTGCAGGTACTGCAGGAACTCGCGCGGCAGCTCGGGGAACAGCGGCGTCGCGCAGCGGTGCTCGCGATAGAAGTCGCGCACCAGCGCGCGCCAGCGATCGCCGTCGAGCACCTGGCGGATCACCGGGAAATTGCCCGCCAGCAGCCCTTCGAGGCTGTTGAAGAACAGGTCGCGGTAAACCTGCAGGCGGCGATCCTCGAGCCCCGGCGGCGGGGCGGCGTGCGCCGGGTCGCGGATGTGCGCGGCCAGCGCGAACTGCTGCCGCCGCAGCGCCTCAGGCGCGGGCATGGCTGACCTCGGCGGGCGCATGGCGGCGCAGCGTGTCGCGCACGGTCGCCACTTCCGCCACCAGCTCGGCGTAGGGCGGGAAATTGAAGTCGCGCTCGAGCAGCGCCGGTCGCGGCCCGAAGCTGGCGCAGGCGGTGTCGAGCAGGTCCCACACGCCCGGTTTCACCGGCGCGCCGTGGGTGTCCACCTTCAGGTCGTCGGCTTCGTCGTAGTGGCCGGCGACGTGGTAGTAGGCGATGCGCGCGCCCGGCAGGCGGCGCAGGAAATCGTGGGCGTCGTAGCGGTGGTTCACCGCGTTGACGAAGATGTTGTTCACGTCCAGCAGCAGGTCGCAGTCGGCCTCGGCCAGCACGGCGTTGATGAAGTCGATCTCGGGCATCGCCTGGTAGGGCGCGGCGTAGTAGGAGATGTTCTCGACGGCGATGCGCCGGCCCAGCGCGTCCTGCACGTGGCGGATCCGGCCGGCGACGTGGTGCACGGCCTCTTCGGTGAACGGAATCGGCATCAGGTCGTAGAGCTGGCCGTCGTCGCTGCAGTAAGACAGGTGCTCGCTGTAGATCGGCACCCGGTGTTCGTCGAGGAAGCGGCGCAGCTTCAGCAGGTAGGTCTCGTCGAAGGGTTCGACCGCGCCGAGCGACAGCGACAGGCCGTGGCAGACCAGCGGATGCCGGGCGCTGAGCTCGCGCAGGCCTTCGCCGAAGCGACCGCCCACGCCGATCCAGTTGTCCGGCGCGCATTCGAGGAAATCGAAGTCTCCCGGCGCTGCGGCCTGCAGCGGACCCATGAGGGCCCGCCGCAGGCCGAGGCCGGCGGCCACCGGAGAGAGGGGAGGGATGGCCGTCATCGCGATCTCAGGCCTGGCCGCCGCACTTGCCTTCGCCTTCGGCCTTGTCGGCGCCGCACTTGCCTTCACCGCACTTGCCCTCGCCCTCGGCCTTGTCGGCGCCGCACTTGCCCTCACCGCACTTGCCTTCGCCCTCGGCCTTGGCCGCGCCGCAGTTGCCCTCGTGCTCGCCCTTCTCGGCGCCGCAATGGCCTTCGCCGCACTTGCCTTCGCCTTCGGCCTTGCTTTCGCCGCACTTGCCTTCGCCGCACTTGCCCTCGGTGTGGTCGCCGTGGTCGCTGGCGGCCAGCGCATAGCCCTGGCCCAGCGGGCTCATGGCGAACGCCGAATTGGCGAGGGCCATGCTGCCCAGCACCAGGGCGCCGGCGACCATCACGATGGACTTGGTGGATTTGTTCGACATGATCTATCTCTCTCTATGGATTGCGGGCGGGCCCGCGGGGTGGGTTCAGTCTTTCAGGTATTCGCGGGCGAGTGAACGCGCGCGGTGCAGGCGGGCCTTGGTGGCCTCGCGGGTCAGGTCCAGCCGCTGCGACAGCTCCTCGATCGTCAGGCCTTCGAGGTCACGCAGCAGCACGATTTCGCGGTAGTGGGCCGGCAGCGACTCCATCGCGGCGGCCAGGTCGCGGGCCAGGCCGCGGTGCTCGAGGGTGCAGACCGCGGCGATGTCCTCGGTGATCGGCTCCTGCATGAGCCGGCGCAGGCCGCGCTTCATGCGGTTGCATTCGCGCTTGACGATCCGGAACAGCCAGGAGGTGAAGCTTTCGAGCTGGCGCAGGTCCATCAGCCGGCGCGAGGCGGTGAACAGCGACTCCTGCACGGCGTCCTCGACGTCGTTCACCACGCAGTGGTGTTCGGCGTAGCGGCGCAGGTCCTGGCGGGACCGCCCCAGCACGCGCTCCAGCGCCGGCCGGTCGCCGGCGCGGGCTGCCTCGAGGTCGGTGGACCAAGCCAGGTCCTGCATCATCGCCATTCCTCCGTCGTGGTGAGCATGGCCCGGAATGGCCTTGCTGTCATACCCCCTGAAGAGCCCCGGGGCGGGCCGGGCGATGCGCGGCCGGAAGCGTCCCGTTTAACCCGCGTTTAGGTTGCAGGGGTCGCCGGGCGCGGCAGCGCCAGCACTACCGCGGCCGACAGCGCCAGGAAGCCGGCCGCGAACGC
The DNA here is from genome assembly GCF_035721105.1 of Arenimonas sp. Classification (GTDB taxonomy): domain Bacteria; phylum Pseudomonadota; class Gammaproteobacteria; order Xanthomonadales; family Xanthomonadaceae; genus Arenimonas. The sequence continues at coordinate 47,234 of NZ_DASTNG010000055.1, read as the reverse complement.
CAGGCAGGCGGCCAGCCCGAAGGCCTGGTAAACCGCGCCCGACAGCACCGTGCCCAGTAGCCGGCCGCCGGCGTTGGCCATGTAGTAGAAGCCGACGTCCAGCGAGACACCGTCCTCGCGGGCATGGGCCACGATCAGATAGCTGTGCAGGGCCGAATTGACCGCGAACACCGCCCCGAAGGCCAGCAGCCCGGCCACCAGCACCGGTTGCGCCGGCCAGCCCGCGGCCAGTGCCGCCGCCAGGCCCGCGGTCAGCAGCGCCAGCGCCAGCGCCCAGGCGAAGGCGGTGCCGCCGCCCGGGGGATGCCCGCCGCGCTGGCCGGTGAACGCAGGCGCCAGCGCCTGCACCGCGCCGTAGCCGATGATCCAGGTGGCGAGGAAGCCGCCGATCGCCGCGTTCGACCAGCCCAGCGTCGTGGCCAGGTAGACCGGCAGCGCCACCACGAACCAGACGTCGCGGGCGGCGAACAGCAGCAGCCGCGCCGCCGACAGCCGGTTGATGGCCGCGCTCTTGGACAGCATCTCCGTGAACCTGGGCTTGGCCTTGGCCCTGCCCAGGTCCTTCTGCAGCAGGGCCAGGCTGAGCAGCCAGACCGCGCCCAGCGCCACCGCCATTGCCAGCACCGCGCCGCCGAAGCCGAGCGCCGCCAGCAGCACGCCGCCCAGGAAGAATCCGACGCCCTTGAGCGCGTTCTTCGACCCCGTCAGCACCGCCACCCACCGATACAGGCGCGCCTGCTCGGCACCCGGCACCAGCAGCTTGATGCCTCCCTTGGCGCTCATCTTGTTGAGGTCCTTGGCGATGCCGCTCAGCGCCTGCGCGGCCATCACCCAGGGCACGGTCAGCATTGCCGCGGGGACCGCCAGCATCCCCAGCGCGCCGATCTGCAGGACCAGGCCGAGGTTCATCGTGCGGTTCAGCCCCAGGCGCGCGCCCAGCCAGCCGCCGACCAGGTTCGTGATCACGCCGAACACTTCGTAGAACAGGAACAGCATCGCCACCTGCAGCGGCGAGTAGCCCAGCTGGTGGAAATGCAGCACCACCAGCATGCGCAGCGCGCCGTCGGTGAGGGTGAAGGCCCAGTAGTTCCCGGTGATGACCAGGTACTGGCGCGCCATCGTCCGGGCGGCGGCCTCGCTCACGCGCGGCCCACCTTCAGCGCCAGCTCGGCGGTGCGGTGGGCGTAGCCCCATTCGTTGTCGTACCAGGCGAACACCTTCACCTGGGTGCCGTTCACCACCATCGTGAAGTCGGCATCGACGATGGCCGAGCGGGGATCCGTGCGGTAATCGATCGACACCAGCGGGCGCGTCTCGAAGCCGAGGATGCCCTTGAGCGGGCCTTCGGCGGCGGCCGCGAACAGCGCGTTCACCTCCTCGCGCGTGGTCGCACGCTCGACCTCGAACACCGCGTCGGTGAGCGAGGCGTTGGCCAGCGGCACCCGGACCGCGTGGCCGTTCAACCGGCCCTTCAGTGCCGGGAAGATCTCGGTGATCGCGGTGGCCGAGCCGGTGGTGGTCGGGATCAGGCTCATGCCGCAGGCGCGGGCGCGGCGCAGGTCCTTGTGCGGCTGGTCGAGGATGGACTGCGTGTTGGTGAGGTCGTGCACGGTGGTGATGCTGCCGTGGCGGATGCCGAGGGCCTCGTGGATCACCTTGACCACCGGTGCCAGGCAGTTGGTGGTGCACGAGGCCGCGGTGACGATGCGGTGCTTCGCCGGATCGAACAGGTGGTCGTTGACGCCCATCACCACGTTCAGCACGCCCGCTTCCTTCACTGGTGCGGTGACGACCACGCGCTTCACGCCCTGGTCCAGGTAGGCCTGCAGCACGGCGGTGGTCTTCATCTTGCCGCTGGCTTCGATCACCACGTCGCAGCCGGACCAGTCGGTGTCGGCGATGGCCTTGTTCCGGGTGACGGCGATGCGCTGGCCGTCGATCACGATCGCATCGTCCTCGTGCCCGGCGCTGTGCTGCCAGCGCCCGTGCACCGAGTCGAAGTTGAGCAGGTGGGCGAGGGTGGCGGCATCGCCGCCCGGATCGTTGATGCGCACGAACTGAACGCCAGGCCAGGCCCAGGCCGCGCGCAGGGCCAGGCGTCCGATGCGGCCGAAGCCGTTGATGCCGATCTTCAGGGTCATGTCGGGGGTCTCGAAGGGGGAGGCGAGGTCAGCAACCGCCGGACCGGCTGGCGACGGGCTCACAGAGGGAAGCGTTGCCGCCGCAGCAGTTGTCGGTGAGGTAGCCCAGCAGGCCGCGCACGGCGTCGAGGTCGGCGCGGTAGCGGATGTGTCGCCCCTGCGGTTCGGGCTGGATCAGGGCGCCCTGCTGCAGGGCCTTGAGGTGGAAGGACAGCGTGGTGCCCGGCAGGCCCAGGTGCTCGGCGATTTCCCCTGCAAAGGCCCCGTCCGGGCTGCGCTCGACCAGCCAGCGGAAGACGGCGAGGCGGTGGGGCTGGGCCAGGGCGGACAGGGCGGCGAGGGCGGTGTTCGTATCCATGGTTCCAGAATAGTCGAACAATGTGACGGATTCCTTTCCGTCGCCGGCGCCGGGTGCCCGGCACCAGGCCCCGGTCCTTGCGGCGCGGCTGCCGGCCAGGTCGGTGCCCGGCTTTGGTAAATTCCTTGCCATGGCCACCGCCCGCATCGCATCCATCGGCGTCTTCGGGCGCGACCGCTCGTCCTGGGTGTTCCCGTGCATGGGGCCGTGAACGCGGCCGGGGCGGCCGGTGCCGGCCCGGGCGACATGGCCGGCCTGATCCTGCCGGAGGCGGCGCCCTGTCAGCCGGCGGCTGCCGGAACGGGGGCGTAGCCCCGTGGCACACGACCACGCGCCGACCCTGCCCGCCACCGGGCGTGCCTTCGCGATCGGCATCGGCCTCAACCTTGGCTTCGTCGCGATCGAGGCCTGGTACGGCTGGCGCGCCGGCTCGCTGGCCCTGCTGGCCGATGCCGCCCACAACCTGGGCGACGTCGGCGGGCTGGTGCTGGCCTGGGGCGGGCTGGCCGCGGCCCGCCTGCCGCCGGACGAGCGCCACACCTACGGCTGGCGGCGCGGTTCCATCCTGGCCAGCTTCGCCAATGCCTTGCTCCTGCTGGTGGCCATGGGCTCGCTGGCCTGGGAGGCCATCGGTCGCATCGGGACGCCGTCGCCGCTGGACGGCCTGACGGTGATGGTCGTGGCCGCGGTGGGTGTCGTCATCAACTTCGCCACCGCCTGGCTGTTCGTGAGCGGACGCGAGGACCTCAATATCCGCGGCGCCTTCCTGCACATGGTCGCGGACGGACTGGTCTCGGTCGCCGTGGTGGTCACCGGCGCATTGGCGCTGTGGTTCGGCTGGGACTGGCTTGATCCCGTGGCCAGCCTGGGCGTGGCGGCCGTGGTCGTGGTCGGGACCTGGTCCCTGTTCCGGCAATCCCTGCACCTGCTGTTCGACGGCGTGCCGGAGGGCTTGGTGCTTACCGAGATCCGCGCATCGCTGCAGGGCGTGCCGGGCGTGCTGCAGGTCCATCACCTGCATGTATGGGCCCTGGCCACGTCGGAGAGCGCGCTGACCGCGCACCTCGTGCTGGCCGACGGCAGCGACCCCGACCAGGTCCTTTCGCAGGCGAACCACGTCCTGCGGCATGACCATGCGATTCGGCACGTGACCCTGCAGCTCGAGTCGGTGCGCTATGCCAAGGCCTGCGCTGAATCCGCGCACTGAGTCGTCGGGGCGCAACGCGCGGGCCGCAGGGCGCGGCTAGACTTCGCGTCATGTCGCTCACGATCTTCACCACTTTCCTGCGCCTCGGCCTCACGTCCTTCGGCGGCCCGATCGCGCACCTCGGCTACTTCCGCGAAGCATTCGTGGTGCGCCGGCGCTGGCTCACCGAGGCCGAGTTCGCCCAGCTGCTGGCGATCTGCCAGGCGCTGCCGGGGCCGGCCAGCAGCCAGCTCGGGTTCGCGGTGGGGCTGCTCAAGGGCGGGTGGCGCGGGGGCCTGTTGGCGTTCCTGGGGTTCACGCTGCCGTCGGCGCTGCTGATGTTCGGCTTGGCGCTGCTGGCGCCTCGATTGGATGGCGGGCTGGTGGCGGCCGGGCTGCACGGCCTGAAGCTGGTGGCGGTGGTGGTGGTGGCGCATGGCCTGGTCGGCATGGCGCGCAGCCTGGTGCCCGATGCGCCGCGCGCGCTGCTGGCCGCGCTGGCGCTGGCGGTGATGCTGGCCGGCGGGCCGGCGTGGCGGCAGCTGGCGGTGATCGCGGGCGGTGGCCTGCTGGGCCTGTGGCTGTGCCGCGGCGTGCCGGCGCTGCCGACGGCGGGCCTGGACGTTCGCCACGGCCGCGGCGCGGCCTGGGCGCTGCTGGGTCTGTTCCTGTCGGGACTGCTGGGCGCCCTGCTGCTGGCCAGCGGGACGGCGTCGCTCGCCTCCCTCGCGGCGGCGTTCTACGAGGCCGGTGCGCTGGTGTTCGGCGGCGGCCACGTCGTGCTGCCGCTGCTCGAGCAGTCGATGGTCGGCAGCGGCTGGCTCGGCGACGATGCCTTCCTGGCGGGCTACGGCGCGGCGCAGGCCATGCCGGGGCCGATGTTCGCGCTGTCGGCCTACCTCGGGGCGCTGGTGCCGACCGGCGCCTCGCCCGCGCTGGGTGCGACGATCGCACTGCTGGCGATGTTCCTGCCGGGGCTGGTGCTGGTGGCGGCCATGCTGCCGCTGTGGCGGTCGCTGGCGGGACGGCGCTGGGCGCCGCCGGCCATCGCCGGCATCAATGCGGCGGTGGTGGGCCTGCTGGCGGCGGCGCTATTGGGAACGGTGCTGCCCGCCGGCGTGCGCGGTCCGGCCGATGCGGTGATCGCCCTCGCGGGGCTGGCACTGATGCTGTGGGCGCGGGTGAACGTGCTGTGGGTCGTGGGCGCCGTGGTCGCGGCCAGCGTCGGCGTGGCGCAGCTGACGTAAGCGTGCGCCGGCGGGCATCGCACCCGCGGCGGATCAGTCCCGGAGGAAGCGGGTGATGGCGTCGGCCGCGTCGTCGTCGTTGAACACCGAGTCGTGGCTGGCTTCGGGCAGGACCAGCACCTGCGGTGCCTTCGGCAGGCCGTCGATCAAACGGTCGGTGTTCGCGGGCGGCACCACCCGGTCGCGGCCGGCGCGCACCACCAGCAGCGGCCCCGCATAGCCGGCCAGGTGTCGGTCCGATTCGTAGCGGTCCTTGAGCAGCCAGTGCGCCGGCAGCCACGGGTAATGGCCCTGGGCCACCGCGACCAGGCTGTCGAAGGGCGTCACCAGCACCAGCCGGTCCACCGGCCGCTGTCCGGCCACGTAGCTGGCCACGCCGCTGCCCAGGCTGCGGCCGACCACGGCGATGCGGCCCTCGCCGTGCGCGGCCTTCGCGTGGTCGAACAGCGCCAGTGCATCGTCGAACAGCAGGGCCTCTTCCGGCGCGCCGTCGCTGGCGCCGTAGCCGCGGTACGCCAGCAGGTACACGGTGCGGTCCGGGAACCAGGCCCGCAGCCGCGTCCGCATGCCCTCGACGGCCTCGGCATTGCCGCCGAAATAGAGCAGGGCATCCTCGCGGCCGGGATTGAGTACCCAGCCGCGCAGCACCGCGTCGCCGCGGTCGAGCTGGAAGTCGGTGTGGATGGCGTCCAGCCGCGTGCCCTGCGGGAAGTACATCAGCGCCCGCTGCTGCGAGTACATCAGGGCGCAGGCGCCGGCATAGGCCAGCAGCGCCAGCGCAAGCGCCGCCCAGAGCAACTTCAAGGCCGGATGGGCGGCGCGCGCCATGGTCGTCACCGGGGCCCTCAGGCCTCGGCTTCGTCCTTGTAGGCATCCACCGGGATGCAGGCGCACATGATGTTCTTGTCGCCGTAGACGTTGTCCACGCGCGCCACCGGCGGCCAGTACTTCACCTGCTTGAGCGAGGGCAGCGGGAACGCGGCCAGTTCGCGCGGGTAGGCGTGGGTCCACTCGCTGGCCGAGACCGCGGTGGCGGTATGCGGCGCGTTCTTGAGCGGGTTGTCCTCGCGGTCGAGCTTGCCTTCCTCGACGGCGCGGATCTCGTCGCGGATCTGGATCATGGCGTCGATGAAGCGGTCGAGCTCGTGCTGCGATTCGCTTTCCGTCGGCTCCACCATCAGCGTGCCCGAGACCGGGAAGCTGAGCGTGGGCGCGTGGAAGCCGAAGTCGATCAGGCGCTTGGCCACGTCCTCGGCGCCGATGCCGGTGGCATCCTTGAGCGGGCGCAGGTCGAGGATGCACTCGTGCGCCACCAGGCCGTTGCGGCCGGTGTAGAGCGTCTTGTAGTGCGGCGCCAGGCGGGTGGCGATGTAGTTGGCGTTGAGCAGCGCCACCTGGGTCGCGCGGCGCAGGCCTTCGGCGCCCATCATCACCACGTACATCCAGCTGATCGGCAGGATCGAGGCCGAGCCGAAGGTAGCGCCCGAGACCATGCCGACGTCGCCGGCGCCCAGGCCCTGCGAGCGCAGCGCGTGGGCGTCGAGGGCGCGCGGCAGGAACGGCGCCAGGTGCGACTTCACCGCACAGGGGCCGACGCCGGGGCCGCCGCCGCCGTGCGGAATGCAGAAGGTCTTGTGCAGGTTCAGGTGCGAGACGTCCGAGCCCCACTTGCCGGGCTTGGCGACGCCGACGAGCGCGTTCATGTTGGCGCCGTCGGTGTACACCTGGCCGCCGTGCTGGTGGATGATCTCGCAGATCTCGACGATGTCTTCCTCGAACACGCCGTGCGTGGACGGGTAGGTGACCATCAGCGCGGCAAGCCGGTCGGAATACTTCTCGGCGGCGCGGCGCAGGTCGGCCACGTCGACGTTGCCGTTGGCGTCGGTCTTGGTGACCACCACGGTCATGCCGCACATCTGGGCGCTGGCCGGGTTGGTGCCGTGGGCCGAGTCGGGGATCAGGCAGATGTCGCGATGCGCCTCGCCGCGGCTGCGGTGGTAGCCGCGGATCGCCAGCAGGCCGGCGTACTCGCCCTGCGCGCCGGAGTTCGGCTGCAGGCTGACGGCGTCGTAGCCGGTGCACTCGACCAGCATGGCCTCGAGCTCGGTGATCAGCTGGCGGTAGCCTTCGGCCTGTCCGGCCGGGGCCAGCGGGTGCAGGTTGCCGAACTCGGGCCAGGTCACCGGGATCATTTCGGCGGTGGCGTTGAGCTTCATGGTGCAGCTGCCCAGCGGGATCATGGTGCGGTCCATGGCCAGGTCCTTGTCGGACAGCTGGCGCATGTAGCGCAGCAGCTCGTGCTCGCTGTGGTGGGTGTTGAACACCGGGTGCTGCATGAACTTGCTGGTGCGGCCCAGCGCGGCAGGCAGCGCATCGGGCGTCGCGGCATCGAGCGCGTCGACGTCGGCCTGGACGTCGAACAGCGCGGCCAGCGCCACCACGTCCTCGCGGGTGCTGGTTTCATCGAGGCTGATGCCGACGCTGCCGGCGTCAATGCGGCGCAGGTTGATGCGCGCGGCCTCGGCCTTGGCGTGGATCGCGGCGGCGTCGACGCCGACCACGTGCAGGGTGTCGAAGAAATCCGGGCCGACGGTGATGCCGGCGCCGCGCAGCGCCGCCGCCAGCAGGCTGGCCAGGCGGTGGGTGCGGCGGGCGATGCGGGTGATGCCCTCGGGACCGTGGTAGACGGCGTACATCGAGGCCATCACCGCCAGCAGCACCTGGGCGGTGCAGATGTTGGACGTGGCCTTCTCGCGGCGGATGTGCTGCTCGCGGGTCTGCAGCGTCAGGCGGTAGGCCGGCTTGCCCTCGGCGTCGATCGACACGCCGATCAGGCGGCCCGGCATCGAGCGCTTGAAGGCGTCCTTGCAGGCCATGAAGGCCGCGTGCGGGCCGCCGAAGCCGAACGGCACGCCGAAGCGCTGGGTGTTGCCGACGACGATGTCGGCGCCCCACTCGCCCGGCGCCTTGACCAGGGCCAGGGCCAGCAGGTCGGTGGCGACCGCCACCAGGCCGCCGCGCGCGTGCACGGCGTCGGCCAGGGCCTGGTAGTCGTTGAGCTGGCCGAAGGTGTTCGGGTACTGCAGCAGCACGCCGAACACGTCGTGGTTGCCGGCGTCGGCGTCATCGCCGACCTTCAGCTCGATGCCCAGCGGCTCGGCGCGGGTGCGCAGCACTTCCAGGGTCTGCGGATGCACGCCGCTGGAAACGAAGAACAGGTTGGACTTGGACTTGCACGAACGCTTGGCCAGGGTCATGGCTTCGGCGGCGGCGGTCGACTCGTCGAGCAGGGACGCGTTGGCGATCTCCATGCCGGTGAGGTCGGCGCACAGGGTCTGGAAGTTGATCAGCGCTTCCATGCGGCCCTGGGAAATCTCGGCCTGGTAGGGGGTGTAGGCGGTGTACCAGGCCGGGTTCTCGAGGATGTTGCGCAGGATCACGTTCGGCGTGTGGGTGCCGTAGTAGCCCTGGCCGATGAAGCTGCGGAAGACCTGGTTCTTGCCGGCGATGGCGCGGATCTTGGCGATCGCCTCGACCTCGGTGACCGGGGCGGGCAGGGCCAGCGGGCCGGGCGACTTGATGCTGGCCGGGACGATGGCGTCGGTGAGGGCGTCCAGGCTGGGCTGGCCCACCACGCGCAGCATGTGGGCGATCTCGGCGTCGTTCGGGCCGATGTGGCGTTCGAGGAAGGCGTCGTGGTGCTCGAGGGAACGCAGGGATTCGCGGGTCATGGCAGGTCCGGACCGATAGGGGAGGGCCGCGCACGGATGCACGGGGGCGCCCCTCTGTCCTTTTGCCTGAGAGTTTTGGGCGCTTCCTGCGTCCCATGCCCCTTCGGCGCCGGTTGGTTCCGGTCTCTCCAGAGTTGCTCGCGCGGTACGGTTCCGGGTCCTGAGCGATTACGGGCGTTACGCCTTCGGCGGTGGCTTTCGCCACCCTCTCCCGCACCACGCATCGAGCCCGCGCATTCTACCGCACCTTCCTCAGGGCCGGGTGAACCCTGGTTGCGCTCCGTGCTGGCCTAAGTGGCTGTCTTGTCTTGGGAAATCCCTGGGCCGGGCTCGGCTGTCGCGAAGGTCCGCCGTACGCGCGGGTCCTTTCCCGGGCACGCCGTGAACCCATCCATGGGGGCTCATCGAAAACGTCCCTGTTTTCGATGTCCCGGGAAAGGACCCTCGCGCACGTCGGCCCGCGGGCCATCCGGGCCGGCGGATCGGGCTCGAAAGGCTCGCAAGCCCGGCGGTTCGCCTCGCAGGGGTGACGCAGACGGCAGGCGCACCAAGTGGCGGCCGCTGGGCGTGCAATCAGGGCTCACCGGCTTTTCTCTTGACCATTCATCCCGGCCCGGCGGGTCCGGCGCCCGTCGCATGAGGGGTCTCTTTTCCGGACCATCGAAAACATGGACGTTTTCGATGAGCCTCCATGGATGGATTCACGGCGTGTCCGGGAAAGAGACCCCTCGTGCGACGGGCGTTCGCCGCAAACGATCCCGGCGGAAAGAAGCCAGGAAAAAATTCGCGCCCGAAGGCTAGGGCACCGCGGCGGGCCTACTGCGAGGTCAGGTCGCGCTTCTCACGCTCGCCCTCGGGCTGCTCGCCGTGGACCAGGAACCAGGTGTTCTCGGCGATGTTGGTGGCGTGGTCGCCGATCCGCTCGATGTTCTTGGCCATGAACAGCAGGTGGGTGCAGGCCGTGATCTGGCGCGGGTCTTCCGCCATGTAGGTCAGCAGCTCCCGGAACAGGCTGGTGTACTGCGCGTCGAGCTCGGCGTCGCGGCTGCGCACGGCCATCGCGCGCTCCGCGTCGCGTTCGGTGTAGGCGGCCAGCGCCTCCCGGACCAGGGCGTTGGCCAGGTTGGCCAGCGCCGGCAGGCCACGGCCGACCGAGACCGGCGTGGTCTGGTTGAGCACGATGGTGCGCTTGGCGACGTTGGCGGCGTAGTCACCGATGCGCTCGATGTCGGCCGAGATGCGCAGCGCCGCGTAGACCTCGCGCAGGTCGCGCGCCATCGGCTGGCGCAGCGCCAGCAGGCGCAGCACGTCGTGGCTGACCTCGTGTTCGAGCGCGTCGATCGCCTCGTCGTTGGCCACCACCCGCATCGCGGCCTGGCTGTCGCGGCGCTGGAACACGTCCACGGCAGCGTCCAGCTGCGCGGTGGCGATCTCGCCCATGCGCTTGATCTCGCCGTCCAGGCGCTTGAGCTCGCTGTCGTAGCTCTTGACGATGTGGTCGTTCATGGCGGTGTCCTGTCCTTAGCCGAAACGGCCGGTGATGTAGTCTTCGGTCTGCTGCTTGGTCGGCTTGGTGAAGATGGTGGAAGTGACGCCGTGCTCGACCAGCTCGCCCAGGTACATGAAGGCGGTGTAGTCGGAGCAGCGCGCCGCCTGCTGCATGTTGTGGGTCACGATCAGGATCGTGAACTGCTGCTTGAGCTCCGAGATCAGCTGCTCGATCTTGCCGGTGGCGATCGGGTCGAGCGCCGAGGTCGGCTCGTCGAACAGGATCACCTCGGGCTTGAGCGCCACCGCGCGGGCGATGCACAGGCGCTGCTGCTGGCCGCCGGACAGGCCCAGGGCATTCTGCTTGAGCTTGTCCTTGACCTCGCCCCAGAGCGCGGCCTGGTTCAAGGCCTCTTCCACCCGCACGTCCATCTCGGCCCGCGAGAGCTTCTCGTAGTGGCCGATGCCGTAGGCGATGTTGTCGTAGATCGACATCGGGAACGGCACCGGCTTCTGGAACACCATGCCGATCTTGCTGCGCAGCTTGTTGAGCGGGTACTTCGGGTCGAGGATGTTCTCGCCGTCCAGGATCACCTCGCCGCTGGCCTTCTGGCCCGGGTAGATCGAATAGATCCGGTTGAAGATGCGCAACAGCGTGGACTTGCCGCAGCCGGACGGGCCGATCAGCGAGGTCACGCGCTTCTCGGGCACCACCAGGTTGATGTCCTTGAGCGCCGCGAAGTCGCCGTAGTGGAAGGCGAGGTTGCGCGCCTCGAGCTTGGCCGCGCGCGGCGCCAGCTCGTCGGCGACCTTCACGGCCGTGTTGAAGGCGATGGAAACGTCAGTCATGGCTCATCTTCTTGCGCAGCAGGAAATAGCGGGCGGTGAGGCTGACCAGCAGCACGAACACCGTGATCAGGAAGGCGCCGGCCCAGGCCAGCTGGTTCCAGTGCTCGAACGGGCTGAGCGCGAACTGGAAGATGGTGACGGGCAGGTTGGGCACCGCGCCGGCCAGGTCCATGCTCCAGTACTGGTTGTTGAAGGCGGTGAACAGCAGCGGCGCGGTCTCGCCGCTGATGCGCGCCAGCGCCAGCAGGATGCCGGTGATGATGCCGGGGGCGGCGGCGCGATAGAGGATCTGGGTGGTGACCTTCCACTGCGGGATGCCCAGCGACAGCGCGGCCTCGCGCATCTGGGTCGGCACCAGCCGCAGCATCTCGTCGGTGGTGCGCACCACCACCGGCAGCACGATGAAGGCCAGCGCGATGGCGCCGGCGAAGCCCGAGAAGCCGCCCGTGGTCCGCACCACCAGGGTGTAGACGAACAGGCCGAGCACGATCGAGGGCGCCGACAGCAGGATGTCGTTGACGAAGCGGATGACCTCGCCGAGCTTGCGGTGGTTGACGTACTCCGCCAGGTAGGTGCCCGCGGCGACGCCGATCGGCGCGCCCAGCAGCACGGCCAGGCCGCTGATCAGCAGGCTGCCGGCGATGGCGTTGAGCAGGCCGCCGGTGTCCTGCCCGGGCGGCGGGGTCATCTCGGTGAACAGCTGCAGGCTCATCGCGTCCACGCCCTTGGTGAACGTGGTCCACAGGATCCACACCAGCCAGAACAGGCCGAACAGCGTGGCCAGCCCGGACAGCACCAGGGAGGCGCCGTTGATGATGCGGCGCTTGAGGAACAGGCGGTCGGCGACGGCGGACATCAGTTGCCCTCCCGCTTCTTGAGCTGCATCAGCATGAGCTTGGCGATGGCCAGGACGATGAAGGTGACCGCGAACAGCAGGAAGCCCAGGGCGAGCAGCGCCGACTGGTACATCGAGGTGGTGGCTTCGGCGAACTCGTTGGCGATCGAGGCGGCGATCGAGTTGCCCGGCTCCAGCAGCGACGCCGAGATGCGGTGGGCATTGCCGAGCACGAAGGTGACGGCCATGGTCTCGCCCAGGGCGCGGCCCATGCCCAGGAAGATGCCGCCGATCACCGCCGAGCGGGTGTAGGGCAGCACGATGTCCCAGACCACCTCGGTGGTGGTGGAGCCCAGCGCGTAGGCCGACTCCTTCAGGCGGGTCGGGACGGTGAGGAAGACCTCGCGCATCACCGAGGAGATGAAGGGGATGACCATGATCGCCAGCACGATGCCGGCGGTGAGCATGCCGATGCCCAGCGGCGGGCCGGCGAACAGGAAGCCGAACACCGGCAGCGGGCCGATGTTCTCGTCCAACCAGGGGTAGACATGGTTGCCCAGGATCGGCGCGAGCACGAACAGGCCCCACATGCCGTAGATGATCGAGGGGATGCCGGCCAGCAGTTCGATGGCGGCGCCGAGCGGCTGCCGGATCCAGGCCGGCGCCACCTCGGTGAGGAAGAGGGCGATGCCGAAGCTCACCGGCACGGCGATGATCATCGCGATGGCGGTGGTGACGACGGTACCGTAGATGGCGACGAGCGCACCGTACTGCTCGGTGACCGGATTCCATTCGGTCGAGACCAGGAAGCCCCAGCCGAACTCCGAGAAGGCCTCGCGGCCGCCCCAGTACATGGACATGGCCGCCAGGAACAGCGTGATCAGCACGAACCAGCCGGCGATGGCGACGATGTTCCGGAAGATCCAGTCGCCGGCGCCGTCGATGAAGCGCGCGGGCGGAGCTGGCTTGGCGGTGGCGGTGGTCATTCGCGGCGGTCTCGTGGGAGGGGCACGGCGTGGCGGTGTCACTTACAGCGACGCGCGCGCCGGTGAGGGCGCGCGCGTCCGGGTCAGGCGGGGCTTACTTCAGCGAGCTGGCCCAGTAGGCCTTGATCTGCTCGACCAGCGGGGCCGGCAGCGGCACGTAGCCGAGGTCGGTGGCCTGCTGGGCGCCGTTGTCGTAGACCCAGGTGAAGAACTCGCGCGCCGCCTTGGCGTTCGCCGGGTTCTTGGGTTTCTTGGACATCAGCATGAAGTTGGTGGCGGTGATCGGCCAGGCCTGCTCGCCCGGGGCATTGGTCACGATCAGGAAGAAGTCCTGGGACTTGGTCCACTCGGCGCTGGCCGCGGCGGCCTGGATGGTGGCGTCGGACGGCTGCACGAAGTTGCCGGCGGCGTTCTGCAGCTGGCCGTAGGCGACCTTGTTGGTCAGCGCGTACGACAGCTCGATGTAGCCGATGGCGCCCTTGAGCTGCTTGACGTAGGCGGTCACGCCTTCGTTGCCCTTGCCGCCCACGCCGACCGGCCAGCGCACCGAGGTGCCTTCACCGACCTTGGTCTGCCACTCCGGGCTGACCTTGGCGAGGTAGTTGACGAAGTTGAAGGTGGTGCCCGAGCCGTCCGAGCGGTGCACGACGCGGATGGCCAGGTCCGGCAGCGACAGGCCCGGGTTCAGGGCGACGATGGCCGGGTCGTTCCACTTGGTGATCTTGCCCAGGTAGATGTCGGCCAGCAGCGGGCCCGTGAACTTCATCTGGCCCGGCTGCACGCCGGCCACGTTGACCACCGGCACGATGCCGCCCATCACGGACGGGAACTGGATCAGGTTCGAGGCGGCCAGGTCGGCCGGCTTGAGCGGGGCGTCGGTCGAGCCGAAGTCCACGGTGTTGGCCTTCATCTGGGCGATGCCGCCGCCCGAGCCGATCGACTGGTAGTTGATGCGGTGGCCGGTGGCGGCGTTGTAGTCGGCCGACCACTTGGACATCACCGGGAACACGAAGGACGCGCCGGCGCCCGTGATCTCGGCGGCCTGGGCGGCGGTGGTAAGGCTGGCGGCGAGGGCCAGGGTGGCCAGGCTGCGCTTGAAGTTCTTGAGCACGGTAACGACTCCTCGGGATGGTATGGACGGCGTCGGAGGGGGTCCCCCGATGGCGGCCATTACAGGTCGCTTGGGTGACAAGCCTGTTGCTCGAACATGACAGCCGTATGACAGTGTCGCCGGGGCCCGGACGGCGCCGTCATGGGACTGTCATGAAACGCACAAGTCAGCGTCACATCCCGGGAGCAGCCTGTGCACGCTTAACCGCCCCGTAACGGTCCGGGCAGGGGTCGTCGATCACGACGCTGCGCCGGACTGCACCTTACCTACCAGGAGTTACCGTCATGCGTCTGACCACCTTGGCTGCCGCCGTCGCCCTCGCGATCACTGGCCTCAGCACCGATACCGCCTTCGCCCAGGACACCGCGGCCAGCAACCAGGAAATCGCCGAACTGCGCGCCCAGGTCGCCGCCCTCATGACCCGCATCGACGACCTCGAGGCCCGCGACGACGCCCAGAGCGGCATCAACATCGACACCGCCGAGGCGCTCAAGGCCCAGGTCGCCACCCAGCCCAAGGTCGAGACCAAGGGCGGCCTGAAGGTCACCTCCGCCGACGGCAACTTCTCGATGAGCGTCGGCGGCCGCCTGCACTTCGACGGCTACGCCTTCGACGAGGACGTGGCCAGCGCCACCGGCACCACCGAGTTCCGCCGCGCCCGCCTCACCCTCGGCGGCAGCGCCTGGGGCTGGGAATACAAGATGGAGCAGGACTTCGCCGCCGGCAGCAACCTCGACGGCCTGCGTGACCTCTACATCGCCAAGCAGTTCGGCGCCGGCAAGCTGACCATCGGTCACTTCAAGCCCTACCGCTCGATGGAAGAGCTGACCAGCTCGAACGAGATCCTGATGATGGAGCGTCCGTTCGCCTCGGCCACCGGCCTGTTCAGCGGCCGCCAGTTCCAGCAGGGCGTGGGCTACCAGGTCGCGGGCAGCAACTACTCGATCGGCGGCACCGTGTTCAACCTGCGCGGCGCCGCCAGCCCGCGCAACGAGGGCATGGGCGCCTCCGGCCGCGCCACCTGGGCGCCGATCATGAGCGGCACCCAGACCCTGCACCTGGGCGGCTGGATCAGCCACGAGAACGCCAACGCCGGCTCGGCCAACCTGTCGGCCTCGGCCAACTACGCGGGCCGTCGCGGTCCGTCGCAGTCCATCGCCAGCACCACCGGCGCCAGCGGTGAGCAGGTCGACGCCTATGGCCTGGAGCTGGCCGGCCAGTTCGGCCCGCTGTTCTTCCAGTCCGAGTACGCCAACGCCTCGTTCGGCCAGCCGGTCGGCGCCGACCAGGACGTCGAGACCTACTACGTGCAGGGCAGCTGGATGCTCAACGGCGGCCAGAAGGTCTACAAGCCGGGCACCGGCGTGTTCGGTTCCCCGAAGGTGGGCGCCGATGGCCTGTGGGAGCTGACCGCCCGCTACGACCACATCGAGAACCAGGACCTGCTCAACCGCGAGGCCGAGTCGATGATCCTGGGCGTGAACTACTACATCAACTCCAACCTGCGGGTGATGTTCAACTACACCCAGGGCGAGAACGAAGTCACCGGCGACGAGACGGCGCAGTACGCGGTCCGGACCCAGTTCAACTTCTGATCCGCGTTGTTTAGCGGTGGGTTTTGGGAAGCCCCTGGCCTTGGCCGGGGGCTTCTTTTTTGACGCGGATTAACGCGGATGAACGCGGATAGAGCAAAAGCCATTAGATGGGAGGGTCGCGTCCCCGGATAGCCGCCGTCGCCTGATGCTTCAATTTATATTCTTTGTATTCGTTCTATTCGCTCTATCCGCTTTTATCCGCGTCCAAAAACGCTCTTCCCCCAACCACCCGACCAGCTACCCAGACGCAGGAGTCTTGTCGCGAAAGCGGCAGAGGTCGCGTATGACGCACTGCGGGCAGTCCGGCTTGCGGGCCTTGCAGACGTAGCGGCCGTGCAGGATCAGCCAGTGGTGGGCGTCCAGTCGGTATTCGGCCGGCACCGCCTTGAGCAGTTTGTCCTCGACCGCGCGCACGGTCTTGCCCGGCGCCAGGCCGGTGCGGTTCGAGACCCGGAAGATATGCGTGTCCACCGCGATGGTGGGCTCGCCGAAGGCGGTGTTGAGCACCACGTTGGCGGTCTTGCGGCCGACCCCCGGCAGGGCTTCGAGCGATTCGCGGTCGCGCGGCACTTCGCCGCCGTGCTGCTCGACCAGGATCCGGCAGGCAGCGATGACGTTGGCGGCCTTGGCGTTGAACAGGCCGATGGTGGCGATGTACTTCTTCAGGCCATCCTCGCCCAGCGCCAGGATCGCGGCGGGCGTGTTGGCCACCGGGAACAGCTTGCGGGTCGCCTTGTTCACGCCCACGTCGGTGGCCTGGGCCGACAGCGTCACCGCCACCAGCAGTTCGAACGGCGTCGTGTACTCGAGTTCGGTGGTGGGCCGGGGGTTGAGTTCCTTCAGGCGCGCGAACAGCTCGCGGCGCTGGTCGGCCTTCATCATCGCGCGGCCTCCGCCTGGCGCAGCCGCCAGGCCTGGCGGATCGCAATCAGACCGGCCAGCACCACGAACGCGCCGATCGGCAACACCGCCAGCAGGAAGCCCGGAAAGCCCGGTGCCGAGAATTCCAACGCGGGCACCCCGAGCAGCGGGCCGGCGCCCGCGAACAGGCTGCCTTCGCCGACCAGCTCGCGCACCGCGCCGATCGCCAGCAGCACCCACAGGAAGCCCAGGCCGATCGCGAAGCCGTCCAGCGCCGCCCGCCCGGGCGAATGCCGCGAGGCGAAGGCCTCGGCCCGGCCCATCAGCGCACAGTTGGTGACGATCAGCGGGATGAAGAGGCCCAGCACCGCGTGCAGTTCGGGCAGCCAGGCCCGCATCGCCAGTTCGATCGAGGTCACCACCGCGGCGATGATCATCACGAAGGCGGGGATGCGCACGTCGCGCCGCGTCAGCCGGCGCACGCTGGCGACGGCGGCATTGGTGCAGGTCAGGGCAAGGACCGTCGCCAGCCCCAGGCCCAGCGCGTTCACCGCGTTGTTCGACACCGCCAGCAGCGGGCACAGGCCCAGCAGCTGCACCAGGCCGGTGTTGCCGCTGGACAGGCCGTATTCGAGGATGGCGCGGGGCGTCGTCATCGGGCGGGCGCCGGGTCGGGGGCGGTGGGGATGCGCAGTGTATCGCCGGCCGGCGCCGCGCGGATCGCGTCGCCGTGCCGGGCGACGAAGCCGAGCGCGCGCTGCACCGCCCGCACCACCGCCCGCGGCGTCACCGTGGCGCCGGCGAACTGGTCGAAGTCGCCGCCGTCCTTGCGCACCGCCCAGCCGGCGGCCGGCGGGTCGCCCAGGGCGCGGCCGCGGAAGCGGGTGATCCAGTCGCTGCGCCCGGCCTCGATGTCGTCGCCCAGTCCCGGCGTCTCGCGGTGCGCGACCACGCGCACGCCCAGCACGGTGCCCGCGGGGTCCACCGCCACCAGCAGCCGGATCGGGCCGCCGTAACCGTCGGGCGCCACCGCCTCGAACACCAGCGCGCTCGGTTCGCCGCCGCGGCTGGCGCGGTAGACGGTCGTGGACTCACTGCCCAGCCAGGCCGGCGCCTGCACCTGGATCGCGTCGGCCAGCAGGTCGTTGTCGTAGCGGTCGGCGGGCAGCACGACTTCGAGCGCCTGCATCTGCGCGCGGTGTTCGGCGGCGACGATGCGGTCGCGGGTCAGCCAGGTGGTGCCGGCCAGCAGGGCGGTGGCCAGCAGCGCCGCCAGGCCCAGCTGCAGGCCGGCGCGGAAGGCTTCGCGCGGGGCTTCGCTCACGGCCGCGGGCCTTCACCGAAGATGCGCGGCCGGGAGTAGCGGTCCAGCCACGGCGCCGCGCAGTTCATCAGCAGCACCGCGAACGCGACGCCGTCGGGGAACGCGCCCCAGCGCCGGATCACCAGCGTCAGCACCGCCACGCCGGCGCCGAACAGCAGCCGCCCGCGCGGCGTGGTGCAGCCGCTGACCGGGTCGGTGGCGATGAAGAACGCCGCCAGCACCAGCGCGCCCGAGAACACGTGCTGCAGCGGGAAGGGATGCAGGTCCGGGTCGTACAGCCAGAACGGCAGCGTCAAGAGCACCGTCGCGCCCAGCGTCGCCACCGGCACCTGCCACGGGATCACGCGCTTCCACAGCAGGAACAGCCCGCCGAGCGCGTAGAAGTTCGCCACCCATTCCCAGCCGCGCCCGCCGAAGTCGCCGAACAGCGGCTGGCCGCGGATCTCGGCCAGGGTGGCGCCCTGGTGCGACAGGGTCCGCACGGTATCGAGCGGCGTCGCCTGCGCCAGCATGTCCCAGCCCCAGGGCGGCGGCAGCTCGCCGGTCAGGATAGCGCGCAGCGAATCCATGAGTCCGGGCACCGCCAGCGCCGGGTCCAGCCCGGCCGGCGGCAGCCACTGGGTGAAGGCGCGCGGGAAGCACAGCAGCACCACGGCCACGCCCACCATCGCCGGGTTGAACAGGTTGTGTCCCAGTCCGCCGTACAGGTGCTTGGCGAACACGATCGCCGCGAACGCGCCGATCGCCGCGAGCCACCACGGCGCCAGCGGCGGCATCGACAGGGCGAACAGCACCGCGGTCAACGGTGCGCTCAGGTCGCCGAGGAAGGGCTTGAGCGGTCGCCCGCGCAGCTTGAGCATCGCGGCCTCGAAGCCCAGCGCGAACAGAACCGCCAGCAGCACCTGCACCAGCACGCCGGGCCCGAAGAACCAGGCCTGCGCAGCCGTGCCCGGCACCAGCGCCAGCAGCACCAGGCCCATCACCGCGCGCACGCTGCGCGCGGCAGGCAGGTGCGGTGCGGCGGCCGTGTCGAAGGTCCTCATGGCGTGGTCCCGCCGTCGTCTTCGGTGGCGGGGCCTGCGTCGCCGTCGCCGGTCCTGCGCGCGCGCGCCCGCGCCAGCGCGGCGGCGACCGCTTCGGGCTGGGCAGCACCGGCGCGGCGTTCGGCCAGCCGCTGCTCGCGCTCGTCGGCCTCGCGCTGCAGGCGCTGCAGCCGCGATTCGTAGCGTTCGCGGGCGGCCTCCGCGCGCCCGGCCTCGGCGGCGCGCAGCCGCAGCGCCGACTTGCCGTGGCGGAAGTGCGCGGTCAGCGGGATGTGGCTGGGGCAGGCCAGGTCGCAGCAGCCGCATTCGATGCAGTCGAACAGGCCTTGGTCGCGGGCCTCGTCCAGGCGATCGGCGCGCACTTGCCACAGCAGCTGCTGCGGCAGCAGCCGGGCCGGGCAGGCGCTGGCGCAGTCGCCGCAGCGGATGCAGGGCATCTCGTCGCCCACGGGCCGCAGGTCGGCGTCACCCAGCACCAGCACGCAGTTGTCGGGCTTGCCGAGGGTGAACTGGTCGTGCGGCAGCGCCAGGCCCATCATCGGCCCGCCCAGCAGCAGCCGGCGCGCGGCGTCGGTGTAGCCGCCCGCCTGTGCCACCAGGTGCGCGACCGGCGTGCCCAGCGGCACGATGAAGTTGCCGGGCCGGGCGACGCCCGGCCCGGTGACGGTGACGATGCGCTCGAGCAGGGGCTCGCCGTGCGCCACCGCGCGCCAGGCGGCGCGCGCGGTCGCCACGTTCTGCACGATCACGCCGATGTCGCGGGGCAGTCCGGCGCGCGGCACTTCACGCCCGGTGAGCGTCCGGATCAACTGGCGTTCGCCGCCCTGCGGATAAATCGTCGGCACCGCGACCACGTCGATCCGGCCGTCGCCCTGCGCCTGGCAGGCGGCGCGGGCCGCGGCCAGGGCCTCGGGCATGCTGTCCTCTATCGCCAGCAGCACCCGGGCGGCGCCGACCACGCGGGCCATCACCCGGCCGCCGAGCACCACTTCGTCCGCGTGCTCTCGCAGCAGGGCATCGTCGCAGGCGATCCAGGGCTCGCACTCGGCGCCGTTGAGCACCAGCAGTTCGCGCCCTACCGACAGCTTCTCGGCAGTCGGGAAGCCGGCGCCGCCCAAACCGACCACGCCGGCGGCGCGGATGCGCTCGCGCAGCGCCTCGGGCGACGCGGTGTCGGGATCCAGCGCAGGCCAGCGCGGGGCCTCGGCCCCACCTTGCGGCACCAGCACGATGTGCGCGCCCTGGCGGCCGGGTGGGGCGGCCGGATCGCCCGGTTCGATCGCCTCGACGCGGCCGGCGCAGGGGGCATGCAGGTCGGCGCTCAGCTCGCCGTCGGCGCTGGCGATCCGCTGGCCGCGCGCCACCCGGTCGCCGGGCGCCACGCAGGGCAGGGCGGGTGGCCCGGCGTGCTGCTGCAGGGCCAGCCGCAGCCGCGCCGGCATTGTCACCGGCTGCAGGCCGCCCGCGGTCGAGACGGCCTTGTGGCCGGCCAGTCGCAGGCCACCGGGGAAGGAATGCAGGAGCACGCCCGGGACTCGTCCTCAGCGGCCGGTGAAGGTCGGGCTGCGGCGGGCCAGAAAGGCCGCGGTGCCTTCCTTCATGTCCTCGGTGCCGAAGGTGACCGCGAATACCTGGGTCTCGAAGGCCAGGCCGGCGTCGAGCGCGGCTTCGCCGCCCACCAGCACGGCGTCGAGGATCCCGCGCAGCGCCTGCGGGGCGGCCTGCGCCAGCTGGTGGGCCAGCTTCATCGTCTCGGCCTCCAGCTCGGCCGCCGGCACCACCCGGGTCACGATGCCGAGCGCCGCGGCGCGGGCGGCGTCGATCGGCTGGCCCAGCAGGCAAAGCTCCAGCGCCGCCGGGCGCCCGGCCAGGCGAAGCAGGCGCTGGGTGCCGCCGAAGCCCGGCACCAGGCCCAGGTTGATCTCGGGCTGGCCGACCTTGGCGGTGTCGGCGGCCAGGCGCAGGTGGCAGGCCATCGCCAGCTCCAGGCCACCGCCCAGCGCGAAGCCGTTGACCATCGCGATCACCGGCTTGCCCAGCTGCTCGATCCGGCTCATCAGCTGCTGGCCGTGGCGGGAGAAGTCACGGGCCTGGGCCGGCCCGAGGCCGTTCATCTCGGCGATGTCGGCGCCGGCCACGAAGGCCTTCGGCCCGGCGCCGGTGAGCACGACCACGCGGACGCCGTCGTCGGCGGCGGCGGCGGCGAACGCCTGGTGCAGTTCGGACAGGGTGTCGTGGTTGAGGGCGTTGAGCTTGTCGGGGCGGTTGAGCGTGATCCGGCGGACGGCGCCGGCGTCCTCGACGAGGAGATTGCGGAAGGTCATAGGGACTCCGTTCGGGCGGGGATTCAGGGAACTCTTGGCGTCCGCGTGGGTCGGACAGGGGCGCCTGGCCCGTGTCAGTAGCGGTTCAGCCGTGCGGGGGATATCCTAGCGCGGCCTTTGGGACGCCACAGCGCCCCCTTTTCACCACTGGAGATTTCCTGATGAAGTTGCGTCTGTTGGCTGCCTCCCTGGCGGCCCTTGGTCTCGGTGCCGGCGTTGCCGTTGCCCAGACCGCCCCGGCTCCCCAGCAGCAGGCCCCCGCGCCGGCGCCCCTGGACAAGGCCGTCCTTAGCTACGCGATCGGCTACGACCAGGGTTCGGGCCTGTCCCAGCTCGGCGCCGACGTCGACATCAACGCCGTCATCCGCGCGCTCCAGGACGGCTACGCCAAGAAGGCCCCGGCCTACCCGGCGCAGCAGATGGAAGCGCAGATCGCCGGCCTGCAGCAGCGCATGACCGCCAAGGTCCGCGCCGAGATCGAGACCGCCGCGCGCGAGAACCGCGCCAAGTCCGAGGCCTTCCTGGCCGCCAACCGCACCAAGTCCGGCGTCATCACCCTGCCGACCGGCGTGCAGTACCGCATCATCGAGACCGGCACCGGCGCCAAGCCGACCCTCGAGAGCACGGTGCAGGTGCACTACCGCGGCTCCGTGTCGACCGGCAAGGAGTTCTTCAGCACCTACGCGCAGGAAAATCCGGAGCCGTCGACCTTCAAGCTCGGCGATTTCCCGATCGAAGGCGCCCGCGACGTGATGCTGATGATGCCGGTCGGTTCGCGCTGGGAAGTCTTCGTGCCGCCGAGCAAGGCTTTCGGCGACAACCCGCGCCCGGTGGGCCCGGGCCAGGCCCTGGTGCTCGACATCAAGCTGGTCAGCGCCAAGTAATCCCGCAGGCCGCCGCGCCCCGGCGCGGCGGCCCTGCCTTGCCTGCATGCAAACCCCTTACCGCGCCGTCCTCAGCCCCTGCGTCGGGATCTGTTCCCTGGATGCCGAGGGCCTGTGCGAAGGCTGCCACCGCACCACCGCCGAGATCGCGCGCTGGTCGCAAATGAACGACGACGAGCGCCTGCAGCTGATGGACGTCGTCCTGCCGCGTCGCGAGGCGCAGCGGGTGTGAGCCCGCGGTCCGATCCGTTCGAACGCCTTCCCCGCGCGCTGCATCCGCTCGACCAGCCCCCGACCGGGCCTGCCTGGAACCACGCCGAACTCGCCGACCTGCTGCCGGCGGACGTACCGCTGCGCCTGGCCGCCGTGCTGGTGGCCCTGGTCGAACGCGAGGGCGGGCCGCGGGTGCTGCTGACCCGGCGCACCGAAGCGCTGCGCCTGCACGCCGGCCAGGTCAGTTTCCCGGGCGGCCGCATCGAGGCCGACGACGCCGACCCGGTGGCCGCGGCGCTGCGCGAGGCCGACGAGGAAGTCGGCCTGGCCGCCGCGCAGTCCTCGCCGCTGGGCTACCTGGATCCCTTCGTCACCATCACCGGCTTCCACGTTTACCCCGTGGTCGCGACCGTGGTGGCGGACTACCGGCCGCGGCTGGATCCGTCCGAAGTCGCCGAGGCCTTCGAGGTGCCGCTCGACTTCCTGCTCGATCCCGCCAACGTGCACGAGCTCGAAGTGGACTGGCACGGCCGCCGCCGCCGGCTGCTCGAGTACCGCTACGACGGCCACCGCATCTGGGGCGCGACCGCGGCGATGCTGGTCAATTTCCGCCAACGCCTGGACCTGGCCCGGTGAGTGGCGGCCCGCTGGTGTCGGTAGAGGCCCTGGCGCCCGCGCTGGCGCGGGGCGTGGTGCTGGTCGACTGCCGGTTTTCGCTGGCCGATGCCGGCGCGGGCGAACGCGCCTGGCGCGAAGCGCACCTGCCCGGCGCGGTGCATGCGGACCTGGATCGCGACCTGAGCGACCATCGCCAGCCGGCGGCCCTGGGCCGGCATCCGCTGCCGGCCGCCGGGGATTTCTGCGCGCGGCTCGCGCGCTGGGGCATCTCGCCCGATACCGAAGTGGTGGCCTACGACGCCGGCGACGGCGCGATGGCGGCGGCGCGGTTCTGGTGGCTGATGCGGCTGCTGGGGCACGCGCGCGTCGCCGTGCTCGACGGCGGCCTGGCGGCGTGGACGGCGCAGGGCTTGCCGCTCGAGTCGAAGCTGCCGTCGCCCGCGCCCGCACGCTATGAGGGCGCGTTCGACCTGCGCCAGGTGGTCGGTACCGACGAGGTGCTGGCCCGGCTGTCCGGGTCTCCGGGCTGGCTGGTCGACGCCCGCGCCGGCGAGCGCTTCCGCGGCGAGGTCGAGCCCCTGGATCCCGTCGCCGGGCACATCCCGGGCGCCGTGAACCGGCCGTACACCGCGAACCTGGCCCAGGGCCGCTTCAAGCCGGCCGAGGTGCTGGCCGCCGAGTTCGGCGAACTGCTGGCCGGTCGGTCGCCGGAGACGCTGGTGCTGTCCTGCGGCTCGGGCGTCACCGCCTGCCACCATGCGCTGGCGATGGCGCAGGCCGGCCTGCCGGGCGCCAGGCTCTATGCGCCCTCGTGGAGCGGCTGGACCAGCGATCGCGGCCGGCCGGTCGCCACCGGCGCCTGATTCAGAGCCGAAGCACTTCGCCCGGTTCGCCGGTGGGCACCACCGGCAGGATGTCGACCCGCGTGAGCTCCACCCCGTCCACGGTCATGCGCCAGCGGCCATCGACCTGGCGCGGCGGGTGGCTGACCTCGAAGTGGGCGCTGAGCAGGCCCACGCCGATCTTGAAGCCGTCCTCGGTGAAGGAATGGCAGGCACCTTCGATCGACAGCCGCGACTGGCCCGTCACCCGCTCGTAGTCGGCGTGGCCGTTGGCGCGGATCACCAGCAGGGTGCCGTCGCCGCGCCAGTGGCCGACGTAGTTCGCGTAGTCCACCGGCACCGGCTTCGCGCAGGCCACCAGCCAGAGGCAGGCGAGCAGCAGCAGCGCGCGCGGGACCATCGCGACACTCACTTCTTCAGCCGCGCCACCAGCGCCTGCAGCGCGGCCTGGGTGCCCGGGGCGTACCAGTCGTCGATGAAGCCGTCGAGCTGCGCATCGTCGAAACCGCGCAGCGCCGCGACCAGGTCGGCGCGGGCGATGCGGCGGGTGGCCAGCATCGACGCCGCCGGCAGCGCCAGCAGCTCTTCCAGCCAGTGCTGGGCGCGCACGACCACGTGCTCGGCCTCGGTGAGTTCATCGACCAGGCCGATGGCCTGGGCGGTCTCGGACTCGACCAGCGCGCCGGACACCAGCAGGCGTTCGGCGCGGTAGGGACCGACCACGCGGCGCATCAGGTGCTGGATCGCGTCGGGGGCGACCAGGCCCACCTGCACTTCGTTCAGGCCGATGCGGAAGGGTCCGCGGGCCATGATGCGGTAGTCGCAGCACAGCGCCAGCACGCAGCCGCCGGCGGGACTGTGGCCACCGATCGCGGCCACCACGGGCACGGGGCAATCGGCGATGGCGCGCGCGGCGGCGAACAGCGAGGCCCAGCCGGCCACCAGCGCGGCGCGGTCCAGGCCCATCAGGTGCGGCACGTCCATGCCGCCGGAAAACACCCGGCTGCCGCCGGTGAGGATGATGCCGCGGGCGCCGTCGGCCGGGGCCGCCTGCACGGCGGTGCGCAGCGCCGACAGCAGCTCCGGCGTCAGTGCATTGACCGGCGGGCGGGCCAGCCGGATTTCCTGGATGTGTCCGTGGCGGTGGAGTTCGATCATGGCCGGGCCTTCAGTCGATGCGTACGTCGGGGGCCCAACGATACCGCACCGTGTAGGTCAGGCGCGCCTCGCCGCCGGCCGGCACCGCCAGGTCGAAGCGCGCCGACTGTGCGTCGCGCTCGGCGGGCTGCACCGTGGCCGAGACGATCTCCCAGTCGCTCCAGCGCGGCATGGCCTCGTGGATGCGCACGGTGGCGGCCTCGTCCTTGGCGTTGCGCACGAGCACGCTGATGCGCTCCTCCATCTGGCGGCCGGCGCGGTCGACGCTGAAGGCTTCGCGCTTGCGCTCGGCGGTGAGGTCGAACACGGTGCCCAACGCGAGTTCGACCTCGGCGTTGGCCGGGGTATGGCCGAGCATCGCCTCGCCGAGCAGGTTGCCGCCGTCGAACACGCGGACGCGGCCGGCCGGCAGCGGCAGGCCGAGGCCGGCCTTCTTTGCATTGGTGAAGTCCAGGCCGGCGATCACCGGCTGCTCGCCTTCGACGGCATTGAAGTTGGCGTCGATCATCGGCTGCGGCGGGCGCCAGTCGCCGATCGCGGCGCGGGTGTCATAGCGGCGGCTGCAGTCGATGCCCCGTGCCGGCGCGACCAGCGGGATGCGCTGCAGGCTGCCCTGGGGCAGGTTGGCGCTGCCGGGGATGCGGTACGCGTGGTATTCGCCGGAGGCTTCGGCCTGCGGCGCCGGGGCGGCCATCGCGTCCATCATGATCTCGTTGCGATAGGCCTTGGCCATGCGCGGTCCCGAGGCCTGGGTGCGGTTGGGTTCGCCCGCCACCAGCACCAGGGCCACGTCGTTGAAGTCGGCGCCGGCGCGGTTGGCCACCATCGCCGCGCCCTCGAGGTCCATGCGGCAGGCGCGGGCGCCACCGGACAGATCCACCTGGTAATCGGCGCGCCAGGCCAGGCCGGCGGTGGCGTAGGCGAGGTCGAAGGACTGGCGGCCGGCGCGGCCGGCCGCGAGGGTCCAGCTGAGCGTCGGCTCGTTCACCAGGCCTGCGGGCAGGCGCGGCAGTTCGAAGTTCGAATAGTTGGCCAGCACCTTCACCCGGCCGTCGGGCAGGCGCAGGGTCAGGCCGCTGCCGGCCGCGAGCAGGACGCCGGTGTAGGACTGCCGGGTGTCGCCGACAGACTGCTCGACCGTGACGATCTGGCCGAGCGTGCGGCGCAGCAGGTCGTCCTGCCCGGCCAGGGCGAAGTCGAAGCGCTGGCCCTGCACGCGCGCATCGCCCTCCGGGCGCAGGCGCACCGTGCTGGCGTCGAGCGCGGCCGGCAGGCCGCCGAGCTGCACTTCGTTGCTGCCGCTGGCGAGGTCGAAGCCGATCGCCCGGCTGACCAGGGCGTAGCCGGGTCCACCGGGCATGGCCTCGGACTGGACCACGGCGTCGTAGTCGCCGCTGTAGAGGGTGAGGGTGGTGTCGGCGGCCTGGGCAGCGGTGGCGGTGGCCAGGGTGACGGCGGCGGCGAGCAGGGTGCGTTTCATCAACAACTCCTTGAGGCGCGTGGGATTATCATAGGCGCATGAACGCACTTCGCCTTGCCCTGGGGTTAACGCTCGTCCTGTCGGCTTCAGCCGCCGTTGGGGCACCTGTCGATTGCGCACCCGTGATCGAATCGCCGTGGGTGCGCGCCGCGCCGCCGGGCGCCGCCTCGCTGGCCGGCTACCTGGTGCTGCGCAATCGCTGCGCGGCGCCGGTGGAAGTGGCCGACGTCGAAAGCATGGACTTCGGCATGCCGATGATCCATCGCACGGTGGTCGAGGACGGCGTCAGCCGGATGCGGCCCGCCGGCAAGCTGGTGGTCGCGCCGGGCGGATCGCTTCGCTTCGAGCCCGGCGGCCTGCACCTGATGCTGATGCGTCCGCTGCAGCCACTGGCCGAAGGCGACGTTGCGCGCATCCGCCTGGTCCTGGCCGACGGTCGCCGCGTGTTCGCGACCTTCCCGGTGCGCCGCGAGGCGCCCTGAGGCTCAGCCGCCGCAGGCGGCGCGCACCTTGTCCGGCAGCGGCACCGACTGGCCGCTGCGCTCGATCCACACCAGCACGGTGTGGCCGTCGCAGTAGACGATGGACGGATCCGCCGCCGACAGGATGCGGTGGCCCAGGGTCAGGCTCTTGCCGCCGACGCGTTCGGCGAACAGCTCGATGCGCAGCGTCTCCGGCCAGTGCGCCGGGCGCCGGTAGTTCACCGTCACCGAGGCCATCACCGGCGCCGAGGTCTCGCCGGCCCAGTCGGTGGACAGCGACTTGAACCAGCGCACGCGCGCCTCCTCGATGTAGCCGAGGTAGCTGGCGTTGTTGACGTGGTTGAAGGCATCCATGTCGCGCCAGCGCGATTCGATGTCCAGGGTGTAGACGGTCGGGTTCATGCGGATTTCCTGGTCTTCTTCGCGGGCGCGGACTTCTTGTCGGCGGCCTTGGGCGGCAGCCCCGTGGCCTTGGGCTGGGCGGCCTTGCGGGTCGGCAGCACGGTGTCGGGCGCGAGCATCTTCGACAGGAAGCGGCCGGTGTGGGACGCGGCGACGGTGGCCAGGTGCTCGGGCGTGCCTTCGGCCAGGATCCGGCCGCCGCGGTGGCCGCCCTCGGGGCCGAGGTCGATGACCCAGTCGGCGGTCTTGATCACGTCCAGGTTGTGCTCGATCACCACGATGGTGTTGCCGTCGTCGCGCAGCTTGTGCAGCACGGCCAGCAGGTGCTCGATGTCGTGGAAGTGCAGGCCGGTGGTGGGCTCGTCGAGGATGTAGAGCGTGCGGCCGGTGTCGCGGCGGCTGAGCTCCTTCGACAGCTTCACGCGCTGCGCCTCGCCGCCCGAGAGCGTGGTCGCCGACTGGCCCAGCTTGATGTAGCTCAGGCCCACGTCGACCAGGGTCTCGAGCTTGCGGGCGAGGGTGGGCACCGGCTCGAACAGCTTCAGCGCGTCCTCGACCGTCATCTCCAGCACGTCGTGGATGGTGTAGCCCTTGTAGCGGATCTCGAGCGTCTCGCGGTTGTAGCGCTTGCCGTGGCAGACGTCGCAGGGCACGTAGACGTCGGGCAGGAAGTGCATCTCGACCTTGATCAGGCCGTCGCCCTGGCAGGCCTCGCAGCGGCCGCCGCGGACGTTGAAGCTGAAGCGGCCCGGCGAGTAGCCGCGGGCGCGCGCCTCGGGCACCTGCGCGAACAGCTCGCGCAGCGGCGTGAACAGGCCGGTGTAGGTGGCCGGGTTCGAGCGCGGCGTGCGGCCGATCGGCGACTGGTCGATGTCCACGACCTTGTCGAACAGGTCCATGCCCTGCAGCTCGCGGTAGGGCGCGGGCGTGTGCGAGGCGCCGTTGAGCTCGTTCGCGGCCAGGTGGTAGAGCGTGTCGTTGACCAGGGTCGACTTGCCGGAACCGGACACGCCGGTGATGCAGGTGAACAGGCCCGCCGGGATCGCCAGGTCGACGTCCTTGAGGTTGTTGCCGCTGGCGCCGAGCAGCCGCAGCATCATCTTCGGGTTGGGCTTGTGGCGCTGCTTCGGGATCTCGATGCGGCGGCGGCCGGAGAGGAAGGCGCCGGTGATCGAACGCGGGGCCTTGAGCACGTCCTCGTAGTTGCCCTGGGCGATCACCTCGCCGCCGTGCACGCCGGCGCCGGGGCCGATGTCGACGATGTGGTCGGCCAGGCGGATGGCGTCCTCGTCGTGCTCGACCACGATGACGGTGTTGCCCAGGTCGCGCAGGCGGGTGAGGGTGCCGAGCAGGCGCTCGTTGTCGCGCTGGTGCAGGCCGATCGAGGGCTCGTCGAGCACGTACATCACGCCCACCAGGCCGGCGCCGATCTGGCTGGCCAGGCGGATGCGCTGGGCTTCGCCGCCCGACAGCGAGTCGGCCTTGCGCTCGAGCGTGAGGTAGTCGAGGCCGACGTCGACCAGGAAGCGCAGGCGGTCGCGGATTTCCTTGACGATCTTGGCGGCGATCTCGCCGCGCCAGCCGGCCAGGCTCAGGTGCGAGAAGAAGGCCAGCGACTCGTCCACCGGCAGCTGGGTGAGCTGCGAGAGGTTGCGGTCGGCGACCAGCACGTTGCGGGCCGAGCGGTTCAGGCGCGCGCCGCCGCAGTCGGGGCAGGGGCGGTCGGAAATGAACTTGGCCAGCTCTTCCTTCACCACCTGCGATTCGGTCTCGCGGTAGCGGCGCTCGAGGTTGGGCACGATGCCCTCGAACACGTGCTTGCGCTGGGTGCGGCCGCCGGATTCGGTGAGGTAGGTGAAGGTGATGATGTCCTCGCCGCTGCCGTAGAGCACGGCCTGGCGCACCTGTTCGGTCAGCTCGTTCCAGTGGGTGTCGGGGTCGAAGCCGTAGTGCTTGGCCAGCGAGGCGATGAGCTGGAAATAGTAGGCGTTGCGGCGGTCCCAGCCGCGCACGGCGCCGGCGGCCAGGCTCAGCTCGGGGTGCACCACGACGCGGCCCGGGTCGAAGAACTGGGTGATGCCCAGGCCGTCGCAGGTGGGGCAGGCGCCCATGGGCGAGTTGAACGAGAACAGGCGCGGCTCGAGCTCGGGCAGGGCGTAGTCGCAGACCGGGCAGCTGAACTTGGACGAGAACAGCAGCGGCGCCGCCGCGGCGTCGTCGAGGTCCTGGACCTGGGCCAGGCCGTCGCCCAGCTTGAGCGCGGTTTCGAAGCTTTCCGCCAGCCGCTGCTTGATGTCGTCGCGCGGCTTGAAGCGGTCGATCACGGCCTCGATGGTGTGCTTCTGGCGCAGGGCCAGGGTGGGCACGGCGTCGAGCTCGTGCAGCACGCCGTTCACCCGCACCCGCACGAAGCCCTGGGCGCGCAGTTGGTCGAAGACCTGGGCGTGCTCGCCCTTGCGGTCGCGGATGACCGGCGCCAGCAGCATGTAGCGGCGGTCGGCGGGCAGGGCCAGCACCTGGTCGACCATCTGGCCGACGGTCTGGGCCTCGAGCGGGTAGTGGTGGTCCGGGCAGCGCGGGCTGCCCACGCGCGCGAACAGCAGGCGCAGGTAGTCGTAGATCTCGGTGATGGTGCCGACGGTCGAGCGCGGGTTGTGCGAGGTGGACTTCTGTTCGATCGAGATGGCCGGCGACAGGCCCTCGATGTGGTCCACGTCCGGCTTTTCCATCACGCTCAGGAACTGCCGGGCATAGGCCGACAGCGACTCGACGTAGCGGCGCTGGCCCTCGGCGTAGATGGTGTCGAAGGCCAGGGAGGACTTGCCGGACCCGGACAGGCCGGTGATGACGATCAGCTTGTCCCGGGGCAGGTCCAGGTCGATGTTCTTGAGATTGTGGGTGCGGGCACCGCGGATGCGGATCGTGTCCATGCGCCTGGGGGCGGCTCCGGAGGGAAGAACCCGGCAGTCTACCAGCCCGCTGTCGGCAGCCCGTGACTCCCCGTCACCCGCCCCCAACCCCCGCCACGTCAATGACTTACGACCAATCAAATGAACCAGGTTCATTTGATTGGTCGAACGGTTTGACTGGTAAGGGGTTTTTGGCGATAATTCCGCTCCTGTCCGTCGACCGCGGGCAGGCGTTGGTCAAAATAACTACAGAGGAATCCTGGTCATGTATGCAGTCATCGTTACCGGCGGCAAGCAATACCGCGTCATGCAGGGCGAGACCCTGAAGGTCGAGAAGATCGACCTGGAAGAAGGCAAGAGCTTCGACATCGACAGCGTCCTGATGGTGGGCAATGGTGACAAGGTCACCGTCGGCACCCCGAACGTCGCCGGCGCCAAGGTCACCGCGACCGTCAAGTCGCACGGCCGCCTCGACAAGGTCCGCATCGTCAAGTTCCGTCGCCGCAAGCACCATCGCAAGCAGATGGGCCACCGGCAGTACTTCACCGAAATCGAAATCACCGGCATCGCCGGCTAAGCCCGAGGAGATAACGTCATGGCACAGAAAAAAGGCGTAGGCTCGTCCCGCAACGGCCGCGACTCCAACCCGAAGTACCTGGGCGTCAAGATCTACGGCGGCCAGGCCATCGAAGCGGGCAACATCATCGTCCGCCAGCGTGGCACCGAGTTCCACCCCGGCATGGGCGTCGGCCTCGGCCGCGACCACACCCTGTTCGCCCTCGTGGACGGCGTGGTGGACTTCTCGGTCAAGGGTCCGAACAAGCGTCGCACCGTGAGCGTGGTCCCGGCGGCCTGAACCCCGCCCGGTACCGCCTGAAGGGCCCCGCTTCGGCGGGGCTTTTCGTTTCAGAATCCGGCTGGTCCCGGCCCGCGCCCTTCACGGCGCGGCGCGGACGGCCCACAATCGCGGCGAACGTCCCGTTCCGCCGCCCGGGAAGCACCCAGTGAAATTCGTAGATGAAGCCCAGATCCTGGTCATCGCCGGCGACGGCGGTAACGGCTGCATCAGCTTCCGGCGCGAGAAGTTCATCCCGCTCGGCGGTCCCGACGGCGGTGACGGCGGCAATGGCGGCAGCGTCTGGCTCGAGGCCGACGAGAACCTCAACACCCTGATCGACTTCCGCCACCAGCGCCAGTTCCGGGCCCAGCGCGGCCAGAACGGCATGGGCCGGCAGGCCTTCGGCAAGGCCGGCGAAGACGTGGTGATCCGCGTGCCGATCGGCACCGAGGTCATCAACGTCGAGACCGACGAGATCATCGGCGACCTCACCGACCACGGCGACCGGCTGCTGGTCGCGCAGGGCGGCGTCGGCGGCAAGGGCAACGTGCACTTCAAGAGTTCGGTGAACCGGGCGCCGCGCAAGGCTGGCACCGGCACCCCGGGCGAGGAGCGCGAGATCCGTCTGGAGCTCAAGCTGCTGGCCGACGTCGGCCTGCTGGGCTTCCCGAACGCCGGCAAGTCCACCTTCATCCGCGCCGTCTCGGCCGCGACCCCGAAGGTCGCCGATTACCCGTTCACCACCCTGTACCCGAACCTGGGCGTGGTCAGCGTCGAGATGGACCGCAGCTTCGTGATCGCCGACATCCCCGGCCTGATCGAGGGCGCCGCCGACGGCGCCGGCCTCGGCAGCCTGTTCCTGCGCCACGTGCAGCGCACCCGCGTGCTGCTGCACCTGGTGGACATGGCGCCGTTCGACGATGGCGTGGATCCGGTGCAGCAGGTGCGGGCGATCGAGAACGAGCTGCGCAAGTACGACCCGGGCATGCTGGAAAAGCCCCGCTGGCTGGTGCTCAACAAGTGCGACCTGATCCCCGAGGACGAGCGCCAGGCGCGCGCCGAGGCGGTGGTGGCGGCGCTGGACTGGAAGGAACCCTGGTTCATGGCCTCGGCCATCGGTCGCGACGGCACCTGGCCGATCGTGCTCAAGATCCAGCAGTTCTTCGACGACAAGAAGGCCGCCGAGCTGGAGGCCGCGGAGGACGCGGCGGCGCGCGCGGAGATGTCCCGCAATGCCTGAGTCCGGCGTGCAGCGTGCCGGCGCGGCCGGCGGGTTCCCGGGCCGGGCCGCGGTCCGCCGGATGCCTGGATCGCAGGCAGCAAAAAGGCCGGCTTTCGCCGGCCTTTTCTCGCCGATCGGCCGGGCGCCCGAGGGCGCCGCGGGATCAGGCCTGCTTCAGCGCCTTAATGTGGGCGCTGATGCGGCTCTTGTGGCGGGCGGCCTTGTTGCGGTGGATCAGGCCACGGGCCGAGTAGCGGTCCAGGATCGGCTGGGCGGTCGCGAAGGCGGCTTCGGCGCCGGCGGCGTCCTTGGCTTCCAGGGCCTTGATGACCTTCTTCACGGCGGTGCGCAGCATGGAGCGCTGGCTGGCATTGCGGGCGTTGCGGACGACGGTCTGCTTGGCGCGCTTCTTGGCGGACTTGATGTTGGCCACGGAGGGCTCCTGAAATCGATGATGGATAGCCGGATCGGTGCAAACCGGCGGGGAAAATGGGGGTCTTGCTGGGGTGGAGCTGGAAAGACCCGAAATTATGGGGGATTCAGTAGCTTGAGTCAATTCCCCCGCCGGACCCCGGGAGAGGGGGCATGAGCCGGGGCGGCCTGCTGCGGTCCACGGCGGTTTTCAGCGCCATGACCTTCCTGTCCCGCATCGCCGGGCTGGCCCGGGACCAGATCCAGGCCAACCTGTTCGGCACCGGCGCGGCGGTCAGCGCCTTCGTGGTGGCCTACCGCATCCCGAACTATCTTCGGCGGATCTTCGCCGAGGGCTCGTTCTCCTCGGCCTTCGTGCCGGTGCTGTCGGAACTGCACCAGCGCGGCGACCAGGCCGCGCTGAAGGACTTCCTGGACCACGTCGCCGGCGCCCTGCTGGCCGTGGTGCTGGCGATCACCGGGTTGGGCATGCTGTTCGCCCCGGTGATCGCCCGCCTGTTCCTGCTGTTCGCCGGCAAGGACTCCGAGCAGGTCGCGCTGACCGCAGACATGCTGCGCATCACCTTCCCCTACCTGGCCTTCATCTCGATGACGGCGATGGCTGGCGCGGTGCTCAACAGCCTTCGACGCTTCGGCCTGCCGGCCTTTACCCCGGTGCTGCACAACCTGGGCATGATCGCGGCAATGCTGGGCCTGGCGGCGTATTTCGAGATCCGCGAGTACGCCCTGGCCTGGGGCGTGTTCCTGGCGGGCCTGCTGCAGCTGCTGCTGCTCTGGCCGGCGCTGGGCCGGCTGGGCGTTGCGCCGCGCCTGCGCCTGGACTTCCGTCATGCCGGCGTGCGGCGGGTCTTCGGACTGATGCTGCCGACGATCTTCTCCTCCTCGGTGTCGCAGCTGAACCTGCTGGTCGGCACCATGTTCGCGTCCCTGTTGATCGTCAACGCGCAGGCCTGGCTCTACTACTCGGACCGGCTGGTCGAATTCCCGCTGGGCCTGTTCGGCGTCGCCATCGGCACCGTGATCCTCCCGCATCTGTCTCGCCGGTTCGCCGATACCGATGCCCAGGGGTATTCGCAGGCCATCGACTGGGGCCTGCGGCTGGTGGCCCTGGTCAGCGTGCCGGCGGCCCTGGGGCTGGCGCTGATGTCGGGGCCGCTGTGCGCCACGCTGTTCCAGTACGGCGCGTTCACCGAACACGACACCCGGATGGTGTCCGCCAGCGTCATGGCCATGAGCGTGGGCGTGCCCGCCTTCATGCTCAGCAAGGTGCTGCTGCCGGCCTTCTACGCCCGCCAGGACACGCGGACGCCGATGCGGGCGGCGGTGCTCACGGTGTTCGTGAACGTGCTGCTGACGGTGCTCCTGGTGACCCCGCTGTGGTACTGGGGATTCGGCGCCGCGCACGGCGGCATCGCCCTGGCCACGGCGCTGGCGGGCATCGTCAATGCCGGCCTGCTGTGGCGCTACCTGATCCGGCAGGGCGTCTACCGGGCACAGCGGGGCTGGGCCCGGCTGTTCCTGCAGATCGCCCTCGCGTCGGCGCTGATGTCGGCCGTCGTGCTGTACGCCTGCCGCCAGGTCGGGGACTGGGCCGACCTGGGACCGTGGTACCTGCGGGCCGCCTGGCTGGCGGCCGTGGTCGGCGCCGGCGCCCTGGCCTACGGGCTGGGCCTGCTGCTCGCCGGCGTGCGCCCGCGCCAGCTGCGTGAGGCCTGAGGTGCCGCAAACGCTATACTTTCGCGCATGAGCAAGCTGTTCCGCGACGTCGAGGGCCGGTCACCGTGCCCGCAGGGCAGCGTGGTCTGCATCGGTGCCTTCGACGGCCTCCACCTGGGGCATCGGGCGCTGGTCGGCCACGTGCGGGCGCGTGCGCGCGCGGCGGGGCTGGCCGCCGTGGCCCTGAGCTTCGAGCCGCTGCCGCGCGAATTCTTCGGCCGCGACCAGGCGCCGCCCCGGCTGTCGCTGCCGCGCGCGAAGTTCGAAGGCCTGCGTGGGCTGGGCATGGACGTGGTCGGCCTGCTGCGCTTCAACGCGGCGATGGCGGCGATGGCACCGGAAGCCTTCGTGCAGCGGGTGCTGGTCGAGCGCCTGGCCGCGCGCGAGGTCTGGGTCGGCCCGGAATTCCGCTTCGGCCATCGCCGCGCCGGCGACCTGGCCCTGCTGCAGGCCCTGGGTGAAGCCCACGGCTTCCGCGCCGGGGCGATCGCGCCGGTGGAGGCGGGCGGGGAGCGCGTGTCGAGCACGGCGCTGCGCCTGCAGCTGGCCGCGGGCGACCTGGACGGGGCCGCGCGCGAGCTCGGCCGGCGCTACGCGATCGCCGGCAAGGTGGTGCGCGGCAAGCAGCTGGGCCGCACCCTGGGCTACCCCACGGCCAACCTGCGCCTGGCCGGAAAGCGGCCCGCGCTGTCGGGCATCTACGCCACCTGGGTGCACGGCATCGGGCCGCGGCCGATGGCCAGCGTCTCGAGCCTGGGCACGCGGCCGACGGTGCAGGGCGTGGAGCCGCTGCTCGAGGCGCATGTGTTCGACTTCACCGGCGACCTGTACGGGCGCCGGCTCGAGGTGGAGTTCGTCGCCAAGCTGCGCGACGAGGAAAAATTCAACGACTTGCCCGCCCTGGTCCGGCAGATGGACCAGGATGCGGCGCAAGCCCGGCGCGTATTGCGCCACGACAGGCAGGAAAGCGGAGTGTTGGCGTGACCGATAACGGCGGCAAGGACTACAAGCACACCATCAGCCTGCCGGAGACGGCATTCCCCATGCGCGGCGACCTGCCCAAGCGCGAGCCGGGCATGCTGGCCGGCTGGCAGCAGCAGGGCCTGTACCAGCAGGTGCGCGCCAAGGCCAAGGGCCGGCCGCTGTTCGTGCTGCACGACGGCCCGCCGTATGCCAACGGCTCGATCCACATCGGCCATGCGGTGAACAAGGTCCTCAAGGACATGGTGGTGAAGTCGAAGCTGCTGTCGGGCTTCGACGCGCCCTACGTGCCGGGCTGGGACTGCCACGGCCTGCCGATCGAGCTGGTGGTCGAGAAGAAGCACGGCAAGGTCGGCGACAAGCTCGATGCCGGTGCCTTCCGCGCCAAGTGCCGCGAGTACGCCGCCGAGCAGATCGCCGGGCAGTCCAAGGACTTCCAGCGCCTGGGCATCCTGGGTGACTGGGACCATCCGTACCGCACCATGGACTTCGCCTTCGAGGCCGACATGCTGCGGTCGCTGGCGAAGATCATCGAGCGCGGCCACCTGAGCCGCGGCGTCAAGCCGGTGCACTGGTGCTTCGACTGCGGCTCGGCCCTGGCCGAGGCGGAGATCGAGTACGCCGACAAGGTCTCGCCGATGGTGGACGTGGCCTACGACGCGCTCGACCCGAAGGCGCTGGCCGCCAAGTTCGGCGTGGACGCCGGCGACGCCCTGGTCGGCGTGCCGATCTGGACCACCACGCCCTGGACGCTGCCGGCCAGCCTTGCGGTCACGCTGGGTGCGGAAATCGATTACGTGCTGGTCGAAGGCCCGGCGCGCGCCGGCCGCCGCCAGCTGCTGGTGCTGGCCGAGGCCCTGGCCGAGGGCGCGCTCCAGCGCTACGGCGTCGACACCGTCACCGTGCTGGGCCGCGCCGCCGGCGCCGCGCTCGAGGGCCTGCGCCTCCGGCATCCGTTCTACGACCGCGAAATCCCGCTGATCCTGGGCGAGCACGTCACCACCGACGCCGGTACCGGCGCCGTGCACACCGCGCCGGGCCACGGCCAGGAAGACTTCGTGGTCAGCGTGAAGTACGGCCTGATGGCGCAGTACTCGCCGGCCGAGATCAATCCGCTGGGCGGCAACGGCGTCTACCTGCCGGGCACGCCGCTGTTCGCCGGCCAGTTCATCTGGAAGGCCAACGACAGCATCACCGCGCTGCTGGCCGAGCGCGGCGTGCTGCTGGCTTCGGGCAAGCTCGAGCACAGCTATCCGCACTGCTGGCGCCACAAGTCGCCGGTGGCCTTCCGCGCCACGCCGCAGTGGTTCATCTCGATGGAGCAGGCCAACCTGCGCCGCGACGCGATGGCCGCGATCAAGCAGGTCGGCTGGGTGCCGGAGTGGGGCGAGGCCCGCATCGCCGGCATGATCGAAGGCCGCCCGGACTGGTGCATCAGCCGCCAGCGCACCTGGGGCGTGCCGATCGCGCTGTTCGTGCACAAGGTCAGCGGCGAGCCGCACCCGCGCTCGGTCGAATTCATGCGCCAGGTCGCCGACCGGGTGCAGCAGCACGGCACCGACGCCTGGTTCGCGCTCGATCCCGCCGGGTTCCTGGGCGCCGAAGCCGACGACTACTTCAAGGTCACCGACATCCTCGATGTCTGGTTCGACTCCGGCGTCACCCACGAGGGCGTGCTGGCCGCCCGCGCGGGCGATGGCCTGCGCAAGCCCGCCGACCTCTACCTCGAGGGCTCGGACCAGCACCGCGGCTGGTTCCAGAGCTCGCTGCTGACCGGCATCGCGATGGACGGGGCCGCGCCCTACCGCCAGGTGCTGACCCACGGCTTCACCGTGGATGCGCAGGGCCGCAAGATGTCCAAGTCGATCGGCAACGTGGTCGAGCCGCAGAAGGTCAACGACAGCCTGGGCGCCGACGTGCTGCGCCTGTGGGTGGCCTCGGCCGACTACCGCAACGAGATGTCGGTGTCCGACGACATCCTCAAGCGCACCGCCGACGCCTACCGCCGCATCCGCAACACCGCGCGTTTCCTGCTGGGCAACCTCAACGGCTTCGAACCGGCGGTGCGCCTGCTGCCCAACGACCGGCTGCTGCTGCTCGACCAGTGGGCGGTGCACAAGGCGCATGCGCTGCAGGAGGAGATCAAGGCCGCGTACGCGCGCTACGACTTCGCCGCCGTGGTGGCGATGGTGCAGAACTACTGCACCAACGACCTCGGCTCGGTGTACCTGGACGTGACCAAGGACCGGCTGTACACGATGCCGGTCGACAGCGTCGGCCGGCGTTCGGCGCAGAGCGCCATGTTCCGCATCGCCGAGGCGTTCGCGCGCTGGGTGGCGCCGTTCCTCAGCTTCACCGCGGACGAGATCTGGCGGCACCTGCCGGGGACGCGCGAGGACAACGTCCTGTTCTGCACCTGGTACGACGGGCTGGCGCCGATGCCGGCGGACGCGGCGCTGGCGCCGGCGGACTTCGACCGCCTGCTGGCCATGCGCGAGGCGGTCAGCAAGGTGCTCGAACCGATGCGTGCGGAAGGTGCGATCGGCGCCTCGCTGGAGGCGGAGGTCGAGGTGTTCGTGGAGGCGGAGCTGGTCGATCGCCTGGCGCCGATGGCGGACGAGCTGCGCTTCTTCTTCATCACCTCGCGCTTCGACCTCAAGCCGGTGCCGGTGCCGCCGCTCGAGGGCGGCTGGATCCACGCGAGCTCGACCACCCATGGCAAATGCGTGCGCTGCTGGCACTACCGCGCCGACGTCGGCCAGCACCCCGATGACCCGGGCCTGTGCGGCCGCTGCGTCGAGAACGTCAATGGTGCCGGCGAAACCCGGCGGTGGTTCTGATGTCGCGCCCGCGCCCGAACGCGCTTTCCTGGCTGGCCCTGTCGGCGGCGCTGCTGGCCTTCGACCAGTTCACCAAGTGGCTGGCGGTCACCCGGCTGGAATACCTCAAGCCGGTGCCGGTGATCGAAGGCTTCTGGAACTGGACGCTGGTGCACAACTACGGCGCCGCCTTCAGCTTCCTGTCGCAGGCGGGCGGCTGGCAGCGCTGGTTCTTCACCGGGCTGGCCTTCGTGATCAGCGCGGTGCTGGTGGCCTGGCTGGCGCGGACCCCGCGCGGCGACTGGCGGACGGCGCTGCCGTTCGCGCTGGTCATCGCCGGTGCGATCGGCAACGTCATCGACCGCATCCGCCACGGCTACGTCGTGGACTTCGTGGACTGGTACCTGGGTTTCACCGACCTGCCGCACTGGCCGGCCTTCAACGTGGCCGATGCCTGCATCGTCGGCGGCGCGGTCGGGCTGGTGCTGTTCAGCTTTTCGTCGCCCCGGTCGGCCAAGGGCAAGGGATAATCCGCGCATGGACATCCTGCTCGCCAATCCCCGAGGCTTCTGCGCCGGCGTCGACCGCGCGATCGAGATCGTCAAGCGCGCGATCGATTCGCTGGGCGCGCCGATCTACGTCCGGCACGAGGTCGTGCACAACCGCTTCGTGGTCGAGGACCTGCGCCAGCGCGGCGCGGTCTTCGTCGAGGAACTGGACGAAGTGCCCGCCGGCGCCACCGTGATCTTCAGCGCCCACGGCGTGTCCCAGGCCGTGCGCGCCGAGGCCGAGCGCCGCGGCCTGAAGGTGTTCGACGCAACCTGCCCGCTTGTGACCAAGGTGCACATCGAAGTGGCGCGCCACTGCCGCGCCGGCCGCGACGTGGTGCTGATCGGCCACGCCGGGCATCCGGAAGTGGAGGGCACGATGGGGCAGTGGCGCCGCGAGCACGGCGACAACCACATCCACCTGGTCGAGGACGTGGCCGGCGTCGCCACGCTCGCGCCCACCCAGCCCGACAACCTGGCCTACACCACCCAGACCACGCTGTCGGTGGACGACACCCGGGGAATCATCGCCGCACTGCAGGCCCGCTTCCCGGCCATCCAGGGCCCGAAGCACGACGACATCTGCTATGCCACCCAGAACCGCCAGGATGCCGTGCGCCTGCTGGCCGGCCGCTGCGAGGTGGTGCTGGTGGTCGGCTCGGTGAACTCCTCGAACTCCAACCGCCTGCGCGAGCTGGCCGAGAAGCAGGGCGCCCGCGCCTTCCTGATCGACGGCGCCGAGTGCATCGATCCGGCCTGGCTGGAAGGCGCCACCCGCGTCGGCCTCACCGCCGGCGCCTCCGCGCCCGAAGTCCTGGTGCAGGGCGTGGTGGCCCGGCTGCAGGAACTCGGCGCCGGCCAGGTCGAGCACCTCGAGGGCGAGCCGGAGAACGTCGTGTTCGCCCTGCCCAAGGAACTGCGCATCAACCTCGTGAACTGATCCCGGGGCGCACTGCAGCGGGAACGAAAACGGGCCCGGCTATCCGGGCCCGTCTGTTTTCCATCCAGGTCGATCACGCGACCGTCAGCGCTGGCTCAGGCTGTCCGTGGCCGGCGACAGCTTCAGGCCGCTGGCGTCCACGCGCTCCACGCCCCGGATGCCTTGGGCGATCTCGATGGCGAGCTCCTTCTCGTAGCCGCTCTCGACGGTGCCTTCGAGCGTGACCACGCCGTCCTTGGCTTCCACGTCGATGTCGGTGCCCTGGACGCCTTCGGTCCAGAGCAGCGTGGCGTTGGTCTTGGCCGCGATCCTGGTATCGCTCAGCGCATCGTCACCGTCGGCGGCCTCGGCCGTGGCGACCTGGCCCTTCTGGTCCGGGTCCAGCGTCAGCTGGTTGTTGACCAGGGTGGTGCCCGGCGTGGTGGCCGCGAGGCGGCCGGCCAGGGCGCGCGAGTGCGGCGTATCGGCCTGGCCGGTCAGGGTGACCACGCCGGCGTTGGTCATCACGTTGATGTCCAGGCCGTCGGTGTACTGGTTCCACAGCAGCTTGGAGTCGACCATGGCCTCGAGCGTGGCGTCGGCGACGTAGGTCGCATAGCCAGGCACCGGTTCGATCACCGTCACGACCAACTCGGGGTCGATCCTGAGCTCGTTCTTCACGGAGGCGATGCCGTCGGCGCGCAGGGCGATGCGTTCGGCCAGGCGTTTCTGGATGATCGACTCGACGTCGCCGGTCAGCGTCGCGCGGTCGCCTTCCACGTCAACCTGAAGATCGAGCGCGTCAAGGGCCGGGTTGGTCACGTAAGTGCCCCAGATCTGGCCCTCCCGGTAAGCATCCTTGGTCTCGGCGTTCCAGCCGCTCATGTCCATGCCGTCGGCGAGGGCGAGGCCGGGGGCGACCAGTGCCGCCAGCGCGGCGGCCAGCACCGTGCGTTTGGTTTTGATGGTTGGGTTAAGCATGTTTCCTCCCAGTTCTGAAATGTCCCCGGGGGGCGCCCGGCGACCGCGAACGGGCCGGGCGCGCGAAGTGTGGGTGGCGGGCGACGCTTAGTGGCGGGCTTCCATCGCCCACTTGCGGTCCCGCATGGCGTCGTGGTGCTGCTGCACCTTGGGCAGGTAGCTCAGCAGCGACTCCTTGACCGCCTTGGGCGCGTCGTCGCGCTTGATGACGTCGTGGAAGGCCGCCATCAGGCGATCCTCGCTCTTCTCGAGCTCCTTCACGTAGGCGTAGTCGCCGTGGTCGCGGGCCATCTCGGCGCGCAGCGTCGAGTAGAGCTGGTGCAGGGAGCCACGCAGGGTGCCGGACTGGGCCGGCTCGGCGGCCTCGGCGCGGACCTCGCGCGACATGCTGCCCACCAGCCCCTTCTTGGATTCGGCCAGCTCGCCGAACAGCGTGCTCAGGCCGGGGTTGGTGACGGCGTCCGCGGCGTCGGCGTAGAAGTTGGCGCTGTCGCGCGTCGCCTGGATCAGCTCGTTCAGGGTTTCGATCTTCTCCTTGCGGAGTTCGGTGTTGTTGGTCGTCATTGGATTTCTCCTTTGAAGCGGCCGGTGATCACGCTGCGGGGTGATCTCTTGTTGCGGCGATGATGTCTCCTGCAGCGGGGTCCACGTTACGAAAACGCGCCTGAATCTCGCGTTATATGGCCGGAAACCCGCCAATGGCGCGGCAAATTGACCACGAACGCGGCGCAGACTAGAATCCGCGCCTCACGCCGGAATAGCTCAGTTGGTAGAGCGGCGCATTCGTAATGCTGCTTTTCCCGGCCAAAAGGCTGCATTTTCTTGGTGCGTTGCACCGAAGCTCGTGACGTTGCCGAGCGCTTGATCCCCGATGACATGAACTGGCCTGGATCTCCCCGGCCAGCGCCTGCTGTGTCTGTTGCACCGTAATGCGGATGCTCCTCACCGGGCGCCGCTTTTTGGCCCGTCCTACTCTGCACTTACGGCCATTTACGGATGCAGACCCCCGATGCGGACTACCCTCACGAAGCGGATTGTCGCTACCAGTCCTCCCCAAGAGCGCCCCTACGAGATTCGGGACATGGCCATGAAAGGCCTGATCCTCCGGGTGCAACCGTCGGGCTACAAAGCTTTCATCGTCGAGTGGGCGCGTGGGAAGCGCAGGACGCTCGGAGCCGCCGCGCACTTATCCCTGGACGATGCGCGCGCTCAAACGCTTCAGGCGATGTCCGAGGCCCTCCAGCAGCGTCTTCCGGCCATCGCAGGGAAGCAGGTCTCTGCCATGCCCCTGGGCCAGTTCCTTAGTGCGCACTACGAAGGGTGGGCAGTGGCCGAGTTGAGGGGCGGCGCCCGCTACGTCGAGCGAATTCGTAAGTCCTTCCCGGACTGGCTGGGCCTGCCATTGGACGCCCTGGATACCGCGAAGGTCGAAGCCTGGTGGCGGGGCAGGGTGCATGCCCCGAAGGAAGGGGAGCGTCTGGTTACCAAGGCAACCGCCTCCCGAGACTTGGCTTGCCTGCGGTCCGCCCTGAGTAAGGCTGTCGAATGGAAGCTGCTCGAAGCCAATCCGTTGCTGGGCCTTCGGAAT
Organism: Arenimonas sp.; assembly: GCF_035721105.1. Lineage (GTDB taxonomy): Bacteria > Pseudomonadota > Gammaproteobacteria > Xanthomonadales > Xanthomonadaceae > Arenimonas. The sequence continues at coordinate 5,123 of NZ_DASTNG010000055.1, read as the reverse complement.
AAGACGGTCGCACCCCGGTCGGTCGTCCGATACCTGAGCCCGGCCGAGGAGAAGCGCCTGAGGGCGACGCTGGCCCGCCGGGATGCGTTCCTGATCGCGGGGCGCGAGTCTGCCAATCAGTGGCGTGACCAGCGGGACAGGCCGCTCTATCCGGTATTGCCCAGGGATGGCTACGGGGATCATCTGACCCCCCTGGTGCTGTTGGCGATGAACACGGGGCTGCGTCGTCGGGAGCTGCTGACCCTGCGCTGGGCCGACATCAACCTGGAAGCGAAGATACTCACGGTCCGGGCGGCGGTCGCCAAAAGCGGCAAGCAGCGGTTTATTCCGCTTAACGCTGATGCTCATCGTGCGCTGTCCAAGTGGGCTGCTCAGGGCGGGGCCGACGGCGAGGTCTTCGGCATCCGGGACGCGAAGACGGCCTGGCGGAACCTCCTTGAGGCCGCCGAAATTACGGACTTCCGGTTCCACGACCTACGCCATCACTTCGCCAGCCGTCTGGTCCGAGTCGGGGTAGACCTCAATACGGTCCGCGAGCTGCTGGGCCACGCAGACATCAAGATGACCCTCCGCTACGCGCACTTGTGCCCGGATACGCTAGCGGCTGCGGTGGCCAGGCTTTCCTGACTCTCGCCAGGCCTACGCCGTGGCAAATGAAGGTTGCCGCGGCCTGGGCTGAGCGGCGTCGAAGGGCTTCTATTGCCGCGACTATAATGTCGACGCGGAGGCCGATATCTGGCTGACCGCCATTCCCCTGAAGCACACCTCGCTCCTATCTGAGCCCCGTCTCGCCGGGGACCCGCGCCTACCGCTCAGCGGTCGCGCCGCGTCAATCCGCACGATCCAACCACTCAATTCTCACAGGCCGACCTGGCAGGCGTCCGCGCGCCTGCGCCGTGGCGACGGGAGGCCAGCACACTATCGGAGGCATCAGCATGAGTAACGAAAACGTAGCCAGTGACGAGGGGGCATTCTTTGCCGACCTTGAGGCCCTGCTAGAAGAAATGGATTCTGAACCCATGTCCCCAGCAACAAAGGCCCGATCCTCGAGCCAGGTCAGCGGCAAGGCCGTCGAAGCTGTATGCCGGAGTCTGGGCATGGAAGAGCCGCCGACGCCTCGTTGCACGCGAGATGCATGGTCTGCACGAATGCGGCTTAGCAACTCCCGGAACGTCCTGCGCTGGTGTGCCCAGCAGGTTGTTCAGCTTGAATGGGATGCCGGAGCAGCCCCGGGACCTATCTTGAGGAAAAAGGCGCCGTTTTCCCTTGTTATTAAGGGTTATTCAGAACCTACCCGGAACGATTCCAAAAAGGGAGAAGAGGACTTTTTTCCTCAAACTATCCCGGTGCAAAGGCTGGACGCCCTCGGGCCTGTCTGGCTCCCCAGCTGGAAGAATGTGGCTCGGGAGGAGCGCGAGATCCCCGGACTGGGAGAGTTGATCGCCGGCCTTCAAATCGCGTCGGTGATTCATGGCGAGAAGGCGAGCTTGGAGTCTTGGTGGTCCGGCCTGCCGGGAGACGATGCGTGTGCTTTGTCCATCGACCTCCGAGGGCGTCAAGCTCTCCGCTTCTACTCCGGAGAGGGAGATGGCCCCCGTAGCATGTTCCGTCGCTCCTTCCGCCGGCGCTTGGAACGTGTTCTTGGTGAGACGTCCATGGCTGCCGCCTGGGCGGATATCGGCAGCGAAAAGGTTCCTGGTGTGCGGCTCTTCCTGTTCCTGCGATCCCAATCCACGGGCAATGCGGTCGATCGGGAGGTTTGTGATCGAAGCGATCGTTACTTCAAGAGCTTGATCAAGCACGGGGTTCCGCTTCCCCCGGACGACATGCCCATTTGGATCAATGACCTGGACGACAAAGCGCGCTATTTCGGAATTTCGCGCGAAGAACTCGAGGACAGGGTGACCATGATGCCGGGTGAGGCGAGTCGTATCGGCTGGGTCGAAGAGCAGGAATTCACGCCGGAGGATGGTTTCGCCTCGGCTGCTGAGATTGAGGCCCGTGCCCGGCGCAGCCACGATCGTTGGAGGCGGATCACCGCCGATCATCGACTGCCTGTGTGGTTTGGAGAGAGGTTCACCTGGTGTCTGGCGCGCCACTTTGGTGTTTCGAAAGACGCGAAGCGTTTCTGTCGCCGCCTCCCCATGAGGATATATCGAGGTTCGCCGGCTTGCCTGGCCGCTGTCGTCATGCGCTCCGAACCCGTTTTTGGGAGGTATGTGGAATCCCGGCACAGGACGGCTGCGGCCTCGCTATACGGCGAACTGCGGGCGCTTGATCGTGGACATTGAGCGCCTAGCGACTTGCTCACGGGGGAGGGCCAGCTCTCGGTTGGCCTTCGCCGATGAAAAGGCGATCAGTCAGTTCCGTGGTGCCGGTCTTTGTGCTCGAACCCGTAGGTTCAGCCTGGAGTCCGACGGGCGAGTCGTCGGTTTTGCGGCTCTGAAGATGGACGGTGAGCATGACGATGAGCAACTTCGCGTCTTCTTCGAGTTGACCTATGTTTTCATCGCCCCGGAGCACCGAGGTAAGGGGCTGTCGAGGGTGTTGCTGTCCCTGGTCGCCAATAGCTGCCGGAGAACGACCTCACGCATGGTGAAGCAGCGAGCCGGGGAAAGGTCGGTGATTCTTCAGTCGGCCTCGCAGGCGGAATCAGCCGGGGGCGTGGTGTTCCTGTCTCGTTTGGATGCCGAAATGCGGCAGCTGGCGCATGAGCTCGAAGCCGAGTGGCGGGGTGGGGCGGGCGTCTATGACTAGAGCCCCTGGCACGCTGGGCATTGAGCAGCACCAGTGTGTCCCGGGCGCATCCTGGGCCCACCGGGAGATCGGGACATGCCGGGCTGCCCCGCTGCTCCGGTTGGCTCCTGGCGGCGCATGCTGGCTTCAGAAGTGGGGCCTGGGCGGCTTAAGGTGCGCTTAGGTCGCCATGTCCTCGCGCAGGGTTGGCTAAACCATTGTTCCATATGACTTTAATTGTTCATGTGGCCGAGGGTAGGCGCATGGCTACTGCCAGGGACGCTGGTTCAGCGAGATCGCATCGCAAATGAGGATGAGGATGGACGCGCCTCAATCCCGCGACCATAGTCATGCTTGTCGGGCCTAAATTTGTATAGCGGCGCGTCGTCCCAAGCGGGCCAACGTCATGCCAACCGCATGAAAAACGCATTCCCGGAGGTTGATTCGAAACCTTTTACTTCACGCGGGAGTCGAGAGCTTCAAGCTTGGCGGTCGATGTGTAAGGTGCCGAACCGGACGCTGGAGCGCATCCGCCCCAAAAAAAGTGATGGCTCAAAACTGATCCGCGGGTGGAAGTCCTAGAACGGAACCATGCCCGGCGTATGGGTCGAGCCGAAGTCAACGACGGTCTGGTCTGTCCTTATATTTCTGGCGGCCTCTGTCTGTGGCCTGATTGAGGCATGTCCCGGAAAATCGGGGGCAGGTCACTTGGTTCCGAGTGAGATTTTTTCTCACCCAGCCACGCATCCGCACGACGTGCTTAGATTGCAGCGTCTACGTCGGAGGATAGCCAGTGCGCCTGTTCGACCTACTCTCCCTATGGGAGCCCGCCTTGACCGCCACCAAGGCCAAGGTTCACCTGGGCCGCTACAACGGCAACGAGCGGCCCATTGATGAGTTCCTCGCGGGACGCTGGGACGAATGGCAGCGCTGGCAAACGGGGCGAAACTTCGAGCGCGAGTTTGTCGTGTCCTTGGTCCAGGACGGCCTTCCGACCCGCTGGCTGTTCGCCGGACTATTTCGCTCCCATGGCGCCGTCGAAGAGCAGGGCGAATATCGCGCCCTGCACTATTACAATCTTGAGCGGTTGCCATCAGCGGATGAATGGGTCGGCCGGCTCTACCTGACGAGCCCATACAAGTCTCGCTGGTCATACCTGAGAGGCGAGACGATAGCGCACAACATGGTGGTGTCCGAGCTTCTGCCCGAGCGCCGCAGCATCGGCCAGTTCCCGGGCTACAAGCACCTCGCCCTCCCCAAGACCCACCTGGACCTGGTGGTGCGCCAGAACCTGGAGTCCTGGCGTGCAGCCTTGTCCAGCGTGAAGGGCATCTACCTCATCACCGACACCGCCAAGGGCAAGCTCTACGTGGGTAAGGCCGACGGCTCCGAGGGTATCTGGGGCCGCTGGTGCGCGTATGCGAATACCGGGCACGGCGGCAACAAGGCCCTGCGCCAGGAGTTCGGCCTGGATGGCTCTGAGGAGCGCCTAGCCGCGCTGCGCTTCTCCATTCTCGAAGTCGCGGATCTGCACGCGACTAAGCAGGAAGTCCTCGACCGGGAAACGCATTGGAAAGCGGTGCTGCTGTCGAAGCAGCACGGGCACAATCGAAACTAGCCCCAAGCCACTGGGCTACTCGGGCCGCCCTATTTTCCGAAGCGCCGACACCAGGTGGCCGGCGGACATCGCCGCACCACTGGGATGGCCATGTGCGCAGGCCAGTCCCGCAATCAAGATGGCTTCGCAGGCCCGCTCTTTGGTCAACTCGCTATTCGTCCATCCCGCAGGCAGCCCTTGGATAGAGGCGATGGCTTCCTGGCCAGACAGATACTGGAGGGCAGTGAGAAAGGACCACGGAACGCCCATTGCCCCGCGAAGCGTTCGCCCTGCTTCGGTCTCGTCCATCTTATCCTGGTGAACCAGTAGGACGACGTGCGCTGATAACAAGGCCCGCTCCAACGGGGGCAGTTTGTTGCGACGTTTCGCGGTGGCGTATCTCATGAGTAATCAATGTCCACTCGTGGTGAATAGGACTCACCCCTGGCCGGCTTCGGCAGTTGCCACTTCGCTTTGGTCCCGGCCTCGTCCTTTTCCAGTCGGACAGTAGCCCAGCGCCCTTCAATTTTCTCCAAGGTGGCTTTTGCGACCCCCTCACCGAACCACTTGCGATGCAACGGCTTGGCAAGGGAGACCAGTTTGTGGCCTAGACCGATCCCTCGGTCAGTCTTCACATAGTAGTTGATGGTCTCCCACGCTGGGGTAGACCAAGAATGCATGGCACGCTTTGGCGACATACATTCAAGGCTACCTTCAGGCATCCACGCTCGAAACACATAACCGGACCCGGGATCGACTAAAGGGCCTGTTTGGGTCGGACCGCGGGATG